>JBGPTW010000182.1:0-10917 GCA_041490825.1 Methylomirabilia bacterium | reverse complement strand
CGGGCGCCGGGTTTCCCGGCGCCCGTCGAGCGTATGGGGGTCTGGGGGCCTTCGAGGCCCCCAGCTCGCTGTTAGAGCGGCCATCGCGCAGCAGGGATGATTCGATGTCTCAGTCATCGCAGTCGAAGGCCGTGTAACACCAGTACTTCCACCGGGTCTCCAGGGCCAAGCACGGTGTCGCCAGCGACAACGGCGAGGCCGTCGGCCAGCACCATCGACCGAAGAATTCCGGAGCCTTGCTCGCCGGTCAGTCGCGCGCCATATCCGTCATCCACCGCATGAAGCGTTACTCGCAGATAACCGCGCCGGGGACCGGGATTCCGGATCGTCTCGAGTGTCGTCGCCCGGATTCGAGGACGATCGAGCACCCGGTGTCCCGCCATCTTCAACAGGGCGGGGCGCACGAACAGCTCGAAGGTGACCATCGCGGACACGGGATTCCCCGGGAGGCCGAAGACGGGACGCGAGCCGACCGACCCGAAGGTGATCGGCTTTCCCGGCCGCATCGAGACACGCCAGAGGTGGAGATCCGCACCGCAGCGAGTGAGAGCTTCCTTGACGAGGTCGAGGTCGCCCACCGAGACGCCAGCAGACGTCAACAAGAGATCGGCGCTGAGCCCCGAGCGAATCCGGTGCTCGATCGCCTCCATCCGGTCTGGAGCAACCCCCAGGTTGATCGGCTCCCCACCCGCCTCGATCACTTGAGCCATCAGCGCGTACGTGTTGGTGTTCGGAATCTGGCCGGGACCGGGCTCGGCGCCGAGATCGGCAAGCTCGTTGCCCGTCGACAAGATCGCCACGCGCGGCCGCCGTCCCACGCTGACCTGCGAGACGCCGAGCGTCGCGAGAAGTCCCACCTCCGCGGCGCCGATCGTCTGACCCGGTTCGAGCACGATGTCGCCCCGCTGGACATCCTCGCCGGCCGGGCGAACGAATGCGCCCGACGACACGCGCTGTCCGATCAGAATGCGATCACCCTGAACCTCGACGTCCTCTTGTGGGACCACGGCATCGGCACCGTCAGGCAATGGCGCGCCGGTGAAGATCCGCATCGTTTCACCGGACTCGATAGCGCGGTCCGGCAGCGTGCCTGCCGCGATCCGTCCCACGACCATCAACGGCTTGCCGCCGGTGTCCACCGCACGGACGGCGTAACCGTCCATCGACGAGTTGGGCCAGGGTGGAATCTGACGCCGGGACGTGATCGTCTCGGCGAGCGGCCGACCGAGCGCGACCATGATGTCGGCGCGCTCGGTCTCCAGAGGCCGGATGCGCGAGAGAATCTGCTCGAGCGCTTCTTCGACGGTCAGCACGTTCCTACTCTATCGCGGTCTCGTGTGAGAAACCCCTTCCGGGGTTCCCGGGCGCGCTCCGAGCGTGGGGTCGAGGCGCGCCCGGCGTGCCGGGGCGCGACGAGCGTGGGAGGGGGTCGAGGCGCGCCCGGCTTGCCGGGGGCGACGAGCGTGGGGGGTCTGGGGGCCATTTCGGGGCCCCCAGTTCTAATGTCCGGTGTGTGGAAGATTCAGAACCGGCTTGAACCGGTTGAAGAACCAGCGCCGGCTCAGCGCGAAGAGGGCGAAGAAGCCGGCGGTGATGGCAAGGTCTCGGAGGCCGAGCGGCAAACGGTTGTCACTCGTCACCGACGGAAAGATGACGAAGACACGCTCGAGGAAGATCGCGAAGAGCCCGAAGACCGCGATCACGACGAGCGGACTGTGCCGTCGAGGCGGCCGGCCGGTGAGCCGCTTCAGCAGATAGGCGAACGGGATGACCCAGCCGACGACCAGGACGACCCACGCCACCGTCTGCCAGGGCTGGACGAACAAGCGCCGGACGAAGAACCGCGTCTCGACGGGAACGTTGCCGTACCAGATGACGAGGTACTGCGACCAGAAGAAGTACATCCACATGATCGACATCGCGAACTGAAGCTTGGCGACGTCCTGAACAGCCGCCGGCGGAATGGAAGCGAGCCCCCGCGCGTTGGCCCGCACCGCCATGATCGACAGGAGCGCGAAGCCCGTGTACAGCGTGCTGACGACGAAGTAGCCGCCGAAGAGGCCGCTGTACCAGGAGGGGTCGATCGACATGATCAGGTCGAATCCCCAGAGCGACAGCGTCACGATCCAGAGGATGAGCAGCACCACTGCCAGCCGATTGCGGCGCGCGCGCTCACCGTCGTTGTCGGGCGGGATGGGGTCGCTCAGCAGCGCCCGCACGAACGCGAAGCAGGTGGCGAACAGCGCCAGGGCGAGAATGAACGTCCGCCCCCAGAAAAACGGCCCGTTGAGCCATACCTCCTTCACGGGTACCGGCGTCCTCTCCCACCCGTAGAGTGACTCGCGACCGAAGAAGAGGACCACCAAGAGCACGAACGAGATCGGCAGGAACCCTGCCGTCGTCAACGCAATGCGCCGAACACTCGGTGACCACCGCGCTTCGGTGAGCTGCATCATTCCCGCGATGGCAGGGCCGGTCGCGGCCAGCCCCGACCAGAACACGAGATTGACCAGGTAGATCGACCAGACACGGGCTGCGTCCCCCGAGTTCGTGCCCACGACGAACGTGATCGCGCCGATCGCGGAGATCAGGGCCCAGAAGATCGTCATTTCGTCGCCACCGAGCGGAGGAAGTTCACGATGTGCCAGGCTTCGGTGGACGAGAGCGCTTCGCCGTACGCAGGCATCACCGCGCCACCAGTGACGATGTAGCTGTGCCAGTAGCCGTCGGTCCGCTGCTTCTGGAGATCCGGACTCGTCAGGTCGGGTGTCGGGATGAACTTCGTCGCCACCGGGCCGGTCACCCCGCCCTTCGCCTCCGGCCCATGGCAGGGCACGCAGAATGTCGTGAAGTGCTCGCGGCCCTCAGCGATCGAGGCTTCCGACGGCTTGATCGGGTTCGGCTGCTTGGCCGCCGCGTCCCGCCGCTCCTTCGGGATGATCAGCTCTCCTCCGCGCGGCACCACGCCCGCCGGCATGGTGAAGACGCGCTCACCAGGGACGATGCGCGCCGTGTCCGTCATGTTGTTCATCCAGTGATACACGACGACCGCACCCAGCAGGCCGCCCGAGGCGGCGACGATCAGGAGAACGAAGATGAAGACGTACTTCACGCCCGCACCTCTTCGGCTCCGGATCGCTGCAGGATCTCGCGCACCGACGCGCTCCGCTCCGTGGCACAGTTCACCGCCACGCCGAAGCGGTCGTTCGTGAACCGCGGGTCGAAGGCCGGCGTGGCCCGGAATCGTGGCAACCGACCGAGCACGACCACGCCGATGAGGGTGGCGATCCCACCGAAGAGGATCGTCAACTCGAACGCGATCACGACGAACGGCGGGATGGACTCGATCGGCTTGCCCCCGGTCACGAGGTTCCACTTCATCGCCGACCAGATCGTCAGTATGAAGCCCGAGACAGTCCCGGTGAGGGCGCCAAGCAGGGTGAAGAGTCGCACCCGGCTGACGGGACGGTCACGCTCCAGCACTTCCGAGATCTCGTGGATGGGCACCGGCATGTAGACCTCGAGGTCGTGATAGCCCTTGGCCCGCAGCTCCTCGAGCGCCCGCACGGTGGTGTCGACGTGTGCGAAGACACCCAGCACGGTGTCAGTGGCCGGCATGGGCGGCGTCCTTCACCGGGTGAGGCAGCGTCTCCTTGACCTCCACGATCGACAGCGACGGCAGCAGCTTGATGAACCCGAGGAAGAGGATGAAGAACCAGGCGAAGCTGCCGATGATGATCGTCGTGTCCGTCCAGGTGGGTTTGTAGATGCCCCACGTGTACGGGTAAAAGTCGTGCCCGAGCGACGGGACGATGATGTTGAAGCGCTCGAACCACATCCCGATCAGCACGAGGATCGACACCACGTACAGGATCACCGGGCTCGTCCGCGCCTTCTTCCAGAAGAGGATGAGCGGTGAGACGCAGTTGCAGAAGTACATGAGCCACAGGGCCCACGCGTAGTTTTTCGTCACCTTCCAGAACAGCGAGGCGCGCTCGAAGACGTCACCGCTGTACCAGGCGGTGAACGCCTCGCAAATGTAGAAGTACGTCAGCACCAGTCCGGTGACGAGAATGAGCTTGCCCATGGCCTCGAGGTGCCGGTCTTCGATGTAGGCGTGGAGCTTGAAGTAGTGGCGCATCGGCAGAATCAGGACCATCACCATCGCGAAGCCGGAAAAGATCGCGCCATCGACGAAGAACGGCGCGAACAGCGTGGAGTGCCAGCCCGGGACCAGCGCCACCGCGAAGTCCCACGACACGACGCTGTGCACCGACAGGACGAGCGGCGTGGCCAGGGCGGCCAGGAGGCCGTACCCTCGCAAGTAGTGGCGCCACTGCGAGTAGCTTCCCTCCCATCCCATCGACAGCATCGTGTAGACCCGCCGGCGCCAGCCGACAGACGCGTCCCGCAGGGCCGCGATGTCCGGGACCAGCCCGACGATGAAGAACACCGTGCTGATGCTGAGGTACGTCGAGATGGCGAACACGTCCCAGACCAGCGGCGACCGGAAGTTGGGCCACAGGTAACGCTGATTGGGATACGGCAGCAGGAAGTACGCAAACCACATCCGCCCCGCGTGGATCAGCGGGAACAGGCCTGCGGTCAGCACGGCGAAGATCGTCATCGCCTCCGCGGCCCGGTAGACCGACGTGCGCCAGCGCGCACGGAAGAGATAGAGGACGGCCGAGATCAGCGTCCCCGCGTGGCCGATACCGATCCAGAAGACGAACGTCGTGATGTACATCGCCCACATCTGGGGCGTCCGCTTCCCCGCCGTGCCCATGCCGAAGTAGATCTGGTAGGTCCACGCGAGGATTCCGGCGGTGAGGATCAGCCCCACCACGCACATCCACGCGAAGTACATGTTCCCGGGCGGCTCCAGCGTGCGGAGAACGTCGCGGTTGACGTCGGCGAAGGTCGGCGAGCCCGGGCCCGTGCGTACCTGGCTCATCGGATCAGGCGTGCTCCTTGACGACCTTTTTGAGATACGTGAGCGCGGGTCGGGTCCCCAGCTCTTCGAGGACGTGATAGCCACGCGGGGACTGCGACAGCTTCGACACGTCGCTGCCCGGGTCTTTCAGGTTCCCGAACGTGATCGCCTGCGTCGGGCACGTCTGCTGGCAGGCCGTCATGATGTCGCCGTCTTTCACCGCCCGCTTCTCGTCGCGCGCGTGATCCTTGCCGGCGACGATCCGCTGGATGCACATCGTGCATTTCTCCATGACGCCGAGCTGCCGGACGGTGACGTCGGGATTGAGCTGAACGTCGAGCGGCTCCGGAAACTCGTACTGCCACCAGTTGAACCGCCGGACGTGGTACGGGCAGTTGTTGCCGCAGTACCGTGTGCCGACACATCGGTTGTAGACTTGGCCGTTCAGACCCTCTTCCGTCCGATAAGCCGCGAAGACCGGACAGACGGGCTCGCACGGCGCGACCTCGCAGTGCTGGCACATCATCGGCAGGAAGAGGTTCTGCGGATGCGCCGAATCGCCTTCCGCCCACCGCTCGATGCGGATCCAGTGAAGCTGCCGGCCGTATGCCGCGTCCCGCTTGCCGACGATCGGCACGTTGTTCTCGGCCTGGCACGCGACAGCGCAGGCCTGGCAGCCGATGCACGCGTCGACGTCGATCGCCATGCCCCAGCGATAACCCTTGTACTCCTGTGGCGGGTACATGCTCACCGGCTCGTGAGTCTCACGCTTGCCGCGCAGGGCCTGCTCACGCGCCGCCCGCAGATCGACATGCTGGGCCAGCTCGCGCTCCTCCTGATCGTGGGTCGCTTGCAGGATCGCGAGCGGCCGTCGGGCGCCGGTTTTCGTCAGCGTCACCCGGACACCGAGGTACGGCAGACCGCCGGACGTCGCGTCCGGTCGAGGTCCGAGGAGCGTCACGGCGTTGGTCGTCGTGGATCCGGCGTTCACGTACCGGGGCACGTGATATCCCGCGTAGCGATGACCGAGCGGGATCGCGACCGACTTCGAATCGAGGCTCGCCGAGACGTACGCGGGCAACTCGATCGCGCCGTGAGGCGACGTGATCTTCACGACGTCACCCTGCACGATCCCGAGCATCTGCGCGACCGCGGTCGGCACTTCGACCCAGGCATCCCAGACGGCCTGCGTCATCGCGTCGGGGACTTCTTGCAACCATGCCCGCGTGGCGCTGCGGCCGTCGTACCACCTGAGCGACGGGTACACGAGGAGCGCGAGACCGCTCGCATCGCCGTCGAGTGCAGGAGGAGCGGGGTCGACGGCAGCGATCCTCGGCGTGACGGCCACCGCCGCCGGCTCCTTCCAGACACCGCCCTGCTGGAGCGCCGCTTCCAAGTTGCCGCCGACCATCGGTTCCCACGCCGACTTCAGATATTGCTCGAAGCTCGGCCAGGGCAGCGGGCCCTTGCCTTCTTCGGTGCCGAGAACGGACCGGGCCACCGTCAGGAGCACATCGGTCCACGGCCGCGAATCGCGCGCCGGCGACATCGTCGGCTGCATCAGGCCGAGCACGCCTTCGCGCGGCGAGTAATCGCCCCAGGACTCGAGCCAGTGTGTCGACGGCAACACCAGGTGGGCGAGCGCTGCGCTCTCGTCAGGCTGGTTCGCGAAGCTCACGACCAGCCCGACCTTCTGAACGGCCTCGGCGAACTTGAGCCCGGCCGGCAGCGTGAACGCCGGATTTACACCCGGTCCGAGGAAGAGCACGTCGACCTCACCATTTGCCATCGCCTGCGTGAGCCCGGCGACGTCCGCATACGGCGTGACCTTTCCGTACGCCGAGTCGGGACCGAAACGAACGGTCTTTCCCACATTGCCGGTGGCCGCATTGAGAAAGTTGATCGCGGCCAGCGTCGCCGTCGCGTGCGTTCCCGTCGCCGCCACGCCGCCGCCCACGGCAAGCCCGGGCCTGGCGTGACCGAACACTTCGGCGATGTGCTTGATGCGCTCGGTGGGAACTCCACTGACCGCGGCGACCTTCGCCACGTCGACGTGAGCGACCGCCGGCGCGAACTGCCGGTCCGCACCGCCGGTCTCGATCAGGACCTTGAGGATCGCCAGCGCGAGCAGGCCTTCGGTGCCCGGCGCGTTCCGGACCCAGTCGTCCGCGTTCGAGGCGGTGAGCGACTGGCGCGGCTCGACGTGGATGAACGTGCCGGCGCGACCGTCGCGGAACGTGTGCATCCGCGCAAAGCTCCGCGCGTAGCCCACGTTGGAGAGCCACGTCTCGAGGAAATCAGCGCCAAACGACAGCACCACCTCGGCGTCCTCGAACGCGTAGTACGGAATCGCGTCGCGGTTGAACGTCAATCGGTTGGCGACGCGAATCGCCTCGTACGCGAACGGCTCGAACGTCGTCCGAGGACGGGCGCCGAGCGCCTGCGTCCACCGATCGAGGAAGACGCCGACATTTCCGTTCTCCAGCTGGGACACGAGCGCGATCCCGCGCCCCTTCCCTGCCTGGCGGCTCGCCGCGAGCCTGTCGCTCACCGTCTTCAAGGCGTCGTCCCAGCCGACCGCGGTGAATGCCGCGCCCGATCGCCGCCGAGGACCAGCGAACCGGTCGGGATGATACAGCCCTTGCAGTGCCGCCTGGCCCCGCGCGCAGAGCGCCCCGTGGTTGACGGGATGATCGGGATTGCCCTCGAGCTTGACGATGCGACCTTCGCGATTGCGCGCGATGACACCGCATCCGGCCGGACACTCGCGGCAGACCGTCGAGAACCACGACGCGACACCCGGGACGAGCTGTTCGTTCGGCACGACGAGAGGGAGCAGACGCTCGGGGCTCGCGCTGCACCCGGCGGTGGCGGCCGCCGCCGTCGTGCCGATCACCTTGAAGAAGTCGCGCCGGTTCATATATTCGTACTGGGGGCCTCGAGAGGCGCGCGGACGCGCCTGACATGGCCCCCAGACCCCCAACGCTCGGAGCGCCCCGGGGGACCCGTGGCGCTCCTCGACCCGGGATTCTCCGAGCGACTACTCGCAACTCCCGGCATGCGGTCTCCGTTCAATGGTGACACATCACGCAGTCGAGCGGCGCCTTGGTGCCGCGCGTGGCGTTCTGCTCGCGATGGCACTCCACGCACCAGCCCATCGTGAGCGGCGGGGCGGCCGTGCGCAGACCAACGAGGTTCATGAGGTCGTTCGTCAACTGCGGCCCCGTGGTTGCTGCGACGGTCGTCATCGTTTCCACCGGTCCGTGGCACTGCTGGCAGCGCAGCCCCGTGCGAATGTGAGCCTTGTGCGTGAAGTAGGTGAACTCGGGAAGCTTGTAGACGCGCTGCCATGGAATCGGCTGTGATTTTGCGGCATATTCCGCCAGCTTCCGGATCTCGGGGCGGTCGGCCGCCACGATCTTGTGACAGCCCATGCACCGGGTCACCGAAGGCAAGCCCGCGTACTCGGAGCGGCGCGCCTCGGTGTGGCAGTAGCGACAATCGATCTTGTACGTCCCGACGTGAACGTTATGGGGAAAGTTGATCGGCTGCTCGGAAGGTTTTGCGACTGCCGGCTGCCGGCTCCACGTCGACAGCCCAAGCACAATCAAAACGGCGAGGAGCACGAAACCCAGTGCACCCACGCCTGCCTTCGCTCTCATCGGCAGTCGTGCACCCTCCAAGGTTTGAAAACGCTCGTGAAGCCTATCACTTGCCGCGGAAGCAAGTCAACGTCAGCGACGCAGATTTCGCGTTCTCAGCCGAGCGTCGCGAGCGCCTCGGTCGCGCAGCGCGCTGCCTCGTCGAGGTCGGGCTCGGAATGCGCGAGCGAGACGAAGGCCGCCTCGAACTGCGAGGGAGCGAGGTACACACCGCGGTCGAGCATGCCGTGGAAGAAGCGCGCGTAGCGCGCGGTGTCAGCCGTCTTCGCGGAGGCGTAATCGGTGACCGGCTTGTCCGTGAAGAATCCGGTCAGCATCGACCCAACGCGGTTGACGGTCAGCGGGATGCGAGCCTGCGCAGCGGCCACGCGCAGGCCTTGCTCGAGCCGCGCGCCGAGACGCTCGAGGCGATCGTAAACACCGGGATCACGAAGCGCGTCGATCGTGGCGAGGCCGGCGGCGACGGCGAGCGGGTTACCGGAGAGTGTTCCCGCCTGATAGATGGGGCCGAGCGGTGACACCTGAGCCATGAGATCTCGACGACCGCCATACGCGCCGACCGGCAAGCCGCCGCCAATGATCTTCCCGAGACACGTCAGGTCGGGCCGCACTCCATATCGTTCCTGCGCGCCGCCGAACGCCACGCGGAACCCCGTGATGACTTCGTCGAATATCAGGACCGATCCGTGACGCGCGCTTTCCTCGCGCAGGCCTTCGAGGAAGCCCGGCGCCGGAGGCACCACACCCATGTTCCCGGCGATCGGCTCCACGATCACGGCGGCGATCTGATCGCCGTGGCTCCGGAAGATCGCACGAGCGCCGTCGAGATCATTGAACGGTACGGTCACGGTGAGCGCAGCGAGCGCGGCGGGGACACCGCGACTGTCCGGAATGGAGAAGGTGGCGCCACCCGAGCCGGCGCGGACCAGTAAGCTGTCCGCGTGTCCGTGGTACCCGCCGTCGAACTTCACGAGGAGATCGCGACCCGTCGCGCCTCGCGCGACCCGGATCGCACTCATCGCCGCCTCGGTACCCGAGCTCACCAGGCGCACCATCTCCATCGACGGATACGCGCGGATGATCACCTCGGCCATCTCGACTTCGAGCGGCGTAGGAGCGCCATAGCTGGTCCCGCGACGCGCGGCGTCGGCGACCGCATCGACGACCGGCTTCGGCGCATGGCCGAGGATGAGCGGACCCCACGAGCCGACGAAATCGAGATAGCACCGACCATCGACGTCCCAGAGCCGCGGGCCTTCGGCACGCGCCACGAAGAACGGCTCGCCGCCCACACCGCGAAACGCGCGGACCGGGCTGTTCACGCCGCCCGGGATCACGCGCGAGGCTGCCTCGTAGAGTCGGCCCGATGCCGTCATGCCGATCGCTCCTGGGCCTTCGATGCCGTGACATCGAGCGCGACGGGAAGGAAATCCCGCCGGCTCGCATCCCACCTGAAGGCGGCCGTAGTTTGTAGCGCTCCCTGCATCACCGCCGTGACGAAATACGTCACGCCCGGATACGCCGGCTCGTCGGCCATCAGGGCATTGCGTTTGTCCGTATCGGAAAAGTACGCCCCCGCGTCGACGTGCGAATGGTAGATCACGCTCACCACGAACCCGTTCGCCTCGAGACGGCCGATCCCGAGCAGATCCACCGGATCGATGTAGTACGCCGTCCTGGCATCGCGGGGATGGCGCTCAGGATCACGCGCGTGCAGCTCGTCCTGGACGTTGCGGCACGCCATGAGGCGACGCTCGGCGCCCCGCGTGAGGATCACGCCACACGACTCGCGAGGGTATTCGCGGACGGCGTGCTCGCGGACGGTCTCGAGCTCCTCCGCGGTGACGATCACAACCACCCGCCTGCGAGCGCGGGAATGATCGTGACCTCGTCGCTGTCGGCGAGCGGCGTCTTGAGGCCCTGCAACTCCTCGATGGCCTCGCTGTTCACGTAGATGTTGACGTGATGGTGGACCTCGCCGCTCTCGTTGCGAACGAGGCCTTTGAACCCGCCGTAGGTCGTCTCGAGCTCGTCGAGCAGTCGCGCGACGTCCGGAGCGCGGACTTCGACGCGGTCCCGATTGTTGGTCGCACGACGAAACGGCGTCGGAATGTATACAGTCGCCATACGATTCTCTCCGAAGGAGTCCGCCAGCCCGGATTGTTCATGAATGCTCACCGGCAATCGAGCCCGTGGCGTCGCGGGCCGGCCGGGTCGGTGAGGGGCCTCTGACCACGAGGCCCTTTGACCGATGACCCGCGAGCCGTTCCCACTCGTGGCCTAATTGCCCTCGATCGCACGCTACGGGAACGGGTCAACCGG
>JBGPTW010000181.1:0-11155 GCA_041490825.1 Methylomirabilia bacterium | reverse complement strand
CGCGATTCCGGCTTCGTAGGCGCGCTGTCATCGCGAGCGCGCCGACGCCCCGGAGCATCGAGCGCGGTGGCCGCCGAGGCCGAGTGTCGGGCTGGGGATGGCGCCGGGGTTGCGTTGGCGTGTGGCGTCGGCTGGGCACCCACGCCCCTGACCGCGGTCCCCAGCGTTTCGGCGCTTGCGCCATCAGCTCGCGGAATTCCGGGGCGATCCCCAGCCCGGCGCTCGGTTTCGGCGGCTCGCGCGCGATCGTTCGTGAGCAATCCGGGCTAGCGCAAGCCCCGAGCAATGACGGACGTCATCGCGCGTCACGCGGAGGACCATCCAGACAAAGCGGCGCTCATCCAGGGCGAGCGGCGCTGGACCTGGGCCGACTACTGCGAGCGCCGCAACCGTCTGGCCCAGAGTCTCCTGGGTCTCGGCCTTGCTCCGGGCCAGCACGTCATCACGTATACGAAGACGCGCTGCACCATCACCCCGACATTCAAGACGTGGCCGTCTTCGGCGTGCCCGACGACGAGTGGGGCGAGCGCGTGCACGCCGCCGTCCAGCCACGGCCTGGCTCGCGCCTCACCGCCGAGGCCGTCATGGCGTTCGCGCGCCGGCACGTGGGAGGCTACAAGGTGCCGCGCCAGGTTTCGTTCCACGAGGATTTCCCGCGCGACGCGGCCGGAAAGCTTCTGAAGCGCGTGCTGCGCGAACCCTACTGGGCCGGCCGCGGCGCCAAGATCTGAGGCGTGAGGTAGCTCTGAACCGGCAGGAGCCGTTTAGCGACGGGATCGACACCGAGCGCAAACTCCTCGAGGGTGACCGCGCCGAGGAATGCGGGGCCGCGGGCCGGGCCGATCAGGCAGAACGTGGGCCCCTCCTGCCCGTCAAGCGTGACGAGGATCGCCGCATTGAGGGGCCCGCCTCACAATCTCCGGAGCCGCGGGAACAGCAGCGCGGTCGTACCCGCCAGCATCACCAGTGCGAACCCGCTCGCTCCGAGCGCGACGCTCACGCTGAACAGCGACGCGAGCGCGCCGATCTGGAGCTGGCCGAGCGGGGCGAGACCGATCGCGACCACCCACGCACCGCCGGCGCGGCCGCGGAGCTGCGCCGGCACGTTGAGCTGCATGAGGCTTTGCGCGAGCAGATCCGCGAGAGCGCCCATCGAGTTCGCGACGACCAGGACCGCAAGGACGCCGAGGAAACCCAGGAAATGAGGCGCGAAGCCAAGACCGACCAATCCCGCGCCGAAGAACGCGAGCACCGCGAGGAACAGCACCCCACCGCCCTGAGCCGGGCTGCGCGCCGATACGGCGAAGAGGCCGAGGATTCCGCCGACGGCGCGGGCGGCATTCATCACACCGAGTCCCTCGGGCCCGACGCGCAGAACGTCGCGCGCCAGGCTGGGAAGGAGCACCTGGTGGGAAAACCCGAGGATCTCGGCGCCGGCAGTGAGCACCATGAGCACCGGCAGGACGCTGTTCCGCCGCAGCGCGGTGACGAATCCCGTGAGGCTTTGCCACACGGACCCAGGGCTTGGCGGCGCGGCCCCGACCGGGGCTGACGCGGGCAGAAGCGTACCCGCGCCGGTGAGATAGCTGGCGGCCACCGCCAGATACGCCGCACCGGAGCCGAGGTGCGCGATGACGGCGCCAGCTCCAAGCGAGCCGAGAAGCCAGCCAACGCGCATCGAGACACCCAGGATGGCCAGCCCATTCATGAGCTGGGGAGCGCCGACGACATCGTGCACGTAGGTTTGCCGCGCCGCATGGTCGAGTCCGCGAATGACTCCGGCCGCGAGGGTGAGCAGCAGGATGTGCGTCAGCGTGACGACGCCGAGCAGCGTGAGGACACCGATCGTCGCCGACGTGACGGCCTGTCCGGTGCTCGTCGCAACCAACACCCGGTGACGCGGAAGCCGATCGGCGAGCACGCCGGCCGGCACGCCGACGAAGAACAGCGGGAGCGCCCGCGCGCTCATCGCCACGCCAACCAGGAAGGGAGAGTTCGTCAGCTCGAGCGTCAGCCAGCCGAGCACGACCGCCTCGCCCATCATCCCGACCGAGTTCAGGAGCGTCGCGATCCCGAGATAGCGGAAGTCCGCGAGGCGGAGAAGGGCAACGTAACGAACGACGCTCAGCGGCGGCGCCGGAACTCCTCCATGACCGATGCGTAGCTCGACCGAAGCACCGCCGCGTCCGACGCGTAGTTGATGATCGTCGCTCCGAGCGCGATCATCTGGCGCATGCCGTCCACGCTGTCCGTGATCATCGCGACGGCTTTGCCGTGCTTGCGCGCGGCGGCGACGAGCCGTGTGCGGTGCTCATCCAGCACCTCGCGCTGCTTCGAGGTGCCGAGCACACCGAGATTCTGCGCGAGGTCGGTCGGCCCGATCGTCATCGCGTCGATGCCGGGGACCGACGCGATCTCGTCGAGCCGGGCAAACGCCTCCTTCGTCTCCAGCATGATCGTCACGTGCACGCGCGCGTTGGCGGTAGCCATGTGCTCGGCCGGCGGCAGCGTGCGGTACTCGGTGTGCGGGCCGAACCCGTACATGCCGCGCTCGCCCAGCGGCGCGTAACGGCAGCAGGACGCGACCGCGGCGGCTTGCTCCGGTGTGTCGACTTGTGGGATGTGCAAGTTCCAGACGCCGGCGTCCAGCAGCCGCGTGATCCACTCGCGATTGCCCTCGGGCGGGCGAACGACCATCGGAAAGTTCAGCGCGCGCGCGAGCGTCGCCATGTCGGCGACGGTCTCCATCGAGAACGGCGAATGCTCCATGTCGACCCGCA
Organism: Methylomirabilia bacterium; assembly: GCA_041490825.1. GTDB lineage: Bacteria > Methylomirabilota > Methylomirabilia > Rokubacteriales > CSP1-6 > JBGPTW01. The sequence goes on along the minus strand of JBGPTW010000181.1, from coordinate 8,375 downwards.
CGAAGTCGAGGCCAGCCGCCTGGAGCAGCGTCAGGATCGCCGGCGTCCGGATCATCGTCACCCAGGTGCCGATCTGCACTTCGCCGCGCTCGTCGCGCGCCCGGTAGCTGTTCTCGTTCATTTCGGGCCTCCCACCTGCACCCCCGCGAGCTTCTCCAGCACCTTGATGACCGAGAGCCCGTCCTCCTTGTTGAGGCCGGCGGCTCGCGCCATCTGATAGAGCTGCTGCGTCACGTTCGCCAGCAACAACGGCACACCGAGCTGCTTGGCAAACGCGGTCTCCAGCTCCTGGTCCTTGTACGTGATGTCGACGGTGCCGCCCGGCGAAAAATCGCGCGCGAGGATCTTCGGCACGCCCGTCTCGAACACGACGCTCGAGCCCGTGCTCACGCGTATCACGTCGTAGATCATCTGGGGATCGAGCCCGGCCTTCACGCCCAGGATCAGCGCCTCGGCGACGGCGACCCGATTCACCTGGTTCAACATGTTGTTGACGAGCTTCATCGCCAGGCCCTGCCCGATGCCGCCGACGTGGAACTGCTTCGTGCCCATGGCCTTGAACAGGTCGGTGCAGGCCGCAAATGTCGTCGCGTCACCGCCGGCGATGATCGACAGCTCGCCGGACGCCGCGCGTGCCGTGCCGCCGCTCACGGGCGCATCGAGCATCGCCACCCCGCGCGTGCCGAGCTCGCCCGCCATCCGTCGCGCGACGAACGGATCGATCGTGCTCATGCAGACGACGATGTGCCCCGGCTTGGCACCCTGGATGATGCCGCGCTCGCCGACGATGACCGACTCCGCCTGCACGGTGGTTTCCACGATGCAGATCGTCCGATCTGCCGCAGCCGCCACCTGCAGAGCGGAATCGGCCACGGTGGCGCCCTGCTTGCGCAACGGCTCGACCTTCGCCGGATCGATGTCGTGCACGACGAGCGAGAATCCGTGCTTCACGAGGTTCAGCGCCATGGGCCGACCCATGTTGCCGAGACCGATGAATCCGACCGCGCCAGCCATCACGCCAGCTCCCACGGCACGCCCGCGCTCTTCGCCACCACGCGGAGCTGTTCCATCAGATCGTCCGGGATCGGCACACCGTTCTGAAGCCGGTCGCTGCGCGTCGCCATCTCGGGGTCGCCGGCGACGAGCACGGGCTGCGCGGGGTCCGAGCGCCTGGCATTGTGCAGCACGTCGATCACCTGATCGAGGTCGGCCTCGAACTCGCCCGCGTCGCGGAAGGCCCGCGGATCGATCGCCATGAAGAAGTGACCGATGTTGTGCGGGTCGGAGGGTTTCTGCGTCCGGTTGCGGACCGGCGAGAACGAAGCGCCCGACAGCACGCCGCCGAGGATGTGAACCATCACCGCAAGGCCGTAACCCTTGTGACCGCCGACCTCGCGCGCGCCGCCGAGCGGCGTGATCCCACCCTCCGGTCGCTCGAAGACGTGGCGAAAGGCCTCGTCGGGGTCGGTGACCGGCTCACCGTTGCCGTCCACGACCCAGCCGGATGGCAACGGGCGGTGATTGAGCTTGTAGACCTTCACCTTGCCGGCGGCGACCGTGGTCGTCGCCATGTCGAGCTGAAATGGCGCATTGCGCTTCGCCGGCGCCGCGAACGCGATCGGGTTGGTGCCCATGACGGGCTCGGCGGCGAACGTCGGCACCATCGTCACGCCCCGTGTGGCCGAGGTCACCATGCCGATCATGCCTCGCTCCGCCGCGATCCTCGAGTAGCAGCCGGCCGCGCCGAAGTGATGCGAGTTGAACACCGACACGACCGCCACGCCGGTCTGGAGACACTTGTCGACCGCCATGTTCATCGCGTGCACCGAGACTGGATGGCCAAGCGAAGCGTCCGCGTCGATCAGCGCCATCGCCGGCAGCTCGCGCACGGTCTTGAACACCGGCCGCATGTTGAGCCGACCCGCGCGAAACTCGCGGTCGTACGTGGGCAACATCGAGATGCCGTGAGAGTCGACGCCCCGCAGATCGGTCTCCAGCATCATCTCGGCCGTCGTCTCGGCGTGCGCATCCGACATGCCCCAGGCGCGAAGCACGGACACGAGCTGCTGGCGAATCTGCTTCGCGGATACTCGCATCGTTCCACCTCCGGACGAATGTGCGTGCTCCATGAGCGGCTACGCTACCAGTCGCCGCCCGCTCAATCAACGCGTCGGCGTCAAACTGAGCCGGCGGTGTCACTTCGCCACAAGCGTGCCCGAACCTGTCTCTGCGCTTTGACATGAGGCGCACGTCCGCCTATCGTCGTGTCCGGCGAACGAGACGGCGCAGCGCCCGGTAACTGATATCATCGCGAGTATCCGACAAGGAGACGGCCATGACCACGGACACCGCCTACACGCTGGATCAGTTCCTCGCCGATACACGCGCCACCATCAAAGGCAAAGGTGTTCCCTCGGGCCTCGCGGAGATCCGTGAGCATCTGGAAAAGCTGCTCCACAACCCGCAGCTCTTGACGAAGCATCTCGGCGACCCGCCACCCTATACCACTCTGACGGAGATCGGGCACGACCCGGAAACGGACGTCCACGTGCTCGTCCACGGGCGCGAGAAGGCGGGCAAGTCCTCGGTGCACGACCACGGGCCGTGCTGGGTCATCTACGGTAACTACAAGAACCCGACGCGGATGCGCAGATGGCGCCGGCTCGATGACGGCAGCAAGCCGGGCTACGCGGAGGTCGTCCTCCAGAAGGAGTTCCTCAACGAGCCCGGCCACGCGGCGGTGTTCGCCGTCAGCGACATCCATTCGATCGAGTACGGCAACGACACGTTCTTCCTCCGGGTGACGGGCGGCGACGTCGAGACGAAGGAGACGCTCCGCTTCGACGTCGAGCAGAAGACCGTCGCGATCGCCAACCGCGCCCAAGGCCAGCGGTAGCGCGCGCGGCGACGAACAAAGACCTGCCGATTACCTCATGCGGGGGCCGTGATATCTTGCAACGCCTCGCGGGATATCGCGGCGTGCGAGCCAGCGGCGCTCCCCAACGTCGCGGAAACTCTGACCCCCGCCCGCTCGTCAGTCGCGCTATACAGAACTACGCGGCCGTATAACGCAGTTCAGGTGAGATCGCGTTAGGCTACTGACTGCCGCATGATCATGAAAGCGAAGAATCCAGTTCCGGCGAGTCTTGAGGTTTGGCTCGTAGAGATAGCAGCGGCGTACCAGGACGCGCGGGAGGCAATCCCCTTCGGCCCTGCGGTCGGCGAGCCGTTCGGCGAGGCCGAACTGTTTCACCTCGCACCAGCGGTGGCGCTGAAGTTTCGCGGCCTCCCGCGATCCGGTCGGAAGCTGGCCAGGGCGACCGAAGCCGCGTTGGCCAGTTACATCGCCACCCGAGATGGCAATCCCGAAGTCTTCGCGGACTCACACCTCTCGTTCGCCTTCTGCTATCTGGCGAGTCACCACGGGCTGGGGCTGATGGGCGAGGCTCAGACCGAGGAAGTGATGGACTACGTCGAGCGCAATCGGCGCTCACTCGCGCGTCTCATCGCGCGAGGTACAAAGCCTAACAGGCCGCTGCAGCCGCCGGCAGGCGCTCGGCTTTCTCAATTGCTGGGGCGGTGGCGCGCCCGCCGCGGCTGAGCGGCGACGTTAGGCGGAACCGACAGATGCGGAGCTTCTGTCCGTAGAAGGAAAGCCACCGCGTATGACATTCGCCATCACTTCTGAGATCGTGGAAAGCTATTCACTCTGCCCTCGGAAAGCATTCCTCCTTCTGTGGGACAAAGTCGAGAGGGACCCTCACGAATATGCCTCTCTCGTTGAAGAACAGGCAGCGGAGAACCGTAAGACCTATCGCAACACCTTGTTGGAGACTACCAGCGCGGTAGTCTCCCGTGGCCCACTTGACCCCTCGGGTGACCGCGAGATTATCGTCGACGTCCTGCTGTCCCTGGACGGGCTGGAAGCCCGCTGTGATGCCGTCCGATGGGCAAGAGAGACTTCGGCGCCGGGAAAGAGAAAGAACGGTTACGAGCCGGCCATGGTCGTCGGGACCCATCGAGTCGCAAAATCACAGGTCATCGCGCTGGCGTATCTGGGGCATGTCCTCGGGCAGTTGCAACACCATGTCCCGATCGCAGGGACAATCGTTCGTGCCGATGGGCAAGCATGTCGGCTCAATTTAACGGCGAAGTATCAGCAGGTGAAGTCCATCGTCGCGGTCCTGAAGGCATGGACCAAAGACCCCAGCGACGAGGCTCCACCCGTCATTCTGAACAAGCACTGCCCTTCGTGCCCGTTCCGAGGCCCCTGCTACCGCCAAGCCGAAACGGAAGACAACCTCAGCCTCCTTGACCGGATGTCTCCGCGGATCATGAAGAAGTACCGTGCAACAGGTATCTTTACCGTTAATCAACTCTCATACCTCTTCCAACCCAGGCGGACCAAAAAGAGAGGGCGGCGACCCGTTCGACACAACCTGGAGTTGCAGGCGTTGGCGCTTCGGACGAAGAAAACGTACGTCGAGCAGCTGCCGGATCTGTCTCGACGCGAAGTCGAGTTATTCGTTGATGTAGAGGGCATCCCCGACCGAGGCTCCCATTACCTGATCGGCCTTCTAGCCTGCGAGAATGGCGAGACCCGGTATCACTCCTTCTGGGCGAATGGCGTGGTGGAAGAAGGCCGGATCTGGCAGAGTTTTCTCGACCGAGTCGCGGAATTTCCGGATGCTCCTCTCTACCACTATGGCAGCTACGAGCGAAAGGCTTTCGAGTCGCTAGCGAAGCGCTACGGCAAAGGGCAAGAAGTGGTCGGGCGGCTGGTCAATGTCATCGCGTCCATTTACGGGAAGATCTATTCCCCTGTTCGGTCGAACGGCCTCAAAGCGTTGGGGAGTTTCCTGGGTGCCACCTGGACAGCTCCAGAAGCGTCAGGCTTGCAGAGCCTGGTTTGGCGGCACCGGTGGGAGATGACCGGAGCCGATCAGTACATGCACGCCCTTCTTCAGTACAACCGGGAGGATTGCGAGGCTCTCCGTTTGGTGGCCCACGCACTTTGCAGCATCAAAGAGAAGGCTGACTCGGAGCCAAGCATCGACTTCATTGATCACCCGAAGCAGGATGCTACCGAGATCGGGCGCGTGGTCCATCGGCAATTCGAACAAATCCTGAAATACGCCGAGGCCGGCTCGGGCAAGAAGGTAAACCGTTTCCGTCTGAAAGACGCGGAACAGGCCGACGGCCCGAAAAAGAAGGGACCTCTGAAAGGCCATCAAGGCTTCCACCGGATCATTCCCGCGAAGGCAGCCCGCACCATTCGTGTCGCGTCGAAGAAGCGATGCCCCAGACATCACGTCCCTCTCGTGTCAGAGCAGGAGAAGCCGGCTGAGAAGACGGTCATCGATCTCGTCTTCAACAGGAACGGTTGCAGGAAAACGATTGTGACGTACGTGGGGACAAAGGCCTACTGCCCGAAATGCACTTATCATTACAGTCCTCCCTCTTTCGACCGACTCTACCGAAGCTCGTTTGGGCATGGGTTCCAAGTGTGGACCATCTACCAGCGAATCATTCTCCGCCTGCCGTACCGCATCATCACTCAGGTGATGGAACACCTCTTCGGCGTCGGAATGAGCCAAGCGACCGTTGTGAACTTCCTGAGATACGTGGCGAGCTACTACAAGGTGACCGAGGCTGCCATCCTCCGGGCCATGCTGAAAAGCGAGGTCGTCCATGTCGATGAGACCAGGATCAACATCCAGGGCGTCGATCACTATGTCTGGGTATTCACGGACGGGAGGCACGTCTCCTTCCGAATGACGGAAACGCGAGAAGCCGATATCGTCCACCAAGTCCTCTCAGGTTACCAGGGCGTCCTCGTCAGCGATTTCTACCCTGGCTACGACTCCGTGCCATGCAAGCAGCAAAAGTGTCTGGTCCACTTGATTCGCGACCTCAACGACGATCTCTGGAAGGCACCCTTCGACCGCGAATTCGAGGCTCTTGTGCTTGAAATCAGGACGCTGCTCGTACCAATCTTGGGCGCCATCGACAGGTACGGGTTGAAGGCGTGGCACCTGCGAAAGTTCGAAGAGTCCGTCGAGCGGTTCTATGCCAGAAACATCGTCAACAAGGAATATGGTTCCGAACTCGCCGCCAAGTACCAAAAGCGGTTTCAACGCTGCCGGGAGAGCCTATTCACGTTCCTCGGCCAGGACAGCATCCCCTGGAACAACAACATGGCCGAAAGGGCGATCAGGCAATTGGCCACACAGAGGAAAATCTCGGGGACATTCTTCAAGAAAGTCGCTCCTCAATACCTGCTCCTGTTGGCCATCGCGCAGACCTGCCGCTTCCAGGAGAAGTCGTTTCTGAAGTTCTTGTTGTCCAAAGAACGAGATGTCGATCAGTTTCGGCGGTCCAGGCCGATCAAGTATTCCGCGCCAGTCGATCAACGAGAGAACCCCAAGTCGCCGTCGCTACACGACGACCCTGTGCAGGATGGCACACACTGTCCGCCTAACTCGCGGCTGCACCCGACGGCGCCGCTGCCATCGTGAGCGTCGCGGGTGAGCCGCATGACGTTGGGCCGACAAGTTCTGGCCGGCGACCTGGTGGTAGAATCTCGCGTATGAGCATCGAAGAAATCGAGGCCGAAGCCCTCAAGCTGGATCCGAAGGCACGGGCACGGTTGGCCGAGAAGCTCCTTGAGAGCCTCGAGACCCTCTCGGACCAGGAAAATGAGCGCGTCTGGGCGGAAGAGGCTGATCGGCGCGATGCCAACTGAGACTCTGCGCCAGGTACCGCCCGCCGAGCAGCCGACGTGCTTCGGGACGCCCGGGCCAAGCTGAAATGAATCGGGCGACCCGAGTTTCACCGGCTCGCCGACCGCGAACTGAACGAGGCGACGCAGTACTACGATCTCGAGAATCCAGGGCTGGGATCCTCCTTCCTCAAGGAGGTCGATCGGTGCTTACAGTCCATTGAGGACCATCCCGAAGCCAGGGTGATTCTCCGTGGTTCCGTTCGTCGTCGTCTTCTCCGTCGATTTCCTTACGCGCTTCTCTACAAGATCAAACCAAGCAGCATCCGGATTCTGGCGGTCTGAATCTCAAGCGGCGTCCAGCGTACTGGGTAAGCGCGCGCACGAATTCTTGGCTCTACTGAGAGCCGCTCCAGCAATGTGGACAGCGTGTTCGGCGGAGCGCAGTCCGGCCCGGCTCGACGGCATTCGGCGAAGGCGCGCGGCTCCGGCCGCTACGGCACCAGGACGATCTTGCCCTGGCGACCCGGCTCCATCACCGCCTCGTGCGCCCGCGACGCCTGCGCGAGCGGGATCTCCTGGCCGATGACGGGCCGGAGCGTGCCGTTGCGAAGTCCTTCGACCAGCGCGGCGTGAATCCCGGCGAGCTCAGTCGGCGTAGCGTGGTTGAGCGCCATGCCGCGGATGTCGGCGTTCTTGTTCATGGCGAGCCGCGCGTTGATCTCGACGTTGCCGCGGTTGCCGATCACGACGATGCGGCCCTTCAGCGCGATGACGCCGAGGTCCTTCTGGAGGTTCACGTTCGCGAGCATCTCGAGAATGATGTCGACGCCGCGTCCACCTGTGAGCTTCATCACCTCGTCCAGATAGCCCGGCGCAGTGTGGTCGAGGACGTGGTGCGCGCCTTGCTCGAGCACGAGCCGCCGTCCCTTCTCGGTCCCCGCGCTGCCAATCACCGTGAGGCCGCGCGCCCGCGCGATCTGCACCGCGCCGATGCCGACGCCGCCGCTTGCCCCGTGCACGAGCACGGTCTCGCCCGCCTGCGCTTGACCGCGGTTGACGAACGCGTGGAAGGCCGTCGCGTACGGGACGTTCATCGCGGCGCCCTGCGCGAAGCTGACGTTGCCCGGCAGCGGATGAACCTGCGCCTCACCGCACAGTGACATCTCCGCGTACGCCCCGCTGGCGGTGCCGCCCACGTACACGCGATCGCCGGCCTTCACGCTGGTGACGCCGGCGCCGATTGCTTCGACGACACCCGCCGAATCCGAGCCCGGCGTGTACGGCAGCTTGGGACCGCGATTGTCCGTGTTCGAGCGCAGATACGTGTCGACGGGATTCACCCCGGCGGCATGGTTGCGCACGAGCACCTGATTGGGACCCGGTGGAGGCGTGGGAATCTCTTCGAGCTTCAGGACCGATGGACCGCCGTACTCCGAGACGCGGATCGCTTTCATCGACGTGGCTCCTTTCGAACCGGGGCACGAGTTCTCCGTGACGCGGCCCTGAGCATACCGCGGCCGGTGCTGTCGACGCGAACGGTCACCGTAGGCGCGGGCGGGCGCCCCTGGGGGGCAGGGGTGGGGGGAGGGGTGGATGGGTCGGAAAACACCCACGCCCCAGACCCCGAACCCAACCCAGCTCCCCACCGGCG
>JBGPTW010000180.1:0-11200 GCA_041490825.1 Methylomirabilia bacterium | reverse complement strand
CGGGGACCTTCGTGATTCGTTCCCTGGGTTTCGCCGCGCGGGCGACAGCTCGCGGAATTCCGGAGCGCCCCCCGGCCCCCCGCTCGCGGTCGTGTCGCCGACGCCGTGCGGCTCGGGCGCGACCGTTCATGCATAGTGCGGAGCTAGGCGGTCGGCGTATCGGACTTTCGCTCGTCACGCTGAGCGCGCAGGACGGCGAGGAGCCGGTGCTTCAATTCTGGCGGGATCGGGAGATCGCGCAGCTTGGTGGTGGCGTTGACAGCGCCCCGGTAGGTGTTGATGAACGCGACGCACGGGGAACAACCCTCGATGTGCCACTCGAGCAGGTCGCTGAGCTGTTTGGGCAGCGTCCCGTCGAGATAATCGCCGAGGAGTTCGGCGATCTGCCGGCACTCCATCGATGTGGGGTCTGACGTCGCCCTGTCACCCATGACTATATTGCACCCACCATTATATGTAGACGCGGGCCGGGCTGCCGGAGATTCCGGCAGGGCACAGATCCAGCCCGGGCCCGACCGCGACTAGGAGCCTGTCGGAGTATCGAGGCGCGCCACAGCTTTGCTGGGGTGCGCCGAGCGTCGGGGGTGTGGGGGCCATTTCGGGGCCCCCACGTTTACTGGACGGACAGCGAGGTTGCTCGTATTCTCTGGCGGTGCCCGTCCGGTCCGCGGTGCTCGCGCCGTTCACGTTCCCGTCCGTCCGAGGCAACGCGATCACCGTGGATCGCATCGTCCGGGGGCTCCGTGAAGGCGGCGTCGACGTGCGGGTGTGGGATCTTTCCAGCACGCCGGAAGCCACGATCGAGTCGGAGGTGGAGGACTATCGACCCAACCTGATTCATGCCTTCCACGCGTTCCGGGTCGGGCCGCTCGCGCTTCGCATTGCGCGCCGAGCCGAGATCCCGCTCGTCGTCACGCTGACGGGCACGGATGCCAACCACGACCTCTTCGATCCCGAGCGGGCGTCCATCGTCCGCCGCGTGCTGGAAGGCGCGAGATCCTTGACGGTTTTCCACGCGTCGATCGCCGAGCGCGTGAGTCGCGCCCTCCCCGATCTGCGGGCGCGGTTGATCGAGATCCCGCAATCGGTCCGGATGGACGTCCGGAACGACTTCGATCTCGGGTCCCGTTGGGCCTTGCCATCGACCCGCTGCTTGTTCGTGTTCCCGGCGGGAATCCGGATGGTGAAAAATCCAACGATGCCCCTGGCGCCGCTCGACCGGCTGGTCCGTCGTCATGCCGACGTGCGCTTGCTGTACGTCGGGCCGATCCTCAATGCCGAAGAGGGCGAAGCCCTTTCGGGGGCGCTCCAGGACCGTCCCTGGGCGCGCCACGTCGGCGCGGTGCCGCACGAACAGATGGCCTCGCTGCTGGCGCAGGCCGACGTCGTGCTGAACTGTTCGATCTCTGAAGGCGGCATGGCGAATTCGGTCCTCGAAGCGCTCGTCATGGGCCGCGCGGTCCTCGCCTCGGACATTGAAGGAAATCGGCCCCTCATCCAGAACGGCGTCACGGGATTGCTCTTTCGCGACGCCGACGAGCTCGAAGCGCGCGCCGAGCAGTTGGTCCGCGATCCCGCGTTGCGGCAGCGGCTCGGTGCAGCGGGCCGCGATCTCGTGCAGCGGCTCTACCCTCCGGAGAGGGAGCTCGACGGTTATTTCGGCGTCTACAGCGGCCTGGTCCCGGTGCCCTCGGCATAAGCATCCACGTCTCGACGCGTCGCATGCCGGTCGCGAGGCGCACATCGAGATGAATCGAGCGGCGTCGTGTTGACGCGGTTTCTCCCTGATCCCATAATGGCCGTGACGGTCAGTGCGTATCCGTCGACGCTTGGTCTCGAGAAGAGGAGAGCCCGATGACCCAAGACTCCCGCGTCCAGGACTTCATCGCCGCGTTCAGCGGTCTCCGGTCGGAAGTCGAGAAGGTCATCGTGGGCCACCGCGAGATCATCAATCACGTGCTCATCGGCATGTTCGCTGGTGGACACGTCCTGCTCGAAGGCGTTCCGGGACTCGGCAAGACGCTGCTCGTCAAGACGCTGGCCGAAGCCGTCGACCTCAGCTTCTCCCGGATCCAGTTCACGCCCGACCTGATGCCGGCCGACATCATCGGCACCAACATCATCGTGGAGGATGCCGACGCTCGACGACACTTCCAATTCCAGCAAGGGCCGATCTTCGCGCACTTGCTGCTCGCCGACGAGATCAACCGCGCCACGCCGAAGACGCAATCGGCCCTTCTGGAAGGCATGCAGGAATCGGCGGTCACCGTCGGCGGGATTTCCCGCCCGCTGCCCTCGCCGTTCTTCGTGCTCGCGACGCAGAACCCGATCGAGATGGAAGGCACGTACCCGCTGCCCGAGGCGCAGCTCGATCGGTTCTTCTTCAAGCTGCGCGTGCGCTACCCGGCCATCGAGGAGCTCAACCGGATCATCGACCGGACGACGCAGTCGCGAGCGACGGCGGTGGATCGGGTGATGTTCGGGACTCAAGTCCTGGCGTTCCGCGAGCTGATCCGAGAGGTTCCGGTCGCGTCCCACGTGCGCGACCTCGCCTCCACCATCGTCATGGCCACACACCCGCAGTGGGAGCACGCGCCTGACGTCACGCGGAGGTTCGTCCGCTATGGGGCCAGCCCTCGGGGCGCGCAGGCGCTCGTGCTGGGCGCGAAAGTCCGGGCGCTCGCCGAGGGTCGCTACAACGTCAGCGCCGACGACGTGCGCGCACTCGTCGCGCCTGCGCTGCGGCACAGGATCATCCTGAACTTCGAAGGCGAAGCCGAAGGCGTCGACACCGACAACCTCGTAGCTCAGATCCTCGAGAGCGCCGAAGCCGCCATCGTCGAAGGCACGGAACCGTTCCTCCGCTGATCGGAGACCGGCATGACGCATCCCGACGCGCTTGACCGGATCGTCCGAGAAGTCTCCGCGCAGGTTCGTTGGCGGCGCGCCGAGCATCACGCACTGCGCGGCGTGTTCTATGGCGCCGTGGCAGGCGCCGCGGTCCTCGCAGCCCGTGGCCCGATCGGGCGCTTGGCATTGGCGCTGGCGATCGGACTCCTCATCGCGGGCGGGCTCGCTGGCCTCGTCTGGGGCCTGTCGAAACGGGTGACGCCGCTCGAGGCGGCCCGCGTCGCCGACCGGGCGTTCGCGCTCGAGGATCGCGTGGCGACCGCACTCGAATGGGCCGGGCGATCCGACCGCACGGCGCTCGTCGACCCGTTGCTCGCGGATGCGACGGCTCGCGTGGAAGAGCTTCGAATCCGCCAGATCGTCCGGCGTATCGTTCCTCGCGAGGGCAAGCTCTTACCGCTTCCCGTGTCTCTCGCGGTCGTCCTGGCGCTGGCGCCGCCCTTGCCCGTGCCGTCGGGACGATTCGGCAACTTCACTCCGACCGCGCAGGAGGAGCAGCCGAAGGATCGTGGCGACGACGGCATGCTGGAAGAGCGCTCGCGGCCGGTCGCGAAGGATCCGTTGCGTCGACCCGCGTTCGAGGAGCGCGATTTCGCCCAGCGCTCGGGGAGTGGCGGAGCCGCCACCTCGGGTGATCTTTCCGCGATCTTCAAGGACACGTCGCTCGCCACGCAGCGCCCCGACTTCAACAGCTTCCTCAAGAAGGGCGACGAGCGGTTGAAAATGCTGGACCAGCTCGACCGGCTCCCGGATCTCCAGTCGGACTTCACCAACACGCAGTACAAGATGGTCTTCCGCAAGTCGAAGGAGTTGACGAGCGGATTGCGCCCCGACCAGATCTCGCCTCAGAAGCTCCGCGAGCTGCTCGAAGAGATGCAACGGATGGGGCGCAAGGGCGGGAACTGGGGCTCGGACGCCGCCGAGGGGATGGAAGCGATGGAGTATGGACAGCAAGACAAGGCGCTCCAGGCCATGGAGAAGGCGCTGAAGAAGATGCGCTCCATGGACGAAGATCAGCAACGGTCCGGCAAGAATCTCCGCGGCGGGCGAGACAGCGATCGAAGCGGCCGTGGTCGTGACCGCGGCGCCGGCATGGGCCCCGAAGATCAGGACTTCGGCGAGGGTGAAGGCCTTCTGCCCGGCAAGGGAAGGAGTCCATCGCCCAAGGGTGAAGCGTCCCATCGTCTACGGGCGAGCCCCTACGACGTGGGCGTCGAAGGCGAGTCCCGTCGCGGTCGGAAGGAAGCGTACGACACCAACATGACGGGCCGCGGCGGCAAGATGGAGTCTCACTTGCAGTATCTCGGCGTCATCGGCCAGTACCGGAAGATCATGGAGGACGCCATCGCCCGCGAACAGGTTCCGCGAGATTACCACACGCAGATCAAGGACTACTTCCAGGCCCTCGACGAGCGATAAGACCCGTGCCGCCGGCGGATCGTGACTCCTTCTTCACGCCCGAGTACCTCGCGCAGCTCGAACGGCTGTCGCTCGCCTCGCGCCGCCTCTTTCGCGGCCGCGTCAAGGGCGAGCGGCGCAGCTTGAGGCGCGGGCACAGCGTCGAGTTCTGCGATTACCGGCCCTACGGCGTCGGCGACGACCTCCGCTACGTCGACTGGAACGTGTTCGCCCGTCTGGGCCGCCTGCACGTCAAGCTCTTCCTCGAAGAAGAGGATCTCTGCCTGCACCTGATCGTCGACGGCTCGGCCTCGATGAATTTTGGGCAGCCGACGAAGTTCGACTACGCGGTGCGCCTGGCGGCGGCGCTCGGCTTCGTCGGGCTGGTGAACCTCGAGCGGGTTGGCGTCGGTGTGCTTCGCGAGCGCGTGACCGAGGGCTGGCCACCCACGCGCGGCCGCAACCAGTTCGGTCACCTCGTCGACTTCCTGAAATCGGCGCGGACCGGAGGCGAGACGCGGTTGAACGAGGGACTCGGCAACTACGCGATGCGCAGCCGCGAACCCGGCATCGCGGTCATCATGTCCGACCTGCTGGATCCGAACGGGTTCGAGCCCGGGATCCGCGCATTGCTCGAGCGGCGATTCGACGTGCACGTCGTGCACCTGCTCGATCAGGACGAGGTCAGCCCCGAGCTCGTCGGCGACTTTCGATTCCTCGACAGCGAGACGGGCGAGATCCGGGAGCTCACGGTCGACGGCGAAGCGCTCCGCCGGTATCGCGAGCGGCTGCACGAGTTCCTCGAGCGCATCGAGGGCTTTTGCCGCGCGCGTGAGATCGGCTACCACCGGGTCATCACCGACACGCCTGTCGAGCAGTTCGTTCTCACGGAGCTCAGAGGACTCGTGCTGGCGTGAACTTTCTGTCACCGCTGGCGCTGGCCGCCTTCGCGCTGTCCGTCCCGCTGCTGCTCCTCTACTTCCTCAAGGTCCGGCGTCGCGAGCGCACGGTGTCGAGCCTGCTCCTCTGGGACCCGTTGCTCCGGGACCGCGAGGCCTCGGCGTTCTTCCAGCGGCTCCAGCGCGATCCACTCCTGATCCTCCAGGTGCTGGCGCTCTTGCTGCTCAGCATCGCGCTGGCCCGGCCCGTCATCACGGTGAGCGGGTCGGGGGCCCAGAAAGTCGTGCTGGTCCTCGACACGTCGGCCTCCATGAAGGCGGGTGACGTGTCGCCCTCGCGTTTCGAGGCTGCGCGCGGCGAGGCGCTGGCGCTCCTGCGCCGACTTGGCGCCGGGGCCGAGGTGATGGTGATCGAGACGGGCATTCAGCCGCGGGTCCTCACCCCTCTCAGCCGGAATCGCGATCGTGCCGTCGCCGCGGTGCGGGCCGCGGAGCCCCGCGATCTGCCGCATCGGATCGTCGAAGGCGTGCGCACGGCGCGGGCGTTGATCGGTCCGGACCCGCGCGCCGAGATCCACGTCTTCACCGACGGCGCCTTCACGATGCCCTCGGCCCCGGAGCTGCACGATCCGCGGCTCCACTGGGTCGGTGTCGGCCGCGCGAGCCGCAACGTCGGCATCACGAGCCTTGCCGTTCGCAAGAGCTACTACGGCTCCTTCGATCAGCAGGCGTTCGTCGCGCTCGTGAACTTCACGCCCGAGACGCAGACCTTCGACTTCAAGCTCGAGATCGACGACAAGACCATCGCCGAGAAATCGGTCACGCTGGAGCCGAGTGTCCGGCGCTCGCTGGTGGTGCCGTTCAGCAACACGGGAGGCGGGACGCTCACCGCGCGCATTCGCATCGACGACGATCTGGCGGCTGACAACGTCGCCTACGCGGTGTTGCCACCGCCCCGCAAGATCGCCGTGCTGCTCGTCAGCCCGGGCAACCTGTTCCTCGAAAAAGTCCTGAAGACGGATCCGCAGGTGAACGTCGAAGTCCTGACTCCGGATCAGTACCAGGGCGGCATGGCGAACGCCGACGTGGTGGTCATCGACTCGACGAATCCGCCGCGCGTGGGACCGGGCCGGTACATCTTCGTCAACGGCGTGCCCGGTGACGTGCCGCTCGAGATGCTGGGGCGGATGGACCGGCCGGCCGTCATGGACTGGGACCGGACGCACCCGGTCATGCGGCACGTCGAGTTCGCGAACGTCGTGATCGAGGACGCCATCCGGATGCGCCCGCTGGCAGCGGGGCGCGCCCTCGTCGAGGCGGTGGGCGGTCCGCTCATCTACGCGCTCGAGGAGACGGATCGGAAGGCGATCTTCGTCGGCTTCGATCTGTTCAAGAGCGATTTCCCGTTGCGCGTCGCCTTCCCGCTGATTCTGTCCAACAGCCTGCGCTGGCTGCATCCCGCGGGACTCGACCAGTCGAGCCTTCAGGTCGCCACGGGCCAGCCGATCTTGCTGCCGGTCGAGCACGGCGTGAATCGAGCGACGGTGAGGACGCCCAGCGGTCGCACGGTCGCCGCGCAGGTGACGCGTGGAGTCGTGAGCTTCACCGAGACCGACGAGGTCGGGCTCTACACGTTGACGACGTCGAAGGGTGAGATGCACGTCGCGGCGAATCTCATGGACGCCGAGGAGTCAGATCTCACGCCACGTCCGCTGCCGGCCGCCCCAAGCGGAACGCAGCCGACGGCGCCGACCGTGCCGATTCAGCGCGAGCTGTGGCCCCTCTTCGTCATCGCCGCCGCGCTGGTGCTCCTGGCCGAGGGGCTGCTCTACTGGCGCCGTCAGGCCGGTGGTCGCGTTCGCGCTCCGGCCAACGCGACCGACCGGTGGGCATTGGCGTTCCGCGGTGCGCTCCTCGTCATCCTCGCGCTGACGCTGCTGCGGCCCGCCATCCCGCGCTGGGTCGACAGACTCAACGTCGCGTTCTTGCTCGACCTCTCGGATAGCGTGAGCCTCGCCGCTCGTGAGCGGGCGTACCGGTTCGCGGCTGACGCCGGCAAGTCGATGAAGAGCGGCGATCATCAGGGCCTCATCGTGTTCGGCGAGCAGGCGGTGGTGGATCAGCCCGTCGCTCCCAAGCCGACGCTCGATCGTCCCAAGGCGCAGGTGGGCGGACGCGGCACCAACCTCTTTCAGGCGATCCAGCTTGCGCTGGCGAGCTTCACGCCGGGCCAGGCCAACCGCATCGTGCTCCTGACCGATGGCCGGCAGAACGCCGGAAATGCGCTCGCCGCCGCCCAGTCCGCCAAGGACGGCGGAGCGGACATCTTCTACGTCCCGGCTCCGCTGACGTTCCAGCAGGAGGTCGTGGCCGAGTCGTTGGTCCTGCCCCAGGAGGTGAAGTTCGGCGAGCCCTTCCAGGCCAAGCTCGTCGCGTGGAGCCTCAAGGACACGCCAGGCCGCGTCTCGCTCTTCCGCAACGGCGAGTTCCTCGGGTCGCAGGTGGTCAAGCTGAACGCCGGCAAGAACGTCTTCTCCTACCGGCAGTCGCTCGACACGAGCGGGATCCACGTCTACCAGGCCGCCATCGAGGTCGAAGGGGACACCATCGAGGAGAACAACCGCGCCGTCGGGACCATCGTCGTCCGCGGCCGGCCACAGGTGCTGCTGGCGGAGAAGGACCGTGGCCAGGCGCAGTCTCTGGCCGCGGCGCTGCGGTCGCAGAACATCGACGTGACCGTCGTGGAGCCGCCGCAGATCCCGAAAGACCTGGCCGGGTTGCAGAAATACGACGGGCTCATCCTGTCGAACGTCTCGTCGCTGAAGCTCAGCCAGACGCAGATGGCCCAGGTGCGCGACTACGTGAAGGAGTACGGCGGCGGGCTCATCATGATCGGCGGCGAGGAGAGCTTCGGGCTCGGTGGGTATTACCGGACGCCGATCGAAGAGACGCTGCCGGTGACGATGGACGTGAAGCAGAAGGTCGAGATTCCGAGCCTCGCCGTCGTGTTGTCCATCGACCGCTCCGGATCGATGGCGATGTCCACCGACGAGAAGGTCACGAAGCTGGACCTCGCGAAGGAAGCGTCCCACCTCGTGGTCGATCTGCTCGACGAGCGGAACGAGGTCGGAGTCATGAGCTGGGACACGGAGTTCATCTGGGACTCGACGGTGCGGCCCGCGCGGGACAAGGGCGCGATTCACCACGCGATCGCGACGATCAAGGCGGGCGGCGGCACTGACGGCTTTCCCGCGCTCAAGGAGGCCTACGCCGTTCTGTTCGAGCGGCCGGCGCTCCTGAAGCACGTCATCTTCCTGTCCGACGGTCAGATGACGCGCGGCGACTTCACCGGTCTCCTGCGCCGGATGGCCAAGGACAAGATCACCGTGTCGACGGTGGCGATCGGTAAGGACGCCGACGTGCAGCTCATGGTGGACGTGGCGAAGTGGGGCAAGGGCCGCTTCTATTACACGGAAGATTCGCAGACCATCCCGCGCATCTTCACGCTGGAGACTCAGCTCGCGTCCAAGGCCTCGCTCATCGAGCAGCCGTTCAAGCCGCAGCTCACCGCGCCCGGCCACGAAGCGATGCAGGAGATCGACTGGAAGAACGTTCCACCGCTCGGCGGCTACGTGGCCACGACGCTGAAGAGCACCGCCGAGCTCGTCCTCATGAGCCACCAGGAGGATCCCGTTCTCGCAACGTGGCGGTACGGTCTCGGCCGGACCGCGGCGTTCACCTCGGACGCCAAGGCGAAGTGGAGCGTCCTCTGGCTCCGCTGGCGAGACTTCGGCAAGTTCTGGGCGCAGCTCACGCGATGGACGCTCCGCAGCGGCTCGCGCAGCGACACGGTCGCGCGCGTCGAACGCCACGACGACGTGGGCGAGATCATCGTCGATGCCGTCGATCCCAAGGGTGACTTCATCAACTTCCTCGATTCCCAGGTCGGCGTCGTGGCGCCGAACCGTGAGCGGACCGTGATCGACCTCGAGCAGGTGGCTCCGGGGCGATACCGCGGCCGGTTCCCTGCGCCGCAGGAAGGCGTCTACCTCGTTGGCATGGCCCAGCGTCGCAACGATCGGGTTGTCGGCTCGCAGCTCGCGGGGTTGGTGGTACCGTATGCACAGGAGCTGCGTGATCTCGGCGTGGACGAGACGCTGCTCCGCGAGCTGGCGGACCTCACGGGTGGGGCGGCGGTGGCCGACCCACGGGACGTCTTCCTCAAGTCCCGCCGACAATCTCGGATTTCTGTCGAGATCTGGCACTGGATGGTCGGGTTCGTCGCGGTGATGTTGCTGCCCGAGATCGCGCTGCGCCGTCTCGGTGCGGGATCCGTGGGATGGCTCGCCGGCCGGGTCGGCCGCCTCGCCCGACGCCGGAATGCCGGACGGGAGGAACGTTGATGATCGACGACCGTGGACACGGTGCTCGGCGTACGGTCCTCGTGGTGGCGGCTCTCGCGGCGCTCGCGTGCAGCATGGCGGCGGACGCCGCCGTCAAGCCCCGCGCCATCATCGTCGTGCCGTTCGACGCCTCCAGCCTTGGGCGCGATGACCAATGGATGGGCGAAGGTGTCTCGCAGCTCATCTCGTTCGGGCTCGCTCAGCATCCGGCCTTCGTGCAGATCGAGCGCTCGCGACTGCGAACGTTCGGCGAACCGGAAGTCTGGGGGGACGCCGTGGTGGCCCAGGCGGCGCGTGGAGTTCGCGCCGATGCGGCGCTCTATGGTCTCATCACGCGTAAGGAGGCCGGGCTCGTCGTCCAGCCTCGCTTGCTCGACGTCAAGACTGGTCATCCGGAGAGCATCTCGCTCGAGCCCATGACGCTGGCCGATTCGGATCTCCTGACGCGGGTGGCATCGCTGCCCGCGGTCTACGCGCGCACGCTCCACGTGACACTCACCGACGCCGAGAGCGGGCGCATGGAGAAGGCGGCGCGGCCAACCCGGTCCCTGCGGGCATTCGAGCTCTTCACGCGCGGCCAGATCGCACTGGACCGCGGTGGGCAAGACAGCAACGAGAGCGCCGTCGATCTGCTGTCGCGTGCGATCGAGGTCGATCCGAATTTCGTCATGGCCCAGTACACGCTCGGCACCGTGCACCAGACCCTCGGCAACCGCTGGAAAGCCGCCGCGCAGTTCCGGGCCTCCACCCAGCTCGATCCGAGCATGCCGGAACCCTACAAGGCGCTGGGCGATCTCTTCCTGGCGGCGCCGCGCCGACTCTTCGATCAGGCTGTCGAGGCGTACGCCAAGGCGATCGAGCTGCGCCCGTTCTACGCCGATGCTCACGTCGGGCTCGGCGACGCGAAGGCCGCCAAGGGCGATGTCGACGGCGCGATCAGCGCGTACCAGAAGGCGCTGATGTTCGATGCCGTCAACCCCCGCGTGCACCTGAGCCTCGGCAAGATCTATTACGCGGAGAAAGGGCTCTACTACGAGTCGGTCACGTCGTACAAGCGGGCCATCGAGCTGGATCCTCGCTCGGTCGAGGCCCGGATGGGCCTCGGCGAGGTCTACGAGGACAAGGGCCTCTACAAGGAAGCCATCGAAGAATACCGGCGCGTCATCGACCTCGACGGCAAGCACACGGGGGCGATGTACAACCTGGCCCTCGTCTACGAGAAGGTCGATCCGAAAGAAGCGATGACGCAATGGGAGCGCTACATCAGTCTGGCCTCGCAGCTTCCGTCCGAGAAGGACTGGGTGGATGTCGCCCGGCAGCACCTGAAGAAGCTCAAGGGGCAGGTCAAGGAGTAGCGAGGAGAGCCCGGAGCGCTGGTCGGCTCTGTTCGAACCCGATTATTCATGAACGAACGACGCGCGCGCCGGCCGGTGATCCGGCGGGAGACGGGCAGCCGGGGTCCTCTGACCACAGGCGCCTTCGCCCCGATCATCGCCGAGCACTTCCCAATCGTCACGGCTGGGTCGTCGCCTCGCGTGACGGGAATGGGTCACCCGGACCCCGGCTGCCCATCTCCCGCCGGGTCACCGG
>JBGPTW010000179.1:0-11212 GCA_041490825.1 Methylomirabilia bacterium | reverse complement strand
CGCTCCGGAATTCCGTTGGCTTCGATCGTGGGATGGGCGTGGACCTTCGTGATTCTTTCCCTGGGTTTCGCCGCGCGGGCGACAGCTCGCGGAATTCCGGAGCGCCCCCCAGCCCCCTGCTCGCGGTCGTGTCGCCGACACCGTGCGGCTCGGGCGCGATCGTTCATGCATAGTGCGGGCTAGGGATGTCGGGCAGTCGAGGAGCGCGACGGCTTCGCTGGCGCGCTCAGAGCGTGGGGGGTCTGGGGGCCATGTCAGGCGCGTCCGCGCGCCTCTCGGGGCCCCTAGCCCGAATAGAAGGACTCGATCGCGCGGCGCCCGTGTGGGTGCTGGCGGCACTCGCCCTCGCCGTGCTCATGCTGCTACCGCTCGGCTGGATCGCGTACGTGAGCGCAACCGCGAACGGCGCGCCGACGCTCCGGTACTACCGCAAGGTCTTCACCGATCCTCAGCTCGCGCGCGCGCTCTGGAACACGGTCGTGCTCGCCGGCTGGGCTGGGCTGGCATCGTTGGTCGTCGGCGCGCCGCTCGCGTGGTTGGTTGCTCGCACCGACATGCCGGGCGCCCGGCTGATCCGCGGCCTCATCCTCGCCTCGTTCGTGACGCCGCCATTTCTCGGCGCGTTCGCGTGGGTGATGCTCGCGGGGCCGAACGCGGGCCTGCTCAACAAGGTCTATCGCCAGGTGACCGGCGCGGACGATCCGCTCCTGAACATCTTCACGATGTCCGGGCTGGTCTTCGTCGTGACGCTCTACAGCTTCCCGTATGTCTTCATCATGATCGCCAACGCGCTCGAGCTCGTGTCGTCGGATCTCGAGGAAGCCGCGGCGATCCACGGTGCCGGACGTCTGTGGGTCGCGTTGACGATCACGCTCCCGATGGTCTTGCCCGCCGTGGCCAGCGGCTTCATCCTCGGCGTCCTGCAATCGCTGTCGCTGTTCGGATCGCCGGCAATCCTCGCGCTGCCCGCCGGCTTCCACACGATCACGACGCAGATCTGGGCGCTGTTCCAGTATCCACCGAAGGTCGAGATGGCTGCCGCCTTCTCGATGCCACTGCTCCTGGCGACGGCGCTGCTGCTGTGGATCCAGAAGCGACTCCTCGGGCGCCGCGGATATGCCGCCGTCGGTGGCAAAGGCCAGGCGCGGCGACGGATCCCGCTGGGAGTCTGGCGCTACCCCGCCGTCGCCGGCGCGCTCGCCGTGATGGCCTGCGCGATCTTCCTGCCGTACGGCATGCTCGCCAAGGCCGCGCTCGCCCGCGCCTGGGCGCAGCCGCTCACCGCCGACAACCTGACGCTCGCGAACTTCACGTTCACGTTCTTCGAGTACGGGGCGACCCGCGCCGCGATCGTCAACACACTCGAGCTCGGTCTCATGACGGCGACGACCGGCGCGGTGCTCGCGGCGCTGCTCGCCTACGTCACCAACCGCCGATTGATCGTCGGCCACCAGATACTCGCCTTCCTGGCGCTGGCGCCGGTCGTCGTGCCTGGAGTCGTGCTCGCGGTCGGGCTGTTCCTCGCGTACACCCGCCCGCCACTCTTGCTCTACGGCACGCTGTGGGTGCTGTTCATCGCGTATCTCACCAAGGAGATCCCGGTCGGTTATGCGCAATCCGACTCCACGTTCAAGAGCATCCACCCGGAGCTGGAGGACGCGAGCCGCATTCTCGGAGCCGGGCGCCTCCGCGTGCTGAGCGAGATCACCGCACCGCTGGCCAAGAACGGCGTCATCGCGGCCTGGTGCTTCATCTTCATCGGCGTGATCCGTGAGCTGTCCGCCTCGATCATCCTCTTCACGCCGAACACCAAGGTGATCTCGGTCGTCATCTTCGACCTCAAGGAAGAGGGTCAGTTCGGCGCGATCGCCGTGCTCGGTCTCTTCATGCTCGTCATGACGTTCGCGGTCGTGCTGATCATGCAGACCGTCCTCGGCCGCGACGTGCTGGGAGGTCGCCGTGACTCCTGAGCACGGGATGCCATGCCCGGCGTAGCGCTCCGCTCGCTGACCAAGCGCTATGGCGACACCGCCGCGGTCGATGGCCTCGACCTCGACGTGAAACCGGGCGAGCTGGTATCCCTGCTCGGCCCGTCCGGATGCGGCAAGACGACGACATTACGGCTCGTCGCCGGATTCTTGAAGCCGGAGGCTGGTGAGATCTGGGTCGGTGACCGGTGCCTGTCGTCGGCGGCGACCGTCGTGCCGCCCGAGCGCCGGCGAATGGCGATGATCTTCCAGAGCTACGCGCTCTGGCCTCACATGACGGTCGCCCAGAACGTCGGCTACGGCCTGCGCTTCAAGGCTGGCATGACCCGCGCGGCCCGCTCGACGCGTGTCGACGAGATCCTGAAGGTCGTGCGGCTCGAGGGTCTCGGCTCGCGGTATCCGGGCGAGCTCTCGGGCGGTCAGCAGCAGCGCGTGGCGGTTGCGCGCGCGCTCGTCGTCGAACCCGAGATTCTCTTGCTGGACGAGCCGCTCTCGAACCTGGACGCGACGCTACGCGAGGAGATGCGCTTCGAGATCCGCCGGCTCCACGAGGCATTCGGCATCACGACGCTCTACGTGACCCACGATCAGGCCGAAGCGATGGTGATCTCCGATCGCATCGCGGTCCTCCATCGTGGCCGCGTGGTCCAGGTCGGCAACGGTGAGGCGCTCTTCGAGCGGCCCGCCACGCGCTTCGTCGCGGAGTTCATCGGCCGGACGAATCTGGTGGACGGCGTCGCGGCCGGCCCTGACGCGGTCGTCCGCGGGTCGATCGTGCTCCGCATCGGCGACGGAACGCTCACGCCCGGGGCGCACGTCGCGGTCTCCATCCGTCCTCATCGCATCGTGATCATCTCGGCGGTCTCGGCGCGTCAGAGCACGAGGCTGCCGGGGCGAAGCGGCGACAACGTCTTGAAGGCGACCGTCGAGCGTGTGAGCTTTCTCGGAGACGCGGTCGATTACCTGGTGCGGGTCGATACGACCGATGTCGTGCTGCGCGTGTCGGCGCCGCCGTCGGTGCGCGTGGCGGCTGGGGAGGCGGTCACGCTGGCGATCGGACCGGACGCGTGCGTGCCGCTGCCGGTGGAGGAGTGATCGTCAGTCGGGGGTGCGTTGACAGGGGATAGATGCTGACTACAAGGTAGTCGGGCCGTACCGCTGGGTAGTATCGCGATTCAAGAGGAGATTCGATCAATGCCGAAGGCGATGGTGGCACCGACTCCGATCTCGGTGCGGTTCGGGAACGAAGAGAAATCGATGTTCCGGGTTCTCCAGGCTCGCGCCAAGGCGAGTCGTCGGACCCTGTCCGAGCAGCTGAAGTATTACACCTATGTCGGCATGCTGGCTGCCGACAATCCGGATCTTCCGCTCTCGATGATCGAAGGACTTCTGGAGGCACGCGAGGAGTTCAAGGCTGGACTGGGCAAGCCCTACGAGTGGGGCGTGATCCGCTGATCCGTGGCCGATACTCGCGGGAAAAAGCCGAAACGCTCCGTCGAGCAGTCGACACGCTTCGGCAGGGCAAAGCGACGTCTTCCTCCGAAGGGCCAGTTGGCCCTGGACGCCGAAGTACAGAAAATCGTCGACAACCCGCGCATCGGTGAGATGAAGACAGGCGCCCTGAAGGGTGTCCGCGTCCTGAAGTTCAAGCTCGGCCCTCTCCAGCTCCTGTTGGCCTACGAATTCAACGAACGAAGGAACGTCGTTGAACTCCTCGACGTTGGCGCGAGCGCGATCCCATCTCGGGTGAACGAGAGCGGCGTAGGGTCGTAGGGCTGCTGTTGTTGATTCCGTTCGCCGGCGTCCCTACAGTGGCCGCATGGGCCCGTCGGACATCGAGGGCATCGCAATTCGCCTCGAAGACCTGCGCGCGACCATGCCTGATCTGGACGTGCGTGTAGATCATGGTGGTCGCCACGTCGCGGTGAGCCGGGCGAGCGGGCATTCCGGCAGCGCGGCGTACGAGAAGGATCGGAAAAGTTCCACGACGAGCACGCGCGCGCCCCCTTTTGTTCGGCGTGAGGCACACCGATACCTCGGCCCGCAGGGCGCCGCAAGCGGCGCGTCGGCCGCCGCGCGAGAGAGAAGAGCAGCCGAGCGCATCAAATGAGCTACGGTGACTGAAACGCTGGAGAGAGCTCTCCGCCCCTTCGAGAGTTCGTGTAACCTCGACAGTACGTGGCGCGAGCCGGCTTGTTCGTTGGCCCGCCTGTATCACGGGCGCTGACGCCCGGCGGAGCGAGAGACATGAGCACAGCGCGACTTCCGTTTGTTTGGGACTACGACCTCGACGAAGAGCAGTTCCGGCGGCTGCTGTCCGGCGCCCTCACCGTCGGTCGGCTGGATCGGAAGTGGGCTGCCGTCCGTCTGCTGGAGTACGCGCCTTACCGAGAGGTCGTGCGGCTGATGGGCTTCCAGGATCTCGTGAAGGGGTGGCCCGAATGGCGTGACCGCATCCGCTCCGAGAGCCGCAAGCGGGGGTTCGACTTCCTGGTGGCGTGGCTTCCGGAACACCATCCCGAGCTCGTGTAGACACCAGGCCATGCGTGCGGACAGCGCCTTCTATCTCACGCGGCTCTACCCCATGCAGGACCGCGTTCTCGCCCAGATCGCAGCCGTCGAGACCGAGTTTTACCTGACGGGGGGAACAGCAGCTTCGCGCGCGTACCTTCATCATCGTTTCTCGGATGACCTGGACCTGTTTGTGAACGACGATGCCCGCTTCGGGCTCTGGGCTCAACGCGTCGTCCAGGTCCTCGCGCGCTCCAGCGACTGGCACGTGACGGTCGTGCAGCAGGACGCGCGCTTCGTGCGCCTGACCGTGGTGGAAGGCGACCTCCTCCTGAAGATCGAGATGGTCAACGACGTCCCGGCGCACGTCGGTGAGCTGAAGCGAGACCCAGTGCTCGGCCTGCTCGACAGCGCGGAGAACGTCCTGGCGAACAAGCTTACGGCGGTCGTCGATCGTGACGAGCCCAGGGACCTCGCGGACATCTGGGGCTTCTGCTGCCGGATGGGCTTGTCGTGTGAAGCGGCTCTCGAGGGCGCCCAGAGCAAGGCGGCCGGGCTCTTCCCGGCCGACATCGCGCGGGTGCTGCTCAGCGTCAGCAAGGACGACTGGCAACTCGTGCGATGGAGCGACCCTCCGGAGTGCGATCGCTTCATTGACAACCTGAGGGCGCTGGGCGAGCGGCTCCTGCTGCTCCACTGAGGCTAGTCCCAAACCTCCGAGGTGTGGTCTCAGCTGATGAGAACTCCTGAGATTCAAAACGGCGAGGGGGACGTAAAATCACGAGTGAATTTCAGTCCCGGAAGTTTTGGAGGACTGCGATCTCGTCAAGCGTGCGCGGACGTGTGCGGGTCGAACACGTCGCGGAGCGCGTCGCACAGCCGGTTGACCGCCAGAATCGCGGCGCCGCCCGGGCCGGCCGGGCTTCAAGATCGCATATGAGGCGTTGTTCGGAATGCTTTCTTGGAGACGCGGCCGATTACCTGGTGCGAATCGACATGACCGACGTCGTGCTGCGCGTGGCGGTACCGCCGTCGCTGCGCGTGGCCGTCGGGGAGGTCGTCACGCTGGCGATCGCGTCGGAGTCGTGCGCGCCGCTGCCCGTGGAGGAGTAACGCCCGGCGCCCGCGAGCCGCAACCGCTTGCTGTCGTTCCGCCCGCGCCCGCGACGGCCACGTATGGCACAATGTATGGCATGCTGAAGACCACGGTGTACCTTCCCGACGATCTCAAGCGCGCGCTGGAGCGAATCGCGGCAGCCCGCGGGTGCAGCGAGGCCGAGCTGATCCGTGAAGCCGTCCGGACCCTGACCCACGAGGCCGCCGCGCCTCGTCCACGCCTGCCGCTGTTCAAGAGCGGCAAGCGTCGACTCGCAGAGCATGTCGATCAAGCACTCGCTGGCTTCGGTAAGCGGTGATCATCGTCGACACGAGCGGTTTGCTCTCGGCGATCGATGCGAGCCAGCGACACCATGCCGCGTGTGCGGAAATTCTCGGCGAGACACCCTCGCCGCTGCTGCTCTCCCCTTTCGTCCTGGCCGAGCTCGACTATCTACTCGCGACCCAGGTCGATACTCGGGCCCAGTTGGCGCTAGTCGATGAAGTCGCTCGCGGTGTTTACCGGCTTGAACCCTTCGGCAGCCACGACATCGCCGTTGCCGCCGAGGTCATGCGCCGGTACGCGAATCTGGCGATCGGTCTCGCCGACGCTTCGATCGTCGTGCTCGCTCAGCGGCACGATACACGCGACGTGCTCACGCTGGACGAGCGACACTTCCGGGCGTTGCGTGCGTCGGATGGCAAGCGCTTCCGCGTGCTGCCAGCCGATCGATGACTCGCTGAGCGGCGCGGCCGCGATTCCATTTCGCGTGAACGAGAGCAGCGGCGTAGCGTCGTAAGACGACTGTTATTGACTCCGTTCGCCGGCCTCCCTACAGTGGCCGCGTGGACCCGTCGGACATCGAGGGCATCGCGGGCCGCCTCGAAGACCTGCGCGCGACCCTGCCCGATCTGGAGCTCATCATCCTCTTCGGCTCGACGGTCAAGGGCCGGCGACGGGCCACGAGTGACGTCGATGTCGCCGTGCAGTGCGCGAATGCTGCCGACATTGACACGCTCTATCTCGTGCTCACCCCGCTTCTCGGCGCCGATCGTGTGGACATCGTCGACCTGCGCCGCGCGGGCCCGCTCCTCGCGATGGAGGTGGCACGATCTGGGCGCGTGCTCTACGAGAGACGACCGGGCGTGTTCCGCCAGTTCCAGTCGCTCGCCTCACGCCGTTACTGTGACACCGCGAAGCTGCGCCGCGCCCAGCGGCGGGCCATCCACGCGTTCCTGGAACGCCACGACCTTTCCGCTGAGCCTTCGCGGCGTTGTGCTCAGCCACTCGCCGGCATCCGGTGCCGTCGGACAATGAGCCCGATCGACGCGGCGGTCGTGTGCCGCAAGCTCGGTCACATCATGACGTCGCTGGACCTGCTGCGCTCGATCAGGACGATGCCGTTCGATGAGTACCGGACGGGAGTGTGGGAGCGCAAGGGAGTCGAGCGCGTTCTCCAGGAAGCAACCGAAGCGGCGCTGGACGTCAACGCGCACCTGATCGCCGAGCGTGGGCACGACATTCCCGATGACTACTTCGACGGCTTCGTGAAGCTTGGTCAACTCGGGATTCTTCCGGAAGAGCTGGCGCGCGCGCTCGTTCCATCGGCGGGGCTGAGGAACCGGCTCGTCCACGAGTACGACTCGATCGACGACGCAAAGGTTCTGGCCGCCGTCGGCGCAACGCTCGATCTCTACCCGCGTTACATCCAGGCGATCGAGGCCGAGCTGACGAAGCTCGGGCTGTAGTCGCGGGTCAGCCTTCCTCGACCTTACTCAAACACCGTCGCGCGCTTGCGCCTCGTGAAACTTCACCGACTCGTTCAGCTGCGCCGGTTCCTACGCGAGAAAGCTACCGCGTGGGGGTGTTCGCCGATTTCCCGCCTTCTCTCGCGCATGTCAAATTGACTCAAGCAATTAGCGGTGTACGGATCGCCGTGGTAGGACAAATTCTCAAGGAGGTGTCGCCATGGCGGAGAAACATGCTCCAGGCCGCGACTTGTCCGCCGTAGCCGCCGTTCACCGTGCTCCTTGAACATCCGCGATCCCAATTGGATAAATTGTTAGTCTTTGCGGTGGCCGGGAAGCCGCAAACCAAGGGGAGGTACCCAAGCATGGCACCGGAGGACAAGGCGCCACAATCACCGCAGCAGATCAACCGTGTCTTCGAGCAGCCGCCGGATGCCATCACATGCTACGCAGACATGGCGCAGGTCCTCAACTCGGGGCAGGAAATCGTGATGCAGTTTTATGAGACAGTTCCCGGTGTCCCCGGCCCCGGAGGTCGAATTCAGATGGTCAGGACTCGACTCCGGGCGACCGTAATACTCAACCCGACGCACGCCAAAAATCTTGGAGAAATACTCCTCAAGCAGCTCGGGCAGCCGTCACAACTAGGAGGATAGGAGCATGCCGGGCTCAGTTTCTGTCGGGCAAGAGACCAAGAGCATCATCGAATCCATGCTGAGCAGCGGGTTCTCGTCGCAAGACGTTCTCAAGGACCTAGACTCCTACGACATCGAATGGTACATCATGGAGCAGGGCGACCTGATGGTCAGGTCATGGCAAGTAGCAGCGGAAGGTCTGCTGTCGCCCGAGCAGGCAGGAGAAATCCGAGCTGTACGAGCAGAACCTAAAGATGCCGTCGCACTAGAATGGGTCAGCCGGCATCTAGTTGACCTACGCGCTCAGTATCCCGACCGTTGGATCGCAGTATCGGGCAATCAGGTAGTCGCCAGCGCCGACACCCTCCCAGAACTCTTGCATGCAGCCCAAAACGCAGGAGTACAAGAGCCATTCATTACGCAGGTCCCCGCCGGGCTGCCGGTGTGGACGATCACCTACCATGGCCGACAAGACATTTGAGCACACGATCGCCTTCTATCAGGTCACCACGCCAAACGGCGTGGTCGTCGCCTTTCCCATCGTCACCGTCACGCTCATACAGCCCAATGGGAACCGGGTCCATCTCCCTCTCATCTTCGATACTGGAGCGTCGGTCACAACACTACGTCATGACCTCTACCCTTTACTTGGGCTTCCTTCGTGGGACTCGGTCGGCTCATACAAAGCGAGACCGCGGGAGGGGATGCGCCGGTGAACGCGTATCGCTACGAGGCGACGCTTGAGTTTTTTGGCAAGACGATCACCTGTCCTGTACAGCTCATGGTCCTGCCGACGAACCCTCTCTGGATGGGCCTCTTCGGGCACGACCAAATCTTTCAACACTTCGGTTTTGGATTCTGGGAGAGCTCGAGGGAATTATACGTGACCGCAAATCCGTAACCTGCAAGCCGCCGACCGTGTTTGAGTTCGGCTGTCGGCATCTTGACATGCACACCCGAAAGCTCTTCAATTCCCAGGCGAAAACGCGCCCTCACTCAAACACAGGTTCGAATCCCCTCTTACGACTGCGACCTCGTCAAGCGTGCGCGGACGTGTGCGGGTCGACCACGTCGCGGAGCGCGTCGCACAGCCGGTTGACCGCCAGAATCGCGGCCACCAGCGCCAGGCACGGCCACAGCAGCAGCAGCCAGCTCTGCTCCATCGTGCTGCGCGCGCTGCGGATCATCAGTCCCCACGACGGCGCCGGCGGGACGACGCCAAGGCCCAGGAAGCTCAGGCCCGATTCGACAACGATGGCCGACGCGACGGTCAGCGAGAATTGCACCAGGATCGGACCGGCGACGTTCGGCAGGATCGTCCGAACCAGGATGCGCCAGGAGCGCGCGCCGGCGGCCCGCGCCGCCTCCACGTAGTCCAGCGCGCGCGCCGAGATCACCTCGCCGTAGGTCACGCGCGCGTAGCCGGGAATGTAGAGGATCGAGAGCACCAGCATGAGCGTCTTCGCGCCCGGACCGAGCACCGTGACGACGAGCAGCGCCAGGAGGATCGGCGGGAACGAGAGCACGACGTCTGTGACCCGTACCGTGAAGACTTCGGCGATCCCGCGATAGTACCCGCCGACGAGGCCGATCGTCACGCCCGCGGCGCCGGAGATCAGCGCCGCGACGAAGGCGACCGTGAGCGACACGCGCGCGCCCCAGATCAGGCGCGACAGCACGTCGCGACCGAATTCGTCCTGTCCGAGCCAGTGCGTGGATGTGGGATGCGCGAGGCGATGCGCGACGTCCATGCGGACCGGGTCGTGCGGCGCGAGCAGCGGCGCCAGCGCAGCGATCACGAGTATCCCGGCGACACCGGCGACCGGCGCGACGAGCCGCCGCCAAAACCGCGCGGTGACCGGGAGTGAGAGGAACATCCCCGTCAGCCGTGCCGCACGCGCGGGTCGAGCACCGCGTACAGCAGGTCCACGACGAGGTTGAGCAGGACGAAGAGTACGCAGATCACCAGCACGATGCCCTGCACCTCCGGATAGTCGCGCTGCTCCACCGCGCGCACGAGGAAGCCGGAGAGGCCCGGCCAGTTGAACACGTACTCGACGAGCACGGTGCCGCCGAGGAGCGTGCCCATATGCAGCGCGAGGACCGTCATCACGGGTCCGAGCGCGTTGCGCACGACGTGACGCCGCACGACCTGCGCCGGCGCCAGTCCCTTGGCGCGCGCGGTCCGTACCCAGTCACGCTGGAGCGTGTCGAGCACGGTCGCCCGCACCATGCGGAACAGCACGGTCGACAGGCCGACGGCGATGGTGGCGGCCGGCATGAGCAGCGTGAGCAGATGTCGCGCGGGATTCTGCACGAGCTCGACGTACCCGCCGGCCGGCACCCAGCGCAGGGTCTGGGCGAAGACGAGTACCAGAAGGGTCCCGAGCACGAAGACCGGGACCGCCAGGTTGAAGCCGGCCAGGGTCGAGAGCACACGGTCTACCGCGCGTCCGCGATGGAGCGCAGCGAACACGCCGAGCGGCAGCCCGACGAGCACGGCGAGAATGGACGCCGCGAGGATCAGCTCGACCGTCCGTGGCAGGCGGCGCACGACCTCTGAGACGACCGCGTGTTCGTCGAGCAACGACGTGCCGAGGTCGCCGTGAACGATTTGCCGCATGAAGTCGAGGTACTGCACGTGCAGCGGTCGCGTGAGCCCGAGCCGCTCGCGCAGCTCCCTGACCGCCGCCGGCGCGGGCGCGACGCCGCCGCCCGAGAGCAGAAGCTCCGCGGGATCACCCGGGACGATCCTGAGCACCAGGAAGATCAGGGTCGCGACCACCCAGACGAGGCCGGCCGCGACGAGAGAGCGCCGCAGGATGTAGGTCAGGGGCTACACCGGATTATTCATGAACGATCGCGCGCGAGCCGCCGAAACCGAGCGCCGGGCTGGGGCTCGCCCCGGAATTCCGCGAGCTGATGGCGCCAGCGCCGAAACGCTGGGGAACGCGGTCAGGGGCGTGGGTGTCCAGTCGATGATCGAAGCCAACGGAATACCGGAGCGCTCCCCAGCCCGCCACTCGGCCTCGGCGGCCGCCGCGCGCGAGGCTCCGGGGCGTCGGCGCGCTCGCGATGACGGCGCGCCTACTAAAACGGAATCGCACCACGGGAGACCGCGAGCGGGGGGCCGGGGGGCGCCCCGGAATTCCGTTGGCTTCGCTCGTGGGATGGGCGTGGACCTTCGTGATTCGTTCCCTGGGTTTCGCCGCGCGGGCGACAGCTCGCGGAATT
>JBGPTW010000178.1:0-11359 GCA_041490825.1 Methylomirabilia bacterium | reverse complement strand
GGTTGTCTTGAGCAGTTGGGACGCGTATGCTGCCGCCGCTAAACCGCTCGTAGCCTGGCGGGCGGAGTCGACGTCGCCATTGAACGGAGGGCCCCATGTGGTTTCGAAGGGATTGGTTGGCCGCAAGAATGTTGCTCACGGCGACGATCGGCCTGAGCGTCACCTTCGTAGCGTGCACGCCGAGTGGGCCGAATTCTTCCGAGAAAGCACTGGTAGGCGGTTGGACACATACCGCTGATCCCCCAAGCAGCGACGAAAGCCAATTCTCGTTCAACGGTGACCGCACCTTCACGGTTCTGAATAAGCGTACGAATGAGAAAGACGCGGAGGTGGAGTCAACCGCCAAGGGCACCTGGCGCGCCACCGACAAGAGTCTCTGCCTCAAATTCATGTCCTGCACCGGACCCGACTGCCCATCCGCGAAAGATCTCCCCGCGAAGGACCCCCTCTGTACGCCCTTCAGGCTGGCGGGTAGCACCCTGACGATCATCGGAAGCGGTGGCCCGACCGAGTACACAGCGGGCACCCCGTCGAGTGGGCCGAATGCGTCCGAGAAAGCACTGGTCGGCCATTGGGTACCGGAAAAAAAAGATGATACCTCCGGCGAGGCGTTCGAGTTCAGCGGTGACCGGACGTTCACGCTTTTCCGTCATGCTGAGAAGGACGGCGCGGAGGTGGAGTCAACCGCCAAGGGCACCTGGCGCGCCACCCCCGGGAGTCTCTGCCTCAAATTCATGTCCTGCACCGGATGCGAGTCCTCGCGAAAGCTCCCCGAGACCATCTGTAACCAATTCACGCTGGCGGGCAGCACCCTGAAGATCGACGACATCGAGTTCATCCGGCAATAGCGAAGGCCGCACCGGGCGCGCGATCACCGAGGAACGAAACCCTCGCGCATTGCCTCTCGAATTACGGGAACGAGGACCTTCTTACCGCGCCGCCAATCCTGAGGGCATATGCCGCTGGCGCGAGTTGGAGCACATGAGCCGGCAGATCGGGGCAGTTGCGCGGACGTATCGGAATCGGACGACGTTTTCTTTGCGCTGAACCAGGAGAAGCCCGACCGTACGACGTGATCGGGCGCGAACGAGCCCTGTTCGTCCCATCTGGTCTCCGTTAACCCACGAGCGCTACTGCCCGCCGGTCACGTCGATCGTCACCCCGTTGACGAAGTCGGCGTCACTCGACGCGAGAAAGCAGATGACCTTCGCCTGATCGACCGGCTCCGCGATGCGCCGGAGCGGCACGCGCTCGATCTCACGCGCTTTCTGCTCGGGCGACATCGCGTCCCAGCGCGGTCGCAAGCGCGGACTCAGCGTGAGACTCGGCGCGATCGCGTTCACCGTGATGCCGTGAGGGCCGAGCTCGAACGCCAGCTTACGTGTGAACGCGATGATGCCGCCCTTGGCGGTCGCGTAGGCGCTGCTGCTCGACGGGCTGATGCCGCGGCCCGCGATCGAGGAGAGGTTGACGATCTTGCCGCTACGCTGGCGCTTCATGACTGGCACGACAGCGTTCGTGAACAGGAACGTCCCCTTGAGGTTGAAGTCGAGCAACCCCTGCCACTCGTCGAGCGTGAGCTCATCGACCGTCGCCGCGGACTTCTGGATGATCGTGCTGCCACCGACCGCGTTCACGAGGATGTCGATGCGACCGTGCTCGGTCGCGACACGCTGCACGACACTGGTCGCTTGCGATCGGTCCAGCGCATCGGCGACGATCCCGTGCACCGCGCCACCGGCGCCCTTGATCGCGCCGACACTCTCGTCGAGCAAATGCTTGTCGAGATCGACGAGCACGACGCTCCCGCCCTCGCGCGCCATGATCTCGGCGGTGGCGCGCCCGATGCCCCGACCTCCGGCAGTGATGAGCGCGATCTTTCCCTGGAATCTCATGGCGTCCTCCCGTCGAGTGCCGTTCGTTGCTCGATCATGCCTGTCAATGCGAACATACGGGTGCAATGCCATCGCGGGCCGAAGAGAAGGCTCGGGCCGAAGCGGAGCGCGCGATCGGAGGCGCAGAACAGATTCTTGAATACTGTAAAGATCGCGTACTTCGATAGGTCGGAGGTCCGCCGTGCGCTCGACGAATACGTACGGCTGACCACCGTCAACCACCCAGAAGTCGAGGAAGTCGTGCTCTTCGGCTCCCTCGTGGCTGGCACGCCAGTACCGGGAAGTGACGTCGACCTTTTGCTCGTGCTGACCAGCAGTGATCGTCCATTCCGCGATCGGATCCCGTTGTTTCTCCCATCCGGCTTCCCGGTCGCCATGGACGTCTTTCCGTATACGCGTGACGAGATCACACGAATGAAGCATGAGCAAAACAGCTTCATCCAGGGTGCGCTTCGCGGGGGGCTGACGCTGTTCAAGAGGTGACCGTCACTCGCCGATCACGCGGTCGGCGCGGAGCAGGAGCTCACGCTTCGTACACGACGTCACCGCCGACGACCGTCATCGCGACACCGACATGACGGAGGCGCTCCGCCGGCACCCGCGTCAGATCCTCGGCGAGCACCACGAGATCCGCCAGCTTGCCGGGCTCGAGGCTGCCCTTGATATCCTCGTCGAACGACGCATATGCGGCATTGATCGTGTGCATGCGGATCGCGGTCCGGAGATGGACGCGCTCGTCGGGCCCGCACACGTCGCCGTCCATGGTCTTCCGCGTCAGCGCCTGCTCGATCCCGAACAGCGGCGCGTAGTGCGTGACCGGCGCGTCGGAGCTGCCCGCGACGCGCACCCCCTTCGCGATCAGGCTCGCCGCGGGGAACATCGTGTCGGCGCGCTCGCGCCCGTAATTCCGGATGTAGCCGTCACCGAACTCCCAGAAGAACGCCGGCTGCATCGCCGGCACGATGCCTTGCGCGTGCACGCGCGCCTGAAGATCCGGCGGACAGACGCCGCAGTGCTCGATGCGATGGCGCAGCCCAGACCGTGGGAACTCTTGCTGCGCACGCGCCATCGCATTCAGCGTCTGCTCGATCGCCTTGTCGCCGACCGCGTGCACGGTGCACTGGAAGCCGAGCCGGTGGGCGCGACCGAGCAACGCGTCGAGGCCCTCCTGATCCCAGTAGAGGATGCCGCAGTCCTTGCAGTCGGACGCGTAGGGCGCGCGCGTCGCGGCCGTCGGGCCGCTGCTCGATCCATCCGTCATCACCTTGAACGCGCCGAGACGTAACCGCTCGTCGCCGAGCCCGGTGTGCAGGCCGCTCGACAGCAAGCCGAGCAGCGGGTGCTCCCGACTGTTGACGGTCGCGAAGGCATAGATGCGGACGTTGATCTTGCCCGCGGCCACGAGATCCTGGCAGGGCGCGAAGGGCGGCCCCACGAGACCGCCCGCGTCGTGGATGCTGGTGCCACCCGCTTCGAGGTACGCGCGGTTGGCGTTCAGCAGCGCTGCTTCGTACTCCGCGCGCGAGAGCAAAGCGGCCATCTGCAGCGGGGTCTGCGCGGTCTCGTACGCGACGCCGAGATTGCGGCCGTTGGCGCGATCGTAGCGGCCGCCGGTCGGATCCGGCGTCGCGTCGTCGATCTCGGCGAGCGCCAGCGCGCGGGAGTTGACCGAGGCGATGTGGCCACACGTGCGCGTGAAGATGACGGGGTGCTCCGGCGCGACGACGTCCCAGTCGTCGCGCGTCGGATGGCGGCGCTCGACCAGGCGCGAGTGATCGTAGCCGCGCCCGCGAATCCACGTGCCCGGCGCTTGCCGCGCGGC
Source organism: Methylomirabilia bacterium (assembly GCA_041490825.1). Taxonomy (GTDB): domain Bacteria; phylum Methylomirabilota; class Methylomirabilia; order Rokubacteriales; family CSP1-6; genus JBGPTW01. The sequence goes on along the minus strand of JBGPTW010000178.1, from coordinate 7,642 downwards.
GCGCTCACGCACGGCCTTCTGGAGCGCCTCGATCGATTGCATGCCCCCTGCCTTGCAATCGATCGCCGCCATGGCGGCCCCGACGCTGGCGAAATGGCAATGCGCGTCGATGAACCCGGGCAAGAGCGATCGCCCGCGCAGCTCGACCACCCGCGTTCCCGGCCCGGCGAGCCCGCGAATATCGGCGTTCCCGCCGACGGCCAGAATGCGACCGTTTTCCACCGCCAGCGCCTCGACGACGTCGTCGGTCGCATTGACGGTGTGCACGCGGCCACCGATGAAGATCAGATCGGCGCGACCGTTCATGAGCGGTCGGAGCGTAGCATGCGCCCGAAGAACCGAGCAACGTCACCTCGGGGTAGTGGGCCCACTACCCTCCTCGGGATACCAGGGAAGTGTGGTATTCGTGATGATTGGTGGCCGAACCCTACGGCGCTGTCGCGGACCTCTTCCGGCAACTGACCTCGTCCGAGCAGGGACTCACCAGCAGCGAGGCCCAGCGTCGGATCGCCGACGTCGGCCCCAACGATCCCGCCCACCCGGCCGGCGCCGTCGGCTTCCGTCAGCTCCTTGGCTTCCTCGCGAATCCGCTGGTCATCGTCCTCCTCATCGCCAGCGCGGTCTCCGCGGCGCTCGGCGAGACGATCAGCGCGAGCATCATCGTCGTGATCGTCGGCGTCAGCATCATCCTGAATTTCGTCCAGACGTACCGCTCCCACCGCGCAGCCGAACGCCTTCGCGAATCCGTCGCGCCAACCGCGAACGCGCTGCGCGACGGCGCTTGGAACGAGCTAGCACGGCGGCAGCTCGTTCCTGGCGACGTGATCCGGCTGACCGCCGGCGATCGTGTTCCCGCGGACGCCCGCCTTCTTCATGCCCGGGATCTCCACATCCAGCAAGCGGCGCTCACGGGCGAGTCGATGCCGGTCGAGAAGGAAGCGATCGATCTCGCCGAGCCACCAGGTCAACTCGCCGAGGCCCGGAACCTGGTCTTTCTCGGAACGTCCGTGGTCAGTGGAACCGCGACGGCACTCGTGGTCGCCACGGGGCCAGCGACGGCCTTCGGCGACATCGCCGCGCGGCTCTCGGAGCGACCGCCAGAGACCGAGTTCGAGCGCGGAACGCGGCAGTTCGCGCTCTTCATCACGCGCTTGGTGCTGTTCCTCGTCCTCTTCGTGCTGCTCGCCAGCGTCGCGTTTCATCGTCCACCGCTCGAGTCGCTGCTCTTCGCGGTTGCCCTCGCCGTCGGCTTGACACCGGAATCGCTGCCGATGATCACGGCCGTCACGCTGGCCAATGGCGCGGTGCACATGGCGCGGCGCAAGGTCATCGTCAAGCATCTCGAAGCGATTCAAAACCTCGGGAGCATGGACGTGCTCTGTAGCGACAAGACGGGCACGCTGACGAGTGGGGCGATGGTGCTGGAGCGACGGCTCGATCCAGCCGGTCAGCCAGCCGAGCGGCCGTACCTCCTCGCGCAGCTCAACGCGTTCCACCAGACCGGCATCCGGAGCCCGCTCGACACCGCGATTCTCGACGCGGGCCCCGGGGAGAGCGCGGCGTACGCGAAGATCGACGAGATCCCGTTCGACTTCGAGCGGCGCCGGCTGTCCGTGGTCGTGGAGCGGTCGGGCGAGCGTCTGCTCATCACGAAGGGCGCGCCCGAGGGCATCCTGACGCGCTGCACGGCCATCGAGATCGCGGGGCAGATCGCGCCGATCGATCCTGCTCGCCACGCCGAGTGCGAAGCGACGTACCAGCGGCTCAGCGCCGAGGGCTCACGCGTGCTGGCGGTCGCGTACGCGCGCGTGCCCGCAAAGTCGGTGTACGCCGCGGCCGACGAGCGCGATCTGGTCCTCGCCGGCTTCGTCACGTTCTTCGACCCGCCGATGCCCGGCGTGGCCGACGCGCTGGCCGCGCTTCGCCGCGACGGCGTGGAAGTGAAGATCATCACCGGCGACAACGAGCTGGTCGCGCGACATCTCTGCGGGCAGGTGGGGCTCGACGCCACGCGGCTCGTCCGCGGAGACGAGCTCGAGACCATCACCGACAGCGCGCTGGCGGCGGTGGCCGAGCGGACGAGCGTGTTCGCGCGCGTGTCGCCCGCGCAGAAGAACCGGATCATCCGGGCGCTGATGCACGCCGGTCACGTCGTCGGCTTCCTCGGCGACGGCATCAACGACGCGCCGTCGCTTCACGCCGCCGACGTCGGGATCTCGGTCGACTCGGCGACCGACGTGGCGAAGGACGCGGCCGACGTCATCTTGCTCGCGCGCGGCCTCGACGTCCTTCACGACGGCATCCTCGAGGGCCGGAAAGCCTTCGGCAACGTGATGAAGTACCTGCTCATGGGCACCAGCTCGAATTTCGGCAACATGCTGAGCATGGCGGGCGCCGCCGTGTACCTGCCCTTCCTGCCGATGCTGGCGCCGCAGATCCTCCTGAACAACCTGCTCTACGACGTCGCCCAGCTCACGATCCCGACGGACAACGTGGATCCGAGCTTCACCCGCACCCCACAGCGCTGGAACATCGGGACGATCCGGAGATTCATGCTCTACATCGGGCCGGTGAGCTCGGTCTACGATTTCGTGACCTTCGCGGTCCTGCTCCACGTCTTCCGGGCCTCGGAGCAGCTCTTCCACACGGGCTGGTTCGTCGAGTCGCTCGCGACGCAGACGCTCGTGCTCTTCGTGATCCGGACGTCGGGGAACCCGTTCCGCAGTCGCCCCAGCGCGCCGCTGACCGTGACGACGATCCTGGTCGTCCTGGTCGCCATCGCGCTGCCGCTGACACCGCTCGCCGCGACGCTCGGCTTCGTCCCGCTTCCCGCGAGCTACTTCCTCTTCCTCGGTGGCGTGGCCGTCACGTACCTCGCGCTGGTCGAGGTGCTGAAGCGTCGCGTGATGAGTGGGCTCGCTGCCGCGTGACGACTGGCCCGTCGCGTGGTCCCGCGACCCCTATCGCACGCGCCCGTCCGCGCCGCCGTCGAACGTCCGCCCGATCGCCTCCCGTTCAGCACGCAACGCGGCGCGACGCTCCTTCGTCGCGATCTCGTCCACGGCCCTGGCCTCCGGCGTGAGCACGACACCGTAGCTCTCCTGCGCGGTCTCCCGCGAGACCTTGCCGTCGAGCACGTCGGCCTGCACCGCGTCGGGATCACGATCGAGCGGATCGCCGTGGCCGGCACCTTCGGCGATGTACTCCCAGAGCTGATCACCGGGGTGCAGAATCACGCCCACCGTGTCGAGCAGCACAAGCTTGGCGTGCTCCCGAACAGCCTCGGGGATTGTCTCCCACGTCGTGCCAGCCACGAAGTGCGCCGGTTCCTCAATGGCCTGACCCATCACGATCTCCGTCGTCGAAGACCCAAGGTCGGTTGGCAGGATGATATCGCGTCACACGAACGCCTATCTTCTCGGTTGTGCTACACATTACGGTGTGTAATATCACAGGGCAAGGAGGAGCTGATGGCGACGAATCTGGCGCTCGACGACAAGCTGATCCAGGAAGCGGTCCGCGCGGGCGGGCACAAGACCAAGAAGGCTGCCGTCACCGCGGCGCTGACCGAGTACGTTCGCGCACGTCAGCGCCAGCGGATCCTCCGGTGGAAGGGCCAGGTCGAGTACGTCGACGACTACGACTACAAGGCGCTGCGTCGGCGTCGAGCCTGATGATTCTGGTCGACACCTCGATATGGTCGCTGGCCCTCCGGCGGCGACCGGTCGCGTTGAGCGCGGAGGAACATCGGCTGGTGGAGGAGTGGGCGCGACTCGTGACTGAGGGGCTGGCCAGCCTCATCGGACCGATCCGGCAGGAGATTCTCTCGGGGGTGCGGCGGCCCGAGGTCTTCCAGGCGCTACGGCGGGCACTTTCGGACTTCCCGTACCTCGGCGTCGATGCCGCGGACTACGACCGGGCCGCCGAGTTCTTCAACGTATGCCGCACCCAAGGGATCACCGGCGGACCGATCGACATGTTGATCTCCGCAGTGGCGTATCGCCACGAGGTCCCGGTGTTTGCCGTCGATACGGACTACGTACGGTACGCGCGGCATCTGCCACTCCGGCTCCATCTGCCTCGACAACCCCGATAACAGGCTCGACCATTCAGCGCCCGAGGTACGACGACAGGACCTCGGGGTTATCGATCAGCTCGCGCGCCGGGCCCGAATAGGCGATCACGCCGTTCTTGAGGACGTGCGCCTCGTCGGCGACGGCCGCCGCCACGCCCACGTTCTGCTCCACGAGGAGGATCGTCAACCCTCGCGCGCGCAGCGCCCTCGTGGTCTGGATCACCGTCTCCACCACGAGCGGCGCGAGGCCCACGGACGGCTCGTCCATCAAGAGAAGCCGAGGCCGCGCCATGAGGGCCCGGCCGATCGCGAGCTGCGTCTGCTCCCCGCCGCTGAGCGCACCCGCCCGCATCGATCGGCGCTCTCTCAGCACGGGGAACAGCGCGAACACGTCATCGAGGTCCCTCCGGATTTCCTTCCGGTCCCGGCGGACCGCCGCGCCAACTTCGAGATTGTCGTGGACGGTCATGTCGGCGAAGACTTCACGACCCTGAGGGATCTGGACGACGCCGCGCCTCACCATGCGATCCGGCGACGCGCCGGTCAGCTCTTCGCCTTCGACGAGGATCGTCCCTGCCCGCGGCGCCACCAGGCCGCTCAGCGCATTGAGGACCGTCGTCTTCCCTGACCCGTTCCCGCCGAGCAGCGCCACGATCGTCTTCGCGGGGACGTCGAAGGATACGTCCCGCAACACCTCGGTGAGCCCGTACCGGACCTCAAGGTGCCGAACTTCGAGCATCCACCTGTCTCCCGAGATACGCCTCGATCACGGCCGGATGTCGGCGGATGGCCTCGGGCGTGCCCTCGGCAATTTTCTCGCCGGAGTTCATCACCACGACGCGGTCCGAGACGCCCATGACGAGGCGGATCACGTGCTCGATCATCACCAGCGTGATGCCGCGCTCGTCCCGGATGCGACGGAGCAGTGCATCCAGCTCCGCGACGCGATTAAGGCTCAGGCCGACGGCCGGCTCGTCGAGCAGCACCACTTTCGGCTCGCTGATCAACGTCCGAGCGATCTCGACGATGCGTTGCTGGCCGAACGACAGCGCGTGGCCCGGACGCGACGCGAAGGCGCCCATCCCGACGAAGTCGAGCGCCTCCCGCGCCTGCGCGCGGAGCGCGGTCTCCTCGGCGCGCATGGCCGGCGTCCGCAGCGCCGCGGCGAAGAGCCCGGCGCGACTCCGGAGGTGCAGCCCCGTCATCATGTTCTCGAGCACCGACATGCCGGGGAAGAGCTGGGAGGCCTGGAACGTGCGGCCCAGGCCCATGCCGGCGATCCGGCTCGGCTTCCTGCCGGTGATGACCGTCCCGTCGAGCGCGACGTCGCCGCGGTCGGGCCTGCTCATGCCGCACACCACGTTCAGGAGCGTCGTCTTCCCGGCGCCGTTCGGGCCGATCACGCCGACGATCTCCCCACGGTTCACGTGGACGGAGACGCCGCTCAGCGCGCGCACGCCTCCGAACGAGACGGAGACGTCGTCGATGGCCAGGATGCTCACCGTCGCTCCCTCGTCAGCGCGCTGGTCACGGCGTCGTCGTTCGCCGACTCGTCGCTGGCCAGCGAAGCGATCGCTCCGCCGGGCGCCCAGTGAAGCGCCTCGTCCCACCCCGGAACGTGTCGCTTGAGGAACTCGACGACGCCACGCGGCTGGAAGAGCACGAAGCCGAGCAGCAACGCGCCGAAGACGATCTCCTGCGTGGCCTTGAACTCGCGCAGCACCTCGAGCAGGTAGACGAGCAGCGCCGCGCCGAGCACGGCGCCGACGATCGAGCCCATCCCCCCGACCACCACCATCGCCTTGTGCAGGATCATCTGGAAGAGGTCGAAGCCTTCCGGCGACACGTAGTTGAGCACGGCGCAGTAGAGCGCCCCCGCGGTACCGGCGTAGAAGCCGGAGAGCGCGAACGCCAGCGCCTTGTACGTGAGGAGATCGACGCCGAGGGCCTGGGCCGCGATCTCACGGTCGCGCATGGCGACGAAGGCGCGCCCGATGCGGGAGCGCACGACACGCCAGGCGAAGAGCAGGAGCGCCACGGTGACGAGCCAACTCACGTAGTAGATGCCGTAGCCCGCCGAGATGCCGAGCGCGCTGAAGTCGGGCTCCGGGACGGGAAAGCCACCGGCGCCGAACGTGACCTTCTCCCAGTGCAGCAGGACCCACTGCGTGGCCTGCGCGAAGGCCAGCGTCGCGAGGGCGAGGTAGATCCCGGAGAGCCGGAGCGCCGGGAACGCGAGGAGCGTCCCGATGCCCATCGCCATCAGGGCGCCACTCGGCGCGGCCATCCAGTACGGCCACCCGGCCTTCACTTGCAAGAGCGCGGTGCCGTACGCGCCGATGCCGTACATGGCGGCGTTCGCGAACGCGAGCTGCCCGGCGAAGCCGACCAGCAGGTTCAGGCCGACGGCCAGGATGATGTAGAGCATCATGAGGTTGCCGACGTACACCGTGTACTGGTTCGCCGCGGCCGGCAGGAGCGCGAGCGCGGCGAACAGCACGATGACGAACGCGCGGTTGCCGAGGAGCACCCGCACGTCAGATCTTTCGCACGCCTCGCGCGCCGAGGATGCCGGTCGGCAAGAAGATCAACGCGAACATGATGACGACGAACGCCGAGACGTCCTGCACCGTCGTCCCGATGAATCCCGCCGCGAACTGCTCGAGGATCCCCACCAGCAGTCCGCCGACGATCGCACCCGGCACGCTCGTGAGCCCGCCGAGCACCGCGGCCGCGAAGCCCTTGATGAAGAGGAGAAAGCCGATGTCCGGATAGAGCAGCGTCAGCGGCGCCATCAGCACGGCGGACGCGCCGGCCACCGCGGCGCCGGCGCCGAACGTGTACATGTAGACGCGGTCGACGCGGATGCCGACCAGCGTCGCCGCCTTCGGGTTGCTGGCCGTCGCCTGCATGAACTTGCCCGCACGCGTGGTCTTGAAGAAGACGGCGAAGGCGAGCATGACCACGATGGCGGCCGCGAGCACGATCAGTTGCTGCGACATGATCATGACGTTGCCGATCCTGATCGGCTCAGGCGAGACGAGCGGCGGGAAGGCGAGATAGTCGCCCTTCCCGCCCCAGATAAACCGCGCGATCCCCTTCAGGATGAAGGAGACGCCGATCGTCGCGAGCAGCACGCTGACCAGCCCCTCCTTCATCAGCGGCCGATAGGCGATGCGGTCGGTGAGGATGCCGATTAGAAACGCGCCGGCCACCGCGAGGAGCAGCGAGGGCACGTAGGGCACCCGGCCCATCACGTGGAACGTGTACGCGAGGTACCCGCCCATCATGAAGAGCTCCCCGTGGGCGAGGTTCACCACTTCCGTCGCCTTGTACACGATCACGATGCCGAGGGCGACGAGCGCGTAGAGCGCTCCCGACGTGATGCCGGTCGCCAGCAGGTAACTGAACATCATCATGGGGGGCCTAGCCCGCACTATGCATGAACGATCGCGCCCGAGCCGCACGGCGTCGGCGACACGACCGCGAGCGGGGGGCCGGGGGGCGCTCCGGAATTCCGCGAGCTGTCGCCCGCGCGGCGAAACCCAGGGAACGAATCACGAAGGT
>JBGPTW010000177.1:0-11478 GCA_041490825.1 Methylomirabilia bacterium | reverse complement strand
GCCGTGAAGGTCTTCGAGCTGGCGCGCTGGTTTCCCACGCTTCTTTCATGTATGACGGCTCGACCGCTTCAGCCTTGAAAATGCCGGCTGGAGCCGCGCTTCCTCTCGCTGCCGTGCGAAAGTAGGGCTAGGGTCTCAGTGTGGGGCAGGTCCGATGGCTCGAAAAACGAACTCGCCCCTGGACCTGCCCCACACTGAGACCCTAGTGGCCTGTCGGAGTATCGAGGCGCGCCACAGCTTTGCTGGGGTGCGCCGAGCGTCTGGGGGTGTGGGGGCCATTTCGGGGCCCCCACGTTTACTAGTGGCTCCCGTAGATCCGCTGGTACTCGGCCCAGGACAGCATCACGCGCTTCACGTACTGCCGCGTCTCGTCGTACGGGATCTGCTCCACGAAGACCTCGATGTCGTCGGTCTGCCGGGCCTTCCACCACTGCTGAACTCGTGACGGGCCCGCGTTGTAGGCGGCTGCCGCCAGACGAGGATCGCGGAACTCCTTGATCAGATCGGCGAGGAATCGCGCGCCGAGCTGGATGTTGAGCCCCGGGTCGTCGAGCCCGTCGACGCCGGCGAACGCGAGCGTCGGGCCGCCCAGGAGTCGCGCGGTCCTCGGCATGAGCTGCATCAACCCGCGAGCCCCGGCCCGCGAAACCGCCCGCGGATAGAAGCTCGACTCCTCGCGCACGATCGCCGCCACGAAGAACGGATCGAGCCCTTCACGGTCGGCGGCCTCGGTCACGGCGCTCCGCCACCCGAAGGGATAGAGCATCCGCCAGAACGCCGGCGGCAGCGCCGGGTCCCCGGTCGTCGCCAGCGCAGCGAAATGACGGCGGAGGATACGAAGCGCGAGGTGGTACCGCTCCTCCTCGATGTAGGCGCTCGACAATCCGTAGAGCCTGACCGGATCACCGACCGAGCGCTGAACGACGTCCTCCAGCTCCTGCCAGGCGTATTCGACGAGTCCGATCCGCCGCAGGAGATCGACCCGCGCGAAGCCGGCGTCGTCCACGACCGCGTCGCGCGGATTCGGCGGCAGCTTGATCGCCGGCTGTTGAGGGACTTCGACCGGACCGCCCGCGCGGCGCGCCGCAAGGATGCCGTAATAACTTCGCGGTGACTCCCTCACGACGCGCGCGTAGAGCCGCTCCGCCGTGTCTTTCGCTCCGGACTCCTCGTGTGCTCGGCCGCTCCAGTACAGGGCCGCAAGCCGATACGCGCGTCCGCCCGGGGCCTCGCTGAGGCGACGCCACGTCTCTTCGGCCGGGCGATGGTGGCCGTCGAGGTAGGCCTCCCACCCGAGATGCCAGAGCGCTGGCGCCGCGACCTCTCTCGTCGCGTAGCGCTTGGCAATCGCGCGGTACGCGCGAGTGGCATCAGCATGACGTCCGAGATCCTCGAGGAGGCGCGCACGCGAGTACGCGGCTTCCGCGGCATCCGGCTCCGGGCCCGACGCCATGACGCGGGCCAGGACGTCCAGCGCCTTCTCCTGCTGCTTGCTTCGCATGAGGACGCGCGCCTGTTGAAGCTGGAGTCGGGCCTTCCCCGTTGTGGTGGCGCGATTGATCGCGACCTCGAGCGTGCGAGCCGCCACGTCGTAGCGACCGAGACGCTCGGCGGCATCGGCGACGATACGGAGCGAGCGCACGACGATACCGGGATCGCGCGATTCCCTGGCAACGCGCTCCGCCTCGTCGGCTGCCGTCTGCGGCACGCCGCCGCGCAGCAGACGCTCGGCGCGGTCCATGCGCTCGTCGACGCTCAGCGGCAGGATGCGGACGCCCGCGCTGGCAAGCGCCCCGAGCCGGTCACCCGCACCGTCGGCCCAGCCGGTCGTCGGCGCGAGGACGATGAGCTCGCGATAGGCCGCGGCCGCAGCGTTAAGCTGACCGCGCGCTTCGCCGCTCATTCCGAGCAGGTAGAGAGCTTCGGGTAATTCGCGGGCGTCAGGATACAGCTCCACGAGATGCGTGAGCGCCGCCTGATTGCCCGCCTCATCACCCGCCTGCGCCGCCGTCGTCGCGACCAGCAGCAACGCGGCCGGAGCCAGCCGGCTGTCCCGGTGCCGCTCGGCGATCGCGGCGGCGGTGGCGCGGGCTGCCGCGAGGTCGCCGCGCCGCGCCAGCGCATCGGCGAGCACGTATCGAACGTAGTCGCCGATCGGGCTCGCGAGCGCCGTCTCGCTTCCAAACTCGCGGATGACAGGCGCGCTGTCGCCGCGCTGGTACGCTTCGATGGCGGCCCGCCACGCGCGTTCCGTGTCGGACGTGATCCGTGGATCAGCGGCCGCGACGCCAAGACCGAGCAGCAGCACGGCCGCACAGACCAGGGCGCGCAGCACCGCGGTGTCGTGGATGACGCGCCGGGTGAAGGCGATCCGATGAAGCGCGGTCACGTTCGAGAAGATCGCCAGGACCCAGAGCGCCGGCTCCATGAGATTCAGTATCGCTCCGGCGATGAGACAAATCATCCGCTCGGGGCGTTCCATGAAGCCCACGTTGCACTGCACCCCGATCGACTCCGCGCGAGCCTTGGTGTAGCTGACCATGATGGAGCCGACGAGCCCGGCCATGGCGACGAGGGCCCCGCGCGGGTGCGGCATCTGGGCGAACAGCACGACGATTCCCAGCATGACGACGAGATCCGAGTAGCGATCGATCACCGAGTCGAGGAAGGCGCCGAATGCCGTGACCTGTCCCGACGCCCGCGCGAGCGAGCCATCGAAGAAATCGAAGAGCCCGGCGAGGATCAGGAGGAAGCCCGCGGTGCGCTGCTGGTCCCTCACGAAGGCCGCCGCGGCCAGGAGACTGACGCCGAAGCCCATCAGCGTCAGATGGTTCGGCCGCAACCGTCCCCGGAAGAGTAGACGGCCGAGCGGATCGGTCCAGACTCTGATCGTCTCGCGGTAACGGCTCAGCATTGCTTCGCGAGCCGCAGGACGTCGGCGGAGCCGCAGGCGCAGCCCGTCCGAGGCGAGTCTACGATTAGCTTCGCGAGCCGCAGGACGTCGGCGGAGCCGCAGGCGCAGCCCGTCCGAGGCGAGTCTACGATTAATCTCACAGCGGCTCCACCAGCGCCTGTTCGAGCGAGCGTGCGACACGGTCGGTGTCGCCGGGCTCCTCCAGCTTTCGACCCTTGGTGTCGTACACGTAGAAGCTGTCGAATGCCTGGTCGATCTCGGTGGCGATGCGCGCGCTTGCGATGTCCAGGCCGAGCGCCGAGAGGGTGCGCGTGATGAGGTACAGGAGGCCCATGCGGTCGGGACATTTCACTTCGATCACGGTGTACGCGTCCGACAGGCTGTTGTCGATCGAGATCTTTGGCGGCCCGCCGGCGCTCTGCATCCGGCGGCCACTCTGTCGACGCCGGTCCAGCAGCCGCTCGACCAACTCGTCGCCGGCGATGACATCCCGGAGCGCGTCCAGCGCTCGGCCCCAGCGCGCCGCGGAGGTGAGCGCTTCACCCGTGGGATCGTTCACCTGAAAGGTGTCGATCGCGATGCCGTCCTCGCGCGTGTGGATCTGGGCCGAGATGATGTTGACCCCCTGGGCGGCCAGCGTCCCTGCAATGAGTGAGAACAGTCCCGGCACGTCCCGTGTGACGACCACGAGGTCCGAGGACCCGAGATCGGGGTGATGGAACAGGTCCGTCGCAACCGGCGCCTGGTCCAGCCGCTGCACGAGCCGCATGTGCTCGGCCATCCGCTGGACGCTCGTGCTCGCCACGTAGCGGTCAGACGTCATCGCCAGGTGGGCCTTCACCGCTTGCAGCGTCAGCTCGTCCGTGACGAGCGCGTGGAGTCGCTGCGCCACCTGCGCGCGGCTGGGGCGCGGGACCTTGCCACCGGTAAGATGCGCCAGCGCGCGCGCGTAGAGCTCGTGCAGGATGACGGCCTGCCAGCCGGTGAGGACACCGGGGCCGACCGCGCGCATGTCGGCATAGGTGAGTAAATAGAGCATCCTCAGACGCTGCGGATCCTCGACGGTGGCCGCGAAGTCGGTAATCGTTTTCGGGTCGTCGATATCGCGGCGCTGCGCCACGTGAGACATGGTGAGGTGGTGCGCCACGAGGAACTCGACGACCGCCGCGTCGGCGGGCTCCAGACCGAGGCGCGTGGTCAACGTTCGGATCAGCGGAATCCCCTTGGCAACGTGACCGTGCCCCTTGGCTTTTCCGATGTCGTGAAGGAGCATGCCGAGCATGAGCAGCTCGGGCTTCTCGACCTCGCTGAAGACCTGAGCGGCGCCCTCGGATTCGGCCGACTGGCCCGGGGCCAGCGCTTCGAGATGCTCCACGGCCAGGAGTGAGTGCTGATCGACGGAGAACTTGTGGTACACGTCGTATTGCACCAGACAGGTGAGCGCTTCGAACTCCGGCAGATAGCGACCGAGCAGACCCAGTTCGTGCATCTCGGAAAGCGTGAGCGCCACCCGGCCCCACTGGCGGCAGATGTCGAGGAACAAGTCGCGCACGACCGGCGAGCGCCGGAAGTCGTCGTCGACGGCATGAAGCGAGTCCTCGATCGTGCGCTCGAGGTCCGGGGACAGCTCACAACCCAGCCGGTGCAGGTGCCAGAACACCCGCAGGAGGCGCGCGGGCTCTCGACGCAGCCCATCGGGATCACGGTCAGCCAGGTGGAGGCGCCCGTCGAGGAACACGAGCCCGTCGGCGAGCGCCTGCTGCCGCTCGCGGCGCTCGGCCGAGCCGCGCCGTGACAGCGTCTCCTGACAGTGCGCGATCAGCCGCCGCGACACGCGATGGATCACGCGGGCGTGGAGATAGTGTTCACGCATGAAGCGCTCGACGCCGAGACTTTCGTCGTCGTCGCGATACCCCAGATTTTCGGCGATGCGGGGCTGGAGGTCACGGGTCAACACGTCGTTCCTGTGACCCGAGAAGAAATGCAGCTCGTTGCGCACCCGCCAGAGAAACGTCAGCGCCTCGTCGGTGGCTTCCTGCTCGCGTCTGGTGATGAGCCCCTTGTCGGCCAGCTCGCGCAGTGTCCGCGCGCCGAACTTCGCGGAGCTGAGCCACATCGCCGTGTGGACGTCGCGCAGACCGCCCGCCGACTCCTTGACGTTCGGCTCGCCGACGTAGGGCGACGCGCCGTAGCGTCGATACCGCTGATCACGCTCCGCCAGCGCCGTGCCGAGGAACTGCTCGAAGTCCTGGCGAAAGACGTTGTCCCGGAGCACGCGGCGGAATCTGGCGTAGAGTCGGCGCTCGCCGGCGAGGAAGCGGGCCTCCTGCATCGATGTCCGGCTCGGAAAGTCCGTTCCCGCCATCGCCACGCAGTCGTCGAGCGAGCGCAGGCTGTGCCCGAGCTGGAGGCCGAGGTCCCAGAGCGTGTAGAGCAGCTCTTGCGTGACCTGCTGGACGTACGGCGACATCTCACCGTCGTAGACGACCATGAGATCGATGTCCGAGGACGGATGGAGCTCACCGCGGCCATAGCCCCCGAGCGCGACGACCACCAGCGGCGTGGGCGCGATACCCTGACGGACGAGATCGCGGGCGATGAGCCGGCTGAGCGCCTGGATCATCTCGTCGATGAGCCGGGCATGCGCTCGCACCAATTCGTGCCCCGAGGCTCCTCCGGTATGCTTCTCCTTGAGAGACTCGAGGCCCCCGTTGAGGGCGGCGCGAAAAATTTCGAGGCGGAGCCGTCGCCGCTCTTCGGCGCGCTCGACTCGAGCTTCCGCACGCCGGGCCCGGCGATACAACTCGGGCGACATGACGGCGTCGAGCCTAACGCCCAGGACCAATATTGTCAAATCCGACGCAGACTTACTACAATCGGACGATGAGGAAGCTCTGGCGGCCTGCGCTCGACCAGGTGGCGCCCTACGACGCCGGTAAGCCGCTCGACGTGCTGACGGCCGAGCTCGGTCTGGGCGCCCTCGTCCGGCTGTCGGCGAACGAGAACCCGCTCGGCGTGTCGCCGGAGGTGATCGCGGCGATCGAGCGAGAAGCGCCGCTCGTTCACCTCTATCCCGACGCCGCCAGCACTGCCTTGCGTGACGCCCTCGGCCGCAGGCTCGGCATCGCGCCCGATCAAATCATCATCGGCAACGGCGCGGACGAGCTGCTCTCGTTGATCGCGTGGGCTGCATTCGACCCCGGCGACGAAGTGGTCGTTCCGACACCCTCGTTCGAGCCGTACACGACCGTTGTTACGCTCGCCGGCGCGCAGGTCGTCGCGAGTCCGCTCGCGGGATACGAGATCGATCTGGCCGACGTCCGCCGGCGGGTAACCGAGCAGACGAAGGCGATCATCCTGTGCTCGCCGCACAATCCGACGGCAACGATCATCCGTCGCCGGGCGCTGACTGGGTTCCTCGAATCCCTCGCGGCCGATCCGCCCCTGATCGTGCTCGACGAGGCCTACCGGGACTTCGTCGACGATCCGGAATATCCCGACGGCGTGGACTTGCTCGCGACGTACCCGCGCCTGATCGTCCTCCGGACCTTCTCGAAGATCGCGGGACTGGCCGGGCTTCGCGTGGGGTATGCGCTGGGCGGCATCGATGCCATCGATCGCCTGAACCGCGTCCGGGCGCCCTACAACGTCAACCGCGTCGGCCAGGCTGCGGCGCTCGCCTCGGTCGAGGATTCGGCGCACTGGGACAAGACGCGGCGCCTCATCCTCGACGAGCGCGCATTCGTGAGCGCGGAGCTCTCACACCGCGGCTATCGCTTCCCGCCGTCGCAGGCGAATTTCCTCCTCGTGGAAGTGACGGATGCGCCGGCCGCTCGCGAGCGATTGCTGGCTGCCGGCCTCGTGGTGCGCGACGGAGCTGGCCTGGGATTCCCCGGCCACTTGCGGATCTCGATCGGGTTGCACCCAACGAACGAGAAGCTCGTCAGTGTGCTGGGCCGAGTGCGGGCTTAGCGCGGATGATTCATGAACGCTCACTGTCATCGAGCGCGTGGCGTCGCGGGCCGGCCGGGTCGGTGAGGGGCCTCTGACCACGAGGCCCTTTGACCGATGACCGGCGAGCCGTTCCCACTCCGGGCCTGATTGCCCTCGATCGTGCGCTACGGGAACGGGTCAACCGGCCCCCCACCGACCCGGCCGGCCCGCGGCAACACGCTGTCCCCGGCCTCGGTCGTTCATCGAATGATCCGACGCGAATGATTCATGAACGTCTATAACCATGGTCGGCCGGTGCCCCGGTGGGAGATGGGCAGCCGGGGTCCGGGGGAGCCATTCCCGTCACGCGAGGGGACGACGCAGCCGTGACGAGTCGGAACGGCTCGGCGATGATCGGGACGAAGGCGCCTGTGGTCAGAGGACCCCGGCTGCCCGTCTCCGGCCGGGTCACCGGCCGGCGCGCGCGGCGTTCGTTCGTGAATGATCCGCGTTAGCGCTTGCGCCGGCCCTTGACGGCGCTGAGCTCTTTTTCCAGCTCCTCGAGCCGCCTGGACAATGCGTCTCTCTCGGCGGAGAAGGCCGCGAGCTGCTGCTCGCGAACCGCGTGCTGCTGCTCTTGCTGGGTGAGCCGGCTCTGGAACTGCGCTTCGCGCGCGTAGACCTCCCGCAGCTCGGTTTCGAGTCGCGCGATTCGTCTCGTCGCCGGAATGTAGGCGGCGAACAGCAGGTACAGGACGAGCCCCAGGAGCAACACTGACGCCGCCACGAGCGTCCAGGGCGTGCGCATGCCGGATCGATCAACCACGGAGCCGGATTCTAGCAAAATCTGCTACCATTGGCCCAGGTTGGAGCTGCAAAGCTTCTTCGATCGCGCGATTCGCGCCAGCTTCCTGGATCTGGCGATCCGCGATGACGCGACCGCCGGATACCTGGCCGATCTTCTCACCCGTTTCGCCCGCACCGAAAATCTCTATCCGCCTGGCGCGAGCCTGCCGCGACTCGAGACGGTCGTGGACATGCTGCTCGACGCGCAGGCCGCGTGGCGTGAAGACTCGCCGTGGTTCCGGCCGGAGCACGAAGTGGCGGTCCGCCGCCACATCGGCGACTACACGCTCTTTATGACCGGGATCTTCCCCGAGCGCGTGGAACGCATGGCAAGCACGCGGTACTACATCGATCAGGGCAAGCGCGCCTACCAGTTCGTCTCCGAGCACGATCGGGCCAGCGAACGCTCGACGGCGCCGGTGTATCGACGCCTGGCCGATCGCTTCGAGAGCTATGCGCGGAGCCTCGACTACGCGCGCCGCGTGTACTTCGCCGAGCACCTGCAGCCACCGTTCTTCCGTTTCGGATTCGGATGACCGACAATCCGGCTGGCGCGGCGCCCCTCCGCCGCGTCCTCGAAGCGGCGCGCGCCGACGCGACGTCCGCTGATCTCGCCTCGCTCGCTTCCGGCTCTGCCGAGGCCCTGGACGAAGCCTTCCGCTCGTTTGCGAAGGACCACGGCGCTGACGCGGTGCCCGTGCTCACCGTGCTCGCGTCCGAACGAGTTGACCGGAACGTTCGCCGCGCCGCCAAGCGGGCCCTGTACCGCCTTGCCCAGCGCGGCGTGGCGACGAAGCCCCTAGCGGCGCCGCAGCCGGTCGTGCGCCGCCAACCGGAGCGCGCGACCCGCGCGTGGCTCTCGGCGATCGATGGCAGCGGCTCCCGCGCGGCGTGGATCCTGTTCGAAGCGGGCTATGGAGCACTGGAGCTCTGCTCGCTGATTCTCAACGACAGCGCGGGCATCATCGAGATCGCGGGCGGCCACATCTCGAAGAAGCGCCTCGATGTCGAGCTGGCCGCCCTGCGCGCCGAACAAAAGCTGCCCTGGGTCGAGACCGACCCCATCCGTGCCGTCGGCCTGGTCGCGGAAGCGCTCGGCCTTCATGCCTCCGTGCAAACCTCGCCACCTGCGGCATTCGGGCGGTGGCAACGCTTCTTCGGAGCGGCCACGCCGGCGACACCGCTGACGCCACCCGCCTCTGTGGACGCCGCCGCGCTCGAGCGATCCGCCGAACTGCTGGAGCTGCCGGAGCTCGCGGGATGGTTTCTGGATCCCGAAGCGGTCCAGACCGACGCGGTCGATCTGCTGCAGGCTCGGGAAAGCCGGCTCGTTCTTTCCGATCAGATCAAGGCCGAGCGCGAGGCCGCGATCATCGGTGGCGTGATCGAGCGCGAGTTCTCCCCCGAGGCTCGCCGCCGCTGGGCCCGGCGTCTTCTCGAAATGGCGATCGTCTTCCGTCAGATCGAGCGCGTCGAGGCCGCGGGACTCGCCGAGGCGGCGGCGGCCGCTTTCTACGATGCCGCGCGCGATGTCCGGCACCATCCGTTCGCGATCGGGCTCGCGCGCCGAGCGCTGGAGATCGCGGGAGAGATCGCTCTCGGGCGCCTCAGCGCCGCCGACGTGAGCCGGAAACCCGGCCCGGTGACCGCGTCCGGATCGCCTGAATCACCGTCGCAGCGCGCATGATCACCGACGTTCCGGGTGTTCGGATCGGCCACGCGACCGACGCCGCCGGTCTCACTGGCGTGACCGTCGTGCTCTGCGACCGGCCCGCGGTGGCCGCGGTGGAGCTGCGCGGCGGCGCCAACGACGTCGTCGGGCTCGACTATCTGGATGCCCGCCATCTGGTGCCCACCGTGAACGCCGTCGTGCTCGGTGGCGGCAGCCGGTTCGGCGGCGAGGCGATCTGGGGTGTCATGCGCTATCTCGAAGAGCGCGGCGTCGGATTCTCCGTCGGCGCGACCGTCGTGCCTCATGTGCCCGGCGCGTTCATCTTCGATCTCGGCGTCGGTGATCCTCGCGCCCGACCGACGCGTGAGATGGGATACGAGGCCGCTTCGCGGGCCAGCGACGGACCGGTTGCGGAGGGCAACGTCGGAGCTGGAACCGGCGCCAGCGTGGGCAAGCTGTACCACCGGCCACGCGCGATGCGAGGCGGTCTCGGCACCGCGAGCGTGCGCTTCGACGGCGTGGTCATCGGCGCGCTCGTGGCCGTCAACGCGGTCGGTGACGTCAAGGACCCGGCGACGGGTCAACTGATCGCCGGCACTCGTGACGCCCCCGACGGCCACCGTCTCATCGGGTCGGCCGAAATCTTGCGCACGGGCGCGGGACTTCAGCGCTTCGGAGCCGCAAGCACGACGATCGGCGTCGTGGCTACGAACGCTCGACTCGACAAGCCCCAGGCCGGCAAGGTCGCAGCGCTCGGTCTGCTCGGCTTTGCCCAGGCGCTGTCGCCCCCGCACACGGCGTTCGACGGCGACACGCTGTTCGCGCTCTCCATGGGCGACGTCGCCGCGGATGTCACCCGGCTCGGATTGGCGGCCGCCGACGCTGTGGCTCGAGCGATTGTCCGCGCCGTCCTGGCGGCGACGTCGTTACCGGATCTTCCTGCCGCGCGCGATCTGTCGGCGTGAGGGTCCAGACCGTCGTCTGCGTGCTCATGACGCAGACCGTGCCGGGGCTCGCTCAGCGGATCGACCGCGCGCTCCTCCGCCAGGTCGTGTATCAGGCGATCGTGGACTGATCGCGCCGAATGCTCGCGGCCAGACGCAGAGCGGGGCTGTCAGCCACCCGCGCCGGCCGGGCGGCGACCGAGAAGGCTCATGCCGTTGATCGTCAGCACGACGTCGCCGTGCTGATTGCGCATCTCGAGCACCGAGCGGACGGTCCCGCGATCCGACTTGCTGCGTGACGGGACGGATTCGGTCACGGTCATCCGCCCCGACAGCGTGTCACCGGGACGCACGGGCTTGAGCCAGCGCATCTGATCGACGCCGGGTGAACCCAGGCTGATGGTGTCCTTGATGACGGCATCGTAGAGCAGTCGCATCATCAACGAGCCGGTGTGCCAGCCGCTCGCGATGAGGCCCCCGAAGATCGTGCCTCGGGCCGCCTCGTCGTCGAGATGGAACACTTGCGGATCGAACTCGCGGGCGAAGGCGATGATGGCGTCCTTGGTGATCGTGCGGCTGCCCAGCTCGATCACGTCGCCGGGCTTGAAGTCTTCGAAGTAGCGCATGCCACCTCCTCGAGGGAATCGACTCGGAGCGGAGCCATTATGCGGCGATCCGCTATACTCGGGCCATGCGACGACGCGGCAAGATCATCCGACTTCCCGGCGTTTCGGCGCCGGCCCGAAACGACGGAACGCTGACGGAGGTCCATCGCTGCGACGGCGCGGAAGCGGTCGTGGTGAAAAGCCTCTTCGAGAGCGAGGGCATCCCGGCGTTCCTGCGTTCTCGGCTCAGCCACGCGGTGCACCCGTTCACGATCGGATCGCAGGGCGAGGTGGTGATCCTCGTTCCCGCGAGCGAGGCGCCTCGAAGTCGTCGCCTGCTGATGCGGATCGCTGGCGGATTATAGACGTGAGGGGCCACGAAATGGCCCCTCACACTCCCCCTAGCTCGGATTATTCACGAACGATCGCGCGCGAGCCGCCGAAACCGAGCGCCGGGCTGGGGATCGCCCCGGAATTCCGCGAGCTGATGGCGCAAGCGCCGAAACGCTGGGGAACGCGGTCAGGGGTGTGGGTGTCCAGTCGATGATCGAAGCCAACGGAATT
>JBGPTW010000176.1:0-11494 GCA_041490825.1 Methylomirabilia bacterium | reverse complement strand
CGACATGGCCCCCACACCCCCAAACGCTCGCCGCGCGCCGGCGAAGCCGCCGCCCGTCTCGACCGTGCGCGCAGGCCCCGACATGGCCCCCACACCCCCAAACGCTCGCCGCGCGCCGGCGAAGCCGCCGCGCGTCTCGACAAGTGCGCGCAGGCCCCGACATGGCCCCCACCACCCCCAACGCTCGCAGCGTCCCGGGGGACCCGGGACGCTTCTCGACCGTCGTACTCGGACTCAGCGCTCGCGGACGCTGGCGACGGCGGTGGCGATCTCGCCGACGTCGATCACCATCTCCATCAGCGCGACGTGCTCGTCGTACACGGCGGGAGGGATCTCGGCCTTCACCGCGGGCTCGGTGACGTGATAGACCGGCAGGCCGAGCGCGACGCCGGAGAGCGCGCCGGCCCACGCCGGGTCGCCGTCGGTGACCGTCATCGCGTAGAGCCGAGTCGCGTCCGCGGTCGGCGTGCCGAGGACCACGATGAGCTCGTCGCGCGGATACTGCTCGGCCACCCGTTTGATTTCGGCTTGACCTTCCAGGTCAAGCGCGCCCGCGGCCGTTCAGACGAAGCAATAAGTCTTCTCCAGCACGATCTCGGCGCCGGCTTCCACGACGCACGCCGCGATCGCCGGACCCTGCACGCCGTCTCGCTCGCCCAGCGCGATGACCTTCTTGCCCTTTAACATTTGTCGTGTGGGGCCCCGAAATGGCCCCCCACACCCCCCTTACGTTCGTCGGCCGTCAGCAAAGCTGCCGGCCGCCTCAATGTTTGTCTTCTCGCTTATCCGTTCGTCGGCCGTCAGCAAAGCTGCCGGCCGCCTCGATGTTCGTCTTCTCGCTTCAGGATACGCCCGCGTTCCGCTCCAGCATCAATGATATGCCGTCGGCCATCTGCGTCATGCGGCCAAGAAACAGGCTGCCCTTCGCGAGGAACAGCGTCCGCTGGAGCGTGCCGGCCCGAAGGCCGTCCACCGCGTGCGCGAGGAACGGCAGCGCGGACGCGATGTGGCCCTGTGTCGGCGAGAAGCCCGGGAGCCCGCGCGTCCGAACGAACGCGTCGATGTCGCTCGGCGCGATCTCCTTCGCCAGCGCCGCGAGCGCCGCGATTACCCGGTAGTTGAGCAGTGGCACGTTGCCACTGCCAGCGGGTTCCGTCAGCTCGGGATTGTGCAGCTCCGTCGCGTAGCGATCGACGTCGGTGAAGCGCAGGCCGAGCGTGCGAAGCGGCTCGGCGACGAGGCGCTGGAAGATCGCCTTCTGCGACGAGCCGGCGTCGACCGTATGTCGTCCGATCGCGTCGAGTCTCATCCACGGCGAGCGGTCATCATCCGCGCCGACGAGAATCGCGACCGCCGCGAGCATGTCCTCGAGGATCGGCTGTCCTGCGCGCAGATGGCCCTGGTACTTCATCCCGAGCTTCGCGAGCGAGCAGCCGCCGACGACGGCGACGCGCTCGAACGTGCGCGAGGCCACCAGCGCCCCCGCGAGCACGAGCGCGTGGACCGGACCGCAGCAGAAGCCTTTCACGTCGACGCCGGTCGCGCGGGCGCATGCGCTCTGCTCGGCGATGGCCTTCGCGAGGTTGCCGCCGCCGCGCTGGTACCGATCCCCGACGGCTTCCTCGCCGGAGTTGAGCACGTATTCGATGGACAGCGGGTCGATTGCCTCGTCGGCGAGCAGCGTGCGGAGCGCCATGACGGCGGTCGCCTTGCACGCGAGGTTCTCGAGCAGCACGTCGGCGGCGAGGGACAGATCGTCTTCGTGACCGGCCGTGATGGCGCCGACACGCCGGCCATCGCCCAGCACGAGCGGCAACGCAGGAAGCGCGCCCTTGAGCCGCGCCTCGACGTCACGTTCGCCGACGCCAGTCCCGAGCCGCGCGACATCCGGCGCGGCGAGCCGGGGATGCCGAGTCAACGCGGGCCGCACGTCGTCCACGAAATCGGCCGTCAGACTCACGAGGTCCGCGCCGTCGCTCATCTTGAGGAGCGCGATGAATTCCGCCTCCGGCATGATCTCGCCGTGCGGCCCCCGGCGCTCCCCTCGCCGCGCGCCATCGAACCAGGGGCGCGGCAGATCGTGGAGCACATCCGGATGGAGCGCGCCGAGGAAGACCTGGTTCGGCGGATAGTCGCGGGCGGCGTCCCACGACCGGAGCGCGTGGGTGATACGCGGCAGCACGTCGGGATCGCGCGCGATGTCGCGCGTCGGCTTCGAGCCGTACCGGACGAGACCGGGCGCGTGCGCCATGAAGACGCGCGCGCCGAGGATCACCGGCTGAATGATGGCTCTCACGGGTCGCAGATCCTTGCTCTGCAGAGGGCACGCCCCATCTCAGCCACGAACTCGGCCTGAGCTCCGGCTGCCTGCAGGGCGTCGTTGAAATCTTTCATCGGAACCCGACGGCTCGCTTGGCCTCGTTCGTGCCCGTTGGGGGGCACGTCCACGAGCTCCACGGATCACGCGCACTTTACCATGGTGTATGCATCTGTTCCGGAAGGGGATTATCGTACGCTACACTCGTCCGCGGAACACATGGGCCGCCACCACACGATGCATCGGTTGCTGCTCGCTCTCGTCACGGGCGTCGTCCTCCTCGGCGGCAGCGCGGCCCGCGGTCAGGACGAGACCACGACGGTCAAGAAACTGGTGCGCGATCTCGAGAATCGCGACTGGGACGTCGCGCACGGCGCCGCCGAGAAGCTCTCGGAATACCCTCGCTTCAAAGCGCAGATCGTTCCCGCTCTCGTCGACGCGCTCAAGATCCGTGAGTGGAATCGATGCAGCGGAGACATGCGCGACGCGATCGCGCGCACGCTTCAGGCGCTGAAGGCGCGCGAGGCCGTCCCGGCGCTCCTCGAGCTCGCCGCGAGCGGCAAGACGATCGATCACGAGTGCGTCGAGTGAGGGTGCTGCTTCCTGGCCGTGACGCCAGGCGAGGTCTTGGGCGAGCGGACACACGACGTCTTCTGTGAGCGCGCCGTCCTCGCCGCCATCAACGAGCTCGCGGATTTTTCGCACTCGAAGGCGATGGCGGACCTCGTCACGGCAGGCAAGTGGCGGCAAGAAATGCTGATGGCGCTCGGCAAGGTCGCGCCGCCGCGGTACGCGCACTTCATCGGCCGCTACAAGGACGACGCTGATCCCAACGTCCGGTCTGGCGTCGCAGCCGGCCTCGGTCTCATCGACAACGACGCGGTCTCGATCCCGGTGCTCGTTCAACTGTTGACGCGCGGCACCAAACCGGACGATCTCGCCGTCAAGTGGCAAGCGGGCGAGTCGCTGATCACCATCGGCAAACGGAAGAACGGCGACACCGTCCGGCGGCGCCTCGGCGATCTGTTACAGGATCCGGACCGCATCACCGTGACGATCGCATCGAGAGCGCTCGCGATGCTCGGCGACGCGCGCGGCCTCGCGAAGCTGCGCGATCTCACCGGCGATCCGGACGTGCGCGTGCGTCAGGACGCGGTGCTGTCCCTCGCCGACGCGCCGGACACGGGCTCCAAGGAAGCGCTGCTGCGCCGGCTCGGCGACGACAGCCTGTCGGTGCGCGCGTCCGCGATGCACGCGCTCGGCGCGCTGCGCGATCCGTCCGTCGTGCCGGCGCTGCGGCAGGCGCTCCAGGCGTCGATCGAATACGAGCGGGAGCTCGAGCGCCGGAAGGATCGCGGCGAGAGCCTGGAGGTCCTCCGCGAGAAGTACGGGCTCGGCGCGTTCGAGCTCAGGCAGACGGCGGACCAGGCGATCGCGGCGGCGCAGTCGAAGCCGTGACGGGGGCGCTGCTCAGAACCTACGTCGTCAAGCGCATCGGCTTCGCGGTGCTGATGCTGCTCGGCGTGTCGATGTCCGGCCTGTCCTATCTCGGGCTCGGCGCTCAGCCGCCGCTGCCCAGCTGGGGCAACATGCTCGTCGAGGGCCGGCAGCACCTGGCGTCGGCGTGGTGGATCGCCACGTTCCCCGGCCTGGCGATCTTCACCACCGTGCTCGGCTTCAACGTCTTCGGCGATGGGCAGAGAGACGCGCTCGACCCGACACTGCGCGGCTCGTCGTGATATACGTCGTCATCCGACAAGGAGGATCGACTGTGATCCACGCCCTCGTCCTCGCGC
The DNA here is from genome assembly GCA_041490825.1 of Methylomirabilia bacterium. Lineage (GTDB taxonomy): Bacteria > Methylomirabilota > Methylomirabilia > Rokubacteriales > CSP1-6 > JBGPTW01. The sequence goes on along the minus strand of JBGPTW010000176.1, from coordinate 7,381 downwards.
TCGTCGCGCCCGGGACGGCGCTCGCCGCTGGCAAGGACTTCGTCATCGGGCTCTGGGGCGACGCCACCGCGTTCAACCCCGTCGTCGCGACGGACAGCATCTCGTACATCACCGAGTGGCCGATCTTCGACAGCCTGCTCGAGCTCGATCAGAGCTTGAACGTCCGTCCGCTCCTCGCGGAATCGTGGGAGACGTCGCGCGACGGGCTCACGTACACGTTCAAGCTCAAGAAGGGCGTGACCTGGCACGACGGCAAGCCGTTCACGGCACGCGACGTGGCCTTCACGTACTACGCGGGCCGCAGCAGGTGTACGTCGCGAAGCAGGGTTACGAGGGCTTCGTGCCGATCCCGACATTCGCCGGGATCTATCACTCGATGCGGAGCGTGAAGTGGACGGGAAAGTGAGCGCCGTCGCCCGCGGCTTCGTCGTGGCGGTGGCGATCCTCGTGGGTAGCATGTGGAGCGACGCCGTCGCCGCGCCGCCGGCGCAGTGGACGGTGGTCGTGTCCGAAAAAACCGGCGGCGCTGATCCGCTGAGCGAGTACGGGACGAACTCGCAGTACTACCTGATCCCGCACGTCGTCGAGCCGCTCGTGCGCATCGAGCTCCTGCCGGACGAGCACACCTGGGGCGTGGCGCCGGTGCTGGCCGAGAAGTGGAGCTTCCCTGACCCGCGAACGTTCGTCGTGGAGCTCCGGCGCGGGGTGAAGTTCCAGAACGGCGAAGAGCTGACGGCCGAGCACGTGAAGGCGGCGTTCGACGCGTTCGTCACGCCCGAAAAGCCGGGACGGCGCGGCGTCGTGCTGAAGGCGCTCGGCAAGGCCGAGGTCGCGGGCAAGTACACCGTCAGATTTCAATTGCCCAAGCCCGACCTCTCCGTGGCGGTCGCGGCCTCGCACCTGCTCGTTCCTCCGCTCGCGCGACATTCGATGACCCGCGAGCAGTTCGAGGCGAAACCGATCGGCACCGGGCCGTACAAGGTGGTGGACTGGCCGAAGGACGGTACGGTGCGGCTCGAGGCGTGGGACGGGTATCGCGGCGGAAAAGCGGTCCCGGAGAAACTGATCGTGCGGCACGTCCCGGAACCCTCGACGCGCGTCTTCGAGCTCGCCGCGGGAACGGCGCAGGTCGCGACGGCGATTCCGATCGAGGCGATCCCGACGATCCAGGCCAATCCCAAGCTCGAGGTCGTCAGCCTGACCGGCGGCTCCGCGCTCTCGTACGTCATCAACCTGTTCAAGACGACGCCGCCACTTCGCGACAAGCGCGTGCGGCAGGCGATGAACTACGCCGTCGATCGCGCGGCGATCGTCAAGTCGATCCTCGGCGGACACGGTGCGCCGATGCCGGCGCCGCTCTGGCCGGGCTGGCTCGGCGCAAGCGACGAGATCCACGCGTATCCGTACGATCCCGAGAAGGCGCGCGCGCTGCTCAAGGAAGCGGGATACCCGAACGGATTCAGCTTTCGCTGGACGGTCACGCAGGGTGTGTTCGTGAAGGACGTCGAGGTCGCGCAGGCCGTGGCCCACCAGCTCGCGAAGATCGGCATCAAGGCCACCGTCCAGCCGGCGGAGCGGGCGCGGATCCTCGCCGAGCGAAACGAGGGCGAGTACGACGTCACCGAGCTGATCTGGACGATGTACTGGCATCCGGCGATCATGCTGCATTTCACGCTCAATGCCTCGTATCCGGACGCCAAGCTCACGCCGAAGTGGGGAGCGGTCCCGCCGGAGCTGGTCACGGCGCGTCGTCTGATGAGTGAAGCGGCCGAGGCGGGAAGCCACGAGGCGACGAGCCGGGCCTACGCGAAACTGAACCAGCTGATGCATGACGAAGCCTTGTGGCTCTTCGTTCACACGGTGGATTCGCTCTGGGGCATTCAGAAGGACACCGCGTGGCGTCCGTACCCGGCTGCGTTCCCCGCGTACGACGATTACTGGCACCGCATCGGAAGGAAAGCGCCCGAGAACCCGACGGTGCCGTCGGTCCCGCGGTAGTCCGAAACACCCGGGCCGGCAAGGACGTGATGAACCGATATCGAGGGGTGCCACGGCTTTGCCGCGGCACCCCGAGCGTGGGGGGTGTCGAGGGCGGCGACGGGTTCCCCGGCGCCGCACGAGCGCTTGGGGGTGCCGAGGGCGGCGACGGGTTCCCCGGCGCCGCACGAGCGCTTGGGGGTATCGAGGGCGGCGACGGGTTCCCCGGCGCCGCACGAGCGCTTGGGGGTGTGGGGGCCATGTCGGGGCCCCCACGTTGATTGTCCGGCGGCTGGTCCAGTCGATGGCGGCGCTGGTCGTTGTGCTACTGATCGTGTTCGCGTGCTTGCTCGCGACCGGCGATCCCGTGGAGATGCTCGTGCCTCCCGAGGCCACCCAGGCCGACAAAGCGAAGATCCGGCACGCCTACGGTCTCGATCGGCCCGTCCTCTATCAGTTCGGCGCGTTCGTGTGGCGAGCCGCGCAGGGCGATTTCGGCCGGTCGTTCTTCTCGGATCGCCCCGCGCTCGTGCTGGTGCTCGAGCGATTGCCCGCGAGCGCGGAGCTGGCGCTCGCGTCCACGCTGATCGCGATCGTCGGCGGTGTGCCGCTCGGGATCGTCGCGGCGGTGAAGCGCGCGACGATCGTGGATCAGCTCGTGATCGGCCTCGCGCTGCTCGGGCAGTCGGTCGCGAGCTTCTGGCTCGCCCTCATGCTGATCTTCTTCTTCGCGGTGACGCTTCAATGGCTGCCGGTATCAGGGAGAGAGAGCTGGTCATCTCTGGTCCTCCCGGCATTCGCGCTCAGCTTCTGGTTGCTGGCGCTGCTCGCGCGCCTGACACGGTCCGAGATGCTCGAGGTGCTGACGCAGGACTACATCAGGACCGCGAGAGCAAAGGGCATTGGAACGGGAGCGATCCTGGTCCGTCACGCGCTTCGCAATGCGTTGATCCCGCTCGTCACCGTGACCGGCGTCAGTCTCGGCTGGCAGCTCGGCGGCGCCGTCGTCATCGAGGCAGTCTTCGCGTGGCCGGGTCTCGGCACGACGCTCCTCGAGGCGGTGCTGCGACGGGATTACCCGGTCGTGCTGGCCGGCGTCGCGGTGCTCTCCGCACTGTTCATCGCTATCAACCTCGCGGTCGATGCGCTGTACGTGTACATCGACCCGCGGATTCGCCTCGGCGTTTCGTGAAGAGTCCACAGCTCGTCTCGGGCGCCGTCATCGTGATCGTCTTCGTCACGGTCGGAGCTTTTGCACCGTTGCTGGCCTCGCATCACTACGACGATCAGGATCTGAGCCTCTCGCTGAAGCCGCCGGCGTGGGCCGGCGGTGACCTCGCGCATCCGCTGGGGACCGACGAGTTCGGACGCGACACCCTGAGCCGGTTGATTTACGGAGCGCGGATCTCCCTGCTGGTCGGGCTCTTCAGCGTCGTCGTCGCGGGTTTCATGGGAATCAGCATCGGGGTGCTTGCCGGCTACCGTGGCGGTCAGCTCGACGCGCTCTGCATGGGCGTGGCCGACGTGCAGTACTCGTTCCCCTACATCCTTCTCGCGATCATCATCACGGCGTTCTGGGGCGCCGGGCTCGTGAACGTGATCCTCGCGCTGGGGCTCGCGAGCTGGATGACGTTCGCGCGCGCGGCGCGCGCGTCGACGCTCAGCGTGCGCGAAGGCGAGTACGTCCTCGCAGCGCGGGCGCTCGGGGCGGGGTCCACGCGGATCATGATGCGTCACGTGCTCCCGAACATCATGGCGCCGCTGATCGTGTTCACGACGTTCCAGCTCCCGTCGCGGATCCTCGCCGAGGCCACGTTGAGCTTCGTGGGCCTCGGAATCCAGCCGCCCGTCCCGAGCTGGGGCAATATGCTCTCGCAGAGCCGCGGCTACCTCTTGGCCCAGCCGTGGCTCGTTGCGCTGCCGGGACTGGCGCTGACCGTCGTTGCGCTCGGCGTAAACCAGCTCGGTGACGGGCTCCGCGACCGGCTCGACCCGCGGATGAAGGATCACGCCGTCGCCGGCCAGCGAGGGGGCTAGCGCCCGAGGGGGCTAGTGCGGATTACTCATGAACGCTCACTGTCATCGAGCGCGTGGCGTCGCGGGCCGGCCGGGTCGGTGCGGGGCCTCTGACCACGAGGCCCTGTTGACCGATGACCCGCGAGCCGTTCCCACTCCTGGCCTGGGTGCCCTCGATAGGACGCTCCGGGAACGGGTCCGCCGGCCCCCCACCGACCCGGCCGGCCCACGGCAATTCGCTGTCCCCGGCCTCGGTCGTTCATCGATGATCCGCGCGCATGATTCATGAACGTCTGGACCAGGGTCGGCCGGTGATCCGGTGGGAGATGGGCCGCCGGGGTCCGGGGGAGCCATTCCCGCCTCGCGAGGCGACGACACAGCCGTGCCGAGTGGGAACGGCTTGGCGATGATCGGGGCGACGGCGCCTGTGGTCAGAGGACCCCGGCGGCCCGTCTCCCGCCGGGTCACTGGTCGGCGCGCGCGTCGTTCGTTCAGGAATAATCCGGGCTAGCGCCCGAGGGGGCTAACGCCCGAGGAGGCTAGCATGCGTCTGGAGATGGCCACGACCACCGTCAGCGACGTGAGATTCTCTGATCGCACGCGGCTCGAGGACGGCGTGCTCGAGATCGATCGCGCGGAGCTGCGGCGGCTGCTCCTCGACGACGAGGCGTTCGACGACGTGGCGCTCGACATCGCGCGTCCCGGCGAATCGACCCGGATCATTCACGTCATGGACGTCGCGGAGCCGCAATGGAAGCCGGAGCCGGGCAGCACGTTCCCCACGTTCGTGGGGCCGCCGCGAACAGTGGGCGAGGGCCGCACGTATCGACTGGACGGCGTGGCCGTCGTCTCCACGAGCGACGCCGTCGCTGGCGAGCCGACGTACTGGCGCGAGGCGATCATCGACATGAGCGGCCCCGGCGCGGATGCGACGCCGTTCGGGGTGACCATCAACCTCGTGCTCACGTTCCGGCCGAGCGAGAAATACCGCGACGCCACGCGGCCGGACGCGGTCATCGAGAACATGATGCTCGGCTCGTCGATCGCGCAGCGCTATAACCGCAGCGTCCGCGTCGCGGAGCTCAAGGCAGCGGCCTATCTGGCCAGAACGGTCGAGTCGCGCGAGCCCGACGATGTGCGGGTCTACGAGCTCGGTCGCGTGGCTGAGGGACTTCCGCGGGTCGTCTACTTCTATCAGCTCTCCGGCGCGGTCCTCTACGGCGAGCGGGTCGAGGGCATCCTGCCGACGCTGGTGAATCCGAGCGAAGTCCTCGACGGCGCCATCGTCAACGTGCGGAGCAATCTCCACGCGTCGAATCGCCTGTCGACGTTCGACAACCAGCACCATGGGATCATCAGCGAGCTCTACGACCGGCACGGCCGCGACGTGGACTTCCGTGGCGTGGTCGTGTACCCGGCCGCGTCGGACGACATCACCCAGAAGGAGATCCTCGCGGAGTACGCGGTGAAGCTGGCGCGGCTGCTCGGCGCCGACGCGGCGTGCGCCAGCTACGCGGGCGGTGGCCATCCGGCCGTCGAGTTCATGCTGATCTGCCGGAAGTGCGAGCGCGCCGGCATCCGGACGGTGCTGGTGATGCCCGAGACGTACGGCACTCCGGACGATCCGGGGTTCGTCTACTTCGTGCCCGAGGCCGAGCGCATCGTCAGCAGCGGCCGGTCCACGCAGCTCGTCTATCTGCCCGCGGTCGAGCGGGTGATCGGCGGTGACGCGTTCTTCGACCTTCCGGGATCACCGGCCGAGGGGCGAAGCATCACCTACCGTTATCTTCTGGGATGCGCAACTAGCGCGGGGGCCGGGCGCCTGACTGCGAGAGAATACTGACGGTGGACAATCACGCGGTCGAGCGGTCGCGCTCCCCGCGCCGCTCACCGCGAGCGTTCGTGAGCACTCGAGAGAACGCCGCGAGCGTTTTCACGAAGCGAGGGTGACGACATGACGAAACTACGCGTGGTGCACTACCTGAACCAGTTCTTCGCCGGCGTCGGCGGCGAAGACAAGGCGGGCGAGCGGCCCCAGCGGAAAGACGGATGCGTGGGGCCCGGCCAGGCGCTCCAGCGAGCGCTCGGCGACGCCGCGGACGTCGTCGGCACCGTCTTCTGTGGCGACAACTTCTTCAGCGAGCACGAGGATGCCGCCGTCGCGGCGATCCTCGACGAGATCCGCGCCTACAAGCCCGATCTCGTCGTCGCCGGACCCGCGTTCAACGCGGGACGCTATGGTCTCGCGTGCGGGCGTCTCTGCTGCGCCGTCGAAGACGGGCTCGGCGTCGCCACCGTGACCGGCATGTTCCGCGACAATCCTGCCGTCGAGCTGTACCGCCAGCGGCTCTACATCGTCGAGAGTGGACCGAGCGCTGCCTCGATGGCGCCCACGCTCCAGCGAATGGCGACGCTCGGCATGAAGCGCGCGCGCGGCGAGCGCGTGGCGTCCCCGCGCGAGGAGGGCTACATCGCGCGCGGTCTCAGGTTCACGGAGCTGACGACGAAGAGCGCCGCGGCGCGCGCCGTCGACATGCTCGTGAAGAGCGCGCGCGGCGAGCCGTGGGAGACGGAATGGCCGCTGCCCCACTACGACCGAGTATCCCCGCCGCCACCGGTCAAGGACGTGCGCCGAGCCACGATCGCGCTGGTCACGTCGGGCGGCATCGTTCCGAAGGGGAACCCGGACCGCATCGAGTCGACCTTCGCGACGAAGTGGCTGAAGTACAGCCTGGCCGGCGTGGACAACCTCACTCCCGACCGCTGGCAATCAATTCACGGTGGCTACGACACGACCGCCGCGAACGAGGATCCCAACCGTGTGTTGCCGGTCGACGTGCTTCGGGAGCTCGAAGCGGAAGGCGCGATCGGACGGTTGCTCGACGACTACTGGGTGTTCGTCGGCAGCGGCGCGAGCACCACGAACGCCCGCCGGTTCGCCGAAGAGATGGCGCGCGACCTGGTGGCGTCCTCCGTCGAGGGAGTCATCTTCACCGCGACCTGAGGGACGTGCACTCGTTGCGGCGCAACGATGGCGAAAGAGTTCGAGCGACAGGGCATTCCCACGGCATTCATCTCGACGATCGTGCCGCTCGCGGAGAGCATCGGGCCCAACCGGATCATTCCGGGCAAGGCCATCCCGCACCCGCTGGGCGATCCGCTGCTGTCGAGGGCCGAGGAGAAGGCGTTCCGTCGGCGCATGATCGAACGCGCCTTGGCCGCTCTCGAGACCGAGATTCAGGGGCAGACGGTGTTCCGCTAGCCCGGATTATTCATGAACGCTCGCCGGCAATCGAGCGCGTGGCGTCGCGGGCCGGCCGGATCGGTGAGGGGCCTCTGACCACGAGGCCCTGTTGACCGATGACCCGCGAGCCGTTCCCACTCCGGG
>JBGPTW010000175.1:0-11513 GCA_041490825.1 Methylomirabilia bacterium | reverse complement strand
CAGATGATCGGCACGCGCCTGGCGATCTCGTCGATCGGCCGCGCCGACCGGGCCGCCAGGAGCATCTGGAACGACAGCGTGGCCAGCGCGCGCGTGTAGTCGTTCACCGCGCCATTGCCCTCCGTCTTGCCGAGGATCGCGACGACGTGCTCGGCCTTGAACGCGCCGCGGTCGAGGAGCTCGGCGGCGGCGCTGACGTCGTCCGGCGCGCGCATCGCAACCTTGATGGATTGGTAATGCATCAACGGCCTCCTGTCTATCTAGCTGGGGGCCCCGACATGGCCCCCAGACCCCCCAACCTTCGTCGCGCCCCGGGGAACCCGGGGCACTCCTCTATCAAGCTGGGGGCGGCTCCGACATGGCCCCCAGACCCCCCAACGTTCGGAGCGCCCCGGGGAACCCGGGGCACTCCTCTATCCAGCTGGGGGCCCCGACATGGCCCCCAGACCCCCCGCCTTCGTCGCGCCCCGGGGAACCCGGGGCGCTCTCCCTATCAAGCTGGGGGCCCCGACATGGCCCCCAGACCCCCAACCTTCGTCGCGCCCCGGGGAACCCGGGGCGCTCCTCTCTTCAACGTTTCCCTGCCGCTCCAACGCTCCCCGCCGCCGCGATCAGCGCCCGCACGCGCTCGGGATCGAGCGGCATCTCGCGCACGCGCACGCCGAACGGCGCGAGCGCGTCGTCGATGGCCTCGGCGATCAGCGCCGGCACCGGAATCGCCCCGGCCTCGCCGACGCCCTTGACGCCGAGCGGGTTGAGCGGCGACGGCGTCTCCGTGTGGACGATCTCGATGTCCGGCACTTCCATCGCCGTCGGGATCAGGAAATCCATGAAGCTCGTCGTGAGCGGCTGGCCGCCCGGATCGTACACGATGCGTTCGTAAAATGCGCCGCCGATGCCCTGGGCCACACCGCCGCGGACCTGGCCTTCCACGATCGTCGGGTTGACCATACGTCCGCAGTCGTGGTGCACGACGTACCGGAGAATTTTCAGATTTCCGCTGGCGATGTCGACTTCGACGATCGCCGCGTGACAGCCGCTGGCGAACGTGGCGGACGGCGGCGCGTAGTAACCGCGTGCCTCGAGCCCGGGCTCCTCGTCGGCCGCAAGCACGGCGCCCGAGCGAGGCTTGACGAGCCGAAGCGCGGCGTCGGTCGCGTCCTTGCCGTACGCATAGCGGATCGGATTGGCCACGGTGGCCAGCGCGCCGAGCGTCAATGCGGTCGCCGGCGCGCCGCGGACACGGACGGCACCGTCCGAGATCTCGAGATCGTCCGGGGAGGCTTCGAGCAACTCCGCCGCGATCTTCAACGCCTTGTGTCGCACCTTCGACGCGGCGCTCGCGATGGCGTTACCGCTCGTGACGAGCGCGCGGCTGGCAAACGTACCGGCACCCCAGTTGAAACGGCTCGTGTCGCCGGTGATCACGGTGACGTCGGTCGGATCGCAGCCGAGCACGTCCGCGGCGATCTGCGCGAACGTCGTGGGGTGACCCTGGCCTTGCGTCGTGAGGCCGGTGGCGACGAGCACGCGGCCACTCGGCTCCACGCGTACGTGCGCGCCCTCGTACGGGCCGATGCCCGTGCCCTCGACGTAACAGGCGACCCCGAGCCCGAGATACCGTCCGTCCTTTCGCGCTTCGGCCTGGCGCGCCCGGAAGTCGCCGAAGCCGATCGTGTCGAGCGCGAGAGCCAGACCACGCGGGTAATCGCCGCTGTCGTAGCGCGTCGGGCCACCGTCCTGGAACGTGAGGCCGACGTCCCACGGAAATTCGTCCGGCTGGATGAAGTTGCGCCGTCGCACCTCGACGGGCTCGAGGCCGAGCTCTCGCGCGATCAACCCGATGACCCGTTCCATCACGAACGCGCCGTGCGGCCGCCCGGCGCCGCGATAGGGCGTCACGACGGCCGTGTTCGTGTACACGACGTCGAACTCGACCGCGTAATGGCGCAGCCGGTACTGGCCGGGAAGCTGCGTCGCGGTGATCAGTGGCACGACGATGCCGTACGGCGTGTACGCGCCGGCGTCGTGGACGAACCGATCGCGCAGCGCGAGGATATGGCCGTCGGCGTCGACCGCGACCTCCACGTCGTGGAGCTGACCGCGCTCCTGATTGGCGGCCGTGAGATGTTCCCGCCGGTCCTCGATCCACTTCACGGGCCGGCCCAGTCGGATCGCCGCCGCCGGGACCAGGATCTCCTCCGGATAGAACAGCATGATCTTGGTGCCGAAGCCACCGCCGACGTCGGGGGCAATGACGTCGACCTTGAATTCGGCGAGGCCGAACATGCGCGCGAGACCGTTTTTGATCGGCAGCGGCGCCTGGGTGGAATCCCACACGCGGAGCGTGCCGGCGCGCGCATCGAACTCCGCGACCACGCCGCGCGTCTCGATCGGGCTGCCGCAGCTCCGCTCGATCCAGAGCTGCTCGCGGAACACGTGCGCTGCCCGGGCGAAGACGGCGCCGGGATCGCCGACCTGTTGCGCAAGCCGGGCCGCGCGATTTCCAGGCACGTCGGCGTGCACCAACGCTGCGCCTTCGGCACGCGCGGCGTCGAGGCTGGCGACAGCGGGCAGCGAAGCCCACGTCACGTCGATCGCGTCGAGCGCGTCCTCGGCGACGTAGCGACTCTCGGCGACGACGAGCGCGACGGGCTCGCCGACGTAGCGGACCTCGTCGACAGCAAGTGGCGTCGCCGTCCGTGGGTGCGTGAGCGCCGGATTCGGGATCAGGAGCGGGGTCGGCTGATTGAGATCACCGAGATCGGCGGCCGTCAGCACGAGCGCGACACCGGGCAGCGCGCGAGCCCGCGAGGCGTCGATCGAGACGATGCGAGCGTGCGCGTGCGGGCTCCGCAGCACGGCCGCGTGCAGGACGCCAGCCGGGTTGATGTCGTCGACGAAGCACCCGCGGCCCTGGAGCAGCCGTGGATCCTCGTTGCGGAAGATGCGCGCGCCGATCGTGCGCGTCGTCATCGGTCGGCGAAGAGCCCTTACGTGACCTCGTCTGGCTTGTAGAGCGCGTAGAGAGCGTCGGCGCGGCGCAGGCGCTCCGACAGGAGCTGCATAATCTGAAGCGCAAAGGGTGGGTTCTCACGGACGAGCATATAGAACTGAGGCTGGCCGATCTCCACGAGCTCCGTCTCTTCGAGCGCGACGATCGTCGCCGAGCGGGTCTTCTGTTCCAGCAGAGCCATCTCGCCGAACACCTCGAACTCCTCCAGGGTATCGACAGCGTTGCCCTCGACGACGACGGCCACTCGTCCTCGCTTGACGGCGTACATCACGTGCCCCTCGTCGCCTGCCTTGAAGATCACCGCCTTGGCGGGATAGACGCGCGCAGGTGAGGCGTGACGGAACAATTCGAACTTGCGATGGGTGGAGGTCATGCGGGAATCACTCCTCACCGATGTCTTCGTTCCAGATCTCGGGATGGGCGGCGATGTAGCGCGCGAGCATGTCGATACATTCCTTGGAATTCATGTCGATCACCTCGACACCATGTTCCTGCAACCACGCGACCCCGCCGGCAAAATTGACGGACTCCCCGACGATCACGGTCGGGATGTTGAACTGGCGCACGAGCCCGCTACAGTACCAGCACGGCGCCAGCGTCGTCACCATGATCGTGTGGCGGTAGCTACGCTGCCGCCCGGCGTTCCGGAACGCGTCGGTCTCTCCGTGCACGGATGGGTCGCCATGCTGCACGCGCCGGTTGTGGCCGCGCCCGAGCAGTGTCCCGTGCGAGTCGAAGACCGCGGCACCGATCGGAATCCCGCCCTCGGCCAATCCCTGTCGTGCTTCGTCGATCGCAACGGCCAGCATGGCGTTCAGGTCGAGACCCGCACTCGGCAATGACGTTACTCCGCCGGGACGATCACGCCGTGCATGTGCGGTCGAGATTCCTGAGCGCCAGCGCCGACGGCGCCGAAAAGTGCAAGAACTGTTACGGCCAGGATTCTACGCATGACTCCACGCAACGATACGACAACGAGAACGTTCGGTGCTCACTTTCCGATCCTGCCCTTCTTCAGCGTGACTTCTCCGGCCACTTCCGCATTGCGCACCCATTGCGTCTGCCCGCGAGGGGCGACGAGGAATCGCCGGCCGCCGAGATCGAGCACATCGACCGGCGTGGCGTAGATCCGTCCAGTCTTGCGTCCGCGGACCTCGAGCAGGTAGTTGTGTGGCAGGCCGAAGCCGAGCCCGACGACCAACCCAAAGGCGCGGTTGAACATGCGCTCGATCGGGGTGGCCCGACGAAACGAAGGTATTTCGGGATTCATTGCTGCGGCTTCATGGCCGCCAGGAACGCGACGGCCTCTCGCAGGACGCCGCGCCCCGCCTCCACCTGCGGCCGCAGGTGCGCCTCGTAGCGCGCGGCCTCCTCGGCCGTGAAGATCTGCGCGATCGCCTCGCGCGGCGCCGGAATATTCGGATTGCCCGGGATGGCCATCGCGCGGTCCCATGGCTGAGGCGTCGCCGGCCGCACGAAGATGTGCAGCGCCAGATGGAGATCGACGAAGCCGGCGGCCTCGCACTGCGCGATGAGGTCGTGCTCGTCGAAGTTCATCATCGCGTCGGAGTCGAGCGGCTGGAGTCGCCGATAGAAATCGCGCAGGCGCTGCGCCAGGTCGAGCACCGGTGCCACGTCGAATCTGAACGCGCCGACGGCATAGCGGTTGATCGGCTCGAACAGCGAGATCCGGCCGCCGGGCTCGAGCACGCGATGAAACTCGCGGAAGGCGGCGGTCTTGTCGGCGACGTAGATCAGGACCGAGCGCGTCGTGACGGCGTCCACCGAATCGTCGGCGATCGGCCGAAGGTCCTCAGCCCTCGCTTCCACGAAGTCACAGCGGTCGCTCACGCCCATCTCGGTGGCCAGGGATCGGCAGCGGTCGAGCAGCGGGCGTGAAATATCGCTGAAGATCACGCGTCCGGTCGGAGCCGTCCGGTCGAGCGCGCCGAAGCCAATGAGCCCGTCGCCGGCGCCGACGTCGAGCAGCACCGCGCCGTCGCCGAGCTTCAGGTGATGGTCGAGGACGCCGTCGCGGACTTTACGGAGCTGGTCGAGGTACTCCTTGGCATACGCGGGGTCCCCGCCAAATCGGCTCTCGAGGAGCCACCGCGCCCATCGATCGTGCTCGACCATGATCGTGCTGTTGTTGTCCGCTGATCGCCCGCGGGAGCTATGCAGAACGCTCAGCGGCGCGCGGAGCGCCTCCGTGCGGTCCTGTACGGTGCGAGTTCTTCCCGCACCACCTGGCGGACCACATCGAGAGTGGAGCGCCGATGAACGTGTTCGAGCAGCGCATCGTTGATCAAGGTTTGATAGTTTCCGCCACCGGCCTTGTCCACCACGTTCCGGAAATACTCGAGCACGGTGTTGTCGAGGCGAATCGAGATCTTCGTCTTTCCCGGTTCGGTCTTGACTACCGCACCACGCTTTGCGCCCGAGAAATCGAGATCGCGATACTTCTCAGCCACGACCTTCTTCATGCCGTTCCCTACTGTCAGGATCCTCGCGGGTCAAGGCGAAGGCGTCTTCGAGGACGGTTACTGCGTTTGTCCTCCGGATCAAGCCGGCGTTTATAGGTCGAGCTCTCGCGCTCAGCGTCCGAAGCGAGTAACGCGAGCCTCGGGCCGCTGAACCACGGGATTCGATCAGGTACGGCGTTGCCACCGCCGCGGGTTTTGCTTCGCATGCATGCAGGCCACAACGACGAGGGTCTCACCGTAGATCCGGTAGAAAAGGCCGTACGGAAATCGCCGAAGGATCAGAGCGCGGCGGGTGATGTCAGCAGCGGCTGCTGGCCGGACGATGACTTGCTTCACCGACCTCGGCTGCGAATCTGGTTAAGAACCTCGTCCCAGGGTATGCCGACCGGACCCTCACGTTCCAGATCGTCTAGCCGCCGGTCCAGTTCTGTGAGCTGAGATGCCGTGAGCGGGATCGTCTCGGGCGTAGCCGCGAGGCTGTCCCACAACTCCTCCAGCAAGTCCAGTCGCTCTTCCGGTGTCAAGGACGCGATGTCAACGCCACGCTTGGTCATGCTAGAAGTATAACCTCGCCTCAAGCACGTTGTTCAATGCCGATCTTGACGACGCCTTTGCGATCACTAGCGCCGTGGCCTCCTCGAGGAAGGTCACGACCTCTTCCCGCTTGACGGTCGGAACCCGGCCAAAAAGTCGTCGATCGTTTCGCCGCCCTCGAGATAGTCGATATGTCTGGCGACGACGTTACGATGGGCTGCGTCATGGCGTTACCTTACCCTCTATTGAACCTTCGCCTCAAGGCATCGGCCCTGGGGTTTGAACGGCAGGCCCGAGACTCTATCGTCGACATGTGTAACCCATGTTCCAGGTTGCTCACGGACCTTCGCCTCAATCCAACCATTGGCGCGGTCCGACTGGAGCAGGCAATGGTTGCTTAACCCCGGACATGGCATCGGCAATGCGCCGAACCGTGAAGTCGCTGATGGGCCGCGGCAAAGTGGTGGGTGACCAAAAAGCGCTCTCGCTGACCTCCTCGGTCCCCGAGGTAGGGATCAATGCGGGATCCCGTGATTGGCACAGAAAAACGAAGTGGAGCATGTCGGCTGCGGTGTCGTAATAGATGCCGGTGGTGTGCTGTGCCACCACGTGAAGACCTGTCTCTTCCAGTACCTCTCGAAGTGCGGTTTCCACGATACTCTCGCCGTCTTCCGCGCCACCGCCGGGCAACTCCCAGTTGAGCGGCCCATAATTGTGCTTGACCAGCAGCACCCGGCCTTGCGTGTCCAGGATGACGGCGGCTGCTGCCAGCTTCTTTCCGGTCATTTCGTCCTTCGACGTTGCCGGCGGGAATCACGCCTCGGTGATGCGGACGGTGAAGCGGCCAGCCGGCGGCATGTCGCTCGGCGAGATCTGGATATCCGCCAGCCGCGCTGCTGTCACATCCGCTGCCCTGAGCTCAACCCGAGAATGCGTGGTCGCGAGGGCGACTACACGCATTCCTGCGGCCTGCGCCGCGCTTATGCCGGCGGGCGCATCCTCGACGACGACGCATCTCCCGGGCGCCACGTTCAGTCTAGTAGCGGCCAGTATGTAACCCTCCGGATGGGGTTTGCCACGCTTAACGTCGTTCGCCGTAATGAGCACCGCGGGTAACGGTAAGCCGGTGTGCCCGAGTCGAGTCAAGGCGGTATCTCTCGTTCCCGAAGTCGCGATCGCCCACGCAGTGGGCGGAAGCGAGCGCACGAGCTGGGCCGCGCCCCGGATCGCTACGACACCATCGGTATCGAATGCTTCGCTTGCATCCAAGCGCGCTGCTTCCACTTCGGCAGGCAGATGTGGCGCGACAAGGCGAATCGTCTCGACCGTTGGTCTTCCGTGCGCGAACCGCATGATGTCCTCGCTGTCCAAGCCGTGCTCTGTTGCCCATCGGCGCCAGTGGCGCTCGACACACGCAGCCGAGTCAACGAGAACACCATCGAGGTCAAACAGCACGGCGTCGCAGTCCCACTCTGTCATATAGTCCTCGACTGAGGCTGCCGAACGCTCACGTTGACCGGCCGCGGCGAGCGAATGCGAGCCAGCGGTCCGGTCCACCGTGTTGTTAGGCCGGGTCTCTTTCAGGCTCTGCCTCACTGGTCACGTGACTAGTCACCTCCGCCGGTGGCTTTCTGCGGATGGCGCGCAACTGCGTCATGAGATGATCGCCTCGCTTGGTGAGTGTCCAGTAAGTGCGCGTGTCCTTTACGCTTCGCTGCCGTACGCTTTGTTGGATTAGACCGAGAGCCCGGAACTGGACGATACATGTCTCAATCTGTTCATCCGAGAACCGGAAATCAATGAGGAGGCGGTTCTTCAGAGTTCGGTCGGCACCCTGATCCCTCTCCGCTCGCGCTCTAAAGAAAGACGTGAATGAGGTCTCCAGCTCGTCCTCGGGTGCTTCATTGATCATCGTCGGTGCGATCGCGGCAAATATCTCGTTCCAGCTTGGTTCGGTCACAGCGCTATAGCGCTTGTCCCCTTCGTGGGGATAGCCGTCATTCGGATCACGCGACGTGAAGGTGTACTCGATGCGAAATGTGTCATCAGCCTGAACCAAATCCTCCGCCCCCTGGGGAGGCCGAGATGCGTCCGAGGCGAGTTGTGCCTCGAGTTCCGCGAGACGACTTCTGAGGGTCAATGCGTCGGCGAGAGTGGCGTCCGACGGAATACGATCAGCCCTGATCCACCCGATGCCAGGATGGCGTTTCCTCGCAGCGGTCAGACCCACAATCACCTTTGCCTTAAGCTCCTCTGGGGTCTTCCAGTACACGCAAGTATGCCGCTTCTCAACCTTGGCCCGAAACGCTTTGAGTCTGGCCCAGGCTCCTTCGTCAGTCTCTGTCCGATCTCGTGGCAGGTTGTCGGGGTTTTCGTGGAGAAGCGGAATGACGGGCTTCTTTTGCACGCTCGCGTGGTCGTACTCCTTCTCCGTATAGCTCAGTCCGGTCTCGTCGAGCGAGCCGTATCGTCCGCCGATGATGACCACGTAGTAGTCCGAGCTGTCGATGACGTCCTTGATCAATTGCCAGACTGAGTCGTCACCAGCAGGAAACAGTTCCATGCCGGCGGGCATTTGATCAAGCTCCAGAATCGCGGTCAGAACCGCCTGCCGTTCGTCCTTGAGGTCCGTGAACGTGGAGCTTATGAAAATCTGATAGCGCTTATCCATGCCATGTGCCTTTGCGCAGTGTCACTGTCGGCCCAACGCACGGTTCAGCCGCCGCGGCGAGCGAAGCGAGCGGCGACGGCTGCAACCAGAAGTTCGGCATTAACCGAGACGATCGCGCCGAAAGACGTGTAGTCGCAGCTAGAGCATCAGCCAGAAAACAGGACATGATCACTCCTCAAGATTGACCCTTACCTCCTCAGTCAGCGCGATCTGGGATACAGGAACCCGCGAAACAGGTTCGCTTCCGCGAGCAATCGCGTGCAGTCCCTTCTCAAGAACCACGCCGATTGCCGCTCCCGCCAGAGACGCGCCCGCACTTTGAATTCCTGTAGCACCACTCAACCATACAAACGCGAATGCAAGTCCTGGCGCCATGAACTTGCAGCCGGGCTGCAAAGCGAGCGCCGACTTACCTACATGCGTAGCGACCGGGTGCAATACTTCGCCAATAGCGCGCAAGTAGGCTCTTAGTGCCTCCTCGCTTGCCTGCACCGCGTTAACGTCTTTTGACCGTCCTAATTGGGCGAATGCGGCCGTGAAGTCATTCCGTTGACTGAGACGTCTGATCCTCTCGAGCTGCTTTGGAGACAACGCGATAATCGCGTCCGCGTCGACGAACGTGAGAGCTTCTTTTGGGATGCCGAGCGTCGTCGGCAGAACTTCGTACCCCGCAGGATGGAATCCGTCATAGAAATCCACGGGCATCAGCACCTTCAGGTTCCGTCCAAGAATCTTACTTGCCCACTTCGCCTTGAGCGTGTTCGAAACATAGTCCATCCCCATCAAGAACTCATGCGCAAAGTACCGGTGCCTCGTCAGGTAAGGAGTGATGATATCGGCAAACTGAGTCTGCAGGTGCCGCTGCCTCGCTGGCTTGTCCCTCCGGAAATAGCCAAACATTGCGTAAAGAAGATTGCGCCCGTACCCCTGCTCCAACGGTCTGTCCTTAATCCGCTCGACGCATTCACGGAGAGCGTCGCGCGGCGTCCGCAAGTCGGCCGCATTTCGGTCCGTGAAAATGACGTCACTCATTTCTTTTAGGCTGTGCGCGCGATCAAGACGAAGATCAATCGTGCCGTAGTCGATTCGATCTGAAAAGATGTCGTCGCAGCGGGCCGCTATGTCGAGAGCCAGCTCCTTCGAGACTTGTGCAGTAGCGCTCTCGTCTGACTCCCAATCCCGTTGGACGAGAGCTCTAAACGTCCGCGGCCATCTGTCGTCCCAGTAAAGTCGGAGGGGCGAAGTGCTTGAACGTATCAGTGAGTTCGCGTCACCGGCGCCGAGGCGGGCCAACACCTGAAGAGTCAGACGATTGTCAGTAAGAAAATTAGGCGGGATGAAAACGTTCTCATAGAACAGTGCGTAGAAGTTCATCCAGAAGGCGAGCTCGCGCGGCCCATAGCGGCCTCGGGCGAGAAGACTGTGCTTGCCGTAGTAGCGACTTGGACGGTCGTTGATGAGCTCTTCGTCGAGGTGCATCAGGAAGGCGTCCATTGCACACTCCTGTTCTCGCTAGGTTCAACCAGCAGTGCCTAAGGTTCACGGGGTCCGACGACCGCAGCGGCGTAAAGCATCCTAGCCGTCGGCGATGTGTTTGATAGACGGCCTTCACTTTTCGTCTGCCGAACGCTCACGTTGACCGGCCGCGGCGAGCGAATGCGAGCCAGCGGTCCGGTCGAACGTGATGTTAGGCGACCGGCAGGGCCCGATCATAGAGACTCTTCCGGCCGTGGCAACGGATTACGCCCTCCTGTGTTCCGGCTGGCTGCTGATAGAACGCGACGCCTTCGAGTCGCGCCTCCCCGCTCCACCTGACCGCACCAGACGGGGATCTCGAGATCGGCAGGTGCCATAGCCCGGCCCCGCTAATCCCACCATACGATCCCGGCAGGTCTAAACGGCCTACGTGGTAGTAGCTCAGATCAACGTAGTCGAAGCCGTCCCGTTCCTGAGGGGAGGCGACTACAGAGGCAAGCAAACTGACCTTCAGTATAACTTCCTCCTCCTCGACCACCGATTGCTCGGCAGGTGCTCCAATGACCGCCCACAACCCCGTCTCGTACGGAGGGCGCTCCCCTGACGGGAATCTCCGCTTGTCGATGTTGTAGAAGGCCTTGACTTGGCTAATACCTCGCGCGACGAGATCTGGAAGGCGAACCAGGGCGAGATCGGGCCCCCACTCTGACTCGGTTGTGCCAAGGACAGTCGGCTCTACCAAGTCCTTCCGAACTGGGACGAGAAGGCGATCCGCTGCAAGAGACAGAGCGAAACGGTCCCCTCGCAATCTCCGCCATACGTGCGCAGCCGTCAACAAGTAGCTCTGCCCTGCAGCCGCAACACAGGTCACGGTGCCGACGTATGCAGGTCGACCGCCTTCCAGCGCGAAAGCCGAGGCAGTGTACACCCACACTCTCTCGCGCAACTCGTCGAGGAGGTCCTGCGGAATTTCCGTGAGGGCGATATGATCCTGTGACTGGACGGGCTTCTCGCTCACCACGTTCGCCGAACTACTATTGGACTGCAACGCCGTCATCTGCCACGGGATGCCGGCATCCAATAGTGGATGCAAGCATCTCTACCTGGATGGCGCCCGGGCATCTGCATGGAGATTCTCCCCGCTCGATCCCTCGCATCCACTACTGGATGCGAGTTCGTCGACGATACGACTGTTCAGGCCGAGCGCGACCACGCGATCGTAGCGCAACTGCCACACCCGTCGCGCTGGATTCCACGTCCCGCCGGCCTGCTTCACCCGGTCGCGGACTGCCACCTCGGCAAAGGCGACGCGTAACCCGACGATCTGGTCGTG
>JBGPTW010000174.1:0-11727 GCA_041490825.1 Methylomirabilia bacterium | reverse complement strand
CCTCGACCCCCATCTGCTCGCCGGGCGCCGGGACACCCGGCGCCCGTCTCGACCCCCCACACGCTCGCCGGTCGCCGGGCCACCCGGCGCCCGTCTCGACCCCCACACGCTCGCCGGTCGCCGGGCCACCCGGCGCCCGCCGCGATACTCCGACAGGCTCCTACGCGGAGCTCGGCAGCTTCGACTTGATGACCTTTCCAGTTGCGCCTCGGGGCAGCCGGTCACGAAAGACGATGTGGCGCGGATACTTGTACGCCGCGAGCCGCTCTCGACAGTGAGCGATCAGCTCGTCAGCCTCCACGGCGGCGCCAGCGCGGAGCACGACGAACGCCGCCACTTCCTCACCGAGCTCGGGATGCGATCGGCCGACGACGGCGACTTCGGCAACGGCGGGATGGGCCGCCAGAACCCGTTCCACTTCTTGGGGGTACACCGAATACCCCCCTCGGAGGATCAGCTCCTTCTTCCGGCCCACGATCGAGATGAACCCGTCGGCACGCTGGCGAGCAAGATCGCCAGTCCTGAACCAGCCGTCGCGCAGGACGTCCAGCGTGTCCTCGGGCCGACCGAGATAGCCGTCCATGGCGCACGGGGTCTTGATCCAGAGCTCGCCGATGTCCCCGATGGCCACGTCCTGCCCGTCGTCATCGACGAGCCGCACCGTGACGCCGGGCACCGGCCGCCCGATCGATTCAGGGACGTCTTCGGTCTCGCCAGCCAGGTAGGAGATCGGCCGGAACAGCTCCGTCATGCCGTAGCCGCGGAGGATGCGGACGCCGGTTGCGGCGCGCCAGTCTCGCGCCAGTTCCCAGGGACAGGGCGCTGCACCCGACAGCGCGATCCGGACCGAGGAGAGATCTGTCTCACGAAGCGCGGGACTCTCCAGGAGTCGGTGGAACATCGTCGCGACACCAGGAACCACGGTGACGCGGTCGCGCTCGATGGCCGAGAGCACGCTGCCCGGCGAGAATCGCTCGATGACGGCGAGCGTGCAGCCTGCGAGCAGGGGAGCGAAAAGCGCGCCGTTGATGCCGTACGAGTGGGCGAAGGGCAGGACGGCGAGGACGACGTCGTCGATCGTCAGCGCCATCACCGGTCCGGCCCACGATCGGTTGGCGAAGGTCAGCGCCTCGTGCGACAGGACGGCGCCTTTGGGCCGCCCCGTGCTGCCCGACGTATAGAGAATGACGGCAGGGGCATCCACGGTGACGACGGTCGGTGTGTCGCCCGTCTCTCCGGAGACATCATCGACGACGAGCCGCGGCGCCACGTCCGTGAGGATCGCGCCGAGCTCCTCCCGCTTCAGGAGCGGACTGACCGGGACGAGCGTTGCGCCGAGCTTCAGCACGGCGAGCGTCGTGACGACGAAGCGCCAGTCGTTCGGAAGGATCCCGACGACGCGGTCTCCGGCGTCGACTCCACGTTCGCGGAGGCGCCGGGCGCAGCCTCCGACCCGCGCGTCGAGCTCGCGCCACGTGAATTGTCCCCCATCCCAGGCGATCGCCGGGCGTTCCGCCAGGCGGTGGGCGTTCGCCTCGAGCAGCGTGAAGAAGTTCAGCGCCACCGTGCTAGAGGCCGAAGTCCTCGAGGCGAAGCCGCTGCGCGACCGCCGGCGGGATACGATGACGGGGCGTGTACGCAGCGAGCGATGGCTTGGCTGTCGCGTCCACGCCCCACTTCGCGGTGAAGCCGTCCTCGACGGTCGACGACGGGTCGAGGTCCGAGCCGCGCGCATGAGAGATGACGACGAGGTCGCGATCGGGCTGGCAGCGCGTCGCGATCGCCCAGGTCATCTGCCGGTCGTCGAAGACGTCCACGTCGGAGTCGACGACGACGACGCGCTTCATGTAGAGATCGGCGCCCAGCACGGCCAGGATCGCGTTCTTCGCTTGCCCGGGGATGCGCTGCTCGATCGAGACGTAACAGGTGAACGGGGCCGGCACGCGTACCGCCTTGACCGACGGCACCATTGCGCGGACGGCGCGATAGAGGTTCGCTTCCATCGGGATCGTCGAGAGGAGCATGTGGTCGAGGTGGGCGACGGAGATGTCCTGGAACACGGCGCCGGCGCGGTGCGTGATCGCTTTGACCTTCAGTACCTCGCGCTGGCGTTCGCCGAGGCTGTAGCCGGTGAACTCGCCGAACGGCCCTTCGGGCGTGCGCGCGCCGGGCAGGATCTCGCCCTCGATGACCATCTCCGCGTGCGCGGGCACGAGCACGTCGGACGTCTCGCACTTCACGAGCTCGAGCGGCTCGCCGAACAGTCCGCCCATGATCGCGCGCTCGTCCTCGTCGATGGACCCGATCGCGAGCGCACCGAGCGCGATGGCGGGATGCACCCCGATCGCGAACGCTACCGGCAACGCGCGGCCCTCGGCTTCGGCCTTCCGGTGGAATTCCCAGAGATGCTTGCCCACGGTCAAGTGGATGGCCGTGGTGTCGCGGTCCTTGAACATCAGCCGGTTGTAGGCGCAGTTCCAGATCTCGGTCTCGGGGTCGCGGGCGAACGAGATGGCGGCCGTGACGTACGGACCGCCGTCGCCCTCGTGGTGCGTGATCTGCGGCAGATCGAGGAGGTTCAGCTTGTCGCCGGTGAGCCGGACGTCCTTCACAGAGCCGGTCGCGACGACCCGTGGCGGAATGGGCCGTTCCATCGCTCCGAGGTAGGTCGTCAGCATCGCCTCGGGCGCGCAGTTCATCGCCAGAGCGAGGCGTGACCGGCTGGCGTGGAGATTGGTCAGGACGGGGAAGCGGCTGCCCTTGACGTTCTCGAAAAGAAGCACCGGCCGGCGCCGCTTTTCCCGCTCGAGCTTGACGACGAGCGCGGTGATCTCGTGAGCCGGGTCGACCGGCTTCGAGACGATGACGAATTCGTCGGGCTTCCGCCGCTTGATGAGATCCAGATAGCTTCTCAGGTCCTGCGCCATCCGAGCGCCTCCCGTCACGATGCTGGCGAGACTGCCGACTGGCCATTATGCCCCAGGTCGCGAATCGGAGTATCCTCGGGCACACTCAGGCCCGCTGACCAGGAGACGAAGGAGACTGCGATGGCGCGAGTGAGAGGGCTCGGACACGTCGGCATCTACGTGCGCGACCTCGAGCGGATGGTCGCCTTCTATCGGGACGTCATGGGCATGCACGTCACCAAGCAGAACTGGACGGCCGGCGCGGTCTTTCTGAGCGCGGATCCCGACGCCGTCGATCACGAGATCGCGCTGATTCGGGGACGGCCGGACGCCGCGGATCCGCACCTGATCAACCAGATTTCTCTCCGGGTGGAGACGCTCGACGATCTTCGCGCGTTTCACCGGCGCTTGATCGCCGACGGGTACCGCATCGACCGAGTCGTCAATCACGCCAGCGCCCTCGGCTGCTACTTCTTCGATCCGGAAGGCAATCGGACGGAAGTGTTCTGGGTCA
Organism: Methylomirabilia bacterium; assembly: GCA_041490825.1. Taxonomy (GTDB): domain Bacteria; phylum Methylomirabilota; class Methylomirabilia; order Rokubacteriales; family CSP1-6; genus JBGPTW01. Next base: position 8,307 of record JBGPTW010000174.1, on the reverse strand, counting down.
CCGGGCGCCCCTGCTGGGTTCCCACGTCGAATCCCATCGACATCGACCAACCAGATGACGCGGTGCTCGCCGAGGTGGATCGTGTGTGGGAGCGCCTGCGCCACGTCCCGGTCGGCGGGCAGATGACCGAGGAGTCGGCAACGCTCGAGTTGGCCCGCCGCGGCTAGGCAGCTGTCCGCCGGGGTCTGTCGAGCGTTGACGGTAGGCGAGACGGGCGCGGGGCCATGGGAGCACCCGGACTGGTACGACCTGCACGACACCGCCTGGACCGCCGGCAGCGAGCGCGAGCCCGAGCATTATCGTGAGACGATACTGGCGATGCCGCCGCTCGACCGCGATGATCACGTGGTCGACGTCGGCGCCGGGACTGGAAAGCTCGCCGCGCTGGTTGCCAGTAGCTATCCCGACCTCGGTCACCTCACGCTGATCGAGCCGAACGCTCGGAAGCTCGAGCGGGCACGAAAGCGTCTTGCCGCGATCCTTCCGAACGCGAAGGTCGACGCGCTCGCGTTGCGGCTCGGAGAAGGACGCGCGCCGGCCGGCGTGAACGCCGGCTACGTCACCATCGGCAGCGTGCTGATGCCGATCATGGACCTCCGCGGCGGTTCGCTCGCCGATGGCCTGGCATGGTTACGGCGATCGTTCGCGGAGGTCGCGACACTGCTTCGTCCCGGCGGGTGGTTGTACTGCATCGAGACACTGGCGGCTCCGTGGGCGCGGGGCGAGGTCGTCGATCCGGTGCGCCGGCTCACGATGCAAGAGCTCACGGCCGAGATCGCGCAGGCCGGATACGACTCGATCGAGTGCGTGTACCGCTTCCGCGATCGCGTGGCGATTCGAGCGCGCCGTCCTGCACGCTGACTCGCGCCACCCGCAGCCCTTCCTTCACGACAGAGTCCGCAAAACGCGCGGACACAGGATTGCGACGCGTGCTCGGGCGCATCACGAGCTTGACCGGCGTGGGAGGCACATCGGCGAGCTCGACGACGACCTGGCCACGCGGGACATCGCGAAGCGCCAGCGTTGGCGCGAGTCCGACGCCCAGCCCCCCCGACACGTACGAGAGCATGAGCGACACGCTCGTCACGTCGATCGTCGAGACCGGGCGAATGCCTGCGCGTTCCAGAACGTCGTCGAGCAGCCGTCGACCGAGGCTCTCGGCGCCGAGGCGTAGCAGCGGCTCGTGGGCCAGCCGTGTCAAGAGCGACTCGCCACGGCGGCGGCGGCCCCGCCGTGGCCCCACCCACGCGAAGGGCTGATCGAACAGGTGCCTCGTCTCGAGTCCTGACGGAACGGTGTCCGCGCTGACGACGCCGAACTCCACCTCGCCTCGCGCCACCCGCCCGATCGCGTCTCGCGAATGGGTCGTGATGACCTCGAAGCGGACGTGAGCCCGGCCCTCGACGAACGGCCGCAGGGCGGGGACGAGCAAGGCCTTGCCGAGGTAGTCGCTTGCGGCAACCCGCACGGTCGCGACCGGTCGGCCCGACAGCGCGGCCAGCTCGCCGAAGAACGCCTCGGCCTCGTTCGACAGCTGCGTCAGAGCCGGTAGCACGGCCTCGCCGGCGGCCGTCAGCAGGACGCCGCGGCCGGCCCGCTCCAGCAGCGCCACGCCGAAGTGCGCCTCGAGCCGCCGCAGCTGCTGGCTGATCGCGGACGAGGTGCGGTGCTGCTGGCGCGCCGCGGCGCCCACGGACCCGGTGCGAGCCACCGCCAGGAGACTGAAGAGCGCGGGGAAGAGTGACGGGTCGGACATGCGTTAGCAGATCTTAACATTCGATTCACAACGTCTCAGTAGACGTGATCGATCCGCGTCCGCCAGACTGCCGTCATGGCCTTGGCCTGGGTTCCCATCACGCTCACCGCGGCTGGCTCGCAGGCGGTGCGCACCGCGCTGCAGCGTCATCTGACGGGGCGGCTGTCGACCAACGGCGCCGCGTTCACCCGATTCCTCTTCGGCTTGCCGCTGGCGGCGCTCTACCTGACCGGGCTCGTGACTTCGGGCGCCGGCCACTTGCCCACGCCGAGGCCAGCGTTCTGGTTCTGGGTCGTCACGGCCGCCGTCAGTCAGATCGTCGCGACCTCGCTCCAGCTCCACGTGCTCACGCTGCGCAACTTCGCGACCGGCGTGGCCTACGCAAAGACGGAAGTGATGCAGGCCGCGGTGTTCGAGATCATCTTCCTCGGCGCCGTCGTCACCTGGCTGGGCGGTCTCGGCGTCGTCGTGGGGACCGTCGCCGTCATGATCATGTCCATCGTGAAGAGTCGCCAGCGCTTCCGCGCGTTTCTCGTGGGCTGGACCGAGCCGACGGCGCTGCTCGGTCTCGCCGCGGGCGGATTCTTCGGCGTCGCGGCGGTGGGATTCCGCGGGGCCTCCGTGTCGCTCGGCCATCCGAGCGCGTTCATCGCCGCCGCGTTCACGCTCGTCGTCGCAACCCTGATCCAGACCGTGATCATGGGCAGCTATCTGGCCTGGCGCGAAGCTGGCGAGCTGAGCCGGGTCCTTGCGGAGGCTCGGGGTGGGGCGCTGGTCGGTCTCGCGTCGTTCGTGGGATCGGCAGGGTGGTTCACGGCGTTCACGCTGCAGATCGCGGCGTACGTCCGCACGCTCGGCCTCGTGGAGCTGGTCTTCACGCTGATGATCTCCCGCTACGCGTTCAGGGAGCGAGCGAGCTGGGCGGAATTCACCGGCCTGGCGCTCCTGGTGATCAGCATCGCGATGGTGCTCAATGGTTAAACATGGGGGCCCCGACATGGCCCCCATACCCCCGACGCTCGGAGCGCCCCAGCAAAGCCGTGGCGCTCCTCGAGGTCAGGGCTTCCTGCAGATGACGTTGAGGAGCGCCTGGCGCTTCTCGTCGCGCACGACCTTGAGCGCGCGCGCCAGCGCTTCGGGAAGCGCCGCGGAATCTTCGACGCGTTCTCCGTAGCCACCGCACGACTGGCAGATCATCTCGTAGTCCGGCGCCGGCTCGAGCGACGTCAACGGCATCGTCTCGGTCTTCACGGCCCAGCCGTCCTTGGCGTAGGAGGTCACGGATCGCTTGACGGCGTTCCAGGTCCGGTTGTTGAAGATCACGACCAGCATCGGCAGGTCGTGGGCCCGGGCGACGAAGTGACTGGCTGTCGGCGCTCCGAAGATGTAGGCGCCATCGCCGACGCAGCAGATCACCGTCTTGTCGGGTGCCGCGAGCTTCGCCCCGAGCGCGGCGCCGAGACCCCAGCCGAGCGCCGAGGACGACGGCGAGAGGAAGTACGTCCCGGGTGTCGTGAAGCACGTCTGGGTCGCATCGAGATCGTACTCGTTGATGACGACGGTCCGGTCGTCGACGAGCTCCCCGATGCACCGCGAGAGCCACGACATCTCGATCGGCGTCTTGAGCGACGCGTCCCGGGCCACGCCAGCCCATGTTCGTGGATCTCCTGTTTACCGGGGCGCGAGCTTCAGCATCCGTCGCGCGTTGCCCTCGTAGATCATCCGGCGCTCGTCGTCGGTCGCCCGGATCCGGTCCATCGCGGCGATCGTGTCGCGGATGAATCCGTGGCCTTTCTCCGAGTCGAATGGCATGTCGGTACCGAAGAGAACGTGGTCGGCGCCGAAGAACTCGAGCCCGGATTGCATCGCGGGCCAGGCGCCGAAGAGCGCCGTGTCGCCGTAGAACATCTTGAAGTAGTCGATCGGCCGCTTTCGAAGCCGCCCGAGCGCCGCCATGTCCTCCGGGTCGTCCGTGCGGCTGCCGAGCTGGTCCAGGCCACCGCCGACGCGCCCGGCGCAGAATGGGATCATCGCGCCCATGTGGTGCGTGATGATCGCGAGATCCGGATGACGGTCGAAGAGGCCATCGAAGACGAGACGGCCCATCGCGACGCTCGTCTCGTACGGCCATCCGAACGCCCACCACATATCGAACTTCGAGCGCGGCTCGCCCGCATAGTCGGCGAATGACGGCGGTCGCGCCGGGTACATCCAGATCGGCAGGCGGCGTTGCGCCATGGCTTCGAAGATCGGCCGGAACTCCGGGCGATCGAGCGCTTGGCCGGCGACGTTGGTGTAGACCTGCACGCCGGTGGCGCCGAGCTGGTCGAGGGCGCGATCGATCTCGTTGAGCGCCGCATCGGGATTGTTCATCGGGAGCGAGGCCACGAATCCCGGAAAGCGATCGGGGTGCCTGCCGACGACCTCGGCCATCCCGTCGTTGGCCAGGCGTGCCAGATCAGGACTGACGTCCGGTCCGCCGACCACCTCGATCGGCGGATTGGCCAGCGTGAGGACCTGCACGTAATTGTCGTAGCGGTCCATGATGCGGAGGCGCGCCTCGACGTCGATCAGGACAGGGATCCCCGACATCCGCTTCCGGAGCGCCAGGCCGGGCGGCGCGACCTGGAGCATCCGGTCGAAATACTTGCGCGGCAGGATGTGGGGGAAGATGTCGATCTTGGTGGGCATGGTCGACCGCGATTGTACCGCGGTCCCTTCGGCCTGCGCCCGCGTCATAGGTCTCGCTGCACGGACGTGATCGCTCGGGGCATGTCCTCCTATTCGTGCAAGCTCCAGAGCTGCGGCGGCGCGCCGGCGAACCCGAGCTCGTTCCAGCGCGCGGCGACGGTATCGTAGACCGAGCGTCGCACCTTCGTTCGTTTGGAGAAGTCCTTGATGTAGCGATGCTCCATGCAGGCATTGACCAACGCCTTCGAACCGTAGGGCCGCTCGTCCGGAGGATTCTGCGTCGGGTCGAGCCACGTCGACCACGTCGATCTCAAGATATCGATGTCCTCGACGGGGTTGCAGCGCGTCGACATCGCCCACAGCACCTGATTGATGTTGGACGGGTCCACGTCGTCGTCGACCGCGATGATCCACTTCGAGAAGTACGCGCCACCCGGCACCTGCGCCGCGAGCGCCAGCGCCTGCGGCGCGTGACCGGCGTACCGTTGCTCGAGCGACACGATGGTCATCGCGAAGCCACCGGCGGCGGCGGGATGCGCGTAGACGCCCTTGATCCCCGGCACGCCGAGCTTGTCGAGGTCATTCCAGATCCGCGCCGACCGGGCGACCGAGTAGAGCAGCGCGCACTCGTTTGCGGGATAGTCGGCCATCAGCGCGTGCGTGAGGATGGGGTTGTCCCGGTAATGCACGGCCTTCACCTCGACCAGGAACGCCAGGTCCTCGGGCCGGCCGTAGTATCCGGTGAACTCGCCGAACGGCCCCTCGAGCTTCTGCGAGTTCGGCGGAATGACGCCTTCGATCGCGATTTCCGCGTGCGCCGGGTACAGCAGGCTCGTCACTTCGCCCTTCACCAGCTCGACGGGCCGCCCGATCATGCCGCCCACGAAGTCCAGCTCGGAGATCGTCTTCGGGAATGTTTGTGACGCCGCGATGAACAGCGCGGGATCGATGCCCCAGCACGCGACGACCTCGCACGGCTGGTTGCGGCTCCAGTAGCGCTCGATGTGAAGGCGCGCGTCCTTGCCCGGCGACAGGTAGAGCCCGACCTGGTCCTTGCCCTGGACCATCTGCCGGTAGGTGCCGACGTTCAGCCAGCCGCCATCGGGATCCCGGGTGATGATCGCGTCGCAGGTCCCGATGTATTCGCCGCCATCACCGGCCCAGTGCCGCGCGGCCGGGAAGTCGCGGATGTCGACCTTCTCGTCCCGCAGGTGGTTCTCGTTGACTGGCGCGCCTTCGGAATCGACCACGATGGGCGCGATCGGGTTGCTGAATTTGGTCTTGCAGCGCTCGATCAGCTCCATGACGCCGAGCCCCGTCGGTTCGCCGATCGCGAGGGCGAAGCGATCGACGCTGGACCCGAGCGGGTTCCACAGCGCGCGGAAGCCACTGGGGGATTCCTTGATCGTCTCGAACAGCAGTGCCGGAGCGCCGATGGTCTGGTGGGCGAGGTAGGTGATCGCGCCCATCTCTTCATTGCGGCTCACGGGCGCGGTGATGCGCTTGAGCTGGCCGATGGCCTCGACGCGGGCCATCCACTCTCGCAGATCGCGTGGAGCTCCGCCGGGGCGTGACGATGCCGTCGCGCTCCGCTCGTGGCCGCCAGACATTCCGGCGCTGACCTCTTCCATACGTAGGCCTCCAGCAAAAATGTGGGAGCTTTATAGCACGGATGCTCGGAAGGTGACGGGGCGCTGGCCACTGGCTCGCGTCTTGACAGTCCGGCCGCTGTTCAGTATTTTTGAACTACCGTTCATTCCGGATTAATTCAGGGGCGCTCCATGAAGGCTCGTCTGTCCCTCTGGATCAACGGCGAAGTTCGAGACGTGCTCGTGCCGGTGCACAAGACCTTGCTCGAGGTGCTGCGCGAGGATCTGGGGCTGACCGGGACGAAGCACGGGTGCGAGCTCGGTGAATGCGGGACGTGCACCGTGCTCGTCGACGGCGAGCCGGTCCTGTCGTGCCTCGCGTTGCCGATCGAGCTCGACGGTGGCGAGATCGTCACCGTCGAAGGCATGGCGACCGGCAGTCGGTTGCATCCGCTCCAGGAAGCCTTCGCCGAGCTCGGCGCCGCGCAGTGCGGATATTGCACACCCGGAATCTTGCTCACGGCGCAAGCGCTCCTCCACGAAACGCCGATGCCGACACGCGCCGAGGTACGCGAGGCGCTCGCCGGGAACTTGTGTCGCTGTACCGGGTACACGAAAATCCTGGACGCGGTCGAGCTCGCGGCTCTACGGATGGCGCGGCCGGGGCCCGGGGATGCGGAGCCGGGTCGATCGCTCGGACCGACACTCGCGTCTGCCCCGGCCTCGCATCCCCGGGCCCCGGCCGGACAACCGACCACTGCAGACCGACGCGACCAGGACCGCACAGGCATCGGGAGTCGGTCATGAACAAACACCAGTTCTCCGTCGTCGGCCAGCCGCTGCCCAAGATCGATGCCTGGGCGAAGGTGACCGGCGAGACGCGATACGCCGACGATCTGTTCCTGCCGCGCATGGCCTACGGGAAGCTGCTGCGATCGCCGCATGCGCATGCGGTGATCAAACGAATCGACGCGTCACGCGCGCGCGCCGTGCCGGGCGTGTATGCGGTCATCACGGGCCACGACCTGCCGCCGGTCAAGTTTGGCATTCTTCCGGTCTCGCAGGACGAGCAGGCGCTCTCCACCGAGAAGGTGCGAATGGTTGGCGACGCCGTTGCCGCGGTCGCCGCCGTCGACGAGGAGACGGCGGAGCGGGCCTGCGAGCTGATCGACGTCGACTACGAGCCGCTGCGGCCGCTGATGTCGATCGAAGAGTCGCTCGGCCATCCCGAGCTGCGGATCCACGAGTACGGTGACGGCCCGAACGTCCACAAGAACGTCTCGCTTCAGTTCGGCGACGTGGAGGCGGCGTTCGCCCGGTCGCATCTCGTGCGAGAGGACGTCTTCTTCTACGAGGGGAGTACCCATCTGCCCATGGAGCAGCACGCGGCGGTCGCGCACTGGGGCCCCGACGGCAAGCTGACGCTCTGGTCTTCCACCCAGACGCCGCACTACGTCCACCGGCTTCTCGCGAAGATCCTCGACGTGCCTGCCGCACACATCCGCGTCGTCGCCGCCCCGGTCGGCGGCGGGTTCGGCGGCAAGCTCGATCCCTTCGCTCATGAGATCGCCGCCTGCAAGCTCTCGCAGCTGACGGGTCGGCCCGTGAAGATCGCGCTGACCCGCGAGGAAGTCTTCTACGTTCACCGCGGGCGTCACCCGGTGCTGATGTGGATCAAGACCGGATTCACGCGCGAGGGCGACATCACTGGCAGCCACATCAAGACGTGGCTCGACGGCGGCGCGTACGGATCGTACGGCGTCGCCTCGACGTTCTACACGGGCGTCATCAATCCGGTGACCTACAAGATGCCCGTCTACAAGTTCGAGGGGGCTCGGATCTTCACCAACAAGCCACCGTGCGGTCCGAAGCGTGGCCACGGCACGCCGCAGCCACGATTCGCCCTCGAATGTCAGATCGATAAGGCGGCCGAGCAGCTCGGACTCGACCCCGCCGACATGCGCCGCGGGATCGTCGTCGAGCCGTTCACGAAGACGGCGAACCATCTCACCGTGACGACGATCGGGCTCGCGGAGTGCATCGACAAAGTTGTCGAAGCGTCCGGGTGGCGCGAGAAGCGGCGCCTCTACGGTTTGCGTCGCGCGGGGGCGGGGCCGGGGGGGCGCCCCCCAAAAAACACAGGCACACACCCCCGGTTTGGCGCGGCCCCCCCCCCCCCCCCCCCCCCCCCCACACCCATACAAGCCCCCCCGGGGGTCAGGGCCCCCCCCCGGGAGCGGGGTGTTGGGCGCGGGGAGACCCCGGGGGGGT
>JBGPTW010000173.1:0-11775 GCA_041490825.1 Methylomirabilia bacterium | reverse complement strand
GCGCCCCCCGCCTGGGCCGGGGCCCCCCGGGGGTGGGGGGGCGGGGGGCCCTGTGGGGGCCCCCCGGGCTCGTCCGCGCCCCCCCCGGGGGGGGCGGGGGCGGCCCGAGCGCTGGGGGCCGTGTAGAGGCGTGCCACGGCTTGGCTGGGGCGCGCCGAACGCTGGGGGGGTCTGGGGGCCATGTCGGGGCCCCCAGGCTAGTAAGTCGCGTGCCACGGCTTGGCTGGGGCGCGCCGAACGCTGGGGGTCTGGGGGCCGTGTCGGGGCCCCCCAGGCTAGAAAGTCGCGTGCCATGGCTTGGCCGGGGCGCGCCGAACGCTGGGGGGTCTGGGGGCCATGTCGGGGCCCCCTGTTAGTAAGTCGCGTGCCAGAGCTTTCCCGGGGCGCGCCGAGCGTTGGGGAGGTCTGGGAGGCCATGTCGGGGCCGCACGGCACATCGAGGCGCGCCACGGCTTTGCCGGGGCGCACCGAGCGTTGGGGGGCAAGGGAGGCCATGTCGGGGCCCCCCTTAATATCGAATGCGTGGATCGAGCACGCCGTAGAGGAGGTCGACGACGACGTTCATGACCGCGAGGAACACGCCGTAGGTGAGAACGACGGCCATGATCATCGGGTAGTCCCGGCCCGTCATCGACAGCACGAAGAATCGCCCCATGCCGGGAACCCGGAAGATGGACTCGACGAAGAACGATCCCGTGCCGACCGCGGCAAACAGCGGGCCCAGCAGCGTGACGACGGGAATCAGCGCGTTCTTCAGCGCGTGCTTGAAGATCACCGGGAGCTCCCCGAGGCCCTTCGAGCGCGCGGTCAGCGTGAAGTCTGCCCGGATGACCTCGAGCATGGACGCCCGCGTGAAGCGCGCGATGATTCCCATCGGGCCGAGCGCCAGGGTCACGGTCGGCAGGACCCAGTCACGCGGGGAGTTCCAGCCACCGGTGGGAAAGAGCGGCACCACGAACGAGAAGAGCACGATCAGGAAGACCGCGAGGACGAAGTTCGGAACCGCGACGCCGAACGTGGCGAGCGTCACCGAGAGATAGTCCCAGAGCCGGTTCTGGTACACCGCGGCGAGAATGCCGAGTGTCAGCCCGCCCGCGATGGCCAGAACCAGCGCCATCGTGCCAAGCAGGAGCGATACCGGGAACGCTTCGACGAGAATCTCGGCGACGGTCCGCGTCCGGTAGACGAACGAGTTGCCGAAGTCGCCACGCAAGGCCTTTCCGACGAAGATGCCGAACTGCGCGTAGAGCGGCTTGTCGAGCCCGTAGTGCTGCGCCAGGTTCTTCTGCGCCTCGGGGGACAGCGGGTTGGCGCCCTCGGCCACGGGATCGAGCGGGCTTCCTGGCGTGGCGTGCATCACCAGGAAGGTCACCAGAGCCATGGCAAGGAGCGTTGGGACGAGCCAGACCGCGCGGGCGACGACGTATTGGAACACCCAGTCCTCGGTCCCGCTATATTCGCAGAGGCGGGAGCCGAGTCAAGACCTTCGGGGCGTGCTTCGGAAGCCGCTTGCGTCCGGTCGCGCCGAGGCGCTATCGTGAGCCGCGATGCGCGTCATGGTGCTCCCGCTGTTGTTGGTGGTCATCCTCATCGCCGGCGCCGCGGTAGCTCAGCCCGGCTTCAGAGTCACTCACGAGGTCGGGCGCACCACGCCGACGCACGTCGAGGTGAAGGGCGTCGTCTACAACGAGTCGCGCAGCGACGCGGCCGACGTCTCCGTCACGACGGAAGCTCTCGATGCAAACGGAAAGGTCCTGGCGCGCGGCATCACGTATGTCAGCGGCCGGCTGCCCGAGCACGGGAGCGCCGCGTTCACCGCGAAGGTTCCGGTCGTGCCCGGCATCGCGAGCTACCGCGTCACCGTCACCGCGTTCAAATTCATGCCAGCGTTCCAGGGATCGTAAACGGCAGGGAGTCTCGGTTCCAACCATGGGAACCGATTTAGCCACACTGAGAGCCGACCGCTCCGGATGGACCGTCCAAGTGCGCGTCAAATAAACCACCTGCCTGAGGCACACGAATTGCTGGTTCATGGCGCGTTCTCGTTCTAGGAGTACCGGGGAGTTGCCGCATCGTCTGGTGGGGGCACTCATGTTGATCGGCCGTTGCGCCTGGCACGTCCAGTATCGCGGGTACCCGCTCCTGCGCGGCGTGACCTCGTGGCGCGGCTTCAATCTCCGCTTCACCGATGGTATCTGCCCCAGGTGCTTGGACCGCTTCCGGGTCGAGCATCACGATCGTCTCGTTCCTCGCGCCGCGGATGCCGAGCGAGACGAAGACCGCCCACGGTTTTCCCGGGAAGTTGCCTGAGCCGCGCACGCGGTTCGATCACCCAGTCCGGGCGGAATCTCTCTGGTCGATACTTCAATCAATATGGCCCAAAAGGAAGTGGGGCCCTAGTTGTGAACTGGGGGCCTTCGAGGCCCCCAGACCCCCATACGCTCGTCGGGCGCTGGGGCACCCGGCGCCCGCCTCGATAATCCGACACTCGGAGAATCGAGAAGCGTCCCGGGGAACCCGGGACGCTTCGAGCGTTGGGGAGTGTGAAGGGCCATCTCGAGGCCCCTATCGAGGCGCGCCACAGCTTTGCTGGGGTGCGCCGAGCGTCTGGGGGTGTGGGGGCCATTTCGGGGCCCCCACGTTTACTAAAAGCCGCGCCGCTTCATGCAGTCGGTGTAGGCCTGCTGGTACGCAGGATTGCTCTGGCCCTGTGCCGACATGCCGGAGCGGAGATCAGTGCTCGTCGATGCCGACCCGCCCGACGTGCTCGAGCCGGTGCTGCCAGTGCCGAGGCTCGGTGACGCGCTCGGGCTCGTACTCGAACCGGAACTGGAGCTTGCCGTCGCTTGCGCTTCGCGGTTACAGGCGTCGAAATCCGTCTGCGTCGGCGTCGCCGCGAACGCGGCGGTCCACACCGCCACGATAGCGAGCGCAGTGAAGAGTGCTGTTGCGCGTGTCAATCTTGCCATGGTCCCCTCCTGAGGCGAGTTGTCTCGTACGGAAGGTTCAAGGTTCAAGCGAGGTGCCAGCGAGGCGAGATCTTGCGACATGCCGATGCGCTCGGTATGCTGCTCGGGTCGAACGGGCGAGAGTGGCGAAATTGGCAGACGCGCCGGACTTAGGATCCGGTGGGTTGAAAAGCCCTTGGGGGTTCAACTCCCCCCTCTCGCACCAGTCGCTTCTGGTAAGCTGAATAAAATCCTACCCAGGGAGCCCGATGAAGGTCGCCGTCGAAGAAATCGAGGGATGCAAACGCCGTCTCGCTGTCGAGGCGCCGATCGATCTCGTCCAGAAGGAATGGGAGCGCGCCTACGGCCGCGTGCAGAAGCAGGCGCGGCTTCCGGGATTCCGCAAAGGTCACGTTCCGCGCTCGCTGGTCAAGCTGCACTTTGCCGACGACGTGCGCCGCGAGGTCGCCGAGCATCTCATCCCGGACGTGTACCGGCAGGCGCTCTCGGAGGCGCGCATCGATCCGGTGAACGAGCCCGACCTTCAGGACGTCCGGCTCGAGGAGGACACGCCGCTTTCCTTCACCGCGGTGGTGGAGGTCAAGCCGAGCATCGAGCTCGGCGATTACAAGGGCGTCGCGGTCGACCATGCGGCCGTGCCGATCACCGACGAGGAAGTTGGTGAGACGCTCGAGCACATGCGTGAGCAGCAGGCCGAGTTCCGCCTCGTGGATCGCCCTGCCGCGCCCGGCGATCTGGTGATCGTCGACTACACGCTGAAGCCCGGCGGCCACGAGGCGACGACAGCGACCGGCTATCAGTTCATCGTCGGCGCGGGCTCGGTCATCCCTGAAATCGACCAGGCCGTCGTCGGGATGCGGGCGAGCGAAGGTCGCGACGTCGGGTTTCGGTTCGCCGATGACCATCGCGTGGAGGCGCTGAGGGGGCGGGCCGGTACGGCGGATCTGAAGCTCGTCGAAGTGAAGGAGAAGATCTTGTCTGCGCTCGATGACGACTTCGCCAAGGCGCTGGGCGAATTCGACACACTGGAGGCGGTGCGGGCGGAGGTGCGAAAGCAGCTCGAGGCGCGGAGAGCGAGCGATGAGCGCCGGCAGCTCGAGGACAAGGTCGTGGACGCGCTCCTCGAGCGGTACGTCTTCGGAGTGCCCGAGACCATGGTGCTTCGCCACATCTCGCACCAGGTCGAGCACGCCCGGGAACGCATGCGGCGCCAGGGGGTGGATCCCGACCGCACCGAATGGGACTACGGCAAGCTCATGACCGAGCTGCGACCCGGCGCCGAGAAGGCGGTCCGCCGGGCGTTGCTTCTGGAGGCGATCGCCGAGCGGGAGGGCCTTCAGCCTGCCGACACCGACGTCGACACCGAGGTGGAGAAGCTCGCGCAGGCCAGCCAGCGACCGACGCCGGCCATTCGTCGTATGATGGAGCGAAGCGGAGATCTCGAGGCGCTGCGCCACGGCCTCCGCGATCGTATGACGCTTGATTTCCTCATCAGCCACGCCGCTGTCCGCGAGTGACCGCGACGCTGGCCCCGTCCGCATGACCACGCGGCCCGCGCGACCGTGAGGCGTGTTGCCGCGCAGCCGATAGCACCGAGACGTGCTGGGTCAGCACCGAGACGTGTTGACCAGCCAACACCGAGGAGATTTTCGATGGCGCTTGTTCCGATGGTGATCGAGCAGACGCCCCGTGGCGAGCGGGCCTTCGACATCTTTTCCCGGCTCCTGAAGGAGCGCATCATCTTCCTGCCGACGTTCATCGAAGATGAGCTGGCGAATCTCGTGATCGCCCAGATGCTCTTCCTCGAGGCGGAAGACCCCGACAAGGACATCTACCTCTACATCAACTCGCCGGGCGGGTCCGTGACGGCGGGGATGGCGATCTACGACACGATGCAGTACGTGAAGCCGGCCATCTCGACGATCTGCATGGGGCAGGCGGCCTCGATGGGCGCGCTCCTGCTCTGTGCCGGCGCGAAGGGTAAGCGGTTTGCACTACCCCACGCCCGCATCATGATTCACCAGCCGCTCGGCGGCGTGCAGGGGCAGGCGACGGACATCGACATCCAGGCCAGGGAAATATTGAGAATGCGCGAGGAGCTGAATTGCATCCTCGTGCACCACACGGGCCAGTCGATGGACAAGATCCAGCGTGACACCGATCGGGACTTTTTCATGACCGCCGAGCAGGCGAAGGACTATAGAATCGTCGACGACGTGATCTCGTCGAAGCCGACCCCGCGAGCAGTCAGCGAGCAGGCCGCACTCGCGGCGCAGACCCAGAAATAGGAGCGCAGTAGAGGCATGGCGCGGACGCGCGAAGGCAACGGCACGCTCAAGTGCTCGTTTTGTGGGAAGAGTCAGAACGACGTTCGCAAGCTGATCGCCGGCCCCACGGTCTACATCTGCGACGAGTGCATCGAGCTCTGCAACGACATCATCGCGGAGGAGTGGGAAGAGGAGAAGAGCCGGGAGATCCGCAGTCTCCCCAAGCCGGCCGAGATCAAGACCGTCCTCGACCAGTACGTCATCGGGCAGGAGCGCGCGAAGAAGATCCTCGCTGTCGCCGTGCACAACCACTACAAGCGGATCGAGTCCGACGGCGACAGTGGTGACGTCGAGCTGCAGAAGTCGAATATCTTGTTGATCGGCCCCACCGGCTCCGGCAAGACCTTGCTCGCGCAGACGCTGGCCAAGATGCTGCGCGTGCCCTTCACCATCGCCGACGCCACGACGCTCACCGAGGCGGGATACGTCGGCGAGGACGTCGAGAACATCATTTTACGATTGCTGCAGGCGGCTGATTACGACGTCGAGCGCGCCGAGCGCGGGATCGTTTACATCGACGAGATCGACAAGATCGCGCGGAAGTCCGAGAACCCCTCGATCACGCGTGACGTGTCCGGCGAGGGCGTCCAGCAGGCGCTCCTCAAGATTCTCGAGGGCACCGTCGCCAACGTGCCTCCGCAGGGTGGCCGCAAGCATCCGCACCAGGAATTCATCCAGGTCGACACCTCGAACGTGCTGTTCATCTGCGGTGGCGCCTTCGTTGGACTCGAGAAGATCATCGAGAGCCGTGCGGGCCGCTCCGGCATGGGGTTCGGGGCCGAGATCAAGAGCCGCGACGACCGCCGGGTCGGCGATCTGCTCGCGATGATCCAGCCGGAAGACCTGCTGAAGTACGGGCTCATCCCCGAGTTCATCGGACGGTTGCCCGTGATCGCGACGCTTCACGACCTCGACGACGAGTCGCTGGTGCGTATCCTGAGGGAGCCGAAGAACGCGATCATCAAGCAGTACCAGAAGTACTTCGACCTGGAGAAAGTGCGGCTCAAGTTCACCGACGATGCCGTCACGGCGATCGCGCGCGAGGCGTTGAAGCGCGGCACCGGAGCCCGCGGGCTCCGTGCCATCCTGGAAGAAGTCATGCTCGAGATCATGTACGAGCTGCCGTCGATCCAGGGGCTCAAGGAGTGCATCATCACCCGCGAAGTCATCATGAACCACGAGCAGCCGGTGCTCGTGTCCGAGGCCAAGGAGCAGACGGCGTAGTCGTCTCTCGTCGCCGCGCGGGCGGGGGGAGGCTTCAGGAATTCCGACTGCGCTCGAAGCGCTGCCCGAACTTCCACTGCTCGGCGTCGCCTGGCGCTGACCACAACGGAATTCCTGAAGCCTGCCCCCGCCTGCGCTCCCGCGAGGCCACCTCCGCACTCACTTAGCATGGCGGCCGGGATCCTCTACGTCGTGGCGACACCCATTGGGAATCTCGAAGACATCACGCTTCGCGCGCTCCGCATTCTGCGCGAAGTCGATGTCATCGCGTGCGAAGACACTCGACGGACACGGGCGCTGCTGAGCCGGCACGAGATTCACACGCGCACGATCAGCTACTTCGAGCACAACAAGCTCACGCGCGGCCCGGAGCTGCTGCGCCGGCTCGCGGACGGCGCATCGATTGCGCTCGTGACCGACGCCGGCACGCCAGGTATCTCGGATCCCGGCTTCCTGCTCGTGCGCGAGGCTCGCGCGGCCGGCATTCCGGTCGTCCCGATTCCAGGACCGAGCGCCGTCGTCGCCGCGCTGTCAGCGGCCGGCATCCCGGCGGACCGCTTCATCTTCGACGGGTTCCTTCCCGTGAAGCCGGGCAAGCGTCTGAACCGTCTCAAAGCGCTTCGCGATCTGGAGACCACGATCGTCCTCTATGAGTCCCCACACCGCATCGTGGCGGCGCTCGAAGCAATCGCCCAAGTCTTCGGCGAGACGGACATCGTCGTGGCCCGCGAGTTGACCAAGCAGTTCGAGGAGATCGTGAGCGGACCGGCTGCGGCGCACCTCACGCGCCTGCGCGCCGGCGTGGTGCGCGGCGAGTTCACGCTGGTGATTCCTGGGAAGATTCGCCGAGTCGACGACGAGTAGGACTGAGCCTATCGCGTCTTCCGCCGGTTCGCGGGGCCGAGCCAACCTCCATTCGGTCGGGTACCGCCTTCAGACTTCTGCCCGGGTAGGAGTGGCGTGAGTACGCAGCGAGCTCGTCCACGACCGGTCCTCATCTTCTTTGTCCAACTCATCGAAGGACGGTTGTCGGCTTCGCCGTACTCGCTGACGGCGGCAATGCTCTATGCCGTCGTCGCTATCTCGGCCGGGCTCGCCCGACAGCGCGCCATCCGTTCGGCACGCCCGATATGAGCACGTCGGCCGGGTCCGAGGCGACTCGTTGTGCCGGGCGTGCGTCATGAGCCAGCCCCCGCCCCCTTGGGCGTGATGAACAGCCGCTCTCAGCGATCCGCGTTCGAGGGCGCTCGAGGTCGACGACCTAGGGCAGGAGGTCGTCGACCGCGATCCGCGCCCGCGGCGCCGCGAGCGGCGTGACGCGGTCGCCAGTGCGCGCGATCGTGACCGCGTGATACCCGGCACGGCGTCTAGCGCCGCCCGCGGGCTCACGGTGAACTTCCACGACGCGGTCGACGAGATTCACGATCCAATACTCCGGGATTCGATGGCGCGCGTAGAGAGACGCTTTCACCGTGCGGTCGAACACCAGACTGCGTTTTGCGACTTCGACGACGAGCGCGGCGGTGGATGGATGGTCGTCGAGAAAATCCCTCGGCTGCCCGCGGACGACCACGACGTCGGGCTCCGGCTCCGAGTCCAGACCGAGCGCCATCGGGAGCTGCGCTCGAACCCGCCATCCCGAACCAAACGCGGATCGGAGGACTTCCGAGACGAGGTCGATCGCTGTCGCGTGCGGCGTGGATTGCGGCTCTCTGATGACGAGCTGGCCGTGCACCAGCTCGATCGGGTCGTCTTCGTTCAGAATGCCGTGCTCGATCAGCTGGCCATACTCCTTCCGGGTCCATCGGCGCGTCTTGACGAGAGGCTTGTGCACGGCGCTCTTCACGGGGCCACCCTACCGCCGTGGGGCTGGATCGGTCAATGTCGCGCCCGGGATACGCCCGGCGTTTGAGCCGGCCGCAGCCGCCGCGTATACTCTGTGGGTCAATGAGCGTTCCCAAGGCGCTGACCATCGCCGGATCTGACTCGGGCGGTGGGGCAGGCATCCAGGCCGACCTCAAGACGTTCGCGGCGTTTCGGGTGTTCGGGATGTCCGTCCTGACCGCCGTCACCGCGCAGAACTCGGTCGGCGTCCATGGCGTGCACAACGTGCCGCCCGAGTTCGTCGCCCGCCAGATCGATGCGGTGCTGTCGGACTTCGGCGCCGATGCCGTGAAGATCGGAATGCTGTCCACCGCGGGAATCGTCAGCGCCGTTGCCGATCGGCTGCGCGCGCACGCGGCGGAGAACATCGTGCTCGATCCCGTCATGATCGCGAAGTCGGGCGACCTGCTTCTCCAACCCGATGCGCGCGCCGCGCTGGCGAAGGAGCTCTTGCCGCTGGCGATGGTGGTCACGCCCAACCTGCACGAGGCGTCCGCCCTTGCCGGCATGCCGGTCGAGACCGAGGAGGACATGGAAGAGGCCGCGCGCCGGATCGCTCTGCTGGGGCCGCGATCCGTGCTGGTGAAGGGCGGACATCTCAAAGACGTGGCGACCGATCTGCTCTGGGACGGGCGCGAGCTCGTTCGATTCCCTGGCCCGCGCCTCGAGTCGACATCGACGCACGGCACGGGCTGCACGCTTTCGTCGGCGATCGCGGCGGGGCTGGCGCGTGGGAGCTCGCTTCGCGACGCCGTGCACGAGGCGAAGGCGTACGTGACCGAAGCGATCCGGGCGGGATTCCAGGCTGGTCACGGCGTCGGCGCGCTGTGGCATCACGTGACGACGTGGTGAGCGCGGCCGCTCCCGTGGTGAGCGCGGCCGCTCCCGTGGTGAGGTGATGGCACGCCCGTCCATCTCGGACAAGATGTCGTTCTTCGAACATCTGGGCGAGCTGCGCAGCCGGATCATGTGGAGCCTCGGGTGGGTGCTCGTCGGCCTCGTGATCGCCGTGCCGTTCTCCGAGAAGGTTCTGGACTACCTGGCCCGTCCGGTGAAGAGCGCGCCAAGCGTCCCGACCCCGCTCACGCAGGCCATCGACGCCGCGCTCAGGGCTCCGGCCCCGACGCCCGCGCAGATCCGGGCCGTGTTCGAGGCGTGGCGGAGCCAGATCGGGGGCAATACGCTGGTGTTCGTGTCGATCACCGAGGCCTTCTGGGTGCAGATGAAGGTCGCACTCATCGTTGGGATCTTCATCGCCGCGCCCGGTATCCTTTGGCAGATCTGGCGCTTCGTGGCACCCGGGCTACACCTTCACGAGAAGAAGTACGCGGCACCGTTCGTGATCATTGGGTCGGTGCTGTTCGTCGCTGGCGGCGCCTTCTCTCTGCTCGTCGTGACACCGTACGCGACTCAATTCATGCTGTCGTACGCGCGGCCGGGGCTGCAGCCGATGATCTCGATCCAGACGTACATCGACTTCCTGCTGAAGTTCACGCTCGCGTTCGGCGCCATCTTCGAGTTGCCGCTCGCGATTTCGATCCTGGCCCGCATCGGAATCGTGACCGCTCGTATGCTCGCGAAGAACCGGAAGTACGCAATCCTTGGCGCGTTCGTCGCGGGCGCCGTGCTGACGCCGACGCCCGATATGTTCAACCAGACGCTCATGGCCGGTCCGATAATCATCCTCTACGAGGTCGGGATCGTCTGCGCCCGGATCTTCGGCCGCCGGGAGAAGTCCGCGCCGGCGGCGGCCGAGCCTACCGGGAGCTCGGCGTGATGGATTTCGCCTCCCTCGACCTTCCCGAGCCCGTCATCGAGGGAATCCGCGAAGCGGGATTCGTGACGATGACGCCCATCCAGGAGGCGGCGCTGCCGCTCGCGCTCAAGGGCAAGGACGTTGCGGGTCAGTCCCAGACGGGCACCGGCAAGACCGCGGCGTTTCTGATCGCCGCCTTCACGCGCTTGCTGCGCGCGCCCGAGCCGAGGCCGTCGCCAGTCACGGCGCCGCGCGTGCTCATCATTGCGCCCACGCGAGAGCTGGTGGTGCAGATCGAGTCGGACGCGCGGCTGCTCGGACGCTTCACGCCGTTCCGAATCCTGGCCGTCTACGGCGGCATCGACTATGCGAAGCAGCGCGACACGCTCGCCGAGGCGTGCGACATCCTGGTGGGCACGCCGGGTCGGCTCATCGACTACCTGAAGCAGCACGTGTGGTCGCCGCGGCAGGTCGAGGAGCTCGTCATCGACGAGGCGGACCGGATGTTCGACATGGGCTTCATCGCCGATCTGCGATACATCCTCAGAAAGCTCCCGCCGCACGACAAGCGCCAGTCGTTCCTGTTCTCGGCGACGCTGTCGTTCCGGGTCCTCGAGCTCACCTGGGAATTCATGAACAACCCGACCCAGATCACGATCATGCCGCAGCAGAAGACCGCCGAGCGCGTGGAGCAGAGTCTCTACCATGTCGGCCGCGAGGAGAAGTTCCGCCTCCTGCTCGGGCTCCTGCGCCGCGAAGGCGGTGACCGCATCTTGATCTTCTGCAACACGCGCGAGGAAGCCCGTCGGCTCGAGGACCGGCTCGGGCGTAACGGCTGGGAGGCGCGCGCGCTCACGGGCGACGTCGACCAGAGGAAGCGCTTGAAGATCCTCAACGACTTCAAGGAAGGCCGACTGCCCGTGCTGGTCGCCACGGACGTCGCCTCCCGCGGACTTCACATCGAGGCCGTGAGCCACGTCGTCAACTGGGACATGCCGCAGGAGGCGGAAGATTACGTTCACCGGATCGGCCGCACCGCGCGAGCCGGCGCCGGCGGCAAGGCGATCAGCCTGGTCGACGAGGCGGGCGCGCTCTACATCGAGCCGATCGAGAAGTTCATCGGCCAGAAGATCGCGGTCGACTGGGCCGACGATGATCTGTACGTCCAGGAAATCAAGCCGACGGCCGAGGAGCGGCGGCGCTATGCCGAGGAGCGCCGCGCCCGATTCGACGCCCGCGGTCGTGGGTCCGAGCGTGGCCGGCGTCCCGACGCCCGCGGCGGGCGTGAGCGAGGTCGCGGCGGGCCACCCGATCGTCCGCGCCCGCAGCCGGCGGTCGAGCATCGTCGTGAGCCGGCGGTGGAGCGGCCTCGCGCGGAAGCCGGTCCCCCCCCCGCCGCTTCCGCCCCGGGTCTCGAAGGCGAGAAACGTAAACGCCGCGGTCGTGGTCGCGGCCCGCAGCCGCCGCCGCAGCCCTAGCGCGGATTATTCACGAACGATCGCGCGCGAGCCGCCGAAACCGAGCGCCGGGCTGGGGATCGCCCCGGAATTCCGCGAGCTGATGGCGCAAGCGCCGAAACGCTGGGGAACGCGGTCAGGGGCGTGGGTGTCCAGTC
>JBGPTW010000172.1:0-11804 GCA_041490825.1 Methylomirabilia bacterium | reverse complement strand
GCTTCGATCATCGACTGGACCCCCACGCCCCTGACCGCGTTCCCCAGCGTTTCGGCGCCTGCGCCATCAGCTCGCGGAATTCCGGGGCGATCCCCAGCCCGGCGCTCGGTTTCGGCGGCCGCCGCGCGAGCGTTCAAGAATAATCCGGGTTAGCGACTCGGTGCCGCCATCCAATCGCCCGTCTTGAACTCCGCCGGGAACACGATCTTCACGTCGGTGAACGGCTGCTCCGGCTTCGTGTACTGCGTGATCAGCATCGGCGGCGTCCACTGCTGCCAGTACGGACCCTCGCCGCGCGTGAACGTGATCGTGCCGTTCCAGCCCTCGAACTTGTTCGAGATCAGCGCCTTGACGACGTCTTCGCCCTTGTCGCTCTTCGCCGCCGTGACCGCGTCCGCGATGATCATCACCTGCGTGTAGCCGGTGAAGGAGCTGTAGGTCGGCTCTTCCTTGAACTCGGCCATGTACTTCTTCCGGAATGCCTCGCCGCGCGGCGGAAGCTTCATGGATTGGTGGTAGTAGGTGATGAAGCTCACATACGTTCCCTTGTCGCCGACGGTCTTCCAGAACTCCGGGCGCACCGGCGCGTCGTACGAGACCAGCATCGCAGCCGCCGGGAACAGCCCGACGTCATACGCTTGTTTGATCATCAGGTAGATCGGCGTGCCGACCGCCCCGTTCAGCACGAGGTCGGGCTTCCAGCTCTTGATCTTGAGGAGCTGGGGTGTGAGATCGACCGACGCCCGGTCGAAGATCGCCGTGTCCAGCTCGGCTTTCACGCCCATCGTCTTGAAATACTTCTTCGTTTCCTCGACGAGGCCCGTGCCGTAGTCGGTGTTCTCGGCAAGCAGGAACACGCGCTTGAAGCCGCGTTCCATGATCCAGCGGTTCCAGACCTGCACGCGATCGGGATCGATGACGTGGGTGCGGAACGTGTAGTTCAGATGCTTCTCCGTGATCTGGCGGGCCGACGCCTGCGTGGCGAAGATCGGCACCTTGAGCTGCTCGGCAAGATCCTGGACGGCCAGCATGTTGGAGCTGTGGAACTGGCCCATGACGCCGGCGACCTGGTCCTGACCGGCGAGCTTGCGGAAGCCGGCCACGGCCTTCTCCGGCGTGCCGGAGTCGTCCTCGATCACCAGCTCGACCTTCCGTCCGCCGAGCATGCCGCCGCGGGCGTTGATTTCCTCGGCGGCCATTTTCGCGCCGCGCACGATGAGCTGACCGGCGCCCGCGTCGCCGGGCGGCGACAATGGTGTGAGCGCGCCGATCTTGACGGGCTTCTGCGCCAACGCGGGCGATCCCAGCGCCAGCATCAGCATCGCGGCAAGGAAGACGATCAACGGTCGTCGCGTCATGATGGTTCCTCCACTCTCGTGATGTCCCGGCGGACGGGGCAGGGCGATACTATGCGGACGGTCGCGGCTCGTCAACGCGCTCGGATTCACGGCAAGCTCATTTCCGGCGGCCGCGGCGGCGGCAACGGTTCGTGGAGCAGATCGCCGAGGGGAATCGGGCGTGCCGGAGGGCGCGCCCGCGGGAGCTCGACGTCTGCGAGCGCGACGCCGCGGGCACTGGCAAGCATCTCGCTGACCGCGGCGGCGCAGTTGCGACCCTGACAGCGTCCCATCGTGACCCGGGTTGCCGCCTTGATCGGCTCGACGCCGGCATCGCCCTCATCGACGATGCTCGCGATGTCTCTCGCCGTGACTTCCTCGCAACGGCAGACGACCGTCTCGGGCGTGGCGAGCGCGAGAAACGTCGCCGGCGGTGTCCAGAGATTCACGATCGTGTCCCGGACGCGGTGCAGTCGTGCGATCCGTGCGCGCAGGGTTCGCACGTCCGACGCCACGGCGCCCTCATCGCATCGTCGAAGGCGCACGGCGGCAAGAAGGCCGGCGAGACGTCCTTCGGCGAGCGCGACTTCCGCCCCGCCAATGCCGGCGCCGTCGCCGACCGCGAAGACGCCGGGCATGGTCGTCTCGAAATCTGCCGAGCGCGCGGGAATCCAGCCACCCCGGCGCACATCCCACCGGTGCCGGCAGCCGAGGAGCCGTGTCAGCTCCACCGATGGTGTGAGACCGAATCCCGCGACGACCGTGTCGACGGACACCGTTCGCGTGTGCACGCGGTCGACCCGACCGGTCACGTCGATCGGCGCGATGACGGCTTCAGCCACCGCGTCGTCACCGCGCGCCTCGATGATCGTCGCACCGTAACGCACTGGCACGCGCGCGCGCACGAGCGCCGCGCGATATCCGAGGCCGCGGCGGAGGATATCCGGAGCCGTGAGCAGGCGTGGAACGTGGCGCCAGGCACGAACGAGTGACGCGCTCTCGACGACTTCGACGATCGTGCCGCCTGCGCGAAGGATCGAGCTCGCCACGACGAGCAGCAGCGGTCCGTTGCCGACGACGAGGAAGCGGCGTCCCGGGAGGATCCGCTGGCTCTTGATCAAGTTCTGCACGCCGCCCGCCGTCATCACGCCCGGCAGCGTCCAGCCGGGGAAGGGGACCGCTCGCTCGATGGCGCCGGCGGCGACGATGATGCTTGCCGCGCGTACCCGGCCCGAATCGGCACCCCGCGCGAATGCGAGCACGCCGGGCTCGGGCGCGTCCCACACGACGGCGCCGGACAGAAGGCGCAGGCGCGGATGCTCGATGGCTCTGAAGAGGGCTTCGGCGCGGCGATGCTCCGCATCGTGCGGCATGCGCGCGGCGCGCGTGAGCGCGGCGGGCGGCTGGCGGAAATACTGCCCGCCTGGCAGCGGGTTGTCATCGAGCAGCGTCACCGACAGCCCGCGCGCGAGCGCTTCGCCGGCAGCCGCGAGACCGGCGGGACCGGCACCGACGATCGCGAGATCCGTCTCGATCACGAGCGTGGTCCTCGCGGGGGCGCCGCTCGCGTCACGCCCGACGCTCCGCGCGGCCGCGAACCGTTTCGACCGAGAGCCCCGGCGCCGCCGGCGTGACGCAGGCGCGTACCGTCTGGCCGTCGATCAGGACGGCGCATTCCCAGCACACGCCCATCACGCAGTAGAGTCCGCGCGGATCATCGCGTTTCGCGGTTCGCCTCAGCGTGCGACGTCCCGCCGCGAGCAGCGCCGTCGCGATCGTCTCGCCGTGGCAGGCGGGAATCGGCTCGCCATCGAGCACGAACGTGAACGGCTCGTCGACGGCGGCATCGGCCGAGAGTCGTCGCGCGCCACGCGGATCGGTCATCGAGCGAACCGCGCCGGATCGAAGGCGTCGATCGGCATCGACGTCTCGTCGTGGACGATCAGCTCGGCCAGCAGTCGTCCGAGCACGGGGCCCAGTGTAAAGCCGCCACGCGCACACGCCGTGACGAACACGTTCGGATGCCCGGGCAGTCGGCCGAGGAGCGGCAAGAGATCCGCCGTTGCGCCTTCGAGGCCGGCCCAGCTCCGCACCAGATGGAGCGGCGCGAGCCCCGGGACGATCGCTGCCGCGACACGAACGTTGTGGAGCAGCGACTCGTAGTCGAGGTCCTTCTGGCGAGTCGCGACGTCACCGCGGCCTTGCCAGCCGCCGCCGATCATGCAGGTGCCGTTCGGATACTGCTTGAGCGTCAGCACTCCGCGCACGTGTGTGACGATCCGGTCCATCACTGGGCCGGCCGGCTCCGTGATCGTGAGCATGTTCACGTCGAGATTCACCGGCAGCGTCACGCCGAGCAACTGCGCGATCTCGCCCGACCAGACTCCGGCGGCGATCACCAGCGTGCGGCAGTGGACCGTGCCGCGTGAGGTCTCCACGCGGAGCCGTTCCCCGGCGGCGGCGATCGTCAGAATCGGCGTGTGCGGCCAGATCGTCCCACCGGCCTTGCGCACGGCTTCCATCAGCACTCTCCCGGCGAGCAGCGGGATCGCGAAGCCGTCGTCGGCGCAGAACGTGGCGGCGACGACGCCGGAGCCAAGCCACGGGGCCCGGCGGCGCAGACTCTCGCCCTCGAGCCACTCGAGCTCGAGACCGAGCGCGCGCTGCTGGTCCGCGGACTCGCGAAGTCGTCCGACGTCGTCCTCGGACTCGGCGACCTTCAGACCGCCCGCGGGAACGAAGCCGACGTCGCCGAGCTCTTGCTGGAAGACCGCCCACAGCCGCAGGGCTTCGCGCGCGAATGGCACGAGCGGCAGGCGCTTGTTCTGGATCGCGAGCGACCCGGCGTTGACGCCGGAGGCCTCGCGCCAGGGATCGCCGCGCTCGAAGACGATGACGTCCCGCCCGGCGCGCGCGAGGAAGAGCGCGGTCGAGAGACCTTGGACGCCGGCGCCAACGACGGCGACATCGATCTCGGACGGCAGCGGAGCAGACGTGGTCATGCTAGGCTCCGGGCATTATGGGCGATGACGCTGCGCAAATGCACCCTCTCTCCGCGGAGCACTCATGATCGACCCCATCCTGCTCGAAGTGCTGCGCAACCGCCTCGACGCGATCGCCGACGAGATGGAGCTGACGCTGCTGAAGAGCGCCGCCTCGCCGATCGTGAAGGAAGGTCTCGACGCCTCCGCGGCGCTTTTCAACGTCAAAGGCGAGACGGTCGCGCAGGCGGCGGCCATCCCGATTCACCTCGGCGCGCTCCAGTTCGGAGCCCAACGCATCGTGCGCGCGTTCCCGCCCGAGCGGATGCGGGACGGCGACGCGTTCCTCCTCAACGATCCGTACGACGGCGGGACACACCTGCCGGACATCACGCTGGCGGTGCCGGTGTTCGCGGAGAGGAGCGCGGACGCTCCTGAGAGGAGCGCGGACGCTCCTGACGGCCGTGTCGTCGCCCTCGCCTGCACGATGTGCCATCACCAGGACGTCGGCGGGCGCACGCCGGGCAGCGTGCCGACCGATGCGACCGAGCTGTACCAGGAAGGCGTGATCATTCCGCCGACGCAGCTCTTCAGGGCCGGTGAGCTGGACGAAAACCTCTTCGGCTTGCTCACGCGCAATGTGCGGTTGCCGGACGTGTTCACGGGCGACCTGATGGCGCAGGTGGCCGCGGGGCGCCTGGGCGGCACGCGGCTGCGTGAGCTGTTCGCCGCGCACGGGACGGCGGTCGTGCTCGGCTACATCGACGAGCTGCTCGGACGAGCTGAGACGCTGACGCGTCGTCAAATCGAAGCGATTCCCGACGGCGAGTACCGGTTCGAGGACTACCTGGACGACGATGGCGTCGACCTCGGGCAGCGGGTGACGATCGCGGTCGCGGTGCGCGTGCGGGGCGATTCGATGACGTTCGACTTCACCGGCACGGACCCGCAAGTGCGCGGCCCGTTCAACTCGGTGCCGGCCTCGACGATGTCGGCGGTGTTCTACGCCATCCGCGCGATCTCGGATCCGTCCATCCCGAACAACGGCGGCTGCTTCCGCGCGGTCGACGTCGTGCTGCCGGAAGGCACGATCGTGAACCCGCGTCCGCCGGCACCGGTGAGCTGCCGGACGGCGACGATCAAGCGCATCGCCGACACCATCCTCGGCGCGCTGGTGCGCGCGCTGCCGGAGCGCATGCCGGCCGCGAATTCCGGCACGCTGCTGGTGATGGCCTTCGGCGGACGCGATCCCGAGAGCGATAGACCGTTCGTCGCGAGCGAACTGGCCGCGGGCGGCATGGGCGCGCGCGCGGCGAAGGACGGCATCGACGTGATCGAGACCGACGTGTCGAACTGCATGAACATTCCGATCGAATCCGTGGAGATGAACTTTCCGCTGCGCATCATGCGCGCGCGGCTCTGGAGCGACTCGGGCGGAGCGGGGCGGTTCCGTGGCGGCCTGGGTCTGGAGAAAGTCTACGAGGCCACGACGACCGATGTCATCGTCTCGCACCGTGGCGAACGCTTCGCTTCAGAGCCGTGGGGCTTGCACGGTGGCGCGCCAGGCCGGTCCGGGCGCGCGTTCATCGTGCGCAAGGACGGCACGCGTGAGGACCTGCCGTCGAAGAAGATGATCGTCCTGCATCCGGGCGATCAGCTCTGGGAGTACATCGCCGGAGGCGCCGGCTACGGCGATCCGCTCGACCGTGATCCCGCCGCGGTGCTGGGGGACGTCCTCGACGGCAAGGTCTCACGGGAGACGGCGCGCGAGAGTTACGGCGTGGTGCTCGCGCCGGACGGCGACACGGTGGACGAGATCGCGACGAAGGAATGTCGCGCGGCGCTGCGCGCGGGCCGTGGCGCGATCGCGTGGACGTTCGACCGCGGCGCCGATGGCCGCGCCTGACGGGTAAACTGTGGCGAGCGCGGTGCTGCTGAGTACGGTGATCGCCTCATCTGCGTGCGTTATCGCTACGATGCCCAGCGCAAGAAGCGGTTCAAAACTGTCGAGCTCCTCGTCGCGGAGCGCGATTGGCAAGCGCCAGGGCCTCGCTTCGCCGACGACCAGATCGTCGTGGTTACATGTCGCGTTTGCCGACGCGGCGGTCCGCGAGCACGTGACGCAGGCCGGTGGGACGTGGAATCCTGATCGAAGGGTCTGGCAGTTGCGTTACGATCGCGTGATTGCGCTGCGCTTGGCCAGTCGCATCGTCGACGAACGAACCCGCATCCAGTAGTGGATGCTCGGGACCGAGCGGAGAGAATCTCCATGCAGATGCCCGCGCGCCATCCAGGTAGAGATGCTTGTATCCACTGTTGGATGCCGGCATGCCGCGACGGATGACTTCGTTGCAGTCGAATAGTAGTTCGGCAGAGTTCTGAGGCGTCGCACACACCATCTGCGCTGGAGGGAAGGCCGATGCCGTACGTAACGAGTAAAGGCATCCGTATACATTACGAAGTCGAGGGGAATGGCCCACCTCTTGTCCTACAGCATGGGTTTGCCTGGAAAGCAAAGAACTGGTATTGGGCCGGATATGTGGACGCCCTGAAACCCTACTACCGACTTATCCTCGTGGATGCTCGCGGGCATGGAGCGAGTGACAAACCCTATGACCCTACTGCCTATTCGCTGTCCCGACATGTCGGGGATGTCATTGCCGTGCTCGATGCTCTCGACCTCCGGGCAGCGCACTTCTGGGGCTATTCCATGGGCGGGTGGATCGGCTTTGGTATGGCGAAGTATGCGCCTCAGCGCGTCAACGCGATGCTCATCGGTGGCCAGCATCCGTACGCTCGAAGCTTGCCGGCCGCGCCCCGCCCGGATGGCTCTGATCCGCAGGCCTACTTTGAGGCTTTCTTCGCGCGGATAGGTGAAGACTTCGCGACGTTGCCGCCTGAGAGACGTGCGGAAACATTTGCCAACGACTGTCGGGCATTGGCGGCGGCGGAACAAGACCGACCGTCCCTAGAGGACGTCCTACCAACGATGGACATGCCGTGTCTCCTGTACGTCGGAGAGGCGGACGGCCGCTTCTCGCGCGTGCAGGCGTGTGTGAAGCAGATGCCGAACGTCACGTTCGTGTCGTTTCCGGGTCTCAATCACACCGACGCATTCTATCGTGCTGACGTGATCCTGGCCCAAGTCACGAAGTTCTTACAGACACAGCGCGAGCGGCCAAAGCCCGTGGTGTAGAGGTGTTTCGTATATGCGGACCGCGTCGCGACCATGCCTAACTTCGCAGTAGAGCAGACCGCTGGCTCGCATTCGCTCGCCGCGGCTGCTCACTGCGAACGTTCGGCGGACAGGTGGGCGGCCCATGATGATGGCGAGTGGCGAGCACGCCATCCTCGACCTCGGCACGGCCCGGGGTTGCTCAGAGGGGTGGTCGTGAACTTCACCGTCGCTCCGCTCGTCGCCGCCCTCACCATTGGGCTGCTCACCGCGCCATTCGCCGCCGAGGCGCTGCCGCCGAAGGTTCCACGGATAGCAGTCCTGTTGAGCTCCGCTACCGATCCCGACTCCGCTGCACGCGAACTGGAACCATTGCGGCAAGGGCTGCGCGAGCGCAACCACGTCGAGGGCCAAAACATCACCATTGAGTACAGGTTGCGGCGACGAGGCGATACGCTCCTCGAGCTTGCAACCGAGCTCCTCCGGCTGAAGCCGGACATCATCGTGGCACCGGGAACGCCAGCCGCCAAAGCGGCTCAGCAAGCGACCAGAACGATCCCCATTGTGGCATTCATGGGTGATGCTGTTGACATGCGCTTTGCTAGCAGCCTGGCACAGCCAGGAGGCAACATCACCGGGGTCAGCATACAAATCGCAGAGACCGCAGGGAAACGGCTCGAACTGCTGATGGAAGCTGTTCCCCGAGCATCCCGGGTGGCCGTCCTCTGGAATGCGGCGAATCCAAATAAGGCGCTCGAATGGAAGGAGACGAAGATCGCGGCCCAGACCCTGGGGGTGACGCTCCAATCCGCGGAAGTGCGCGGGTCCTCTGATTTCGCACATGCATTTTCCGCCATCACCAGGGGACGCGCTGACGCTCTGATCACGTTCGTAGACCACCCCACTAACACGCATCGGCGACAGATCGTGGACTTCACGACGAAGAACCGGCTGCCAATGATTACGGCCTACACAGAATTCGTCGAGGCCGGCGGTCTTATGAGCTATGGAGTAGCCCAGCGTGACTTATATCGGCACCTCGCCGTCTATGTGGACAAGATCCTTAAGGGTGCTAGACCCACGGATCTTCCGATTGAACAGCTGACGACGTTTGAGCTCGTTATCAACGCGAAGACCGCAAAGGCCATTGGCCTGACGATCCCCCCATCGCTGCTGCTGCGGGCGGATCACGTGATTGAATGAAGAACAGCTGCCCAACCTCACGCTTCAGCGGTCGGGCGCTCGCGCTGCTCGCCCCGGCCGCTGAGCGTGCGCGTTGTGGCAGAGAGGGAGCGCCTGACTTTCCACGAGAGCTTCATCCGCGCTCACAGCGGGGCGAGCCCACTCATCACGCGACGCTTCAGCACCTCAACGACCACGAGGTACGTGACGGCCTCGCCACCGAGGAAGAGGAAGTAGCTCGCGGGAAGCGGGACGAAGCCGAGCGTCCCGGCGAGCGGTGTCAGCGGCAGCGCGATGGCGACGAGCACCACCAGGATGGTCGTGCGCCATTTCGCGCCAAGGTCATCACTCCGGTAGGGCCCCATGTCGGTCCCCGCGTAGGCCGTCTCCGGGCGGCGGGGGTCGGAAAGCAGAGCCCGGACGACCCCGTCGGTATGCATTCCGCCGTGGATACTCCCGACGTGCACGACCCTCAGTCAGCGCTCCCGGCGAGCACGAAGGCGCACTGCACGAGCGCGTCCAGGACCTCGGGCTTCGGCGGGCCGGCGACGGGCTTCTCGCGCTTGACGACCGGTTGCATCCCCGCCGACGGCGCGTCACCATGTCCGCGACCATGGGCCCCCGGTGATGAAGATCGGCGTCTTCCTCGGCACCCAGCACCCCGGCGACCGCGACATCCGCCGGGCGTTCGAAGATCACCTCGAGCAGACGCGTGCGCTCCGCGACGAGGGCTACGACGCGGTCTGGGTCGGGCAGCATTACCGGACGTACCCCGAGCAGTTCTTCCAGACGACGCCACTGCTCGCGCGCCTGGCCGCCGAGGCGGGAGACATGACGATCGGCACCAATCTCCTCCTGCTGCCGCTCCACAACCCCGTCGACATTGCCGAGCAGTACGCGACGATGGACGTCATCGCCAACGGCCGCTTCATCCTCGGCGTGGGGCTCGGCTACCGGCAGGAGGAGTACGAGGTGTTCGGCGTCGAGCGGCGCACGCGCACGCGGAGGTTCGAGGAGGCCATCGATCTGCTCAAGAGACTCTGGACCGAGGACCACGTCACGTTCGAGGGCAGCGTCTATCGCGTGAACGACGTGTCGATTCGCCCTCGCCCGCTCCAGCGGCCACGCCCACCGATCTGGATCGGCGCCGCGGCCGATCCGGCCGTCGAACGGGCGGCGCGCTTCGGCGACGCATGGATCTCCACCTCGGTCTCGACGTTCTCGATCGTCAAGCGGCAGATCGAGCTCTATCGTCGCACGCGCGCCGAGGCGGGGTTGCCGCCGGCGGCCGACTACGCGCACTCGATCGAGTGCTACGTTGGCGAGGACCGCCAGCGCGCGTTCGACGACTCCGCGCCGTACATCGCGGCAAAGTATCGTTCGTATTTTGCCTGGGGCATGGGAAAGAACGTGCCAGGCGAGTCAGCGGCGTCACTGTCGATCGAGGATCTCGTGCGCGACCGCTTCGTGATCGGCACGCCGGACGACGTGATCCGCGACTGCCGGCGACGGCGCGACGAGCTGGGAGCCACGCACCTGGTCGTGCGCTTCAACTTCCCGGGCATGTCGCAGGCCAACGTCCTCCAGGCGATTCGACTCTTCGGCCGCGAAGTCATTCCCGCGATCCGCTGATATGATGCGCGGACCCGGAGGCTATCGGCGTGTCGAGCCCCCCATCAAGAAGGAGACACCATGAAATCTCTCCGCACCGTACTCTCCCTCGCGGTCGTGATGTTCATCGTGGCCGGGCTCGCGACGCGGGCCGCCGCCGTCGACGGCGTGACGAAGGACGAGATCAAGATCGGCGCGTTCGGCCCGCTCACCGGTCCGGTCTACATGTACGGGAAGCTGGCGATGAACGGGCTGGACGCGCTGTTCGACAAGGTCAACCAGCAGGGCGGCGTTCACGGCCGCAAGCTCAAGCTGATCCGCGAGGACGATAGCTGCAAGCCCGAGGGCGGCATCGCCGCGGTCAAGAAGCTCATCTACGAGGACAAGGTGTTCGCGATCAACGGCGGCGGCTGTTCCAACGCGACGCTGGCGGCGAAGCCCGAGATCGTCAAGGCCGGCATCCCGATGGTTGTGAACTCTGCCGTGGCGGATGGCATCACCACGCCGCCGTCGCCCAGCATCTTCACCACGCAGCTCACGGCGACCATCGAGAGCCGCGCGCAGGTCAAGTACGCGCTCGAGCAGAAGGCCAAGAAGATCGCCGTGGTCGCGCAGCACGACGCCTGGGGCCGCTCGCGGTACGAGCCGCTCATGACCGCGTTGAAGGACCAGGGCATCAAGGCCGTCACCGACGAGGAGATGACCGTCGACCAGAACGACGGCACGGTGCAGGCCCTCCGCATCATGCAGTCGGGAGCCGACGCGGTCATCCTCGTGGTCTACCCGAAGCCGGCCGCCGTGCTGATCCGCGACTCGCTGAAGCTCGGCTACAAGCCCGTGTGGGTCGGCCAGACCGCGATCCAGGACCTGCCGCAGCTCCAGGAGCAGGTGGGCATCCCGGGCGCGCTCGAGAAGTTCGTGAGCATCACGACGATCCCGGCCCACCCGGACGATCCCGAGATGTCCGAGTGGCGCGATCGGATCAAGCGCCTGTTCCCGAACGACGCGCTGTCGGTCTTCAACCTGATGGGCATCGGCAGTGGCATGGTGGTGGTCGAAGCGCTGAAGCGGGCGGGGCCGGACCTGACGCGCGAGAAGTTCCTCCAGGCGCTCGGGACGATCAAGAACTTCAAGACGGGCATGTACCCGGGCCCGATCACCTGCAATCCGCCGGCGAGCCATCAGTGCAACCAGAGCGTGGCCTGGATGAGGCTGGTGGATGGCAAGCCGAAGACCATCGGCGTGACGACGCTCGAGTAGACATGTCGCCGGACTCCGCCGGCTCGGGGGATCGAGGAGCGCCACGGTTGAGCCGGGGCGCACCGAGCGTGCGGGGGGTTTGGGGGGCCCTTCTAGCCCGGATTATGCGCGAACGCTCGCGCGCGAGCCGCCGAAACCGAGTGTCGGGCTGGGGATCGCCCCGGAATTCCGCGAGCTGATGGCGCAAGCGCCGAAACGCTGGGGAACGCGGTCAGGGGCGTGGGTGTCCAGTCGATGATCGAAGCCAACGGAATTCCG
>JBGPTW010000171.1:0-11869 GCA_041490825.1 Methylomirabilia bacterium | reverse complement strand
GTTGAGGGTCATCGCCCAGTCGACCGGGTACCGGTCTTTAGTGTACACGGCCAGCGCGTCCTTGTAGTACCACACTGCCTCGCGCACTAGCGCCGCGCGCTCCTCCCCGTCCTGCGCCGGTAGATTGGTCAGCGCGCTCGCGAGATTGTTGAGGGTCATCGCCCAGTCGACCGGGTACCGGTCTTTCGTCCGCACGGCCAGCGCGTCCTTGTAGTACCCCACTGCCTCGCGCACCAGCGCCGCGCGCTCCTCCCCGTCCCGCGCCGGCAGATCGCGGAGGGCGTTCGCGAGATTGTTGAGGGTCATCGCCCAGTCGACCGGGTACCGGTCTTTCGTGTACACGGCCAGCGCGTCCCTGTAGTACCCCACCGCCTCGCGCACCAGCGCCGCGCGCTCCTCCACGTCCCGCGCCGGCAGATCGCGGAGCGCGCTCGCGAGATTGTTGAGCGTCGCGCCGTGCAGATCGCGGTATTCGCGGCGGTCAATGCGTGCGGCGATTTCGCGGAGTGCGCTTGTGCCCTGGGCTACTGCCCGCACCTTGGCTTCGATTGTCGGCGTCGGTGCTTGCAAAAGCCCGATCGCCGCATCGCTCAGCGTTTCCCATCGAGCTTTCGCGGGTAGGTCTTTCGAGCCGGAGGAGAGAAGGTCTTCGATCAACTCCGTAAACGGCTCTAGATTCGCTTCCACAGCCGCGGCGCGAGCCCTCTCCAGCCTGAACCACACATCCCAGCGATTTTCACTCCTGATCGAGGTGACCAGCGCGTTGTACTGGATCGCAAGAGGGGATGCCCTGTCCTCGAAGTGCCGCACATCCTCTTCCAGAAGAAGGCGGTCGAAGATATACAGGAGACTATCGGGCTTTCGCCCGAGCGCCGTACCGACTGCCGACAGTCTCTTCTCGAGAAGTTCTTTTTGACCCGGGGGGAGCATCGAACCGACGAGCCGGACTTGGATGGAATCGCCGTACAGGGTCTCGTGTCCGACCTGATCCAGAACTTGTTTGACTCCGGGAAGGCCCTGCGCGCTCAGCGCGAAGATCAGGAACAGCATGTCGGGCAGGAGACGAGTGCAAACTCCGCCGACGTCGGTGAGACCGGTCCGTGAATCCAGGATCACGTAGTCGTATCCGAGCGAAGCCCACCCCTGCTTCAAATCACGGAAGAGCGCGAGGCCGAGCGCGCCTTGCGATCGATCGAAAGCGACTCCGAGGAACTCCCTCGCGCGAGCGTAAGCGCGCGGGAACGCCGGTGTTCCGACGGCGCCGGCCGGCATTACGGACAGACGGCCCTCGAAGCCGTCGGGCTGATAGACATAGCGGCCGGGGTCTTGCGTTTGATGCGTTTGCCAGGAATCGGCGATGAACTCCACCACGCCGCCACGCTGTTCTTTCGACGGTTGCAGCTGCGGCAGGTACGTCAAGCCAGGCGCTTCGAGGTCGAAGTCGACCAGCAGAACGCGAAGCCCCTTGTCGGCCAGCGCCACGCCGACGTTCGCCGCGGCCAGCGTCCGTCCGACTCCACCTTTGAACGAGTAGAACGAGACGACGTACACGCGGGTTACGCCGGGTTCACGCCGCTGGCGCCAGCAACATGTCGAACGGCTGCTCGCGGGCTCTGTTGATCTTCTGTTCGTCGCCTGTTGCGAACTGCAGCGACCACCCTCCGACCGGGTCGGCGATCGTCGCGTCCTGGTGAAGTATCTCCCAGGCAACGGGGTTCCGCTCCCGGAGGCGCAGTCTCGCAAACTCGTCTCTTACGAGTGTCAACTGACTGGGCTGAGCGTCGAAGGCCGATCGAAGCGCCTGCCACAAATCTTTCGACGATCCAAGTTCCGACTCGACGACGAACAAGGTGTTGGTCAACGGTAGCGGAGGCTGCGCGGCGCGCGCGCGCCTGACGAACTCCGGAAGTAGCTCAATGGCCCCTGGAGCAGCGATCCGCAGCAATCCTTGGATCGCGATCGCGGCATAGCGGATGTCGTCGGCCTCGTGACGCCAGAACTCCACGGCGCGTTCGATCTCGCCGGGCCGCGGCCGTTGATGGAGGACGAGCGCGCGGAGCGTGAGGAGATGGAGATCGAGTTCACCACCGTCGAGCAACCGGCCGCTGACCGCGAGGTCATAGAGAAACTCGGCGACGTCGTCGGATACGGGCAGCGCTTCGATCAGCGTGAACAGCGTTCTCAGAGCTTCCTGTTCCGCGGTGTCGCCGGGGCGGTGCTTGCCCTGCGCGATGGCCTCGGCAACGAGCTTGCCCGCGAGTGTCCCAACACGTCGCGGCAGCTCTGAATTGGACAGCGAATGCACCTGGCTCAGCAGAAACTCGACGGGCTCGAGATCGAATGGAACACGAACCGGCGGCGCGACCGGTCGAGAGCGCAAGTAGTCCGATAACCACGCCGCTGCCTGAACGTCGGGAAGCGTGGTGAGAACGTCGAACTGATTGTTCACCATCGCGGTCATGCGCCGATGAATTCCGGTTCCATCATGCGCGACACCGGGAAGGGAGGGACGACCACTTCGCGTACGCCTCCGCTTCCATCCGCCGTGGCAAGGTTCTTCGTCGTTCCGTATCGGGCCCCGGCTGCCGAAGGAAGGAAATGCGTGTGGGTGCCGGCGTCGAACGCCGTGGGAACGATTACAGGGCCGACCTGTGACGTGCGGTACTTCAACAACACGCAAGGCTCGGGTGGATCACGGGGATCCAGACCGACGACCTTATAGCATTCCGTTGCAGACGTTCCGGCGGGAAGCTGCGCATCCCGGTCCCGTAAGAATGTCGAGAAGACGGCTGGAACCTTGCCCGAAACGATGGCGCTCGGATCAAGGGCGTCGAGATACGCCGGACCGCAGACGACGTTCACCAGCCAGTTCATCAAGCGGGCCGAGTCTCTCAATGCCGGCGTGTCATCTGGCGCCGTCCGGCGGCGCAGTCGGTTCCACACCATCCAACCGCTCGTCACCTTGCACAGATCGTCTAGCAGGTCATCCGCAGCTTTCGGCCCTTTACAAGCGAGGTTTGAGCCCGTAATCGTGGCGAAGTACCAATTCACAGGGTCCCCTGGAGGACGCGAGCGGAGCTCGTTGACGAGACGAATGGCCGCCTGGCGCCCTTCATCGTGTGATTGCAGGTTGTTCTCGCCACGAATATGGCTCGCCCCCGTCCAGCCTTCCAGATCTGCGTCCAGCTCGGCCATCCAGGCCGCGACTCGCGCCTTCGCATCGACTCCGAAGTGGTTTTCGGCGATCGCTTCCAGATCCATGGTTGGCTTCCCGCTAGGATACCTCTCGGGACCGTCCAGGCAGCGTTCTTGTGAACGACTCACGCGAACGGGTCGTCGTCCGCGTCCTCGTGCCAGACATATTCCATGTAGCGCGCCGCTATGACGGCCAGCTCACGACCATGGAGCCGCGCGATCACACTCAGCGCCATGTCGATACCCGCCGAGACACCTGACGACGTCACGAGATCGCCGTCATCGACCCAGCGCGCTTTGCGCCTCCAGAGCACGCGCGGTCCCTGCTGCACGGCCCAGTCCCACGAGATCTTGTTCGATGTCGCGGGCCGGCCATCCATCAGCCCGGTCCGCGCGAGCAGCGCCGACCCGGTGCAGACCGTCGTCGTGATCGTCGCGCGCTTGCTGGCCGCGGTCAGCGCGGCGAGGAGCGGCGCATTGTCGACGGCCGTTCGCGTCCCGAAACCACCCGGCACGACGAGAATGTCGCAGGCCGGCGCATCGGCGAACATGTAATCGGCGTGGGTTGAAGGCCCTTCGCCGCTCTTGATCGGCCCGATGCGCTCGGCCATCGTGAACATCTCGAACAGTCGATGCGGGGGCGCACCGGCAAGAGGCACGCGACACGCTGCGAACGCCTGCACCGGTCCGTAGACGTCGAGTACGGTGAAGCCCTCGAAGAGCGCGATGGCGACGCGTTTCACGTCTGACGTCTCTGGCACGGTGTCCTCCTCCGCGAACGGTCGCGTGGCTACTTGATGACGTAGACCCGGTAGCCGACCTTGCCCGGACTCCGGGAGCCGAGCCCGATCGCCTGCACGCGATTCAGCCAGGCGTATTTCTCCGATGCCGTTTCGAAGAGCGGCGCGACACGGAAATAGTACTCCGCCGCGCCGACCGTTTCCCCGCGCGCAAACCGTTCCATCACCTCGTTCGAGGCGTGAAAGATGCCTCCGTAGGAGGCATAGATGCGATGACCGTCATCTGTCTCGAGTGTGATCCGCACGTCGAGGCGGCGTGACCCATCCAGCCGCCCGACCAGCCAGTCTCCGCCCATAGGGAGCACGCGGCCTCGAAGCCGCGGCCCCTCGAACGTTCCACCGTTGACCTGGACGATTCTCCGATGGCCGCTCGGCGTCGGGCCGAGATCGTGAGCATCGACGTCCATGGTGATCTCGTAGAGAAACTCCATCGGCGGCCACGTGGGCGGAACGATTCCGAGCTGCTGGAACATTCCGAGCCGGTCGAAGATTCCCCATTTTTCGGCGATCCGGCCCCGTGACAATCGAAAGATGCCGATCTCGCTCATCTGCATCCGTTTGCCGGTGGCGGTGATCCCATTCAGCGCGCCGAGCTGCGTCCCCGACGCCGTGAAGCGTGTGACGACTTTGTCACCCTCGACGATCACCTCCTCGACGGTCTCGCGGAAATCGGGAAACGCCTCGCGCAGGCGCTGCACGACGAGCTTCACGCTTGTAGCACCGACGTAATCCGGCGTCCCGGGATGATGGCCGACGAAGTCGGGGGCGTAGATCTCCTCGACCGCATCGAGGTTGCCCTTGCTCCAGATCTCCTCGTGATGGCGCAGCACCAGCGCACGATTCGACGTCGACATTGGCCCCTCCTTTCCGCTACTCCGGACGGCCAGATGAGCGACTCTACGGACACGTGCCTGTCCCTGTCCATGCGATTTCGATTGTTCTTTCGGCCAATCACTTTCGTTTCTACAATCTCGGAGACCGATGGCGTCGAAATCCAAGCGGCTGCTGGACGAGATCGGCTGGCGGATCCTCGCCGCACTCCAGGAGAACGCGCGCGCGCCGTTCAGTGCGCTCGGCCACCGGGTCGGATTGTCGGCGCCCGCCGTCGCCGACCGTGTGCGGCGCATGGAAGACGCCGGCATCATCACCGGCTATCACGTCGAGCTCGCACCCGAGGAACTCGGCTACTCGATCACCGCGATCGTTCGGATCAGCGCGCCGGAGGAGAACTGCGTACGGCTGGGCACGCTGGTCCGGAGTCTTCCTGGTGTGGTCGAGAGTCATCGTGTGACCGGAAGCGATCGTCTCGTCGTCAAGATCGCGACCGCATCGATTGCCGACCTCGACCAGATCGTCCGGGAGCTGTCGCGGTATGGCACGGCCACGACGGCCGTCGTCCTGTCGTCGCGCTCGAACGCGATGGTCAGTCCGAAGAGCGGCGCGGCGCGCACCGAGCGGGCTGCGCCGAAGCGCCGCGCCCGCTGACCCATCAGATCCCGAGGTACGCCTTGCGCACCAGGTCGCTGCCGCGAAGCTCGTCGCTCGTCCCCTCGCTGACGATCCGGCCCGTCTGCAAGACGTAGCCGCGGTCCGCGAGGTCGAGCGCCGCGGGGACGTTCTGCTCCACGAGGAACATCGTGATGCCCTCGGCCGTGTGGAGCTGCCGGAGCGCGTCCATGATCGCGTCCACGAGCCGCGGCATGATCCCGAGACTCGGCTCGTCCAGCATGAGGAACTTCGGGCGTGACATGAGCGCGCGCGCGATCGCGAGCATCTGTCCCTCGCCGCCGGAGAGCGTCCCGGCACGCTGGCGCGCGCGCTCTCGAAGAAGCGGAAAAAGCGTGAACACACGGTCGAGCATGTCCTCGCGGTGCTGGGCGCCGGCGTTCGTGTACGTGCCCAGCGTGAGGATTTCGGCGACCGTCAGGCGACTGAAGAGTCGGCGCCCCTTCGGAACGAGGGCAATGCCCAATCGCACGCGATCAGGTGACTCGACGTCGCGGATCGCGCGTCCTTCGAAGACGATGTCACCATCCTGCGGGGACACGAGGCCGGCGATGGTCTTCAGCAGCGTCGTCTTCCCCGCACCGTTCGCGCCGATGAGCGCCACAGCGTGTTTTGGGGAGAGCGACTCCCAGGTCGGCGGCGGGCCGGGGGTTGCTCTCCCCAAAACCGTGGCTTCTGCGGTTCGACTGAATCGCCCGCAAGTTCTCGTGGCTCCATCGAGAGCCGTACGAGCATCGTGGACAGCGTGTTTTGGGGAGAGCAACCCCCGGCCCGTCGCCGATCGTACGTTCATCATGGGCCGGTGCGCCAGCCCGGCGCGCGGCCATCGCAATAATGCGCCAGGGCCTCGCGCATCCGGACGGCCTCGGCATCCTCGAGCGATCGGTGCGGTTTGATCAACACGTCGAGCGCGCCCGCCTGGAGCGCGGCCTTGACGTCGCCGACCATCGCCTTTCGGGAATAGAACACCACCGGGACGCTGGGATACTTGTCGCGCAAGAGCCGCATGAGCGCGATCCCTCCCGACGGCGATTGTCCGAGCACGTCGCACCAGTGCCGCAACATCCGTTGCGACCAGTAGACGAGCTCGGCGCCAGCTCTCAAGAGCTCCTTGTCGTTCTTCGCCAGCGCCGACTCGTCCAGGAACATCCCTTCCAGCTCCTCCGCCGATCGCAGCACTCGTCTTAGATGAGCCCGAGCGTCGTCGACCGTGTCCCGGGTGAATCCACCCGGCGGATCTGCCGTGGCGGGAAAAACAGGTCGAGCACGAAAAGATCGGGCACCCGGTCCCCGAGCGCGGCGCCAAGCGCGGGCAACACCGACCGCGGGAACTGAATGCACAGCCCAGTCAGCTCGAACTCGTCGCCTTCGTACAGCCGGCGGAACGTCGCGATCTCCGCCTCGTCGTCTTCGATGAACATGATGTGGTGCCGTGACGTCATCTCGGTCTTCTCACCGACTATTTTTCCGTAGACTCGCCTCGTCCGTCGAACGGCCTCGGCTCGCACTGCCACGACTCGCCTCGCGCGTCGCACGCGCTGCGGCTCGCCCTACCATCTCAGTGACCCGCGCCCGCGACCGCCACGCCTTTGAACGTGGCGAGGCGCTTCGCCAGCGGCGTGTTCCGGCTGCGACCGACGCGCACGACGCCGTCGATGATCACGCACGAGATGCCCGGGATGTCGCCGCGCGCGATCGCCCCGAACGCGTCGTTCGCCCTCGACGCCATCGGCGCATCGCACACGACCAGATCGGCCGGTGCGCCGATCTCGATCCGACCCGTGTCGAGCCGGAAGGCGCGCGCGTTGTTGCCGGTGGCGAGCGCGATCGTCTCCGCGGGCGCCAAGCCGCCGAGCGAGGAGAGCTCGCACACGGTCTTGATCACGCCCATCGGCATGACGCCGGTGCCGGTCGGCGTGTCGCTCGCCAGGCATACGCGCGCGAGCGTCCCCGTCTCGCGCGCGAGCTTCAGGATGTGGAGTGCGGAGCGCAGGTTGCCGGCCTGCACGAGCTGGAGCGCCATGTCACTCTCGGCGATCAGTCGCCGCAATCCGTCGTCGTCGAGCGAGGTCGTCCCGCCGTTGACGTGGCCCGCGACGTTCGGACGCAAGTGCAACAGCGTTTCGTGGTCGATAGGGCTCGAACCCGGAATCGACGTGCCGCCGCTGTGTGACTGGACACACAGTCCGTGCTTTTGCGCGAGCCGCACTTCCGGCTCACCGTCGCGTGGGTGCGCGTAGCCGCCGAACCCGTACTTCGCGTGCCGGACACCGTGCTTCGCCATCTCGGCGAAGTCCGCGTCCGTGAGTCCAGGCTCGAGCACGACCGAGCCCGCGTTGACCTTCATCCCGTTCGGATGGAAGTGCTCGAAGCATCCGGCGGCAGCGATCGCGAGCGCCTTCGCGACGACCGGATCGTGCGGGCGCCCGGGCGCGTGTACGCCTTCGCCCGCCGAGACAACGCTCGTGATGCCGCCATGCACGTACGAGTCGAGGAAGTCGACCTGCTTCTGGCGCGGCGTGTAGTCCCCGAGCACGACGTGGCAATGCGAGTCGATCAGCCCGGGGATGACGGTCGCGCCGCCGCAGTCGACGATGATCGCCGCATCGCGCGCCCCCACGTCGGCGATCGAGCCGAGCGCCTCGATGCGGCCGTCGCGCACGACGATGGTCGCGGCCTCCAGCGTCGGCCGCTCGAGCACGCCGGTCGCGATCATGCCGATGTTGACGAGGGCGAGTGGGGTCATCCGCGTCCTCGTGAACGGTCACGACGACGATTCGAGAATCTCTCCCGAATGACGGTCCGGGCGCGCTCGGACCGTCCGGGGTCGCCGCCCGCAATCGTTCCGAGACTCTTCGGTGCGATGCCCTTACGGTGTATTCGCTTCCGACCGCTCTTTGTCATGTCGTCAGCCCTTCACGCCGCCGGCGCCCCAGCCTTGCACGAGATACCGCTGGACCGCGGCGAAGAAGAGCACCGTCGGCAGCGTGATCATCACGCCGGCCGCCATGATCATGCCCCAGTCGACGATCGTCGCGTTGAAGAGATCGTTGACGCCGACCGGCAGCGTCTTCAGCTCGTCGGAGGTGATGAGGACGAGCGCGAAGAGGAAGTCGTTCCAGGCCAGGATGAACGTGAAGATCGCCGTCGCGATCAATCCCGGGAGCGCGAGCGGGAGCACCACGTACCACACGGCCTTGCCGCGATGAGCGCCGTCGACCAGCGCAGCCTCTTCCAGGTCGAGGGGAATGGACTGGAAGAACGCGCGCAGCACCCAGAGACAGAACGGCAGGCAGAAGGTCGTGTACGACAGCACGAGCGCGAGCCGCGTGTTCACGATCCCGAGCTGCCGTACGAGAATGTAGAACGGGATGATGATCATGATCGGCGCGAACATGTACGTCATCAAGATCAGCGCGGCCACCGTCTCGCGGCCGCGGAACCTGTAGCGCGTGAGCCCGTAGGCCCCGAGCGACGCCACGCTGAGGGTCAGCGCCACCGTCGCGCCGGCCACGAACACGCTGTTCTCGAAGAACATCGTGAAGTGAGTGTCGGCGAACAGACGCCGGAAGTTCTCCAGCGTCGGGTGCAAGGGCACGAGCGCGGGCGGCGTGGCGAAGATCTCGCCCGACGGCTTGAGCGCCGTCGACAGCATCCAGAAGAGCGGGAACGCGCCCACGACGAGCAGCGCCGCAGCGGCCGCGTACAGGACGACGCGTCTCACGCGAACGTCTCCTCGCCGCGGAACGCCTTGAAGTAGATGGCCGTCGCGACGAGCAGCATGGCGAACATGATGACGGCGAGCGCGGCGCCCATCCCCGCCTGGAGATACGTGAAGGTACGCGCGTAGGCGTACACCGGCAGCGTCCTCACGTAGCGGCTCACGCCGCCCTCGCCGGCCATCAGCCACACCGTGTCGAACTTGGTGAACATCCAGATCGAGCGCAGGAGCACGATCACGAACAGCACCGCCGCCGTCTGCGGCAGCGTGATGTGCACGAACCGCCGCCACGCGGAAGCGCCGTCGACGGTCGCCGCCTCGTACAGCTCGGGCGGGATCGTCTGCAGCCGGGCGAGATACGTCACCACGACGAACGGAAAGAACTGCCACACGCTCGTGACGACGAGCGACGCCATGATCCAGTCGGGCCCGAGCCACGGCACCGGCCTCGGCGCGATGTGCGTCGTCACGAGCAGGTGGTTGACGAGACCGTAGGAATCGTTCAGCAGCCACTTCCACAACATCACGGCGACGATCGTCGGGATCATGTACGGAAACAACACGACGCCGCGCAGGAGATTGCGGCCGCGGAAGGCTTCGTTCAGCAAGAGCGCCGCGGGGACGCCGACGCCGATCTGTAGCACCATCGTCGTCCCCGCGTACACGACGCCGTAGTAGAAGCTCGACCAGAACTCCGCGTCCGTCGCAAAGTAGCGGTAGTGCTTGAAGCCGACGAACGCCTGCACCGGCAGAAACGCGTGCTTGTCGAAGAGCGACAGCCACAGGTTGTAGAGGATCGGGAAGACGACGAGGCCCCCGAGCAGCACGAGCGACGGGGCGAGGAGGAGCCAGCCGAGGAGCGCGCTCTTCCTCACTCGCCCCGTCCTGGACGTTGGGCTACGACCAGCGCTTGTGGCCGAGCTGCGCCAGCAGCTCCTCGGCGCGCTTCTGCGCGCGGTCGGCCTCCGCCTTCGGCGGCTTGCCGCTCACCATCACCTCGACCACCATGTCCGCGACGATCCCGGAGCCGTCGAGCTCCGCGAGGAACGGCAGCAGGTTGTCGGAAGGACGGCTGAAGCCGATCGGCAGGAAGCGGTTCGCCTTCAAGCCCGCCACCATCACGTCGTGCCACGGCCTCCACTTCTTGATGCGCTCGTTGGCGAGGTAGGCGGGATCGTTGAGCATCGACTTGAAGATCGGCGAGAGATGGATAGGCACCGAGTGGCAGTACGCCATGTAGTGCTCTTTCTTGTAGAACAACCGCAAGAACTCGAAGGCCTCGTTCGGATACTTCGACTGCGTGAACACCGCCCAGTTCTCGCCGTCGAGCGCGGAGATCCCGACCTTGCCGGACGGCCCGTGCGGCCGCAGCAGCGGCATGAACGCTTCGGGCGAGCGCAAATTCTCGGGCGCGTACTTCTCGATGTAGCCGATGGTGCGCGCGCCGGAGAGGTGCGCCATCGCCACCTTGCCGGTCGCGAGCGCGGCGAGCGTGTCGAGATACTTCTGTCCCGACCATCCCTGCGGCTGGAACTTGTTCAGCTTCTGCGCGTACTCGAGGGCCTCGATCATCGCCTTGCTGTTGAGCTGTGGTCGCCACGTCTTGTCGTCGACCCACGCGCCGCCGTTGCCGGCGAGCCACTCGGCGGGATGCACGAAACCGATGTAGAGCTTCTCGCCCGGCATCTGGAGCGCGTAGCGTCCGCCCTCGGTGAGGGCCTCCGCGAGCTTCAGCATGTCGGCGTACGTCTCGGGCGGCTTGATCCCCTTCTTCTCGCGGAGATCGCGCCGCTCCGCAAAGTACGTGGCGCCCATCGCGTGGGTCACGCCGTAGTACTTGCCGTCGAAGTACTGGAGCTTGAGGGTCGCCTCGTGGATGTCGTGTTCACCGAGCGCGCGGATCAGCTCGTCCATCGGGCGCAACAGATTCTTCACGTAGAGCGATGCCGTCATGAACGGGTTCAGATGGGTGAGATCGGGCGGGCTGCCTGCGGCGAACGACGCGAGCAGCTTGGTGTTCAGATCGCCCCATCCGAGCGGCTGCTGCTTGATCTTGAAGCCGGGGAATTTGCGCTCGAACTCCGCGATGCTCGTGTCCTGGATGGTCTTCACCGTCTGCGGCTCGACTTCGGTGTGCCAGACCTGGAGCTCGCGCACCTGCTGGCCGATCGCGGCCGGCGCTCGACCGAGCACGGCGGCACCGACCCCGACCGACACACTGGCGAGGAAGTGACGGCGGGACACTGCGGGAGACCGGGTCTCGTCAGTCATGGCTCTGCTCCTTCCGTTGAGGCCTCGCTGGCACGCAGGGAAGACGCGTCAACCAGATGGCGCGCAGTGTAGGTGTCGGGCGCGCACGATGTCAATGCGACGATGTGGGTGGCAGGTCGATCATCCTCGGCACCCGCGAGCGTATCGGATCAGAGACTCTCGAACGCGCGAACTCGATGCTAGCCCGCACTATGCATGAACGGTCGCGCCCGAGCCGTACGGCGTCGGCGACACGACCGCGAGCGGGGGGCCGGGGGGTCGCTCCGGAATTCCGCGAGCTGTCGCCCGCGCGGCGAAACCCAGGGCAAGAATCACGAAGGTCCACGCCCATCCCACGAGCGACACCAACGGAATTCCGGAGCGCCCCCCGGCCCCC
>JBGPTW010000170.1:0-11902 GCA_041490825.1 Methylomirabilia bacterium | reverse complement strand
TGACCACGAGGCCCTTTGACCGATGACCCGCGAGCCGTTCCCACTCGTGGCCTGGTTGCCCTCGATAGGACGCTCCGGGAACGGGTCCGCCGGCCCCTCACCGACCCGGCCGGCCCGCGGCACCACGCTGGCCCCGGCCTCGGTCGTTCAGCGATGATCCCCGCGCGTGATTCATGAACGCCTCTAACCACGGTCGGCCGGTGACCCGGTCACCGGCCGGCGCGCGTCGTTCGTTCATGAACAATCGGCGCTAGCCGAAGGG
Source organism: Methylomirabilia bacterium (assembly GCA_041490825.1). Lineage (GTDB taxonomy): Bacteria > Methylomirabilota > Methylomirabilia > Rokubacteriales > CSP1-6 > JBGPTW01. Next base: position 11,640 of record JBGPTW010000170.1, on the reverse strand, counting down.
CGAGCAGCCCGCCGCCGGTCAGGCAGGCTCGCCCCCAGCGCCGCGATGGTGACCGCGGCGGCGGCGACGACGAACGCCGTCGTGAATGCGGCATCGAAGCCTGCGCTTGCTCGGCGCACGGCGAAGATCTGCGCGAGCGTCGCGACCCCGGCGACCACGCCGAGCGTTCGCGCCATGAAGCTCAGCCCACCGGCCACGCCTTGCTGCCGCGCCGGAAACGCCTCCATGACGGTCGCCATGTTGGGTGGCTGGAACAACCCGATCCCGAACCCGGCGATGAAGAGCGCGCTGCCCACGACGAGCCCGGGCGTCGTCTCGCGGGCGGCGCTCATCAGGATGAGTCCGACGACTTCGATCGCGAGTCCCGCGACGACGGGACGGCGCGGGCCGATCCGATCCGCCAGCGCTCCGCCCAGCGGTGACGCGAGCGTCGTGCCGAGCGGCGCCAGCATGAACATGAATCCAGCGGCGAGCGCGTCGAGACCTCGCCGGTTCACGAGATAGAACGGCGCGAGCAGCCAGATCGCAAAGATTCCGCCGTTGGCGAGGAATGACGCCGCGCACGCGCGCAGCACGTCGGCGCGCGTGAAGTCGCTGACGCGGGCCGAGCGATGCGCGGTCGCCCTCCGGGTCACCGGCAAGCCGACGAGAGACCACGCCAGCACCGCAAGGGCCAGCGGAATCCGGACCGCGAACACCGACCGCCAGCCGACGGCGTCGATGAGCCCCCCCGCGATCACCGGGCCCGTCGCAAAGGCGACGCCGATCGAGGCGTTGAGGAATCCAAGCGCCCGCCCCCGATCCGCCGGCGCCGACGCCAGCGTGATGATCCCGGGTGCCGTGCCGTACACGAGCCCGCCGCCAAGCCCCTGCACCACCCGACCGACCAGCAGCCAGCCGAACGTCGGCGCGCGCGCGGTGACGAGGAACGCGAGCGCGCTGAGGCCGGCCCCGGCGCTGAACACGCGCGCGTGCCCGATCCGGTCGCCCACGCCGCCGCCCATGAAGGAGACCAGCGAGTACGTGAAGACGTAGCACACGATCACCCAGCGCATGCTCTCGGGTGGGACGCCGAACGAGGCGGCCATGGACGGAAACGCGATGTTCACCATGGAATCGAGCGAGACGACGAACGCGCCGGTCGCCGCGATCCACCTGATCATCACGGTATGATGGCACGACATGCCTCGAGCCCGACGTTCCGGTGCCTGACGCGACGAGCTGGTTGATGCTCGTCGGCGCCGCGCTGGTGGGATCGACCATCGCCGGCGTGGCCGGCTTCGGCTCCGGCGTGCTGTTGCTCCCGATCATCGCGTGGACGCTGGGTCTCCGCGCCGCCGTGCCGGTCCTGACCGTGACGATGCTCATCGGCAACGCCGCACGGATCTGGTGGAGCCGGGACGAGATCGACCTCGCGGCCGCGAAGCGATTTCTGCTCGGCGCCGTTCCCGCCACGGCGCTGGGAGGCCTGCTCTACGTCGGCACCAGCACGAGCTGGCTCGGCCGGATCATCGGCGCGTTCCTGTTCGCCTCGGTGCTGCTCCGGCACGTCCTGAGGTCGTCGAGCTTCACGATGCGTCTCGAGCATTTTCCGGTGCTCGGCGCGGGCACGGGCTTCGTCTCCGCCCTTGTCGTCGCCACCGGCCCGCTGGTGACGCCCTTCTTTCTCGCCTACGGCCTGCGCCGGGGCGCCTACATCGCCACGGAGGCGGCCTGCGCGCTCGGCATGCACGTCACGCGAGGCGCCGTCCTCGCACGCTACGCGCTGCTCACCCGGGACACGATCGCCGTCGGCTGCGTCCTGGGTGGCACGATGGTCGCCGGCGCCTGGATCGGACGCCGAGTGCTGGACCGGATGAGCGAGCGGGCATTCATCATCGCAATCGAGGCGCTCCTCGTCGTGATGGGGTTGCACTTGATGCTGGTCTCGCGGTAAAACCGCGGAGCGATGGACATGAAGCCCGGCGCGTTCGCCGAAGTCACGGAGACGGTGCGCCCGGAGCGGACGGCCGAAGCGCTGGGCAAGACCGGCGTCAAGGTGTTCGGCACGCCGTTCCTCGTCGCGCTCATCGAGTCGGCGTCGGCCGCGGTCGTCGAAGGGCATCTCCCGCCCGGCGGCACGACCGTCGGGACGATGATCGACGTCAAGCATCTCGCGGCCACGCCAGTCGGTATGAAGGTGCGAGCGAAGGCGACGCTCCTCGAGACAGACGGCCGGCGCTTCCTGTTTGCGGTGGAAGCGTGGGACGAGAAAGAGAAGATCGCCGAGGGCCGCCACGAGCGGTTCGTGGTCCCGGATCTCGCAAAGTTCCTCGCCCGCGTGGCGAAGAAAGCGGAGGGCTGAGTGATCAATAAGAGCGTCATCGGGAAGGAATTCCCGCCATATCCGGTCACCGTGGAGCGCGGCAAGATCAAGGAGTTCGCCCGCGCCATCGGCGATCTCAATCCGTTCTATCTCGACGATCGCGTCGGCGCGGCGTCCGAGTGGGGCGACGTCATCGCGCCGCCGACGTTCCTGACGACGTTCCGCGATGAAGCCGCAGACGCGACCGCGTTTCTGCGCGAGCTTGGCACAGACGTCTCCCGCCTGCTGCACGGCGAGCAGGAGTTCGAGCTGCACCGGCCGATCCGGCCTGGCGAGACGTTTCTCTGCCGATCGAAGGTCGTCGACGTCTACGAGAAGACCGGCAAGAGCGGAGCGATGGCGTTCGTCGTGCGAGAAACGGCGGTCACCGACCGGGCGAACGAGCTCGTGGCGACGATACGCGGCGTCACGGTGGTGCGGTTATGACGTACGCCAAAGTCTACTTCGACGACGTCAACGTCGGCGACAATCTGCCGCCGCTCGTGAAGGGCCCGATCCAGCAGATCCAGCTCACGCGCTACGCCGGCGCGTCCGGCGACTTCAACCCGATCCATCAGGATGCGGAGTTCGCGAAGGCTGCCGGCATGGGGGACGTGTTCGCGCACGGCATGCTCTCGATGGGCTTCGTCGCGCAGGCGGTGACGGACTGGGCCGGCGCCGGCACGGTGCGCAAGATCGGCGTGCGCTTCGCCGGAATCGTCCGATTAAAAGATAAGGTGACGTGCAAGGGGCGCGTGCTCGGCAAGTCCTCGAAGGACGGCGTGAATCTCTGCGAGGTCGAGATCTGGGCCGAGAATCAGCGAGGCGAGAAGGTCGTCACGGGCAAGGCGACGCTCGCGCTGGCCGCGCGCTCGGACTAGCAGCCCGACTGGACGAGGGACTGGCTTCGTCAGCCGAGAATGTCGCTGACCGCGAGACTGAGATCCGTGAACGCCGCTGGCGACACGACCTCGCCGCGGCCTCGGCGGAACTGCTCCCGGTAGCCATCGCGCGAAGGAGTGCGGAACACCTCGACGGCGTCAGCGTCGCGGTTCACGATCCAGACCTCGGGGACGGCCGTCCGCGCATAGATCGGTAGCGTCCGGACGCGATCGTGGCGGAGCGAGGTGTCGGCGACCTCCACGAGAAGAAAGGCGTCGGCCGGCGTCGGGTGCGCAGTGCGATAGAAATTCGCGCGAGGCTTCAGGAGCATGATGTCCGGCTGGGGCTCCGAGTACGTGTCCAGCTCCGTCGGATTCTTCGCGTGGACAATGGCCCGACCGGCGAGCGCGGTCACGAAGCGCTCGGTGAGCCAGCTCACGACGCCAGCATGCCACGGGCCGATCGGGCTCATCTCGAAGATTTCACCGTCCACCAGTTCCACCCGACAGTCGGGTGGAAAGATTCCCGCCTCGCCCATCTCGTGATACTGATCGACGGTGAACCGGTACGTCTGGAGAGCTACCGCTACCCTGTGCATCTCCTCGTCCTGATTTGATGTCGCTCGCGACCGCGTGTCAATGCCGCGAGATGGATTTCACGAGCGCGATCGCGCAGGGCTCAACAAACGAAGTGGCTGTCGTACTAAAGCGTCCGGATGAATCACGACCTGGCACCCCTGGCTCCGGATCGCGCGCCTGCTCGGCACCCTCCGCTCGACCAGGTGGGACGCCACGACCTGGCCGATCGCGAAGGCGACGCTGCGCCCGCGCTCGCTGAACGCGGGCGGCTTCGCCGCGCCGGCCGGTTCAATTAAGCTGAGACCCGACCCCTTTCCCCGCGCCGCACAGTGCGCGTGATATGATCCCTCGCCGATGACCCGCACCGATAAACTGCTTGAGGCACGCCAGATTGCCGAGGAGGGACGGCGAAAATGCCCGTTCTGCGCCACCGAGACCGCTTGCTCGCGCTCGGGGGTTTAGCTACCCTCGAAGTCGCGGAGATTGTCACCCGTAGGGGCCGTGAGGGGGATCATCGTGGCTCAAGATAGCGTCGGCGACATCCCAACTTTTTTCGGCAATATCGCGACCACCCAGCTCAACCTCGACGAGTTCGTCATTGAGATCCGTCGATATATCACGCCCCACAAGGAATCGCTCCTCCGGGCCGGCAACCAAAAAGGTACCGTGATCCACATCCCGCCGCCGAAACCGGAAGACATCATTCGGGCGGAGCCTATCGCCCGCGTCGTTCTCACCTTCACCGCGGCAATGGGGCTGAAGGCGTATCTCGACGAGGCACTCCCGCAGATCCTGAAACAACGTCAAGAGCAAGGAGGGATGAAGTGAGGCCCGTAGATGATCTGCTCTCGTCCGGCCTCGGTATAGATACCTCTCTCGCCTCGCGACCATTGATCGCGGGCGCTGCGCTGCTCTTCATGACCGCCACCGGCCCAGGGCACGCGTCGGTGGGTATATTGGATTCCTACAGCGTTGCCGGGTCTCTATCAGGGCCAACCAGCTTGCCGAGGGCGCCGGCGTTCAATGTTGGTGTTGTACTCAGCGAACCCACGACGCTTTCTCAGACCGCCTTTTCGCAGATTCCGGCCTTCAGCGTGCCCGCCGTTTCAGGTGAGCTCGGCGTATTGCCCGAGCGTCGCGTGGCGGTCTGGGAAGGTGTAATGCTTCTCCTCGGCCTGGAAGGTTTCATCACTCTCAGCGCTGCCGCGTTCTATGTTTTCTGGTCGTCGATCACGTCGGGCGCGCCCGCGATCCCGCTGCATCCCTACCTCGCGCTTTTCGCCGCTGTCTGCGGCCTCGGCCTGGCTCTCACGACGACTGTCGCGTTGCGGAACGCTATTCGCGCTTGACACTGAAAGGGAGCGACCCGTGGAAGGCCCTACGCTATCTCGCGAACCTAGAGTTCCAGACTGATGTTGGCCGTGTCAACGTTCTCGGTGGACTCATCGTCGCGCTTCTTATCTTCGCCATCGCGACCGAGTCGATCGTCGGCAAAGCCGTGCGCTTCGTCGGTGCGCTCCTTGGCTCGTCAACCTCACCAATCGAGCCGTTTCCCCACGGCTACGAGGTTCTTCTCATCCTGGGACTTCTGATTTATTTCGGTATCAGCACCATTGTCAGCAGCCGTTACGGCCGCTCGAAACCCACCACGCGCCGTACTTCTCGCGCCCGTGCCCACGATTAAAAAACGTCCGCGCGTCCGCTGTGGAGAACTCCTCGCTCACGTAGCCCGTAGCACCCATCCATCAAAAAACGCGTTCACGCAGGAATTGCCATCATTTCCCCCACTCCGGATCAATGGATACAGTTACCCCTTCGGCATCTCGCCGCGCGCGCCGACCCATTCGCGTAGCGCCTCGCGCGTCGACGGGAACGCCAGCCGCTCCCACGGAATGTCCGACGGCGCCACCCATTCGAGCGCGTCGTTCTCGTCGCACGTCGTCAGCGTCCCGGACATCACGCGCGCCCGGTAGACGACGATCACGGGTGCGCCCGGATACGTGAAGACGTTCAGCAATCCCGTCAGCTCCACACTGAGGCCGGTTTCTTCGAACGTCTCCCGAACCGCGGCGTCGGTGGTGGATTCGCCGAAGTCCACGAACCCGCCCGGAAAGGTCCACAGCCCGTGGCCCGGGTTGATGGACCGGCGGGTGAGCAAGATCCGCCCCGCGTCCTCGGGAATCGTCGCGGCGACGACCTTCGGGTTCAGGTAGAAGACGAACCGGCAGCGCGAGCAGACGGACTGCTCGCGCTGATCCGGGGGCACCGGTTCCCGCCGGAGTGCGGCGCCGCACAGCGGACAGAACCGCATCGTCTCGGGCGAGAGAAACCGGTGAGCGTTGTCGTCGTCCACGGGCTTCAGTCTAAACCACCCAGGTGATGCCTTGACACCTTCGGCGACGCGATGCTACAACCCCGTCGTCCGAACATCGCCGTCCGCACGGGCGATAGCCCTCGACCCGGGAGGCTCCCATGAATCGCCGCGCCATCGCTTTCATCGTCGTACTCCTCGTGCTCGGCTTCGCGCTCGTCACCGGGAGCGACGCCCAGGCTCCGTCGGGCGAATACAAGATCGGCGTGCTCGAGCCGCTGACCGGCAACCTCTCCAGCGAGGGCAAGCGCCACATGGATGGGCTCGAGGTCATGCGGGACATGATCAACCAGCGTGGCGGCGTCATGGGCAAGAAGCTCGTGTTCGCCGTCGGCGACGCCGTGGATCCCACGGCCGCTGCGTCCGAGACCAATCGCCTGATCACGCGAGAGGGCGTGAAGATCATCACCGGGACGTTCTCCTCGACGCTCTGCGGCGCCGCGAGCGAAGCGGCGGCCCGCCAGAACGTCATCTACTGGGAGTCGTCCTGCGTCGATCCACGCTTCAACAAGCGTGGTCTGAAGAACGTGTTTCGCACCGAGATCGACGCGACCGGTTTCGGCTGGTATGGCGTGGAGTTCATCGCCAAGCACCTCGCGCCAAAGCTCGGCATGAAGCCGAACCAGCTCCGGATCGTCTTCCTGTCCGAGGATTCATCGTACGGCCAGGGCGTGACGGAGTCGGCGCGCGACAGGGCCAAGCGCGAGTTCAGCATGCAGGAGGTGGCGCCGCCCGAGTACTACAACTTCCAGTCGATCAACGACTTCACGCCAATCATCGTCCGGTTGAAGCAGCTCAACCCGGACATCGTCCATCACATCGCCCGCAACAACGACGCGATCCTCTTCTGGCGGCAGGCGCGCGAGCAGCAATTCGTGTTCAAGGCGCTGGTGCACGAGGGCGCCACCGGCTACGGCTCGCCGGACTTCGGCAAGGCGTTCGGCGCCGACGCCAACGGGCCGTTCGCGCTGCTCGAACCAGGTCCAGGCTTCCGGCTCGCCGCGCTCAAGCCCGAAGCGCAGAAGCTCGAGCGCGACTTCGCCGCCGCCATCAAGGCAAAGACCGGCGGGATTCCGCTCGGTGGACACCAGCTCTCCGCATCGGGTCTCTGGCTGCTGAAAATGGTCCTCGACAAGGCGCAGAGCGACGATCTCGAGAAGTTCCGCACGGCGGTGATGTCCCTCGACCTGCCCGTCGGGTCGACGCTGAACGGCTGGGGCGTGAAGTTCAACGAGGCTGGTCAGAACGCGAACGAGCGAGTCCAGCATTATATTCTCCAATGGCAGGGCGGCGAGCTGGTCACCGTCTGGCCGGAGGAGTTCACCGACAAGCGGGCGAAGTGGATTCCGCTCGGGCCCTGGGACCTGCGTAAATAGACGCGCTCGCGCAGCTCGCGCTCTCGACGGTTCTCCTTGGGGGCATCTATGCCCTGATCGCCGTCGGTCTCACGCTGATCTTCGGGATCATGCGCGTGGTGAACTTCGCGCACGGCGAGTTCCTCATGCTCGGGATGTACCTCGCGTTCTGGTCGTTCACGCTGTGGGGACTCGACCCGTACGTCGTGCTCTTCGGCGCGATCCCGCTCTTCTTCGTCACTGGCCTCGTCGTCTACGTGCTGGTGATGCGCGGCGTGATCGACGCGTCCCACAACGTGCAGATCTTCACCACGGTCGGCCTGTCGACGCTCCTCCAGAACGCGGCGCTCGTGGCCTGGACCGGTGATTCCCGGCTGGTGCGGCCGTGGCATTCGCTCTACGTCATTCGCTTCGGCGGCATGGCGCTCAACCTCTCGCAGATCGTCGCCTTCGCGATCGCGGTGACGTTCACGGTCGCGCTCTTCGCGTTCATGAAGTGGACCCACACCGGACAAGTGATGCGCGCCACAGCGCAGGATCGTGACGCCGCGACGTTGATGGGCATCGATACCGACCGCGTGTACATGCTCACCTTCGCCATCGGCATCGCCTGCGTCGGCGCCGCCGGTGTCATCGTGGCGCCGCTCTACTCGGTGTTCCCGACCAGCGGCCTGCAATTCGTGCTCCTCGCGTACGTGGTCGTAGTGCTGGGCGGTCTCGGAAACATGGTTGGCGCACTGCTCGGGAGCCTCATCGTCGCCGCGATCGAAGTGGTCTTCTCGTACTTCGTCGGCGCCGCCTGGAAGGAAGTGACGTACTTCCTCCTCTTCATCGCCGTCCTCCTGTTCCGCCCGGCCGGGCTCCTGGGCCAGCGCGGCGCGGAAACGCTCGGCGTCTGATGCTCGCCCGGCATCGCGGGGCGCTCGTGATCTTCGGCGCGGCCGCGCTCGTCCCGCTCGTGGTCCGCGACGCGTATTTTCTCGACGCGGTCATCCTCGTCCTCATGTGGGGCGCGCTGTCGGCGGCCTGGAACGTCGCGGCCGGCTACGCCGGCCAGGCGTCGCTCGGACATTCGGCCTTCTTCGGCATCGGTGCCTACGCTGCCGGATTGTTCTCGACTCGCTTCGGCCAATCCCCGTGGCTCGGTCTGCTCGCCGGCATGGCGGTGTCGGTCGGCGCCGGATTCATCGTCGGCTATCTGTCGAATCGCCTCCGCGGCCCCTACTTCGCGCTCTCCACGATCGCGTTCTCCCAGGTTCTGCTCATCGTCGCCAGCCGGTGGCGCGGCTTCACGTCGGGATCCGAAGGGATTCCGGTGCCGTTCCGTCCGGGGTTCTGGACGCTCGGGCTCGGCCACGTCGCGTGGGTCTACCTGGCGCTCGTGGTGGCGCTCCTCTACTACAGCGTGGAGGTCTACCTCGAGTCGTCGAGGATCGGCTATCAGCTCGCCGGCGTGCGCGAAGACGAGGACGCGGCGGAGGCGCTCGGCATCGCGAGCCGGCGGCTGAAGGTCTTCGCGATCACGGTCAGCGCGGCGCTGACGTCGGCCTGCGGCACGCTGTGGGCGCAGTACATCGGATTCGTCGATCCGTTCTACGTCTTCTCCGTCGATCTGTCCATCCGCTTCGCGTTGAACACGATCATCGGCGGCACGGGCGTCGCGATCGGGCCGTGGCTCGGATCGATTCTGATCACGTCGCTGGAGACCTATCTGCGCGCGACGTTCTCCGGTGTGAAGACCGGATTCACCGGGATCTATCTGATCCTCTACGGTGCGGTGTTGATCCTTGTCGTGCGATTCGTCCCCGAGGGATTGGCGGGCGTCATGTCCCGCTGGAGACCGCGAGGAGAGCGTGCTCACGCTTGAAGGCGTGACCAAGCGCTTCGGCGGTCTCACCGCCGTCGACAACGTGACCGTCGAGGTCCGGCAGGGCGATCTCCTCGGGATCATCGGTCCGAACGGCGCGGGCAAGACCACGCTGTTCAATGTGATCGCCGGCTACTACCAGCCCGACGAGGGGCGCATCGTGTTCGACGGCGCCGATCTCCGGGGACTCGCCCCGCACGACGTCTGCCGGCGTGGCTTGACCCGGACGTTTCAGCTCGTGAAGCCGTTCGGCAATCTCTCCGTGCTCGACAACGTCACGATCGGCGCGCTCACGCGCGTCCAGCGCGTCCGCGACGCGCGCGTCCAGGCGGAACGCGTGATCGAGACGTGCAATCTGGCCCGGCACGCCGACGCGCGCGCCCGCACACTGCCGATCGGCGTTCGCAAGCGGCTGGAGATCGCGCGCGCGCTCGCCACGCGCCCGAAGCTGCTGCTCCTCGACGAGGTGATGTCCGGGATCAACGCCACCGAGCTGGCGGTGATGATGGAGCTCATCCGGCGCCTCCACGCCGATGGCCTCACGATCATCGTGATCGAGCACATCATGGCGGCGATGATGCGACTTGCGCAGCGCATCGTCGTGCTGCACCACGGCGAGCGCATCGCCGAAGGCCCGCCGGTCGAGATCGCGCGTGATCGCCGCGTGATCGACGCGTATCTGGGCGAGGAGTTCGTGCTTGCTGAAGCTTGAGGCCGTCGACGCCTTCTACGGCGATCTCCAGGCGCTGTTCGACGTCTCTCTCGAGGTCCGTGACAAGGAGATCGTCGCGCTCGTGGGCGCCAATGCCGCCGGCAAGACGACCACGCTCCGGGTGATCTCAGGGCTGCTCCGGCCGCGCGGCGGCCGCGTGGCGCTCGAGGGTCAGGACCTCTCGACCGTCCCGGCGCACCAGCGCGTGGATCTCGGCATCGTCCAGGTGCCGGAGGGTCGTCACCTCTTCCCGTTCATGACCGTGACCGAAAATCTGTTGCTCGGCGCCCATCCAGCGCGATCGCGCGCCCTTCGTGGCCGGTCGCTCGACTACGTGTACTCGCTGTTCCCGGTGCTTCGCGAGCGCGGCACCCAGCTCGCGGGGTCGCTCTCCGGCGGCGAGCAGCAGATGTGCGCGATCGGGCGCGCGCTGATGGCGAAGCCGCGCGTGCTCATGCTGGACGAGCCAACGCTCGGGCTCGCGCCGGTGCTGGTCGGCAAGATCTTCGAGACGGTGCGCACGATCAACGCCGACGGCGTGACGGTGCTGCTGGTGGAGCAGAACGTGCGCCAGGCGCTGACGCTCGCGCACCGCGCGTGCGTGCTGGAGAGTGGCCGCGTCGTGCTCGACGGCCCCGCGCGCGAGCTGCTGGGCGACGAGCGGCTGAAGCGGGCCTATTTGGGGTTGTGACACGGGATTTGAACCCGTGTTTCATGTTCGCCACGCGCTTTGCTAACGATTCTCGATGGATACGTGATGTTGAGTTAACGGCGATTCGTAGGGGACTGGAATCATGTAGGACTCTCTGATGGTGGACGTCCTATCTTTTGCGCGATATCTAGAGCTGTCCGCGGACATCCCCGCAGCGTTACGTGCTGCTACCGTTTCTCACTGTGGTCGAGTCGGCGGCTATTGCGGGTCATAGGCCGTCTGCTCCTCTCTTTGATAGGCGTTCGCAAGCGCGTAGCTCGTGCTCCGGCCGCCTTCCGGACCACGGACGAGGATGCCTCGTTCAACCAGAGGAAGGATGTCGCGCAGGGCGGTGTCCTGCGAGCTCTTCGTGAGCTTGGCGTATTTTGATGTGGTGACTTTGCCTTCGAAGCCGTCGAGCAGTCGGTTGAGTACGAGAGTCTGGCGCTCGTTGAGCGACACTCCGCGGACGCTTTCCCAGAAACGGGCCTTGGCGAGGACGGTGCCGAGAGTTGTCTGCGCGCCGTCAATCGCACGGCCGAGACAGTCGAGAAACCAATCCATCCACGGCGTGATGTCCATCGTCCCCTTTTGCGTCTGCTCGAGAATGTCGTAGTAGGCCGCGCGCTCCTGCTGGATCTGCGTCGACATGCTGTAGAACCGCTGCGGGCTTTTTTCAGAGCGCGCCAAGGCCATGTCGGCGATGGCGCGCGCGATGCGGCCGTTGCCATCATCAAAAGGATGGATGGTCACAAACCAGAGGTGGCTCAGCCCGGCCTTGAGCACGTCGTCGATCTCAGCGGACCTGTTGAACCAGTCCAGGAAGGCGGCCATCTCCCG
>JBGPTW010000169.1:0-12240 GCA_041490825.1 Methylomirabilia bacterium | reverse complement strand
CCCCGGCCCCCCGCTCGCGGTCGTGTCGCCGACGCCGTGCGGCTCGGGCGCGACCGTTCATGCATAGTGCGGGTTAGGGTGCGCGACCGTGTCGGGAGGTTGGCTCCCACGCCCGGCGGAACGCCCGCGAACACGTTATGATTCGCCGGTGATATATCCCTCAGCGTTCGGTCTCTTCCTCGTCCTGGCTCTCTTCGAAACGTTCCCGCTGATCAGCCACCTCACGGATCGCATGGTGGGGCACCCTCAGTTCCTGACTGACCAGCTCTTGATAACGTGGATCCTTAGCTGGGACACCCATGCGCTCCTGACCAATCCAGCGCGGCTCTCCGACGCGAACATCTTCTACCCGCTCGACCATTCGCTGGCGTTCTCCGAGCATTTGCTCGGGGTGTGGCCGCTCTTCGCTGCAGTGTACCTGCTAAGCGGCAATCCGATCGTGGCCTACAACGCGCTCTTCATCCTGTCGTTCGCGCTGTCAGGTTTCTCCGCTTTCTGTCTCGCGTACTACTGGACTCGCGCCTTTGGACCTTCGCTCGTCGCCGGCACGCTCTTCGGCTTCGCGCCGATCCGGTTCGCGCACATGGACCATCTGCAGCTCTTGAACTTTTTCTGGGCACCGCTCGCCCTGATATTTCTGGACCGCTTTCTCCGGGCGCGCCGTTGGCGGGACCTTGGCACCTTCGCTCTGCTCTACTGGTTGCAGTGCCTTTCATCGATCTACCTGGCGTTCATGATGACAACAGTGGTGGCGCTCTACGTTGGGTATCACCTCGCGGTCGATCGATCTCTTCGCACGCGCGCGCTGGCTCTCAAACTCGCCGGCTTCGTGGCGGCCAGCGCGGTGGTGCTGCTGCCGATCCATCTACCCTACCTGCACGTCAACCGCGTCTGGCAGGCCTCGCGCGACCTCTCCGAGGTTCTGGTGTTCTCGCCCGGGCTCCTCGGCTATCTTTCGCCGCCCCTCATGAGCGACTTCTATGTCCGCGCGCTCGACTTCGCCCGAACGCGGTCTGCCGAGACGAGCCTCTTCCCCGGACTGCTCGTGCCACTCCTCGTTCTCATCGGCTCTTGCTGCGCCCAGCCGGCGCTCTCGACGGTGAAGATGCAGCGACTGCGCCGCGTCTTCGGCCTCGTCCTTGCCGCTGGAGTGATCCTTTCCCTCGGGCCATATCTCGGCGGGCGCCAGAACGCGCACGGGATTCCACTGCCCTATCTCGCGCTCTACTATCTGGTCCCGGGCTGGGCGGGGATGAGAGCGCCCGGACGCTTCGCCTTCCTGGCCGTTCTCGCCGCCGTCCCCATTGCTGCGCTCGGAGTCATGAGGTGTCGCGACGCGCTCGTGGGACGCGAGGGGCGGCGACAGTGGGCGGGCCCGGCGACGTGCGCGGGGCTGATCGTGCTGATCTTCCTCGAGCTCGGGCCGAAGACGCTGCCGCTCGCCTCGGTGGCAAGTGGCGCCGCAGTCCCCGACGTCTACCGATGGCTCGCCACTGAACGTCCCGGCCCAATCGTGGAGCTTCCATTCGGCCTCACCGATGACCACCGGTACATGTACTTCAGCACGCTTCACTGGCTGCCAGTGTTCAACGGCCAGAGCGGGTTCTATCCCAAGGCCCACTTCGAAATGAAAGAGACCCTGGCCGAGCTTCCGGCACCGCGCGCAGTCGGGCATGCCGCCGCCCTTGGGATTCGAGCCATCGTGGTTCATACAGATCGACTGTCGTCCCTCGATAGAGAGCGCTGGCAGCAGATAGCCTCCAGTGGGCGAGGGCTAACCAAGCTGGCGGCGTTCGGCGCCGACGAGGTGTACGCCGTTCCGCCGGTCGCCACGGCGCCAACGCTCACGGCGGAGCTTGCGCTCCCCGCCTGGCTTTCGGCGCGCACGGGGACGCGTGTGGGACTTCGGTTGCGGCCGGCGCATGCCGAGGCATGGGCGCACCCACGGCCCCACGGAAACTCACCGGTCGTGGTGGAGTGGACGGATCGGGCCACCAGCCAACGGACACGAGTGACGGACCATCTGCAACTGCCTCTGGCCATCGCCGCCGGGGATATGAGCGTCCTCGGTCTCCCGGTGTCGACTCCGCCGCAGGCCGGATCCTACGTCCTCACCGTGTCGCTCCCGTCGCGCGGCATCGCGACAGCTCCTCGGATGATCGACGTTCGTTCGGAGCCGTGGCCAACGAGCATGGAACGCGCCCCGGGCCTTCTCTCAGCGAGCTACGTCCTCGTCGACAGCGAGCGGACCGTTCCCTTACATCGGGCGGTCGACTTGGATTTGACCGCCACCAACACCGGGCGGGCTGTCTGGCTGGCTCACACCGCAAACGACAAGGGCGCTGTTCGACTCGGATGGCGATGGCTGAGGCAGGGCCGGGATCTCGACCCGGCGCTCGCTGGGCGAGTGCCGATCGACTACGACGTCTTCCCAGGGGATGCCTATCAGTTCCGTGCGCGACTCGAGCCTCCGTCGCAACCGGAGACGTACACGCTCGAGTTGAGCCTGGTCAGCGAACACATCGCCTGGTTCTTCGATACGGGAAGCGCGCCACTCAGGCTCGACGTGACCGTCCGCGCGGCTCCCTGACAGGCACTCGCGGAGACCGCGAGTGTGTTCCCCTGTCTCAACCGCGCGTGCGTCTTGCAGTAAGACGATCGTCGTCGCGGCGGTGGAAGTTCGTGGCCGCGGCACCGGCCGAATCCGCCTCGGGGTTGTGCCCGACGTGTCGGGTCCATCTCTCGCCGGGTTCGTCAAAACCGCGGTGGCGCCCGGAAGCACGGTCCGCACGGACGGCTGGCAGGGATACGCCCCGCTCAAGCAGCGCGGGTACGACCACCGGCCCACGACCCAAGGGGCGCCGAAAGGAGGCGGCGACGTTGTTCCCGCGGGTCCACAGGGTCTTCACTCACCTCAAGACGTGGGTCTGGGGCACTCATCGCGGTGTGAGCCGGAACACCTGCCCCACTACCTCAACGAGTTCGTCTTCCGGTTCAACAGGCGCCGTACGCCCATGGCCGCATTCCAGTCGTTGCTCGGCCTCGCCGGTCAGCATGGCCCACGACCTACTTCGCCGATGAACGTGTGTCCTCGCGCCGCCGCCAGGACATGTCGGTGAAAGAGTTCGGGAACATCGCGCGACAGATCTTTCCGGTAGCGCATCGCGTCTCGTTGTCGGTGGGAACCGAACCCTCATCAATCGAGACTTCGCCGAGTTCGTCGCGATGGCCCAGCCGTACCGCGTCCCGAAGATCTACATCAACACGAACGGCCTTCTGCTGACCGGGGCGCTGGTCGAGCACATGGTAGGCTGCGATTTCCACGCGATCGGGATCTCGCTGGGCGCCGCCACGAAGGCCACGTACGAGCGCATCCGGGTTGGCGCGCGATCCGAGCGCGTGCTCGACAACATCCGGATGATCAACCGGGTCAAGCGCCGGAACGCCTCGGAGATTCCTCACCTGAACCTAAACTTCGTGATAATGCGATCGAACGTCTGGGAGCTGTCCGCGTTCGTGGCTCTTGCCCATGACCTCGAAGTGCCGAACGTCAACGCGATCCCCGCCAGACCTTCGACGAGATCTGGAACGGAGAAGGGTATCGGCGAGTCCGTGCCGAGCATCTGAGGTTCGAGCTGCGAACGGTGTGCCGGCAATGCCCGGCCGCTGGCGTCGGCAACGTGAACGACGAAGCTTCCTTCATCCCCCGCGTCCCCTGACGGCGCGGGCCCCCGGTGTCTGCTGCGAGGCTAGTGGCTTGCCGCTTCCAGACCGCGCCGCGCGTCACAACCAGTCCTCCGGCAATCTGCTTCCTATGGCTCTACCCTGATTCTCCAAGCGCCGTCCTGCGCTGCGGTGATGTTGTTTCCCTGTCTCAACCGCGCGTTCGTCTCTCACGTCGGTTCGCTATACTGGGTGGCAATGGCGACAAGACGTCTCGATTCTCGGACATGGCATTTGACACGGCGGTATGTCGTCCGGGGCCGGCCACGCGTCCCCTTCAAGGGCTACCAGCGTCGCTCCGTTGCCGGGGCTGACGACCACGGCAACGGCGCGGCCAGCCTCTTCCAATTCCGCGGGCTCACAGCGGAGCAGACGCGCCACGCGGAACGACTCCTCCAGCGCGCGTAACAGACGCGCGGCCGTCTCAGAGGCCCTTGGTTTGCCACGCGCCTCGCCAGGATCATCTCGTCGGTTAGGAATGGCCGGGGGGGAGACTCAGCGTTAGGCCGGTCTGGTCCATGCACGGCAAGCGTTGAGGCCAGGTGATGGCCCGGCACGCGCCGCACATTCTGAAGGCGATCGCGCCCGCTGGCGCGCGAGCCTCGGTCATCGCTCGAGAGCGGCGGAAAGCGATGCGGTAGCCGTGGATCTGGAGTCGGCGCCAGAGAGCCGTGCTAGGTTCGGTTGCCGTTGCTCGGTGAAAGGAGCAGACCAATCCCATGAAACGCCTCGCGAAGAAGATCCTCGGAATCATCGCGGATCAGTTCGTGCGACGAACCGCGGAGATCGTGGCGACGGAGACAGCGCGGGCGATGGCGGCAACGGTCGACAAGATCACCGAGCGAATGGCTATCCTGCTCAGGCTCAGCCGAATCCAGGACGTCGCCGAGGTGGACCCGCACGTCGTCTTTCGAGGCGTCAATGACGCGCTGTGGGGCTGGCTGAATCTTGAGGGCCAGCGAATCGTCCCCGAGATCGCCAGGTTGCTACCGGCGTTGCCAGACACGAACCTGCAATTGTCGACGGGCCCGGACACGGGCGACGCCTGCCTCCGACGAGGATTCAAAGAGTACCTGCTGTTCAAGCGTCTCTGTGAGAGCCACGCGAAGAGCCTCACGGACTGCGGGGCGATCCTGGACTTCGGCTGCGGCTGGGGACGTCTCCTGCGATTCTTCATGAAAGACGTTTCCCCGAAACAGCTCTGGGGCGTGGACGCGTGGGCGCCCTGTATAGATGCGGCGAAGCGAACGAATCCGTGGTGTTACTTCGACGTGGTTATGCCCACTCCCCCGACGCCGTTCGCGCCAGCGTCGTTCGACCTGGTGTACGCGTATTCGGTGTTCTCGCACCTGCGCGAGGACGTGCACGCGGAGTGGCTGAGCGAATTGAGCAGGATCATGAAGCCCGACGGCCTGCTAATCGCCACCACGTTCCCGAGAGACCACATTCTCGCGTTCGAGCGATTGAGACACTCGGGCATTCCAGAGCACGACCCAGTGCTCGACCCCTATTTCAAGATCTACCCCACGCTGTTCCAGCATCCGGAGAAATGGCTGGCCGAGTACGACCGCGGCGGTTACTGCTACGAGGACTTCGGACGCGGCGACGGCGATGCCGTCATCCCCAAGGGTTACGTCCTGAATCACTGGACGAAGTACTTCGCGTTCGTGGACTACATCGACGATCCACGCGCGTGCGATCAGAACGTCATCGTGATGAAGAAGCCTCGAGACCCATGATTCCGCCGACACTGATCTACCCTCGACCACTTCGGCGCTGCGGCAGCTAAGCTCGGCGTCTCAACCTCGTACCTCTACCTCGACCTGCAGCGCCGCGGCGATCAGGCGCTGCGCTCCGACGCGGGCCAAGTCATCGAGAGTCGCGCTGACCGCCGTCGCCTCATTCGGTGCGTCCGACTTCGTAGTGATAACCTTCAACATAGGTGGCGTACCTTTCCCCCGGGTTGCACCGGGGCCTCCGCGGAACGCCATGAGTTGTCCTCTAATATTCCGACTCGGAGATTTAATGGTCAGGCGACAATTTCATGCATGGCATGAGTGACTTCAAGTTCCCGTGCCGGGAAAGGCTTGTGAGACTGCGCTGATGCCTTACGCGATGCCGCAGACCGTGACCGACTTGGTCCACTGCCAGTTTTATCACACGATCGAGATCCCAGGCTATGGGGTCGTCAAAGGCGAGTGGGACCTCCGGGGACTAGAAGCGACGTACCTCGGTGGTATCGGCTTAAAGGATAAACGTGTCCTCGAGATCGGTACTGCTGGTGGGTTTCTGTGCTTTTACATGGAACGTCAGGGCGCTGATGTGGTTGGTTATGACCTGTCCCAAGACTACGACTGGGACACCGTTCCGTTTTTCCGTATCGACTACGCTGCGCACGTGAGCGAGAGGCGTCGCCATGTCCAGAGGATCAATAATGCGTTCTGGCTCGCGCACCGGGCGCTCGACTCGAGAGCCCGGGTCGTCTATGGCGACATTTACCGAATACCAAACCAGATCGGTCGCTTTCACGTCACGACGTTCGGTTCGGTCCTCCTGCACTGCCACGATCCATTTAGCGCACTCCTCAGCGCTGCCCGCCTTACCGACGAAACCATCGTTGTCACCGAACTCATGCCCGTGCCCGAATCAGGTGCGCCGACGATGGAGTTTCTACCGGATTTCAGAGCAAGTGCGCCGGTCGATACCTGGTGGCGCCTATCGCCGGAGATCATCCAGAACTTTCTTGGAGTCCTCGGCTTCGAGCACTCGACCGTTACCCGATTCGCAGCGCCATATCGGGACCGGCAAGAGGGCCTTTATACCGTAGTGGCGCATAGGGTGCGTCCGGAAGGCAGCATCCATCCTGAAGCAGCGGCCGAAAGCAACACCGATGCTCCGATGATGCCCTCATCATCGTGGCCCTCCGCTCTACGGAAATGGCTGTTCCGATAGCGGAAGTTCGTCGAGGTCTCATCGTGAAGGTCATGTTCGGGCGGCGCGCATGACCCCGACGGTCGACCGCGCGGCAGCACGCGCCGCGAGTGCGCGCCGCAGGCTGCTCGCTCGCACTCCTCTCCGGCTGCACCTGGTTCTTCGATATGGGAAGCGCGCCACTCAGGCTGGACCTGACCCTCCGCGCGGCTCCCTGACTCGCACTCCGTTATTGGTGGCAAATGACGAGACCAGCCGTGGAGACTTTCTGAAAGATCGCCGAGGGCGCCGTGACGCGAGTTCGACCCGACCGTCACGGGCAATATACTATAGCGGCTCTATGCTTCCGTTGAGGCTCTTCGGAAATGCCTGACGTCGCCGCCGTGTCAGCACCAACGGTCACGCTCGTGATCCCTGTGTACAACGAGGCGGCCGGGATCGAGCTCAACCTCAAGGCCATCGTGATCGGAGGCTTCACGACCGTCATCGTCCTGCTTCTTTTCATCGGCAGCATCCGGATGTTCAGCCTCGGCTTGCTGGGGTTGTACATCGCGCGGATCTACGGCCAGTTGCTCATGGCGTTTTCTCGCGACGGCTTGGGCCGGGCCGCGCGGCGAGTGTGGTACGTGGCCTCCCGCTAGTGCCGCCTTCCGTGCCGCGACGCTGGCCGGGCCCACTGATACGGATGGGCCTCGTTCCCACAGTGCTGTACTTCGTCTGCTTCGCCGTGCTCACCTACCCGCTGCTCGGAAAATTCTGGACGCATCTCTTCGCCGATGAAGGGGATGGGTTGCAGACAGCGTGGGGCATCTGGTGGGTCGACTACGCGATTCACACGCTGCACCGGTCGCCCTGGTCGACGCGTCTCCTGCACTATCCGTACGGCGTGTCGCTGCTGGCGCAGACGATGCAGCCCTTCCATGGACTGGTGGGTCTCGTCCTCCTGCGTTGTCTCACGCTGGCCCAGACGTACAACACCTTCGTCGTGTTCGCCTTCGTCGTCGGCGGGCTCAACGCCTTTCTGCTCGCGCACCACGTGAGCCGTTCCTACATCGGCAGCCTCGTCGCGGGCTACGTCTTCTCGTTTTCCCAGTTCCACTTTGCGCACGCCGAGGGGCACATGCAGATGGTGGCGCTCGAATGGCTGCCGCTCTTCGCGCTCCTGTGGCTGCGACTGCTCGAAGCGCCGTCAGTGCGGCGCGCGCTTGGCGCCGCATTCGCGCTGCTGCTCGTGTTGCTCTGCGACTACTATTACTTCTTCTATTGCATCGTCTTCGGCGTCGTGACCACGGCGGTGGAGTCGGTACGAGCGCGCGACGCGCTGCTGCTGTTGCGGCCTGGTCGACGCGCTGCGACGATGACGTTCATCGTCGGAGCGATTGCGTTGACGGGACCGCTGGTGTTCGCGCTGCTCCTGTCCAACCGCGCCGACCCGTTGCTCGGTGCGCACGATGTCCCCGACTACTCGCTGGATCTCCTCGCGCTCGTCATCCCCGGAGGGCACTGGCGCTTCGCGGCTCTCACCGAGACGTACTGGTCACGGCTGCCCGGGAACATCCACGAGAGCAGCGTGCACGTCGGCGTCTCCAGCGTCGCGATCCTCATCTACGCGTGGTGGCATCGTCGCCGCGTCGCGGCGCTCCGGCTCGGGGTCTGGTTCGCCGTCCTCGTCGTGTTCGCACTGCTGGCGCTCGGGCCCGTCCTGCACGTCTGGGGACGCGTCGTCCCCGGGGCGTTGCTGCCCTACGCGCTGTTGGAGCGCGTCGTCCCGCCGCTCCAGCTTTCAGGTGTTCCGCTACGCATGGTCGTGATGGTGACTCTGGCTGTGGCCGTGATCTGGGCGATCGCCCTGCGGCGTCTCGGCGAGACGCGGCGGGGCCAGATCGTGGGGGGATTGCTCGTGCTCGTGATGGTCTTGGAGTCGCTGCCGCGTCCCATCCCGGCGTCCGCGGTCAAGATCCCGTCGGTTTACGGCGTGTTGCTCGACGAGAATGGCCCTGGCGCAGTGGCCGACGTGGTCACGGATGGGGCCCACCAGTTATGGATGCAGACCCTGCACCACCGACCGATGGCGTTCGGCTACGTCTCGCGGGTACCGCAGAGTGTCGCGGTCAAGGAGGCGGCGCTGCGGCGTACGATCGCCGAAGGCCGTTGGGACGAACTGTACTGCCACGATGGCTTCCGCTGGGTCATCCTCGCACCCGCCGTCACCGGCCGACCCGGCCCCCCCGTGGTCGCCGTGGCCGATCGCGCTCTATACGACCTCGCGGCCGGCCGGCACTGCCCGCCCCAAGTGCGACCGCAGTGAGGGTTAACTTAGCCGCCGCGAGACCTCCGTCGGGTCCGGCCGCTGAATGGTGGCGTACGCGTTGCGGATGAGCCCGAAGATCGTCCGCACCTTCTCGTTGAACCGGTCCCGCGAGAAGGTGCGCCCTCGCTCGTAGGCGGCGGCCTGGAAGCGACTCCGGAGCGCCGGGTCGCGGATCAGGCCCATGGTGTATTCGCAGAGCTCGTCGAGGGTGTTGAAGAGAAAGCCTGAGCGGTCGTGCTCGACGATCTCCCGCTGACCCCCGCCGTTGATGACGATCGGCACGCAACGGTTCTGCATCGCTTCGACCGTGGTCATGCCGAAGTGCTCGACCAGGTGCGGGTTCGTCTCGTTGAGCCCGCACGCGTGCCAGAAGATGCTGGCGCGCGCATACCAGGACAGCATCTCGTCGAACGAGACGTTCGCGCGCACCTCGATACGACCGGGACCGCCACGAGCCGCCTTCACGACCTCGTCGAGATAGGGATTGTCGTCGAGGCTCCCGCCGATCAGGACGAGTCGCCAGGTTCTCATTTCGTCAGGATAGGCGCGCTGCAGTCGCCGGAAGGCCTTCACGAGCTCCAACTGTTTCTTACTGCCGCCCATCTCGAAGCGAGACGCGGACAGGATCACCGGCTCTTTCTCGACGTGCGGCGCTTCCATGTCGACGGCGGGATAGAGCACGCACGTGGATTCGAGGCTCCAGCGCCGGCGCGTCCACTCCCGGCCATACTCGCTGTTGTTGATGATCATCGTGTAGTGGTCGACGGCGAAGTAGGCGCCCCGATGCTGCTCGGGGAAGTGACAGATGAAGATGGAGAGCGGGGCGAGCGGCCGCACCTTGTCGAGCATGTTGGAGTTGATGAAGACGTCGAACGTTCGGCTCTCCTCGGCCACCGCATCGAACGGGTTCGGCCGCACGGTTTCATTCACCCGGCCCCCGTCGATCCACGCGAGCCCCTGGGCATCGTAGAAGGGGAGGGGGACGAATGTGAGACGACAGCGTGAGAGGTCAGTCCGGTACCAGGCCTCGATATCCGCGATGCGGGCGGGCTTGTTCGCGACGTAGGTGATGTCGAACTCCTCCTGGAGCAGCGTCGCGATGGCGGCGGCGTACTTCTGCCCGCCGCCGATCACGTGGAGCGCCTGGTCGTAGATCCCGAGCCGCATCTTGCGGAAGCCGAGAACCACTTCCATGCGCTGGAGGAGATGGTCCACGGCGCGCGCCCCAGAGATCGTCTCGAGCACCCGACCCAGCTCGGTGAGGACCGCCTCGACGGTGCCGGCGTCGTGATGTTCGACGAGCTTCTTGATCGCGATCGGCATGCATTCGAACAGGACATCGAGCTGCTTCTTCAGATAGAAGTGCGACGTGGTGACAGCGTTCGGGAGCGCCTTCGGAACGTGCTTGGCCAGGTAGAGGAGCCGGTTCCGATTGCAGAAGTACTCCGTGAGCGCGGTGCCCTGGCTGGAGCCTCGGTAATCGTGGTGCGCGAGCGCATCCGGCTCGTACCGCAGCTCCCAGCCTCGCGCGCGACAACGGGCCGCGAAGTCGACGTCCTCGCAGTACATGACGAAGTCTTCATCCACGGGGCCGACGTTCTCCAGGCAGGTGCGCCGGAAGAGGACGGCCGCCCAGCACAGCGCATCCACGGGTCCTGCCTCGTCGTACTGGCCTCGGTCTTCCTCATCGAACCCGATGTCGGCCCAGAAGAAGTCCGGCAGCTCCCGGATGCCGGCGCTGTTGATGCGGCCAGTCTTCAACATGATCTTGCCGCCGGCGGCGCCGGCGCGCGGGCGGGCTTCGAGGAGCCGGACCAGCGCGGGTAGCCAGCCGGGGTCGAGCGTGAGGTCGTTGTTCAGGAAGCCGATGAACGTCCCCCGGGAGGCGGCGACGCCTGCGTTGAGCGCGCGGGCGAAGTTGTTTTCGTCGTTCTCGATGATGCGAACGGCCGGGTAGGCGGCGCGCACGTACTCGAGTGAGTCGTCCTGCGAGCCGTTGTCGACCAGAATGACTTCGATCGCGCCCTGCTCGTAGCGCTGCTCGGCGATGGACTGCAGACAGCCCGGCAGATGGCGGCGGCCGTTGTAGTTGACGACGATGAGCGAGCAGACAGGTCTCGCGACGTCGAGACCGGCGGGAACTGCCGTCATCGAGAGTGGGCGCGCTCGGCGGGACGGCCAGGGCCGGGACGCTGAGCCGCGAGGCGCTCCACCTCGGTGGCCAGCCGCTGGATCTCGCTCGCCAGCGTCTGGACGACCCGCGTGTTGGCCTCGTTGTAGGCGACCTGCCGCATGAACACCGGCTTGAGCATCTTGCGCAGAACGCGTTTGACGAACACCAGCGCCGCGCCCACGACCTGGCGATGCGACGTCAGCGGGATGCTGTACGTGTCGACCATCCTGTGCAGGGTGTCGAGATCTTCCTTCAGATCTCCGCCAGGTATCGACATTCCGGGAAGGATGGCGGGCAGTGGCGGCACCGCAGCCACACCGAGCTTCGGCGCCAAGCCTTCTCGAAGCCTGCTGATGACCCGTTCGATGTCCGGGTCGGGAGAGACGGCGGATGCCGGTGTCACGCTGTTATTTATAAGCGAGATCCCTCGAAAAAGTAAGCGCGATCACGAGGAAAGCCGCAAATTGCCTCTGCTATACTGAGCGGCTGTGAAAAGGAAGAGCGGCTGGTGAAAAGAAAGAGCGGCTGTGAAAAGGAAGAGCGGCTGGTGAAGAGGAAGACCGTGCGCCTTCGTATGGTCGACGGCGGCCCGCCCCGAGGTGTCGATGCTCGGCGGTGACGTCAGGCAAGACCTCTCCACGCTGCACCGAACGCCTGACATCTACACCATCCCGCTGACGTCCCGTGGCAGCATCGCCGGGACGGCGCTCGTGTTCGTCAGACGTGTCCTTCGTAAGCTCCTCGAG
This sequence comes from Methylomirabilia bacterium, assembly GCA_041490825.1. Taxonomy (GTDB): domain Bacteria; phylum Methylomirabilota; class Methylomirabilia; order Rokubacteriales; family CSP1-6; genus JBGPTW01. The sequence goes on along the minus strand of JBGPTW010000169.1, from coordinate 356 downwards.
CCGCTGTTCATGCGGCAGGTGACTTACAACCAGGCCAACACGCGTGTCGTCCAGACGCTCGTGAGCGAGGTCGAGCGGCTGGAAGCCGAGGTCGTCGAACAAGCCCTCAGCATACCGGCGTGGGAGGGCGGGCGCATTTCCATCGTCATCCCCGTGTTCAACAACTTCGCGTTCACGTACCGCTGCCTCGCCTCGCTCGCCCAGCACTGTCCCCCGGGCGCCTACGAGATCATCGTCGTCGACAACGCCTCCACCGACGACACCGCGCGCCTGCTCGGCCACGCACAGGGCCTGCGCGTCGTCCGTAACGACACCAATCGCGGCTTCGGGGACGCCTGCTCGCAGGGCGCCCAGCT
>JBGPTW010000168.1:0-12292 GCA_041490825.1 Methylomirabilia bacterium | reverse complement strand
GTGCACCATGCGCTGGCTTGGGTACGGGGGAGCCGTAGTCATGACTCACCGTCATTACCAGAGGCAAGAGCCGGATGCGGTAGTGCCGCACGTCCGGATCCGTGGAGGGGGCGGCGGGTAACCGCCGTCCCTACTCCGCCAGGGAATCGAAAGAGCGTCACGGCTTCGCCGGGGCGCTCCGAGCGCTGGGGGGTGTGGGGGGCCATTTCGTGGCCCCCCACGTTTATCAATCCAGCGTGGAGATCGCGTGCCAGGACACGAGCTGCAGCCGCGGGGTGATCAGCCGTGAGCGGGCGGCGACGTTGTACACGATCTTCCCGTCGCCAGGGTTGGAGCCGCTCACGGACGCTGAGCCCGCGGCGACGATGTTTCCGGTCAGCGCGGCGTTGCCGGAGAAATCGATATTTCCCGAGAAGCCCGAGGGGGGGCTGGCGGTAGAGGTGGCGAAGATCGTGCCCGTGAGCGGGGTCGTCGTCCCTCCGGAATTCCCGACGATCTTGATGTTTCCGGCGATCATGGCCAGCTGGTTGAGATACCAGGGGCTCGTGGACGAGGCGTTGCTGTACGCGTTGATGACCGGATTGCCCGACATGGTGATCACGCCCGAGTTCGGATAGATCGGAGGGCCCGCGCCGCCAGCGGTGGCAGCGTCTGGATTGGGGATTCCCCCGGCGATGAAGGTCGCGTTCCACGGCGTCCCGGCGGAACCGCCGCCCGTGACCGTGATCGTATCGGCCGCGTAGTACGCGCCATCGACAGCCTGGCCGCCGCTCCATTGTCCGGTGGTGTTGCCCATCGTCCAGCTCGAAAAGATATTGCCGCCACTCGCGTGTGGATTTCCGTGGAACTTGGTGCTCATCGTCGAGGTCGCCGGGTTCGTGCTGTCCGCATACAGGACACAGGTCGTCGATCTGGCGTCGAGGATCCAGTGGTCCGGCACGCCGTTCGAGAGGTCGTACTCACCCAGTTTTGCCGGCGTCGCCGCAGCGCTGATGACGTCGATGCCTTGGGCCGAAGAGGCCCAACTACACTTACAGGTCGAACAAGTCTTGCCGGCGGTAACCGTCGGGACGGTCGTCCCACCGCCGAGGATGACGTCGGCCTTAGCGATGTAGTCCGCCGCCGTTTGGGTTGGGATCGGGACCTGAGGCTTGCCACCACCGCTATCGGACGCATCACCGACGTGTGCGCTGGTGCAGTTCGTGCAGTTCGCGTTGGTATTCGCGCTGGTCGCCGTCTGTAAAATATAATCCGAGCCGCCGAGGTTCACGCTGGTGTTGCCGTGGACGGCGCCGGTATTACCCTCGACGGACGCGTTGCCGGTGACCGTGACATTGTTGGCCAGGATCCCGTACTGCGCGGACCACTGCCGGGTGACGACGATGCGCACGATCCGACAAACGGAACCGGACGGGCAGGATACCGTCGTCGAATATGAAGGAGCTGGGCAGGTCGTGCTGCCTTGGCATCCCATCGCACTGATCAGAACCGTCGCGTACGTGGTTGGCGTGTACGCGACGGTGTAGCTGCCGGTGCTTCCGACTCCCAGCGTCTCGGCGCTGTACAGCGTGGTGGTCGTGGTGCCGGTGGCGCAGCTGCCGGGGTAGTTGTAGAGCGCCGGCGGCTGGGCGGAGCCGTAGTCCGGGTTCAGGACGGCCACCAGACACGCCTTGCCGTTCGTGTCCTGGTCGAAGTAGGCGATGGCTCGATCGGCGCCGGCTTCGGCGAGGCTCAACGCCTGCGCGCCGCGCACCAGGTTGGCGGAGATCTGCGGCTCGGTCGTGCCGAGCGCCAGCATCGCCGACACCAGCGTGACGAGGACCGTCAGGATGATCAGCGTCAACGGCAGGATGATGCCCCGCTCGTTTCCGCTACGACCGAAGAATGATCTCATCGCCCTGCCTCCTTACGGGATGAGCGTCCGGGCCCGGGCGGTCAGCTCCATCTGCCGGCTGATGGTCTGATCACCGACCTGCGACTTGACCGTGACCGTGACGATCGCCGCCCGGATCGACGACAGAGCGCCGCTCACTGTGCCGCAGCTCACGTTGTTCACGCTCATCACGTTGCCCGTGTAGTCGAGATACGTCAGGCAGAAGTTCGTGACGTTGTCTGCAATGACGTCGGTATTGTCATCCCACGTGGTGGGGTCCGCCGGGCACACCGCGTTCACCTTCCGGCAGAGCTTCTGACTGGTGGAATCCCACACCCAGTTCACGGTCTCGACGGTATAGACGAACGTGACGTCTCCCGAGCCGACCGCGCTCGCTGGATACGTCGTAAACGTTCCGCTATCCGAGGCCGAGGTCTGAAATGATGCGGTGCCGGCGCCACTGGTGGTGCTCGTACAATTGGTGGCCAGCAGTTGGTGGCGCTCCGCGATCGGGCCATTGGCAAGGGCGATCCACTGATTACAGGAGCTCGAGATGTTCGTGGTGTCGCTGACAGTGACCGTCGTGGTATTGACCGCCGTGACTGCGGCCGTGAGAACCACAGGGTTGTAGCTGGCATCCAGCGTATTGTCAATGTCGCCGTTCAACGTGATGCTGCTGGCCGTGGCCGCGGTGATCGGCGACGCAAAGAAGTTCCACGCGGCGCCGACCATGCGGAAGTCGCCGCCGAACTTGTCGACGACGGCTCGCGCCTGGACCAGCGCGGCCTCGCTCCCGCTGGCCCTGAACGTGGTGCGCTGAGTCACCTCGTAGATGGCGAAGACAGCCGCCATGAGGAATCCCGTGACCGCCACGACGACCAGCATTTCGGCCAGGGTAAAGCCGGCGGCGTCGCGCGCCTGGCGGGCCGCGGAGCCGCTAAGGGCGCTGACTGATGATCGTCGCAAGGGTGACTTTCCCCCCATAGCTCGTCCCGACGTCGCCGATCGCCTTGTACGTGACGTCGACGGTGACCACTCTGGAGGTGGCGGACGAATTCGGGAGAGTCGAGTCGGTATCCACGGTCGTGGTGCGGGAGTATATGGCGAAGTTCGTGACCGTCGTCTCCGTGCAGACGCTGCCCGCCACAGTGCCTGAGCAACTGGTCGAAGCGCTCAGCGGCGATGATCCAACCGCGGGCAGGGGCGATCCGGTGCCTCTCCACTCCGCGTCGTGCTTCAGTTGCTCGATCTTCTCCTGAGCCAGCATCGTCGCCGTGCTGACCACGTTGCTGCGGTTGATTGCGCCGAGCCCGCTGGTTGCCGCCGCGGAGAGGCCCCCGTTCACGTGCACGGAGACGGCGGTCGCCGCGCCGACGAGGCCGATCGCGAGCAACAACATGGCCACGACGACCTCGACGAGCGTGAAGCCGTCCTGCGCGCCACACCGTCGAACGAACCGGGCGAGGCGGGTCATGTGCACGCTCCGGACGTGGCGGTGGTCGAGCTTCTGACCCGGCCGGTGGTGCTCACGATGACGTAACGGACGGCGTTTCCCGTCGACGCTTGCAGGCCGATGGTGCCGGAGCTGCCGACGCCGAGGAAGTTGAACGTGATGGTCGCGATGGGCAGGCACTGGATCCGCGCGCCATTCTCGAGGTGTCTGTATCCGCTGCTGTCGGTCCCCGGCCCTGTCCACGCGGTGCAGGAGCCGGACGTGCTCGGAACGCAACTCGCAGGGCGGAGGAAACGGAGCTTGGCGTTTGTCTTGTCGAAGTCGATCCGATAGGACGTGCTACTTGTGATCGCGAGCTGGCGCGCCTGGTTCAAGTGGTTCACCATCTGTTGCGCCGCTCCGTTGAGCGCCTGGGCCTGGGCGAAGTTGAGGAAGTAGATCGTCGTCGGCACCGCGATGATCCCGATCACCGCCACCACGATCACGAGCTCGATCAGCGTGAAGCCGCGCTGCTGCCGACCCGCAGTGGCGAGTGATCCGGACAGCAGTCGGCGCGAGGTCATCCCAGGTCCGAGCACCGTGGGGGATGGCAGCATCATCGTACCGGAAAGTGTAGCCGATCGCATGGCCGCTCTTCAATGCAGACCAGGTGCCAAACGCTAAGCCGTTAATTTACTGGAATGTCCACGCGAGTGTCGCCCTTCGGCCGTGCCGGGCCGTCATCGCGGCAACGCTCTGTGACAGGTCATTTCGCCCGAACCGTCCGGCGATGCGCGCTCGGTCAGCGCGGGGTTGCGCGTGCCGGGATCGTCGCCACCGGCCGTTTCAGCAGCGGCGTGAGGTAAGGCCACAGCCGATCCGCGATCACGCGGTGGCCGTCGGCGTTCGGGTGAAGTCCGTCCGGCTGGTTGAGCGCGGGGATCGTGGCAACGCCGTCGAGCAGGAATGGCATGAAGGCGGCACCTGTCGCGCGGGCGACCTCGGGGAAGACTGCGGCAAACGCCCGAGCGAAGTCGTCACCATAATTGGGCGGCACGCGCATGCCCGCGACGAGCACCCGAACGCCCGCGGCCTCGAGGCGCCTCACGATCGCCGCCAGATTGTCCCGCATCGCCGTGACGCTCTGACCGCGCAGGCCGTCGTTTGCGCCGAGAGCAACGATCGCGATCTCGGGTCGCGCGCGCAGCACCCAGTCGACGCGTCGCAGCGCGCCAGCGGTCGTGTCGCCGCTGACGCCCGCGTTCATCACCCGGTAGCCGTACCCTTCGCCCGTGAGTCGTTCTTGCAGTCGCGCCGGATACGTCTCGTCCGGCGCCACGCCGGAGCCCGCGGTGAGACTGTCGCCGAGCGCGACGATCACGCGCGGCGCGGCCGCTCGCGCCTCCGCGCGCGCCGAGAACGGAACGGAGACGACGGCGAGCGCCGCGACGACGACCAGCGTCGCGGCCGGAAAGCGCTTCATGAAGCCAGTGTAGTATGACTTTTGACCATGATCCGTGTCCGCGATCTCGTCATGCGCCTGCCGAGCGGCAGCCGACTCCTCACGGTCCTCGATTCGGTGTCGATCGATGTCGCGCCCGGAGAGTTCGTTGCCATCACCGGTCCTTCGGGCAGCGGCAAGTCGACGCTGCTCGGCCTCGTGGCGGGCCTCGACCAGCCGACGGCCGGAACGATCACCGTTGCGGGCGTCGAGATCACGGGGCTCGCCGAGGATGCGCTGACGCGGTTTCGTCGCGAGACGATCGGGTACGTGTTCCAGTCCTATCACTTGATTCCGACGCTGACCGCCGCCGAGAACGTCGCCGTCCCGCTGGAGCTGGACGGCATCGCGGACGCTCGTCCGCGGGCGCTTGCCTTGCTCGGGGAAGTCACTCTTGCCGATCGGGCCGGGCACTACCCTGTTCAACTCTCCGGCGGCGAGCAGCAGCGGGTGGCGCTGGCTCGAGCAGTGGCCCTCGGCCCTCGCGTACTGCTTGCCGACGAGCCGACCGGCAACCTCGATTCGACCACCGGCGCCCAGATCATCGACCTGCTCCTGAAATTCCGACAGGAGCGGGACAGCACGCTCGTCCTCGTCACTCACGACCCGGCGCTGAGCCATCACGCCGACCGCGTGATCATGCTGCGAGACGGGCGGGTGGTTAGTAGTGGGGGCCCCGAAATGGCCCCCACACCCCCACGCTCGCAGCGCCCCGGCGAAGCTGTGACGCTCCTCGACCACCGATCGCCGCCCCACCCTCCCCCACCCCCCGGGCTCGGAGCGTCCCGGGGGACCCGTGACGCTCCTCGATGATGCGTTTCGCCGCCCGGATGGCGTGGCGCGAGACGCGTGCCGCCTGGCGGCAATTCGTCGGATTCTTCGCGTGTGTGGCGCTCGGTGTCGCAGCGCTTGCCTCGGTCGGCACGCTCGGCGCCAATCTCCAGCGCACGCTCGGTCGAGAAGCGAAGTCGCTCCTCGGCGGCGATGTCGAAGTGCGCTCCACTCGGCCGATCGATCACGAGATCGAATCAGACGTCTCGCGTCTCCAGGCCGAGGGCGCTGTGGTCACCCGCGTTCAGGAGATGGTCGGCATGGCGCGGAGCGCCGCCGACGGACGGACGCTGCTCGTCGAGCTGAAAGCCGTCGATGCGCGCTACCCGCTCTACGGCGTCGTCGACACGATGCCAGCGAAGCCGCTCGAGAGCCTCCTGGACGACGGCGGCGTCATCGTCGAGGAGTCGCTGCTCAGCCGGCTGGCGCTCGGCATCGGCGATCGGGTCGAGATCGGCGCCACCGCGTTCACGATCCGAGGAATCGTGCGACGCGAGCCCGACCGGCCCGCGAGCGTCGTTAGCCTCGGCCCGAGAATTCTCCTGTCGCCGGCATCGTTCGCGCGGACGGGCCTCGTCCGTGTCGGCAGCCGCCTTCGCCATCGCGTCCTGCTCCGGCTGCCCGAGTCTGTCGGGGCGCGGCCGGCCCGCGACGTGCTGGCGGCCGCTGCCTCCGGCGTCGCCGTGCGCGTCGTGACGTTCGATGACGCGCAACCGGGTCTCCGGCGGTTCTTCGCGCAGCTCACGACGTACCTGGGACTCGTCGGTCTCGTCAGCCTGCTGGTCGGCGGCATCGGCGTCGCGTCGGCCGTGAGCACGTTTCTCCGCCGCAGGCGCAATACCATCGCGGTGCTGAAGTGTCTCGGCGCCGACTCGCGCGTGTTGCTCCTGACGTACCTGCTGCAAACCCAGGTGCTCGGGCTGCTCGGCAGCATGACCGGCGCCGCGATGGGCGTGGCCGTCCAGCCGTTGCTGGTCCGCGTCCTGGCCGGGATCGTGCCCTTCGCGCTCGGATCGCGCCCCGAGCCCGCAACCATCCTGCGTGCCGTGACCATGGGTGTGGCAACGACGCTGCTATGCGCGCTCTGGCCGCTGCTCGGCATCCGCGACGTGCGGCCGTCGGCCATTCTCAGAAGCGACGTGGAGCCGATCCCGCGCCGCCGGCCGTGGCTCGTCATCGTCCCGCTCGGTGCCGGGCTCGCGGCGCTCGCGGTGTGGCAAGCCGGCTCGCTCGTCGTCGGCGCCATCTTCGTCGGCGCCTGCGCTGCCGCGCTCGCGTTGCTCGCCGGGCTGGCCTATATCGTGCGACGTGCGGCGCGGGCGCTCCGGACGGTACGCGGACTCGAGTGGCGGTACGGCCTGGCGAACTTGCACCGGCCGGGCGGTCACACAGCCGTGGTGATCGTGGCGCTCGGCGTCGCCATGATGCTGCTCGAAGGCGTGGCGCTGCTCGAGCGGAGCTTGAGCCGTCAGCTCGATTACGAGCAGCGGCGCGAGGCGCCGTCCTTCTTCTTCATCGACCTTCAGCCGGATCAACGCGAGGCGTTCGCCGACATCGTGACGCGCGCGTCAGGCAGCGCCGTGCAGCTCACGCCGTTGGTCCGCTCGCGTCTTGCCGCGGTCGACGGCGTTCCGGTCACACGGGACATGGTCGACCGGCGCCGTGGTGGCCGGCACGACGATCGCACGTGGTACCTGACGCGTGACTACGTGCTCACCTCGGCGGCGAGCCCGCCAGCGAACAACGTGATCGTGGGTGGCCGATGGTGGACGGAGACCGAGGCGGCCGAGCGGCCACGGATTTCCGTCGAGGAGGATGCGGCTGCATCTCTGCACGTCGGGGTCGGTAGCCGGCTTGCGTTCGACGTCCAGGGGGTCGTGATCGAGGCGGAGGTCATGAGCATCCGCCGCGTGGACTGGCAAAGCTTCTCCACGAACTTCTTCGTGATCTTCTCGCAAGGCGCGCTGGCCGGCGCGCCCACCACCTACGTCGCCACCGCGCGGGTGCCTCGGTCGTCGGAGAACGTCCTTCAAGACAACGTCGTGGCCGCGTTTCCGAACGTGACGGCCATCCCGGTCCGTGACGTCCTCGAACGGCTGGGCGCGGTCCTCGATCAGCTTGCGCTCGCGATCCGGGTGATCGCGCTCTTCAGCATCGCGGCGGGGCTCGTCGTCATGGTGGGCGCGCTGACGGCCAGCCGGTATCAGCGGCTCTACGAGTCGGTCATCCTCCGCACAGTCGGCGCCACACGAGCCACGGTGGCGCGAACGTTCGCCGTCGAATACGGCTGTCTGGGTGCCGCGGCCGGCCTCGGTGGGTCGGTGCTGGCGATGCTGCTTGCGTGGATCGTGCTTCGTTTCGTCCTGTCGGTCCGCTGGACGTTCGAGCCCGCGGCGCTGCTGCTCGGCGTCGCGCTCACGGTGCTTCTGGCGCTCGGCGTCGGCTTTCTGGCCACGTTCCGGCTGCTGGGTGCCCGGCCGCTCGTCGTCCTCCGGCAGGAATAGTGGCCCGCCACCAACGTGAGGGGCCCCGAGATGGCCCCTCACACTCCCCCACGCTCGGGGCGTCCCGGGAAACCCGGGACGCTCCTCGATCCCCCCAGGGCTTGACCGCGGGCGCGAAGGCAGCCATGCTTCATGACCATCATGGAGCGCCGATCGTTCACACCGCTGGGCGTCGATCACGTCGTGCTGAGAGTGCGCGATCAAGCCGTGTCCCGGCAGTTCTACATCGACGTGCTGGGCTGCACGCTCGACCACGTGAACGAGCGGATCTCGCTCGTCCACCTTCGTTTCGGCGATCAACTGATCGATCTGCTGCCGGCCGATGCGGAATCGCAGCCCGGTGGTGGGATGGATCATTTCTGCCTGTCTATTCGCTGCGACGACCTCCACGAGCTGGCCGACGACTTGCGGCAGCGGGGCGTCACGATCGAGGGTGACGTCGTCGATCGGCGCGGCGCCTACGGCCATGGGCCCTCGCTCTACATCCGCGATCCGGACGGCTACAAGGTCGAGCTGAAACCTCGCTGACGTCGCGCGGCTGAACACGAGGAGAAGTGGAATTGGCAACGCGTCGATCGCGGCCGCTGACGCTCGCTGCTCTGGCCTTCACGATAGCGCTCGGAGGCACTATCGCTGTCGGCCTTGCGCAGCAAGGAACGAGCGGGCACGGCGAGATGCCCGGCATGCCGCGGCCCCAGATGCACGCGACGCCGGACGGGTGGAAATTCACCCTTCCGAAGGGCGACCCCGCCAAGGGGCGCGAGGTGTTCGTCAAGCTCGAGTGCTATAGCTGTCACGAGGTGAAGGGCGAAAAGTTTCCCGGTCCGAGTGACGGCGACCGGATCGGTCCGGAGCTGGCGTCAATGGCCGGACACCATCCCGCCGAGTTCGTCGCAGAGTCGATCGTCAATCCCGGCGCGGTTGTGGAAAAGGGGCGCGGCTACGAGGCGCCGGACGGTTCGTCGAAGATGCCGTCGTTCAACGACTCGATGACCGTCCAGGACCTCGTCGACGTCGTGGCGTTCCTCCAGGCGCTGAAGCCACCGACGGACGCGTCGATGGTTCACGGCAGCCATCACTGAACGCCAGCGCGATTGATCGGGTAGATCTCGTCGCGACCCCTGACATGCCGCCGCGAGACATTCGCCCAACGGGCATCCTCGCCGCGAGCGTCATCTGCCTGCTTGGCCTCGCCATCGCGCTCATGGCCGACGTCGGTCGCCCATATCCCGGCTTCTTCGTTTCTCCTGACTTCCGGGTGCTCCCGATCGACGAGGCCGCCAGGGAGCGCGGTCTGGCGTGGGGCGATCGGATCGTGGCCGTCGACGGCGGTTCTCCTGTCGAGCTGACGAGCCGTGTGGAACGTGCCAGCGGAGACATCCGGTACGAGGTCGCGCGCGGAGATCGCCGACTCACCGTCGTGCTCGCGCCACGAGCGTTCACCTGGCGTGACGTCATCGGCCGCTTCGGCGTGTACTTCGTGGTGTCGGCGGCCATGCTGGCTGCCGGCATCTTCGTATACTCCCAGAACTCCGCCGCCGCCCCGAACCGAAACTTCCTCGTGTACATGTGCCTGTGGGCGGTCTCGAACGTCGCGACGCCGGAGTCGATCCTGGGCTTCCGGAAGTATGCGGTGCTCATCGTGGGCTTCGTCGGCGTCGTGCTGTCCGTTCACGGCTGGGTCTTTTTCCTGACGTATCCGGTCAACCTGCGACGCCAGGCGTGGCTCGACCGATACCGCATCATCCCGTGGCTCTATCGTGGCGCGTTCGTCGTCGGCATTGCGGCCTCGCTCGTGTTCGGCGGGCTGTATCTCACGGCACCTGCCGTGCTGGCGTCGACGTATCCCTTCGCGGTGGTCAGTCTCGTGACGTTTGCGATGGTGTCCTTCCCGATCAAGGTTGTGGCGCTCCTCGACACGCGCCGGCAGGCCGACTCTCCGCTCGTGAATCAGCAGACCACGGTGTTGCTGCTCGGGATCGGTCTGGGGCTCGGCTGCTGGCTGACGTTCATGCTCGCGCCGCTGACGCACCTCTTCCATGCGCCGGCCGACCCGCAGCTCGGCTCCGCGCTGGGGTTGCTCTATCCGCTCGCCATCGCCTACGCCACCGTGCGCTACCGGCTGTTCGACGCCACGCTCGTCATCCGCCGCTCGGTCATGTACACGGGGCTCGCGGCCATGATCGCCGCGGCCTACGCCGTGGCGATCGCCGGCGCGAATCTCGTGCTGGCGCAAGCGGAGCTGACGCGCTCGCCGTGGTTCTCCGCCGCGTTCATGTTCACGGTGGCGCTCGTGTTCCATCCGATGCGCGAGTGGATGCAGCGGGCGGTGGACCGCACGTTCTTCCGCGAGCGCGCGGACTACGTGCGCACGATCCAGACACTCGCGCGCTCGATGACGAGTCTGCTCGACCTGGAGGAGATCACTCGCCGCATGACAGGCACGATCGAGACGGTCATGCACGTCCGCCATCCGCGCCTGATCCTCGGCGCGCCGTCGGGCCCGCTGGCAGTCGTGGTGGCGACGGCGCCCGGCGCCGTGTCGCGCTACCAGGTCGCTGCCGATCCGAGCTTCAGCGCGCTGGCTCCGGCCGCGCTCGAAGCGTACGGCGCGCTCGACGCCGAGGTGGTCGTCCCGCTCCGCTTCCAGGAGGAGCTACGGGGGCTCCTGGTCCTCGGACCCAAGCGCTCGGAAGCGCCGTATACGGCCGAGGACCTCGCGCTGCTCGAGACGCTGGCGGATCAGAGCGCCGTCGCGGTGGCGAATGCCGAGGCGCATCAACAGGTCGTCGACTATGCGCAGCAACTCGAGCGCAGCCTTCTGATCCGCACGAATCTCGCCAAGTTCGTGCCACAGCGCGTTCGCCAGCTGATCGAGGAGTCGCCCGAAGCGCCGTCGCTCGACAAGCGCGAGACGGACGTCACCGTCGTCTTCGCCGACATCACCGGCTACACGCGGCTCTCCTCGCGTCTGCCAGCCGAGGAGCTGGACGCGCTCGTCGAGCGCTACTTCGGCGCGTTCCTCGACGAGATCGTCAAGCACGGCGGCGACGTCAACGAGACCGCGGGCGACGGGCTCATGGTCATCTTCCACGAGGGCGACCACGCGCGCGCGGCCATCGACACGGCGCGGGCGATCCATCGGCGCGCCGCGGAGATCAACGCCGAGCTCGCGGGACGGTTCGAGCCGCTCGCGATGCACATCGGTATCAACAGCGGTCCCGCGTTGCTCGGCGCCACCAAGATCGAAGGCCTGGCGGGCACGCGGTGGACGTACACCGCGTCGGGGCTCACGACGAACATCGCGGCCCGGCTGGCCGGCGTGGCGCAGGGCGGCGAGATCGTCATCAGCGACACGACGCTGGCGCGTCTCGCTGGCGGCGTTCCCGTCGAGGATCTCGGCCATCGCGATTTGAAAAACGTGGAGAAGGCGGTGAGGCTGTACCGGCTCACGGCCGGATGATTCACGAACGAACGACGCGCGCGCCGACCGGTGATCCGGCGGGAGACGGGCAGTACGGTGCCCGGTTCGGAGTGGCGGCGATTCGATTCCAGGGTGAGGTCGGCCGCGCTATACTCGCGGGGAGCCATGGATCTCAAGCTGGCAAAACATCTCGAAGCCCAGGCATGTGGGGCGGGCGGTCCCCTCAGCGTCGACGAGTTCCTCGCGCGCTTTCCCGAAGTCCCGCGCGACGTGGCGGCCGAGCCTCTCCTCGCGGAATTCGTGCAGGCGTTTGGCTCGCTGCTCCGGATCGCGCAGAAGCCGAGTCCGTGCATGGGCAAGGACGGCGGCGACGCGGGGCATCACTTCTACACGCGCCTCGTGAACGATCTTGCGATCTACGGGATCGGGCTCGCGCGTCGCGATCGGACGCTGGCCCGGCTCCAGGCCACGCTCGACCAGTATCGCCGGCAGCCCGCGACATTCGCCTGTACGCTCGTGCCGCGCCGCCCGCGCGGCACGCCGCGCGTCGGCTGCTGAGTCACCGCGCGTCGGCTGCTAGCCCGCACTATGCATGAACGGTCGCGCCCGAGCCGCACGGCGTCGGCGACACGACCGCGAGCGGGGGGCCGGGGGGCGCTCCGGAATTCCGCGAGCTGTCTCCCGCGCGGCGAAACCCAGGGAACGAATCACGAAGGTCCACGCCCAT
>JBGPTW010000167.1:0-12311 GCA_041490825.1 Methylomirabilia bacterium | reverse complement strand
GGACACAGCCCACCTGCGACTGTTCCGGACGCGCGGACCCCGCTACAAAACGGAGCCACGGGCATCTGGACACAGCCCACCTGCGACTGTTCCGGACGCGCGGACCCCGCTACAAAACGGAGCCACGGGCATCTGGACACAGCCCACCTGCGACTGTTCCGGACGCGCGGGCCCCGCTACAAAGGAGAACCGTCATGGCTGACGCGAGTGCGTTTCGAAAGCAGCTCGAATCCGCGGTCAATGCCCGACACAGCCGGATGAACCCGTTCACGGAGAAATGGGTGAGCGGCGACCTCACGCGTGCGCAGCTCGGCGCGTGGGCCGCGCAGCATTACCAGTACGTGTCGCAGTTCCCGCGCTGGTGCGCGGCGGTCTACGCCGAGTGCCCGTATGCCGACGCGCGCGACTTCCTGCTGGAGAACATCATCGAGGAGGAGTCGGGCACCAAGCACGTCGACCTCCTCATCCGCTTCGCGGAGGCGTGCGGCGTGAGCCGGCGCGAGGTCGAGACGACCGTGCAGCTCCCGACCACGCGCGCGCTCACCGCCTGGTGCTACGAGATGTCGAAGAAGCCGTTCACCGAGGCGGCCGCCGGGCTCCTGGTGGGCCTCGAGTCGCAGGTGCCCGGTATCTATCGACGCAACCTGCCTCCGCTCAAGCCGAAGTACGGGTTCACCGACCACGAGATCGAGTTCTTCGCGATCCACATCGAGGCCGACGAGATTCACGGCGAGCGCGGCTACGAGATCGTCGAGCAGTACTCGACGACGCCGGAGATGCGCGCGCGCGCCGTCGACTGCGTGCGACAGGCGACCGAGATGCGCTGGCAATACATGACGGGTTTGTATCGCGCGTACGTTCTGAAGGAAGACCTGTGAGGCGCGCTCGATGAGTGATGTCCTCGTGGCCCGGCTGGCCGAGCTCCCGCCCGGGCAGCCGAAGCTCGTCGAAGTCGACGGCACGCGCATCGTGCTCGCGCGAGTGGGCGAATCCGTCTACGCCTGCGACAACACGTGCGCGCACCAGGGCGGTCCCCTGAGCGAGGGCAAACTATCCGCGACGCGGCTGGCGTGTCCCTGGCACGGCTGGATGTACGACGTGCGCACTGGCGAGTGCATCATGCCGTCACGGGGCGGCCGGGTACCGACCTATCCCGTCCGTGTCGAGGGCGACGAGGTCTGGGTCACGGTGTAGCTGGGCCGAGTGCAGGTCGCGAGGAGCGTGACGGAGGATCGAGGCGGGCGCGGGGAGGCCGGGCGCCGGCCGCGCGACGGGTCGGCGGATCGAGACGGGCGCCGGGTAACCCGGCGACCGACGAGCGTATGGGGGCCTGGGGGCCTTCGAGGCCCCCAGAGGAATAGAGGCTGTCAGTGACGCTGAAGAAGGCCCACGAGTGCATCGAGCGTGGCATCGCGAAGGCGCAGGAGCTCGGCTTCAAGGTCGCAGTCGCGGTGGTCGATGATGCCGGCCATCTCGTCGCGTGCGATCGGATGGACGGCGCGCTCTGGGTGACGCCGGAGATCGCGCGCGCGAAGGCGAACGCCGCCGCGGCGTTTCAGGCCAGCACGCTCGACCTCGAGGATCGTTTCACCAAGCGGGCGCTGTTCGCGGGCGGCGTCACGCAACTCGGCGACTATCAGTTCGTGTTCGGCAGGGGCGCGCTGCCGATCGTCGAAGACGGCCACATCGTGGGCGCCGTCGGTGTCAGCGGCGCCGTGCCCGCTGACAACGATCACGCGATCGCTGACGCCGCGGCAGGCCATCCCGTCGTTCCGAGAAGTCACTGAACCGATCGAGCCGTTGGGAAGTTCCAGGAGGACATCACATGGCGCTCACACTTGCAGAAACCAATCACGTCATGCAAGCCGCGGTGGACAAAGCCAGGGAATTGAACATCAAGATCAGCGTGGCGATCTGCGATGCCGGAGGGCGGTTGCTCGCATTCAATCGGATGGACGGCGCCATCTGGGGCAGCGTGTACGGTAGCCAGGGCAAGGCGATTGCGTCGGCGGCCTTCGCCCGCCCGAGTGGGGAGCTTCAAGAACGCGCTGACACGCCGATCATCCGTGGCATTGCGGCCGCCGAGGGCGGCCACATGATCCCGAGCCAGGGCGCGGTGCCGATCATTCGCAACGGCGTGGTGGAAGGCGCGTGTGGCGTTGGCGGAGGGACAGCGCAGCAAGACGAAGACTGCGCTCGCGCTGGCGTCGCGAAGGTCTAATCATCCGGGGGCCTCGAAGGCCCCCAGACCCCCATACGCTCGCCGGTCGCCGGGTCACCCGGCGCCCGCCTCGATTCTCCGACCATACGCTCGCCGGTCGCCGGGCAACCCGGCGATCGCCTCGATAATCCGACACGCTCCTACTGCGGCGCATCCCGAGTGCCGCGTCCCACACGCGCTCGATCGATCCACGGCGAGCGTTGCAGCCAAGCGTTGAGCTAGAACCTGTCGGAGTATCGAGGCGCGCCACGGCTTTGCTGGGGCGCGCCGAGCGTCTGGGTGTATCGAGCAGCGTCACGGCTTTGCTGGGGCGCGCCGAGCGTCTGGGGGTGTGGGGGCCATCTCGGGGCCCCCGCGTTTACTAATAGGTCCGCACCAGGGGATTGCTGTCCTTGCGGGTCACGATGTTCAGGACGTTGGCGATGTTGCACATGGTCTTCGTCACGAACACGGGCCGGCCGTTCTTGAGGCCCGCATTGAGCGCGCAGAAATGGTCGCACTTGAGTTGCAGGATCCTGCGCTCGAAATCCCTTTCCGGATCTTCCGGGTCGAGGGGCTTCTCGAAATAACCGGGGATGTAATACCCCAGCGAGGTGAAGGTGCCGGTCGTCGGGTCGGCATGCACCCGATAGAAATCCCAGAACGTCCTGCGCTCGGTGACGATCCCGTAGGCTTCGGGTTTCGCCTGCCAGGGAGAGCCGGGCTCCAGTTCCAGTAGAAAGATCTCCGTATTCAATTTGCCTTTGTATTTCTTTTTCAAATCATCGGCCATGCGGATGGTTTCCCGAAATTCGACTTCCGTTTCTCCCGGGATGGCGGCCGCGAAGAACACGAGCATATCGACGTCCCGGGACGCGGCGTAGTCGATCATCGCCAGGGTGTTCTCGGTGCTGAAATACGCGGTCTTGTTGCGCCGGCGGAGTGTGTCGAGTGCGCTCTCGGGGGAGAAGGAGAGCATCCGGTGCCCGGTGAAGGTGTCGGCGAAGGCGTCGATGAATTCCCTCGAGCTGATGCCTGTGAGCTCGAACATGACGCCGGTGTTCCCGAGGTCGGCCGCGCGAATCTTGCGAAACAGCTCGAGGAACCAGCTCATGTTGTTGGGTGTGGGGTCGAACACCATGTACACGGCCTCATAGCCGTAATCGACCGCCCTCTGCATGTCCGCGATGATGGACTCGTGGCTCCGGTAGGCGATCGCGTGCCGCGGCGTCACCAGATTCCGTTGCTTGAAAGAGCCGCTACACCAGGAGCATGTGAAGGGACATCCCCGCCCCAGTGCCAGCGGGAAATAGCGCTTCTTCAACGAATATCTGGCGTAGTTCGTCTCGAGAGACACGCCGTTCACGACGAGGAAGGGCACGGTCACGTGCTGGATATACGTGTCGTAATGTTTCAGGAGCTCGAAATTCGTGAAGCAGAGATTGCTCAGCATCTCGCAATCGGCCGAATACGTCACGGCGTTGGCGACAAGCTGCCCATCCCGATCGCGCCACGCCAGGTTTGGCACGTCCGACAGGTCCTTCTTGCCGGCCTTCACGGCCTGGACCAGGCGTAGGAGGGGAACTTCGGCATCGCCCCGGATGATCCCGTCGATGAAGCCGCACTCGGCGATAATTTGATCGTAGAAATAGTCGGCGGTGAATCCGCCCAGGACCAGGAACGCATCGGGTTTGAGTTCTTTGATCTTGCGCGCGGAATTGATCACGTCGTAGATCGCGTGGTGCCAGTGCAGGGTCATGCCGATCACGGGCGCGTCAATGTCCTTCAGGCCCTGCTCGAGCTTCCAGTTCTTGTCGTTCATCAACTCGAGGCCCTGATGGATGATGCTGCAGTCCTGGCCGTGCTTGACGAGATAGTCCGCTATGGCCAGGGTTCCCATGGGCATGTAGTTGATCCACATGAACCGGCCCAGCGGCTTGTAGAAGCTGTTGAATTTCGGCGTGTGAACGATCAAGCAATCCATATGTGCTATTCGGCTGGAGACGCGATATTCAGACGCCGGAATTGCCCGGTCCGCCGGAAGCTGGCGGCTCAGGCATGCGCTCCCCACAAGAGGCTGACGGTTCGAGCCAGGCAGGCCTGGTAACCGGGGCACGTCGAGTAGTCGGACGTCGTGCAGAAGCGCCCGAAAGTTTCGAGGGCGGGGACCCTGCCGGCACCGGCGGGACGCCGGCAATAACCGAAAACCGGAAAGGCGCGGACGCCGTCGGCGAGGACCGGAACGATGAAGGGACACCTCGCCGGGCTTGCGCCTGAGTCCGTCATGCGGACATCCTGAGCCTTCCGGCCCCCTGCCTCAATAGTGCAAACGCACTATTCTGTCTGGTGAGCCGAAGTGAGTAGGCCAGGCGGAAATGAGCTACTCGTCGGGACCACTCAACGCGCCCGCGGGCCGGGCCTGCGGGATGCCGCGTCCTGCGTCCCCGCGGAGGCGGGGCCGTGCCACGTCCTGGCCGTGTACTCCTTGAAGCCGCCGCCGCCGAATGAGACCGGCGGCAGCCAGTTTCCACTCGGATCCTTCTGTTGGAACCAGCCGTCATACTCGGCCGTCTGCTCGTAAATGACCGCCACCGGGGGCGGGAACGGGAGCGGGATCGGCGCCTCGCCGCGGAGCGTGTCGGTGGCCGTCGCTCGGAGCGTGAGGATCAAGCGCGTGGTGGGATCCTCGGCGACGAAGAGGGTTTCGACGGGGTATGGCTGACGGTCTTCGCCGTCGTACGCCCAGCGCGTATGCACCAGGCGGTACTGATCCTTGGTGAACACCGTTCGCCGCCCCTGGACGTCGAGGCTGGCTATCCCGACCGGCTGGCCGATGAAGTCCCCCAACTCGAACGAAAACCCCGGCGCGGAATACTGCGCCCAGTTCCACAGCGCGTCCGTGAAGATCCACTCTCCCCAGTTGTGGTCGTGATAGCCGGAAGCGGCGACCTCGTACACCTGGCCGTCGATCGTGACCTTGCCGGACACGGCCGCCCGAGGCATGTAGACGAGCCAGCTCATCCGCTCCCACGGAACCGAGCCGACCGTGATGCGATCGGCCGCAGCCCACGCGTCGGACTCCTTCACGTACGTCAAGTCCCAGGACAGCCGGCCGTCCTGAGTCGCGCCGACGATGCGGTAGGTGGAGGCATCGACGACCTCGATTGCGCTGGTCCCGATCTGGACGTCGGCCTTGTCGTATGCGGCGGAGAATGAATCCGACGAATACGAATCGACCACGCTGACGATGCCCGCGGGCGAATAGGCGACGGCCACGAGCTGCGCGACGCCGTAGAGCGTCAGGTTGGCCGGATCGGCAACAAAATAGGTGAACACCGCCTGCACGTTCTGCTGGGCGTCAAAGAGGTTGAAGTACCACCACTCGATGTAATTGGCGTCGTGGCGCCCGTCGGCCCAGTAGCGGAAGTGATAGGCATCGTCGGCCGGGGGAACGTCCTGCGCCACGGCCACCGGGACTGCCGGCGATACACTCGCCACCAGCAGGCCGAGCACCGCGATCAGGACGACGCCTCGTCTCGTACCGTTGCCCATGGTCGGCCCCGTGGCCTGTCCTAGCTATCCGTGCGCGAGTCCCTGTGTCAAGGTCGAAGCGACGGCACGAAGCGCCGTTGACAAGGTCTCGGCACCGGCGCAGAGTCTCACCACTTCGATGTCGCTTCCGGAGGCTGATCATGGCGTGGGCAGTGTCGCTGCGAAGACTCGCGCTCCCGATTCTTGCCGTGACGCTCGCGTTCGGCACCGCCATGGCGGCGGACACGCCCCGCAAGGGCGGGGTCCTGCGTGTCGGTAACCTCGGAGAGCCGCCGGCCCTCGACGCCCACTGGACGACGGCCAGCATCACCGAGACGCTGACCAATCACATCTACGAGGGACTCTACAGTCTCGACGAGAACAACCGGCCCATCCCGATGCTCGCCGAGAGCCACACGGTCAGCAAGGACGGTCTGACGTACACGTTCAAGCTCCGGCAAGGCGTGAAGTTCCACAACGGCAAGGACATGACGGCGGACGACGTCGTGGCGTCGCTCGCGCGCTGGGGCAAGCAGTCGATCTACGGCAAGGCGCTCTTCGCCCAGGTCGCCGACTGGAAGGCGGTTGACAAGTACACGGCCGAGATGAAGCTGAAGGAGAAGTCGGCGATCGTGCTGATCTCGCTGGCCGTGCCCAACAACTTCGGCGCGATCTATCCGAAAGAGATCGCCGAGAAGTTCCCGCCGGAGGTGAAGGCGACGGAATACATCGGGACCGGCCCGTTCAAGCTCGCCGAGTGGAAGCCGGACCAGTACATCCGGATGGTGCGCTTCGAGGACTACAAGCCGCGGAACGAGAAGCCGAACGGGTACGGCGGTGGCAAGACCGCGTACCTGGACGAGATCCGCTGGATCCCCGTGCCGGAAGTGGCGACGCGCGTCGCACAGGTGGAGACCGGTGAGCTCGAGTTCGCCGACGACCTCAACCTCGACGCCTACGACCGGCTGAAGCGGAACGCCAACGTGCGCACGGTCGTCTCGAAGCCGTATTACTGGCTCGTCGCGGTCTTCAACAAGAAGGAAGGCCTGATGACGAACCAGAAGCTGCGGCAGGCTTGGCAGGCCGCGCTCGACATCGAGCCGATCATGAAGAACGTCGCCGGCGGGCATTCGGAGTTCTACCGGATGGACTCGAGCCTGGCGCCGGTCGAGATCTCCTCCTGGCACACGAAGCTCGCCGGGCTCCCGTGGAACGAGCACAACCGCGACAAGGCGAAGAAGCTCCTCCAGGAGTCGGGTTACAAGAAAGAGCCGATCCGCTTCATGACCACGCAGGAGTACAAGTGGATGTACGACTTCGCGCTGCTCACGAAGCAGCAGCTCGAGGACGCCGGCTTCAACATCGACCTGCAGGTGGTCGACTGGGCGACGCTGGTGAAGCGGCGCAACAACCCGAAGGAGTACGACGTCTTCACCACCGGGATGGGCGCGTTCTACGACCCGACGCACCACATCTACCTGACGGCGAGCTGGCCCGGCTGGACGACCGACGAGGACATCCAGCGCGTCCAGGCCGAGCTCGCGCGCGAGACGGATCCGAAGAAGCGCATGGCGCTCTGGGAAAAGCAGACGCGGCAGTTCTACGACAAGGTGCCGGTGATCCGGTACGGCGACCTGTTCGGTCTCCGCGCCGCGCGCACCACGGTGAAGGGCTTCAACGAGAAGACGGAGCGCGTCCGCTTCTACAACGTGTGGCTCGAGAAATAGCGCGCTGAGCTCGAGGAGCGTCACGGCGGTGCCGGGGCGCGCCGAGCGTCAGGGGTCGAGGAGCGTCACGGCGGTGCCGGGGCGCGCCGAGCGTCAGGGGTCGAGGAGCGTCACGGCGGTGCCGGGGCGCGCCGAGCGTCAGGGCTCGAGGAGCGTCACGGCGGTGCCGGGGCGCGCCGAGCGTCGGGGGTCGAGGAGCGTCACGGCGGTGCCGGGGCGCGCCGAGCGTCGGGGGTCGAGGAGCGTCACGGCGGTGCCGGGGCGCTCCGAGCGTCAGGGGTCGAGGAGCGTCACGGCGGTGCCGGGGCGCGCCGAGCGTCGGGGGGTGTGGGGGCCATGTCGGGGCCCCCACGTCTAATGACCGCGTACCTCATCCGTCGCATCCTCGCGATCATTCCCGTGATGGCGGTGGTCGTCACCGTCGTCTTTCTGCTCATCCATCTGATCCCCGGAGATCCCGTCGGTGTCATGCTCGGTCCGGACGCGACGCCGGCGCAGATCGCGGCCACCCGCGCCGCGCTCGGACTGGACCGTCCGGTGTACGAGCAGCTCCTCAAGTTCTATGGGCGCGTGCTGCGGGGCGACCTCGGCTACTCGTACTTCCTCGACCGACCCGTGACCACGGCGCTGATGGAGCGCGCGGAGCCCACGCTGGTCCTGACGTTCTCGGCGCTGCTCGTGGCCGTGGTCATCGGCGTGCCGTCCGGCGCCGTCGCGGCCGCGCGTGTGGGCTCCGTGTGGGATCGCGTGCTGATGCTGACGGCGCTCCTCGGTGTGTGCATCCCCGGGTTCTGGCTCAGCCTCAATTTCATCTATCTCTTCGCGGTTCGGCTCGGCTGGCTTCCCGCCGCCGGCTATGCGTCGCTCTTCTCCGACCCGGTGGCGGCGATGCGGTACATGGTCCTTCCGGCCGTCTCGCTCGGATTCAACCAGTCGGCCCTCATCGCGCGCATGAGCCGCGCCTGCATGCTGGAGGCGCTCCACCAGGATTACGTGCGCACCGCGCGCGCCAAGGGTCTTTCGCAGTGGGCGGTCGCGTACGTGCACGCGTTCCGCAATGCGCTCGTACCTGTCGTGACCGTGATCGGCATCACGATGGCCATCCTGATCGGCGGTGCGGTCGTGACCGAGATCGTCTTCAATATCCCGGGACTGGGACGGCTCATCATCTCGGCGATCCTGCGCCGGGACTACCCGGTCGTGCAGGGCGTCGTGCTGGTGACCGCGGCGGCGTACGTGCTCATCAACCTGGCGGTGGACGTGCTCTACGCGTTCATCGACCCACGGATTCGCTATGACTGACGCAGCCGGCGAGAGCGTGGCCGTGCCGCTGGCGGTGCCGGCCCCAGGACAGCGCGCGCTGTGGGCCCGGCGGCTTCTGAGCGATCGGAACGTCGTGGTGGGCACCGCGATGCTCCTGGTGGTGGTGCTGGCCGCGGTCTTCGCCGGCGTGATCTCGACGCACAATCCCACCCGCCTCGACCCCGAGCGCCGGCTGCAGCCGCCAAGCGCGCGCAATTACTTCGGCACGGACGAGTTCGGGCGCGACGTGTGGAGCCTCGTGGTGCACGGCGGGCGCGTCTCGCTCCTCGTCGGCGTCACGACGATGGTGCTGACGTCGCTCGGCGGGATTGCCGTCGGCCTCGCCGCCGGCGCCGGGCGGCGCATGGATCTCGTCCTCATGCGCGTGATGGACGGCCTCATGGCATTTCCCGCGATCCTCCTGGCGATCGCGCTGATGGCGGCGCGCGGGCCCGGCGTGTGGAACGTGATCGTGGCGCTGTCCGTCGTCTACACGCCCCGGACCGCCATGCTGATCCGCAGCACCGTGCTGAGCCTGCGCGAGCAGGACTACGTGCAGGCTGCGCGCGCGCTCGGCAGGACCGAGGCCGCCATCGCGGTGCGGCACCTCTTGCCGAACTGCGTCGCGCCGCTGCTCGTGCAGGGCACCTTCGTCTTCGCCTACGCGATCCTCGCCGAGGCGATTCTCGGCTTCCTCGGCGTCGGCGTGCCGCCGTACGTGCCGTCGTGGGGCAACGTGATCGCGAGCGGCAAGAACGTGATCCGCGAAGCGTTCTGGGTGAGTCTCTTCCCGGGTCTCGCGCTGACCCTGGCGGGGCTCAGCTTGAATCTGCTGGGCGACGGGCTTCGCGATCGCCTCGATCCGCGACTGCGCGTGCGATAGCGCGCGGACGCCTTGACTTCGCGCGCAGGGGCAGGAATAAGTAGTCCACCATGATCGGCGACCACGTCTTCAGCAGCGTGCCGGAGATGATGGAATGGGGCCTGCGCGGACCGTCCGTGGCTCGCGGCCACGCCCTCGCGGTCCGGATCGGCGCGATCACCGGTTTCTTCGTGCTCTGGAGTGTCGTGTCGGGCATCGTCATCGCCGGCAACCTGTTCAACCCGATCTTCCTGCCGGGCCCGTGGGCGGTGATGGCCACGCTCGTCACGTTCGCCGTCCGCGGCGAGCTGTGGCTGCACGTCCGATGGACGCTCGAGCGCGTGGCCATCGGGTTCACGCTGGGTGCCGTGCTTGCGCTCGCTCTGGGACTCCTGGCCGGTCGCCTCCGCGCGGTTCGCACGCTCGTCGAGCCGGTCGTCGAGCTGCTTCGTCCGATCCCGCCGCTCGCGATGCTGCCGCTCTTCATCGTCTGGATCGGCATCGGCGAGACGTCGAAGGTGGGGTTCATCACCTACGCCACGTTCTTTCCGATGTTCCTGACGACGATCCACGCCGTCCGGCAGATCGATCCCTTGCTTGTGCGCGCGGCCGAGAGCCTCGGCGCCCGGCCGGCGCAGCTCTTCTTTCGGATCGTGCTGCCGGCGGCGCTGCCGGAGATCCTCACCGGATTGCGCCTCGGCGTGGCGCTGTCGTTCTTCGTCATCGTGATCTCCGAGTTCATCGGTGCCGAGTACGGTCTCGGCTACCTCATCAACGACGGGCGCAACTTCTTCCTGGTCCCGCAGATGCTGGGCGCCGCGGTGATCCTGGGCCTGCTCGGATACGCCGGCAATGGGCTCGTGCGTCTCGTCGAGCGACGTCTCCTGCGCTGGCAGCACCCGGCCTGAGCAAAGGATGACCCTCAAGAAGGCATCGAAGAGTCGAGGAGCGCCACGGCTGCGCCGGGGCGCTCCGAGCGTCTGGGGGTATGTGGGCCCTTTCGGGGCCCCCATATTATTATGATCAATCCGAAGATCCAGATTCAGGGCGTCGGCAAATCGTTTGCCGTCGAGGGGCAGCAGGCGCAGGCGCTCGGCGACATCGACCTCGACGTCGCCGAGCGCGAGTTTCTCTGCCTCCTCGGACCATCGGGGTGCGGGAAGTCGACGCTGCTCAACATCGTCGCGGGCTTCCTCCAGCCGACGACCGGTCGCGTGCTCGTGGATGGCCGTCCCGTCATCGGACCTGGCGCGGACCGCGGCGTCGTGTTCCAGGAGTACGTGCTGTTTCCGTGGCTGACCGTGGCCGGCAACGTCGAGTTCGGACCCGTGCTGAAAGGCGTGGCGGCCGTGGAGCGCCGGCGGATCGTCGATCGCTACCTCGACCTCGTCGGACTCCGGGCGCACGCCGAGAAGTTCCCCGCTCAGCTGTCGGGCGGGATGAAGCAGCGTGTCGCGATCGCGCGGGCGCTGGCCAACACCCCGGCGATCATCCTGATGGACGAGCCGTTCGGCGCGCTCGACGCGCAGACGCGCGAGGTGATGCAGGACGAGCTCTCTCGGATCCAGCGCGTGGAGCACAAGACCGTCGTCTTCGTCACGCACTCGATCCGTGAGGCCGTGTACCTCGCGGATCGCGTGGTCGTCATGACGTCCGCGCCCGGGCGCATCAAGCAGGTATTCGCGATCAAGCTGCCCGAGGTACGCGACCGCTTCACGCCGGAGTTCACCCACTTCGAGAGCGAGATCACGCGCGTCGTGAAGGAAGAAGTGGCCAAGGTGCACGAATAATGAAGGCGGTGATCGGCGTGCTGCTGTTGTGGGCGGCCATTTCGTACGGGAATCAGGTCGCCCAGATCACGAATCCGGTGCTGCTGCCGACGCCGGGCGACGTGGTGAAGGCGGGCGTCGAGAGTCTCAAAGGCGGAGAGCTGCTGAGGCACGCCGCCGTCTCGTTGCGCCGCGTCGTCGAAGGCTTCGGTCTCGCGGCCCTGGCGGCCCTCGCGCTCGGTCTGCTCGCCGGCATCTGCACACCGCTCCGGCTCGTGGTGGAGCCCGTGATCGAGTTCGTGCGCCCGATCCCGCCGCTCGCGTTCCTGCCCATGTTCCTGGTATGGTTCGGGCTCGGCGAGACCTCGAAGGTGGCCTTCATCGGGTACACGACGTTCTTCCCGATGTTCGTGGCGATCGCGGCCAGCGTCCTGCGCGTCGACGTCATGCTGCTGCGCGCCGCCGCGAGCCTTGGTGCGACGCGGCTCACGCTGATCCGGCGCGTGGTCGTGCCGGCGTCGCTCCCGGCCATCATCGTCGCGCTCCGGCTCGGCTTCGGTCTCGGCCTCTTCGTGATCGTCGGCGCCGAGTTCATGGGCGCCGACGTGGGGCTCGGGTATCTGATCATGGAAGGACGGACGTTCTTCAACCCGGCGCAGATCGTCTTGGGGGCGCTCGTCCTGGGGTTTCTTGGATCGGCGGTCAATGCGGCACTGCTCGCGCTCGAGCGGCGCATGCTGCGATGGCGCGTGACCGCCTGATGGTGCGGAGCCACGCGCATCTGGAATGAGCCCACCCGCGGTGGTCCCGAGCACGCGGACCCCGCTACAAAAGGAGCCACGCGCATCTGGAATGAGCCCACCCGCGGTGGTCCCGAGCACGCGGACCCCGCTACAAAAGGAGCCACGCGCATCTGGAAT
>JBGPTW010000166.1:0-12319 GCA_041490825.1 Methylomirabilia bacterium | reverse complement strand
GGTCCGCTCGACTCTCGGCGAGGGCTCGATCGACCCACGCGGTGGTCCGCTTGCCGAAGAGGCGTACCTGCCACGCCCGGTGCTCGGCGGGGTCGAACCGTTTGCGACGCCGTGTGTCCGGCACGATCCGGACGAGCTTGGCCACGGGCGCTCCGTCGCGAGTCACGATCAGCTCGTTCTCCACCTGCAACAATGCTTCCGCGTGAGGCCAGCGCTGCCGCAGATCGCGTATGGTAATCGTCTTCATGCCGCTAGATTAGCATGTTTCACGGATGAGCCCGTTGCCGCCTGCGCCTCGGCGTCGTCATCACTGCTCCTTCCAGACCGCCGGTCGACGATGTCGTGACGGACAGGCGCCGGGTCGCAATGACCAGGAGCGGAGTGCCTATCCACTTCTCAACGGGCCTTGGCAAAGGAAGTCTTGCCAGCTCATCGCGGCGATTCCAAGTCGCTCGGCCGCCCGTTGTCCACGGGCTGGAGGGCCCGGGGATGTAAGACGTCGATCGCCCAGCCCACGTCGACGCGCTCTCCCCGCCAGCCCGGGCACGTCGTCCGCGCGTGCAGGTGAAGCCCAGCCGCCTCGTTCCGTGCTCGGAGCGCCCGGACGGGATCGTCGGGGAGCGCCGGCGGAAGCGGGACATCGGGCAGAGGCCGTCCGTCCGGTCGCCGGAACCGTAGCTCGCCGTCGGGCTGTTGTTCGATCTGGTACCCCTCCTCGTGGACGGTGCGGTGATGGCGCCGACAGAGCATCGCGAGGTTCGAGAGCGTGGTGGGCCCGCCCTGGGCCCAGTGCCGGATGTGATGGCCCTGACCGAACGCCACGCCGCAGCCCGGGAACCGGCAGCCACGGTCACGGTGGTGCAGCGCGCGCCGCAGCGCCGGTGGAATGGTCCGCGTCCGCGCGCCGACTTCCACGACCCGGCCATCCGGATCGTGTCGCATCACCCCCCGGCTCGCGTCGCACGCCAGGCGGCGGGACGTTTCCGCGGGAACGTGCGTGCCGCCCTCGAGGACGGATTGGCCGGGCGCCTCCGAGTCCGCCAGCACGGGCGCGTCGACGTGGACGACGACCTGGTAGCGCTCGCCCGGCGCGCCGGGATCGAGCTCATGGTGGAGCGCGGTCTCCGGGGGGTTATCAGGACCCATCCGCCCCCCAGCTACAGATTCAAGCCGCGTTCCGACCCGGTGCGAGGGGTCGGGCCGGCGGCCGGCCTGTCGACCGAGACGGGGAGGAGCGCCGAACCGACGTTCATTCAAGCTCCTACGACTGTTTGTAAACCGATACGATACAATCCAGGACCTGAGGCGACCAGTCGTGAATCTGATAGCTATCGCAGAACATCTTGTCAGTGGAGCCGCCCGCGACGCAGCCACGTCGTGGCTCGCGGACCTTTCCGTTGCCGCTGATGGCCCGATAGTACGACACCACGTGGAAGGTGAGGCCAATTTGCCCTCCACTTCTGAGGGCGTCGAAGCAGTCCGCCGGTTCGCGGAAATGCTGCTGCTCAGAGCATCAGGACACGATGCGGTAGATTGGTACCAAAGCCTTCTACGGCATCCTGCGTCTGACCTCGTCGTCCATGGTCCCGAAGCCGACTCAGCGCTTCCGCAGAGACTCTGTCGACTCATGGACGCGTGGAGTGTACGCAATCATCTTGGACGCGACGACGCGCTGCCGATCCGTTCACCCGCGGCGGGGGGAGGCACGACCGTTCTGGAGGATTGGCTCCGGAGCGCGTGTTCTGCTGAATATCTCGATTTTCTGGATCCTGCGAAATTCGTGTCGGGCCCGATACCGTCCGTTTTTTCGACGTTCGAGGTCGACCGCGATGCCACCTTTCCAACCGGCACGACGTCAATCAGGTGTCGGCAGGTCCTCGGTCTGGGGCCACAGCCGACGCCGACAGCTCATGCTCTCCTGAAGGTCCAGCGCGCTCGCGTCGGGCAAGCCCGAGTACCGACCGCGTTTGATGCATCGACTCACCCCCACTTTGTCCCGCCCGCTGCAGGTGCTGGCTGCGGAACCACGAAGAATCTTGCGGCGTCAGACGGAAGCGGTGGCGTGCGTGAGATTGTCGTACCACCGTTCGAAGCTTCACGACTCGAACAACCAGAATTCATCCCAAGGTAGACACTCGTGCAACCCACTCCCTTCCGCTTTCTTCTCGAGACGTCAGAAAGTCAAGGACAGGAGTGGCTGACCCGCTATTTGATGAACGAGACGCCTAACCCACGGGTGCCGGTACCATCCGACATTGGGCGCCTAGAGTTCCTCCTGGGTGAGGTAAATCCGATACCTGAGCTGGCTCTTCCACTACGAGTAGGGGACCTAGCCGGAGCGTTGTTGGCAAAGGCCGTGATGGCAGAAGATCGCCAACTCCGCAAACCAGATTTCCTTAAGGCTCTGTTCACTTTGGTGGAATCGCTTCCGGTTTCGGAGAACGTCGTGGAATTCCTGAACATGCTCGCCATTAGCGGACGCTTGGTCTCGTGGCCACCCGCCGACACGCCGGACTTCCATCTATTGACCCTACGATCTCTCGTGTCGCACCAGCGCCCAGTTGCGGACGACGTGAATCGATTAATCGACTTCTGGAAGCGCGAGGCCCAAGATCTCCGCTACGCGTCGATCTCAATCCAAGGTCTTCTGCGCGTTGCTCCGCGCCATGCCGTCCAGATCATTCCTGACTTCGTCGACCGCGTGCTCAATACGCCTGGGCCTATGCCTTTCGCTAATCTCCTGTTCGCCGTCTCGATTGAGCTCGGCGCCGACCTCCAGATTTGGCAACATCTGGTTCGCGTCCTCCGCGGAGATCCCAGAGTCTTCGGAGCGACAAAGGAAGGTTTCAGCAGGATCCAGCTTGCCCGCAACAACCCCGAAGCATGGAAGTTGTTCGAAATGACCCCGAGTCCGGAGCGGGCGCTAGCGCCCGAAGAGACGCTCGTGTTATCGATCATGGACCCTGAGGTCCAGTATCGACCCGCTCTTGCCCATGCTGCTTGAGATGTCGGGGAGCCACAACCTACCGACCCGCCCGTACGAAATTGAAGCAACTGCCGAGTCTTAAGGTCGGATCCTAGCGATGCAATCCATCGACTCAAGCGGGTTTTGGCATCTCCCAGATGCAAGCGACCATCCCGTCGCAGGCAAGCTCCACTATTCGGTCCAGGACGGCATCACGCTTTCCCTGCTCGGCACTCTGCGCGAGTTAGCTCATGGCCTTGAGCACATAACGTACCCGACGATTCACGGTATCATCGCCGACAGCCCATACCCGGGGAAGCTCATAACGCTCGTCAACTGCTTTAGAAAAGGAGCTACGTTCACGATCCCGGGCTTCGAGACGGAGGAGATTCGAGCGAATCGGGCGTACATCGGTACGGATCATCTCCTCGACGAAGATCAGGCGAGATTCGCCTCCGTTCGCGCACGCTATGCCTATCTTGCAGAATGGAGCGGCCTAACGGGTTTTCGGAATTTCGAGCCCCAACATCCGACACCGCAAGCTGTCCTCGTTCGATACGAGTCTCCGCCACCCGTCGAACTCAGGATCGGCGAGAGGAATGCGCGCCTTGAAGTCGATTGGCTGGCGTCTACGCGGCACCGACGCTTCGAGATCAGTGAGCAGGCGCAGCTGACATTCTCTGACGGAGCAGGCTTTGCGCCCCAGCAGATCCTACGGGAACTGATCTTTCCGCTTGCAGACTTCTTGACGTTTGCGGTGGATCAACCGAATTCCGTGGACGACGTTATTTTCGTCGGCCAATCACAGGGTGCCGATGTGGCCCGAACCTCTGTTAATCTGTTGTTTCAGCCAGTGTATAAGGCGCGCGATGAGCAACGGCCCTCACGCTGGGATATGCTCTTCACTTGGGAAGAAGTCACGTCGACCCATCCGAATGTACTGAACGAGTGGCTGCGATTACGTAGCCACTTCAAGATCGCTCTCGACGTGTATTTTGGGCTCTTATACGGCCCGCCTGTGTATCTCGAGACCAAGTTCCGCCTCCTCGTGACGGTGCTCAGCCTATTCCTCGGTGGGCGTGTGTCAGACCAAGCTATTCGCGATGCGATCGACGGGCTCCGGCGCTCCGCGTCGAATTCAGCCGACGGCCGTTGGATCGACATGCTGCCGAGTACGGAAGAATTGTGCCTTCCACAAAACCTCCTGGCGCTCATCGAGAGTCATAGTGAACTGATACCCCCGCTAGGACAGAATGCCGCCGGGGTTGTTGCGGCTATGATCGAGATGAACCGTTATCTCTTCGGGCACAGGATCACGACCGAGATGCGCAACTCGCAGCAGCTCCTTCTCATGGTTGAACGGCTGATTCTGCTAACAAAGGTCGTCATCCTGGAGCATCTCGGGTTCGTAGGCGCAGAAATTGTGACGTCAGTCTCTCGCAGCAAGACGTATAAGTATTTGATGCAGCAGGCCCGATGAGACGGAGTGGGACGCAAAGTGCGCCATTTCCCGCGCCCATTCTTTTGTTTCTGGCGAAGACCGAAGAAGACATAAACCGTCATTCCCGGAAAACCCCGTCTCCCCGAGCGCTATCGGGATCTATCCGCCCCTGCCCTGTGGACGACGGACCTGTCAAGAGAATTTCGGGAGGTGCGGGGAGAACCAAGGACGCAGGACCGGTCCAGACCCGAGCGAACAGGCGTCGCCACCGCGGCGCCCGGATGGCGCTCATGCGTCGAGGGCAGCAGCGTGGCTGGTGTCCAAGGACGCGACGATTGGCGGTGCCCGATCCGCCTGCTCTGTGAGGGCAGCAAGGATCGCGCGAATCGCCTCAGGATCCTCAACGTGGCGATCAAGCGCAGGCGGCCGCCGCATCTGGGGCACGCCAGCACGTCGATGTCGAACGTGCGCCTTATGAGATCCGCCCACACCCAGTGACGAGGGTTCGGCCCCGAGCCCGCGGCGCCGGAGCAGACGCGGCACCCGCGTCCCCCTCGCCTTCGGCGAAGAAGACACCGTCGAGGGCGAGCGTGTAGAAATGGATTGCCCTATCACGTCAGCTGATCTTGCCTACGGCAGACAGGAACGCCGCCGAGGTGATGGGACGTCAGATGAAGGTGCTAATCGACGAAGGGAAGTATGCCCACTACGAGTGGCGTGGGTGCGCCACGGATCAGATCGCTGATGCGCGCGGGGTTGAGGGGCATGCGATTCACGCGTACGCCGAAGGGACGCAGTGCGTCCTCGACCGCGCCGGCCACCGCGGCGGTGACGGGGATCGTGCCGGCCTCGCCCGCGCCTTTGACGCCGAGGGGGTTGATCGGGCTCGGCGTGGTCAGGTGGAACATCTCCACGCGCGGCATCTCGCGGGCCGACGGCAGGGGATAGTCGAGAAAGCTGCTGGCCAGGCTCTGGCCCTGCTCGTCGTAGACCGCTTCCTCGTAGAGGGCATTGCTCAGGCCGTGGGCCACGCCGCCCAGGATTTGCCCTTCGACGATCAGCGGGTTGATCACGTTGCCGCAGTCGTGGCCGACCACGTAGCGGACGATCGCGACCCCGCCGGTGTCCGGGTCGACGTCAAGGATACAGACGTGGGCGCTCGCCGAGTAGCCGGCCTGCGACGGCGTGAAGTACGCGGAGGCCTCGAGTCCGACCTGAAGGCCTCCCGGCATGACCATGCCGAAGGCCACGCCCGCGTTGCCCAACCGCGCGATCTGGGCGAGGGGCACTCGCCGGTCCGGCACCCCGCGCACCCGAACCGAGCCGTCAGCGATCTCGAGATCCGCCGGCGCCGCTTCGAGCAGGTGCGCGGCCACCGCGAAAATCTTTTCGCGGAGCGCGGTCCCCGCCTGAGCGATGGCGGGTCCGGCCGTGGCGGTGACGCGACTGGCGAAGCTGCCGACGCCGAAGGGGATGGCGCCGGTGTCACCGGTCACCACGTCGATGTCCTCATAATCGTGCTCGGCGTGGCCGCGCGTCCCGGATGGCCTGCCACACGCGTTCGGGCGTCGCCGGCATCTCGATGTGCTCGACACCCAGATCCGCGAGCGCGTCGCAGATCGCGTTCATCACGGCGCCGAGCGCCGGCGTCGTCCCGCCTTCGCCGCCGCCGCGCAAGCCGAGTGGATGCGACGTCGAGGGCACCTCGCTGATTTCCGTCGTGAACGACGGAAGCATGTCCGCGCGGGGTAGGGCGTAGTCCATCAGCGTCGACGACATGAGCTGCCCGGTCTCGGTGTCGTACGCGCAGGACTCCCACAGCGCCTGCCCCACGCCCTGCGCGATGCCGCCGTGCGTCTGGCCGTGGAGGATCATCGGATTCACGGCGCGGCCGCAGTCGTCCACGGTGGTGTAGCGCACCAGCTCGACCACGCCGGTCTCGGGATCGACTTCCACCTCGCACACCGCAGAGCCGTAGGGAAAGGACGGCAAGGGCATGTCCTCATCGCTCAGCCCGTCGAGCGGTCCTCGACAATCCTCTGGCGCGTCCGCCCGCTCGGTGGCGCGCGCCACCTCGAACAGATCGACTGCGCGGTCGGTGCCCTTCACGCTGAAGCGGCGCGCGGAGAATTCGATATCGGCGTCCGCGGCCTCCAGCAGCCACGCGGCGATCCGCTTGCCCTTCTCCACGATCTGATCCGAGGCTTTCGCCATGACCACCGCGGCGAGCCGCAACGCGCGCGCGGAATGTGCCCCACCGCTGACGACAGTGACGTCGGTGTCGCCGGTAATCAAGCGCACTGCGGAATGCTCCACGCCGAGCCACTCGACCAAGAGCTGCGCGAAGCTCGTCTCGTGTCCCTGACCCTGCGAGAGCGTCCCCAGCACGAGGTCAATGCGTCCCTCGGGAGCGCCCGCGCTCTTCTCGGGAGCGTCCGCGCTCCTCTCGGGAGCGTCCGCGCTCTTCTCGGGACGTACGGTGATGTGCGCGCGCTCTCGTGGGAAGCCGGTGTTGAGCTCGAGGTAGTTCGCGACGCCGATTCCGCGATATCGGCCGCGCCGGCGCGCCTCGGCGCGACGGGCCTCGAACCCGTTCCAGTCCGCGAGAGCGACCGCTCGATTCATAGCGGTGACATAGTCGCCGCTGTCGTAGAGCACGCCGACGCCATTCCGGTACGGCATCGCGCCGGCCGGCACCAGGTTCTTTCGTCGAAGCTCGAGCCGATCGAACCCGTGACGGCGCGCGGCGAGATCGATGAGCCGCTCCATGACGAACATCACCTCGGGGCGCCCGGAGCTGCGGTAGGGCGTCGTCGGCGTCGTGTTCGTCGTGACGGCCCGACCGCGCATCGACACGGCGGGAATGCGATAGACGGTGGTCGAGCTCGCCATACCCTTGTTCAGCGGACCGAAGTGGACGCTGTGAGCGCCGACGTTGCTTGTGTTGGAGCCTTGAAAGGCGAGGAAGGTGCCGTCGGTGTCGATCGCGAGCTCCGTGTGCGACACGAGATCGCGGCCGTGATAATCCGCGACGAACAGCTCACGGCGTTCTCCCGTCCACTTCACGGGACGGCCGAGACGCCGTGCCGCCCAGGCGAGCAGCGCAGACTCCGGATAGCAGCTGTTGCGCGTCCCGAAATTTCCGCCGACGTCTTTGGCCATCACGCGCACCGCGCTCGCCGGAACCCCGAGCGCGCCGGCCACGCCCGCCTGCGTCCGTCCGAGTCCGCCCGCGCCCGTGTGGAGAGTATAGCGGCCGCTCGTCGTGTCCCAGGCGGCGACGGCCGCGCGCGGCTCCATCGGGACGCCGTTCACGCGATGCACCCAGGTTTCGAGCCGCACGACGTGGGCGGCCCGCGAGAACGCGAGGTCAACGGCCGCGGAATCACCGACCGTCGCATCGACACACACGTTCGACGTGGTCTCTTCGTAGAGCACCGGCGCCGCGTCGCCGGCGGCGGCGATGCTGAACGTCACCGCGGGCAGCGGTGTCCAGTCAACGACGACGCGCTCGGCGCCATCGCGTGCCGCGGCGGGCGTGTCAGCGATGACGATCGCGACGATCTCGCCCACGAAGCGCACCGCATC
Source organism: Methylomirabilia bacterium (assembly GCA_041490825.1). Taxonomy (GTDB): domain Bacteria; phylum Methylomirabilota; class Methylomirabilia; order Rokubacteriales; family CSP1-6; genus JBGPTW01. The sequence goes on along the minus strand of JBGPTW010000166.1, from coordinate 4,325 downwards.
GATCGGCATCGGGGGATGCGGGGCGACGAAGAGGACGTCGCTGGCGCGGATCATGTCCTCGTACGGATTCGCCGGAAGGGGGCTGTGCGCGATCGGTTTCACGTCGTCCATCGCGGCGTCCGTGGCGGTCAGCACCGCGATGACGCCTGGCGTCGTCTTCGCAGCGTCGGTGTCGATGCCCCGGATGCGCGCGTGCGCGTGCGGCGAGCGCACGAAGCACGCGTAGGCCTGGCCGGGCAGGTTGACGTCGTCGCTGTAGCAGCCCCCGCCGACGAGCAGGCGCGCGTCTTCCTTGCGCAGGACAGACTTACCGATTCCTTCGCGGGCCGAATGTGTTCGCGACTGGAGGAAGGACATGTTGGTCTCCGGAGCAACAGTCGAATTGGTTGTATCGATACCATTTCTGTGGCAATTTGAAAACCATGAAAGTTGCGCTCGACGCCGCCGGCCGCCTCGTCGTTCCCAAGTCGCCGCGAATGGGGCGAGCGATCACACGGTTGCCGGCTGGAACTCCAGCGTGTTGCCGTCGGGGTCGTTACACAACATCTGCAGGCGTCCGCCCGGCTGCGTGTTCTCGACGTACTTGATCCCCTCGCGCTCGAGCGTGGCCTTCATCGCGTCGTAGTCGGCCACCTCGAAGCAGGTGTGACGGGCGCGAGGGCTGATCGGTGCGCCCGGCCCCGGCGGCACCAGCTCCGACTGGATGATGTGGATCTGCGGAAAGATGCCCGGCGTGCCGAGCCAGTAGCCGCCGGTCGAGAACGCGGGGCGCGGCAGCACCTGGAATCCCAGGACGCGGCAGTAAAAATCCTTCGACCGCTCGGCGTCGGCGGTCACGATGCCCTCGTGCTGCACACGGACCACGTGGGTTCCCGTCACCGGTCGAATTCGTTCCTGCTTCGTCTCCAGCGCCATTGTCGGCCTCCTGCGTGTCTCAACTTGCTCGCGCTCACGATTATACGTGGGGAACGAGATCGCCATCGAGAGTGTGTGACACTGAGTCATCGTTTGATGTATGTATGATACATACGGTAGGAGGTCGCCATGCGCACCACGTTCAATCTCGACGACAAACTCCTCGGTGAGGCGCAGCGCCTCACGGGTATGACCGAGCGAACCGCACTGATCCACGAGGGATTGCGCGCGCTGATCGAGCGCGAGAGTGCCCGGCGCCTCGCTCGGCTGGGAGCGACGGAGCGGTCGCTCAGGGTACCGCCGCGTCGCCGGCTGAAAGGCTCGAAAAACAGTTGACCCTGGTCGACACCTCGGTCTGGGTCGAGCACCTCCGCTCGGGGAATGCGGCGCTGGCTGACGAGCTCGAGGCCGGAAGCGTGCTGGCGCATCCCTTCGTGATCGGCGAGCTGGCCTGCGGAAACCTGAAGAACCGGCGCGAAGTGCTGGACCTTCTCGGCCGACTGCCGTCGGCACCGACGGCCACGCATGCCGAGGCGCTCAGTTTTCTCGAGCGGCGCGCCCTGATGGGGCGCGGCATCGGATTCATCGACGTGCATCTGCTGGCGTCTACGGCTCTCGGGGCCCCGGCGCGGCTCTGGACCCTCGACAGGCACCTCGCAGCGATTGCCACCGAGCTGAACGTGGCCTACGAGCAAAGGACGAGGTTATCGCCATGACCGCACGATCGAAGAACCACGACTGGCTCGCGTTGACGATCGAAGATCCGATCGAGCCCGCGCTGCCGATCTGCGACCCGCACCATCACCTCTGGGATTTCAACAGCGCGCGCGTCATGCCGCGCTATCTGCTCGACGAGATCCTGGAGGACGTCCGCGCCGGCCACAACGTCGTCTCGACGGTCTTCATCGAGTGCGGGGCCATGTTCAAGCGCGATGGCCCGGAGGCCTTGCGGCCCGTCGGCGAGACCGAGTTCGTGAACGGCATCGCGGCGATGAGCGAGTCGGGCCTGTACGGCAAGACACGCGTCGCCGCCGGGATCATCGGCACGGCTGATCTGCGACTCGGCGATGCCGTGGGCGCCGTGCTCGACGCGCAGATCGCCGCGGGCGGTGGCCGGTTCCGCGGCATCCGACGGGCCGCGGCGTGGGATGCCGATGAGAGAGTGCCCAGTCACCGCACTAAGCCCGGGCCGGGCCTGTTCCTGCGCGACGACTTCCGCGCCGGGTTCGCTCAGCTCGCGCCGCGCCGGCTCACGTTCGAAGCCTGGTGCTATTACCGGCAGATCCCGGACGTCACCGCGCTGGCGCGCGCGTTTCCCGGCGCCACGATCACCCTCAATCATTTCGGTGGCCCGCTCGGCATCGGCCCCTATGCCGGCAAGGCCAAGGACGTGTACGCCGAGTGGCGCCCGTACATCACCGAGCTCGCGACGTGTCCGAACGTCGTGGCGAAGCTCGGCGGGATCAACATGGAGATCAACGGCTTCGGCTGGCACGAGCGTCCGCGTCCGCCGTCGAGCCAGGAGCTCGCGGATGCCACGCGGCATTACTACGAGTTCACGATCGAAAAGTTCGGCGCCGATCGCTGCATGTTCGAGTCGAACTTCCCCGTCGACATGGCGAGCTGCAGCTATACCGTGCTGTGGAACTCGTTCAAGCGTCTGACGTCGGGCTGCTCGGCGGCGGAGAAGGCGAAGCTCTACCACGACACGGCGGCGCGTGTCTATCGTCTCCAGGGCCCGGCGTAACCCCGACCGTCGAGAGGAGGCGCAGCGTGTATCCGCACCAACTCGATCGAGTCACCGCGACACTCGAGCGTGAAGGACTCCGTGCCCTCGTCGGGACGACCGCCGAGAACGTCTTCTATCTGACCGGTTTCCGGAGCGTCAACCATGGCGTCTTCCGGACGCCGCAGTTCGCCGTGTGGACGCCTCGCGGGACCGCGCTCGTGGTGCCGGCGGTGGACGTGCCGCTCATCATGGCCAACGGCATCGCGGTCGATCACGTCGTCGCCTTCGGCGGGTTCGTCTGCTCGTATGCCGATCCGCTCGGGCCGGACGAGCAACGCATTCGCGAGCGGACGGAGCATCGTGCGCAGTCACCAGGTCACGCGGTGCAGGCCGCGCTCGATGCTCTCGGCGTGCGCCCGGGCCGGCTCGGACTCGACGAGGGCAACCTCGCTCCCGCGGCGTGGGAGCGCATCACCAAGCACCTCGGGAAATTCACGGTCGTCCCCGCCGCCGCTGCACTGCTGACGGCACGTCGGGTGAAGAGCCCGTACGAGATCGAATGTCTCGGACGCGCGCTCGGAATCGCCGAGGAAGCGGTCAACGCCGTGCTGCAGACGCTCAAGCCCGGAGTGACCGAGCGCGAGGCAGCGGCGACGTACCACAGCGAGGTGCTCCGTCGCGATGCCAGTCTCTACGCTTCGAGCATCGCGTTCGGCGAGCAGACGTGGATCGCGCTGCCACCGCCGACCGATCGCGCGCTCAGAGCCGGTGATCTGGTCAAGTTCGATGTCGGCGCCATCTACAAGGGCTACTACTCGAGCCTCGCCAGAACGGCGGTGATGGGTGAGCCGCGCCAACGCCAGATGCTCGCGTCGGATGCCGTGCAGGCCGGACTCGCAGCCGCGGTCGATGCGGTGAAGGCGGGTATCAGCGCCGGGCAGATCTATGACGCCGCGATCACGGCGACACGCGCGGCCGGGCTCGCCGACTTCAAGCGGGGCCACGTCGGGCACGCCATCGGCCTCGAGCCCTACGAGCGACCGAAGCTCGATGCGGGCAAGGCGACGACCCTCGAAGCGGGCGAAGTGCTCCGCATCGAGATCCCGCACCTCGAGATCGGCTGGGGCGGCGTCGCGCTGCGCGACACCGTGCTGGTGACGACGACGGACGGCCGCGTGCTCAACCGCGCCGCGCGAGGCCTCGTCGTGCTGGATTAGTTAGACTGGGGGCGCTCCTCGATTCTCCGATGTTCGTCATGCCCTGCACGGGGTCGAACTTCCCGTACCGCTCGAACGCGATCTGCATATCGGCCGTCGGGCCCGGGATCTGGCGCCAGAAGATGTCGGGGACCGAGACGATGAACCCGTCGTTCGCCCAGGCGTCCGACAGCTCGCGCATCTCCTGGTCCACGCCGAAGATGGCGGTGATGAGGAGGATCCCCGGAACTTTCGCGGCGCCGGCCGGCGCCGTGAGGTAACCGTCGAACGTCTCGCCGTTCCGTGTCGTGTACTTGATGTCGGTTCCTGGCATGGCGTTCTCCCGTTAGCCCGCGCTATGCATGAACGATCGCGCCCGAGCCGCACGGCGTCGGCGACACGACCGCGCGCGGGGGGCCGGGGGGCGCTCCGGAATTCCGCGAGCTGTCGCCCGCGCGGCGAAACCCAGGGAACGAATCACGAAG
>JBGPTW010000165.1:0-12497 GCA_041490825.1 Methylomirabilia bacterium | reverse complement strand
GGCCACGATCAGCCAGCGGCGTTCGAGCGTCGGGCGAGGCACGGGGCTATGATTATATCAACGTGGGGGCCCCGAAATGGCCCCCACACCCCCCCTCGCTCGGTGCGGCCCGGCACAGCCGTGGCACTCCTCGATATCCCGCATACGAACGTGTCGGAGAATCGAGGAGCGTCCCGGGTGTCCCGGGACGCTGCCGAGCGTGGGGGGAGTGTGAGGGGCCATTTCGTGGCCCCTCACGTGCTATGGTCGACTCCGACGTCCATGCCCAAGCCGATCATTTCCGCCGACTCGCACGTCACCGAGCCGCCCGGCACCTACGTCGATCGCATCGACCGCCGCTTCAAGGACCGTGCGCCACACGTCGTGCGCGATCCGGAGCGGGGTGATCTCTTCGTCATCGAGGGGCTGGAGCGCCCCGTCCCGATGGGGCTCGTCGCGGCCGCCGGCAAGAGCGCCGAGGAGCTGGCCATGTTCGGCGCCCGCTTCGAGGACATGCATCAGGGCGGCTGGAATCCGGAAGTCCGGCTCGCCGACCAGGATCGGGACGGTATCAGCGCCGAGGTGCTGTACCCGACCGTCGGCATGATGCTCTGCAACCATCCGGACTTCGACTTCAAGCACGCGTGCTTCGAGGCCTACAACCTGTGGATCGCGGAATATTGCTCGGCGCATCCCGATCGGCTCATCGGCATCGGCCAGACGGCGCTACGATCGATGGAGGACGGCATCGCCGACCTCCAGCGAATCAAGTCCCTCGGCCTCCGTGGCGTGATGCTGCCCGGCAATCCCGCCGTCGCGGATTACGACGACCCGGTCTACGCGCCGTTCTACGAGGCGGCGATCGATCTCGGGCTACCGCTCAGCTTTCATATTCTCACCAGCCGTGGGGATCAGCAGCGCGCCCGGGGGCCGCGACTGAACGCGTTCATGGCGATCATCCGCGGATGCCAGGACATCATCGGCACCTTCGTGCTCGGCGGCGTGTTCGAGCGGCATTCGGGGCTCCGCCTCGTCTGCGTGGAAGCTGATGCCGGCTGGGTGCCGCATTTCATGTACCGCATGGATCACGCCTACAGCCGTCACCGGTACTGGCTGCCGTCGGGCACGCTCACGCGAATGCCAAGCGAGTATTTCCGCGAGCACGTGTACACGACGTTCCAGGACGACTGGGTGGCGTTCAAGGTGAAGGATCTGTGCAACATCCGCCGGCTCTTGTGGGCCAACGACTTTCCGCACAGCGACTCCACGTGGCCCAACTCCCAGGCCGTCCTCGCGCAGCAGACAGCGCACATGACCGACGAGGAGCGCGACCTGGTGCTCCACGACAACGTCGCGGAGCTCTACAGGCTGGAGAGTCGCTGAGGCCGGACGGCTGCGCGGCCCTCAACGGGCCGGTGACTGACCGTCCGCCAGAAATTGCTCGAAGGGGCCGCTCACGCGGATGACTTCGTTCACCGGCCAGGCGCTGCCCGAAATCCGAATCACGAAAAGGTCGCCGGCGATGCCGGCCCGCCGCGTCTCCGCCGTGACCGGTGCGAACGCGACACTTCTCGGCGTGTCGCCGTCGCTGAACTGAGCGAAGTCGATCCGCGCGCCATCGGCTCGCAGCGCGAAGATCCGACCCGCATGCCGGTCGGCGACGAACAGATGCCCGCCGGGCCCGATGTCGATACCGGCGGCAACCGGGCCCCGCAGCACGAGCCGCGGCGGGGCTGCCGGCGCGATCCTCCAGATCTCGCCGGGCCCGGTCTGCCAGGGCGCCTCGGCGCTACTGTCGCAGCCGATCCAGAGCTCTCCGGCTGGCCCCATGGCCAGCACGCGCGGCCGCGGCAGCGGCGCGTACCGCGCATCGAGCACGCGCGCCGCCGCGTCCAGCCGGACGATGGTGCCACGATCACGGTCGGCGACGTACACGGTGCCGCCCGCGTCGAACGCCACGGCTTCCGGCTGAATGAGCAGCGGCGCGCTGCCGCGCGGTGGCGATCCGCCGGCGAACAGTTCCGCACGGCCGTCGATCATCCGGTACAGCACGCCGACCTTCCGTTCACGGTCGAACGTCGTCACGAACAGCTCGCGCCCGTCACGGATCGCGGCGATCTGCGGATTCGGCAGCGGCGGCCCGTGAAGATACTGGGCTTCCGTCGCGGGCGTGAGGCGAGCGCCTCCCGCGGGAATGCGGTAGATCGGCCAGACATCTTCGACGTCACCCGGCGTGTACCGGCGACCGGTGCGAGCCAGGTAGAGCACGCCCGCGTGGTCGAACGCCAGCGTGGACGTCGCCGGAATGCCGCGGGCGCTGCGTCCGGCCGCCGTATCGAATCCCTCCCCCGTGACGTAGACGCGGACGCTGAAGCCCGGAGGGAACTTCACCTCGGCCGTCGCCGCGCGCGGCATCGCCGCGCTGAGAGTGGCCATCACGCCGACGAGGATGACTCTCAGGAGCCCGCGGTCGCGACGATCGAGAATCACGCTCCAGGCTAGCCGCAGTGCGGGCGCACGGTCAAGGACTGTCGGCGCCGACGATGATGTCACCATCGTCCGTGGCGAGTTCGATTCGCGTGAATCCTCGAGGAGGTCGCCGATGGCGCACGGCGGTGAGACCCGGATGGCGCTCGGGCTGATCCCAGGCGACGAAGAACGGCAGCCAGCCTTCGGCGAGCGCGAGCGGCAGTCCTGCCGCACGCCAGGTGAGCAGCAGGCCATCGGGACGCATCCGCGACCGCGCTTCCACGGTGAGCCCGAGCCGCCGAGCGACGGCGTCCAGATCCGGGGCCGCGGGGCACCAGCGCACGAGACGATCACCGGCGGCAATCGCGTCGAGCAGCGCGCGCCCGAAGAGGCTGCGGTCGGCCTCAGCGCTGTCCACGACGCCGAGCAGCTCGAGATAGACTGGCCCGCCGAAAGGCACGATCCGGTTCGCCGTGCCGAGCCCGAGGTGCCGACCGCCACCGACGACGCCGAACCCAAGCGCCTCGAGGCGTCGCGTCGCGACGTCGAGGTCCCGCACGCCAAGAATGACGTGGTCGACGGTCAGCACGCTGCGGAGTCTATCGCACGCGGCCGTTGACCTTGCTGCAGGTACGACTTATTTTCGATCGATGACGCCGTCCGCTTCCGGCGATCGCCCGGTGGACGCGATCGCCCCCGACGGATCGGAAATCCGCATTCTCGCCGACCAGGCGCACGGGACCACACGCGCCAGCCTCTGTGAGGTCCGACTCCGAGCGGGCGCCGTATCGCGTCCGGTGGCGCACCGGACGGTCGAGGAAATCTGGCACGTCACCGGCGGCCGCGGACAGGTGTGGCGGTGTCCACTCCGGTCACATGCGGAGCCGATCGATGTGGGTCCTGGCGACACGATCGTGATTCCGGCCGGCTGGCGCTTTCAATTCCGGGCCGCACCCGACACCGCGCTCACGTTTCTTTGCTACACGACACCGCCGTGGCCAGGCGCAGACGAAGCGGAGCCGGCGGGACCGGGAGGGCTGGGCGATCCGACGGTGTAGCGAACAGCACGCCACGCGAAACGACACTCGCTGGCAACGGACGTGCAACGCTTCGATCCATGATGCGAGCAATCCGAACGCTCTTCGTCGCCGCGCTCGGCCTCCTCGGCTCAGTGCCGGTGTTCGCGGTCACGTTCAACGATCTCTGGACGGTCGAGCGCGTGGAAACCGCGATCTTTGCCGATCCCGCCGTGATGGGCCCCGACGTCGGATGGATCGCCGTCGGCGTTGAGGACGGCACGGTCACTCTTCGGGGAAGCGTTGCCGAACCGGAAAGCGCACGCCGTGCCGCAGCCGCCGCCCGTGCCGCGGGCAGCCGATCGGTTCGGAACGAGCTCACGGTGCGTCCGCGCGCGAGTGAAGCGCTTCCCGATGACGTCGTCCAGGACGGCGTCGAGAAGGCGCTGCGACACGAGCCTCATCTGGCCGGGTCGACGATTCAGGGACGGGTGCAGGATGGCATCGTGAGACTGACGGGACGCGTCCCCGATATTCCGGCCCGCGCGCTCGCCGCGCGAACGGCTCGGCGCGTGCCCGGCGTCAAGGCCGTCGAGAATAGCCTGTGGCCCGAGCGGCTCGCCATGCTCGGCGGCCGCTAGGAGCGTCGGAGTATCGAGGCGGGTGCCGGGTTTCCCGGCGCCCGCCGAGCGTATGGGGGTCTGGGGGCCTTCGAGGCCCCCAGCTCACTAAGGTGCGGCTGAAATTCCGCGCGGCCTGCGTGCTATAGTCTGGAGCGGCGTTGCGGCATCGTCATTGGCCGCCGCAATCGCACGCGGTGTCCATCCGCTTGCGGCGCCTCGACACGGCGCCGCACGGGCTAGCAGCCCCGAGGCAACGATCAGGCGGCCTGGAGCACGCTGATGTTCGACGGCAGGGAAGCGACCCTCGACGTCTGGGACACCGGCACCCGCGTGGGGCGGGAGGTCCGGCTGGATTCGTTCGGCGATCGCGAGAGCACCGCGTGGCCCGGCGCCGGCGGCGTCGACACCCGCTGAGCCTGCGCCATGCTCTTTCTCGATCCCAAAGCCGCTCGCGTGACGTGGACCGTGCTCGTGTTCGGCGCCGCGGTGGCCCTGCTGTATCTCCTGCGCAACGTGCTGCTGCTGTTCGTGCTGTCGCTCTTCTTCGCCTACCTGATCTCGCCGCTCGTGGCGCTTGCCGAGCGCTGGGCCGTGCTGGGGCGCGGCCGCACCGCGGCGATCGTCCGCGTCTACCTCGTGCTCGTGGTCGCGCTCGTCGGCGTCGGAGCAGCGATCGGACCACGCCTCACCAGGGACGTCGCCACGTTGACCGACAAGATCCCGGCGATGTCCCAGCAGCTCCAGAGCGGCGAGCTGCTCGGCAGCGTGTTTCAGCGGTTCGGCTGGCCGGGCGAGATGATTGCCCCGGTGGACCGGACGCTTCGAAGCCATGCGCAAGAGTTCATCGGATACGCGCAGCAAGCGCTGACCGTCGCCCTCAAATGGTTGGCCGGGGCGTGGGTCGTCATCCTGATACCGATCTTCGCGTTCTTCATCCTCAAAGACGGCGACCGGGCGGTGCGGGCGGCCAACGAATTGATCGAAAGCCAACGACACCGCCAGCTGTGGCGAGCAATCACCGACGACGTCCACCGGCTGCTTGCCGAGTACGTGCGCGCGCTGCTCCTGCTCGCGATGATCACGTTCGTCGTGTGGTCGATCGTCTTGGCGTTGGCCGGGGCGCCGTACGCCGTCGTGCTCGCCGCCATCGGAGGCGCGCTGGAGTTCATCCCGCTCATCGGACCGCTGATCGCAGGTGTCATCGTCGTCAGCGTGGGCGCCGTCAGCGGGTATGGCCATCCCTGGTTGTTGCTCGGCTTCGTCATCGTGTGGCGCGGCGTTCAGGACTACGCGAGCAGCCCGCTCATCATGGGCCGCGGCATCGAGATTCACCAGGCGCTGGTGATCTTCGGGGTCATCGCGGGCGGCGAGATCGCTGGCCCCGCCGGGATGTTCCTGTCCGTCCCGGTGATTGCCGCGCTCCGCATCGTCTGGCGGCGCGTTCGCGCGGCCCCGCCAGCCGGGTCCTGAGACAACCGGCGTTTCCGGGTGCGCCACAAATTGGAGTCCCGGAGCCGTATCTCCCGCGCTACGCTTGGGCGGTGATGAAGACCGCCGGCCTCTGGCGCACTCTCATCCTGCTCGCCACGCTCCTTTGCGTGGTCATGCTCTTCGCCCCGCTCATCCACGAAATGTTCATGCGCTTGACCGAGGTCGGCCCCGACAGGCTGCCGTGACACGCGCCGGCCTCTCCATCGGGGAGGAAACCGGAACGCGCGAGCCGGGTCACCAGGGAATCGTCTGGCCCGGACTCAGGACGGCCACGTCCGTTTCGATACCCCGCGCTTCCGCCTCGTGGAGCAGGCGGTCCGGGGGCTCGCGGAAGGGCTCACGGTTCAGCTCGAACGTGCCCCAGTGCATGGGCACCAAGAGGTGAGCGCCGAGATCCTCGAAAGCCTGCACGGCTTCCTCCGGATCCATGTGGTTCGGATGGTGGCCGGCATATACGCTGTACCCGCCGATCGGCAGGATCGCGAGGTCCAGGGGACCGTACCGGCGCCCGATCTCCTTGAACCCGTCGTAGTAGCCGCTGTCCCCGCCGAAAAGTAGCCGGTGGTGACGACCGGCGACCACCCACGAGGACCACAGACGGGAGTTCTGGTCCGCCAGCGAGCGCCCGGACGAATGCTGTGCGGGCGTGCTGACGAACGTGACGGGGCCCAGCGAGGCGGCCTGCCACCAGTCCAGCTCGACGACGTCCGTGATGCCGCGCTGGACCAGCCACGGCTTCAGCCCGAGCGGGACGAAGAACCGGGGCGCATGCTCGCGGGCGAGACGCTTCACGGTGGCGAGATCGAGGTGATCGTAGTGATCATGCGAGATCACGACCGCGTGAATCTGGGGCAGATCTTCGAATCGAAGGCCGGGCGGCACGAGCCGGCGTGACCCGCCGACCTCGAACGGCGCAGCGTGACTTCCCCAGTGGGGATCGGTGAGGATATTGATGCCGTCGAGCTGGACCAGCAGCGTCGCGTGTCCGATCCAGGTGACGGTCGGCTGAGTGCCGTTCCCGCGCAGTTCCTGGCCATCGTTGGGTACGACCGTGAGGCGGGGGCCGCGAGCGGGCCAGCCGCGCAGGGTCTGTCGAATGAGCCGTCGCGCGTGCTCGACCATCGAATAGTGATAGTGCGCATCGAGGTTCCGGAAGCCGTGCGCGAGATGGTGAGCCGGTTGCTGGAGTGAGGTTCCGACGCGAGTCTGCTGCGCGGCCAGTGGCGCCCCGGCGAGGACGATGACAAGCGCGGCGAGAACACCCGCTCGCCACCAGTGAAGCAACCGCAATCCTGCTCCTTGATCATCAGCTCGCCGAAGTTCATCAGCGTGCTGCCTTTTGACGCTACCACGGTCGCCCGCTGGCGTCGACGCGTCGACTGGCGCGTGGCGGTCAGCGTCGAGAACGATGCGGTTTTCCTGGAGCTTGCCTGAGCAGAAACAGCTATAATCCCGCGCACAGTTTAAACTCTCATGGAGGTGCGCCCATGCGCCGATTGACTCTGTTCGCGCTCGGCATGACCGTGCTGCTGTTCGCCAGCCCCGCGTTCGCGTTCCAGTGCCCCAAGCTGGTGAATCAGATCAACTCCGCGGTCAGCAATCGCTTCGACAACGCCGCCGCGACGGCGCGTGCCAGCGCCGCGCAGGCGGACGCACTGCACAAGGCAGGCAAGCACGCGGAAGCCGTGAAGGCCGCCAAGGACGGTCTGGCCGCGCTCGGCATCCAGTCGTAGTCCACTTCAGTTGGCCCGGTCTGGAGTGGCGCGACTGCTCCGGGCCGGTCGGGCCAAGCCGGGGGCGGCTCGTGCTTGCCCGGTCCGCGATGCCACTGGTAGCATCCCCGAACGTGGAGACGTGTTCGGACCATCGGTTTCTGCGACGGTGACTCTTCCATGATTCGCGTCCCCCGGTTCAGCGCCCGCTTGCTGGTCATCGCCAGCATTGTCGTGCTGGTGATCGCCGGACTGTTCGGCGGGGTGCTCTACTGGCTCAACGTCCAGCAGGCTCGCGCCACGACGGCCTATGCTGAAGCTCTGGTTCGTGCCCAGGCGGGACGGACCGCGCAGGCCACGCCCGAGGCGCGCGCCGCTGCCGCCCGGGCCATCGAGGCCGTGCTCCAGCGCTACCCGACGGCCGGCATGGCGGGTCAGGCCGCGTACGAGCTCGCTGGCCTCCGCTATACGGACCGCCAGTACGCGGCGGCGCGGAGCGCCTACGAGATCGCCGCGGGGCGCAGTCCCGGCACGACGCTCCAGACCGTGTCACGCGTCGGCATCGCGTACACCTGGGAAGCCGAACGCAACTATCCCAAAGCGATCGAAAGCTTTCAGGCGCTGCTCGCCGAAGCGCGTCCCAGCGACTTTCTCTACGAGGATCTTCTGATCGATCTCGCCGTCGCGCAGGAGCTGGCGGGCCGGCGAGACGACGCGGTGCAGAGTTACCGACGGATCTTGAAGGACGTCCCGAAGACCCGGCGCGCCGAGGACATCCGTGCCAGGCTCGCCAGTCTCGGCGCGACGCTCGACGGCGCACGCTGAACACGGCAGCACATGAGGATCTCTCTCAGCAGTTCCGTAGTATGAGCGTGGCCTCAAAGACTTCTTAGGTGATCCAGCAGGCCTCAGGCACCGCGCTGCGCCTACAACTTCCGATAAGAAGCATTATGTTAAGTTTGTGCGCGCGGGTTCGTGGGTTGGACGTCGCCCCTTGCGAACGCAGCTCCTGGCGTGTACAGATCGACCTCGCTGCGCTGCCGCCTCGACGATCGGCCTGCCGCGCTCTTTCCCGGACCGACGGTGCTGCAGCTCCTCTTCGGCTATCGCCCGCTCGCCGAACTGGAGTAGGCCTAGCCGGGTACCGTTGTCCGCGATCAGGAGACGCGCGCGCTGCCCACCCCGCTCTTTCCGACGCAACCGTCGGACGTCTGGGCAGCCCTCCGAGGGGCTAGGAGCCTGTCGGAGTATCGAGGCGGTCGTCGGGTTTCCCGGCGACCGGCAAGCGTATGGGGGGTCTGGGGCATTCGAGGTCCCCAGCCGCACTGGCTTAGCCCGGGATGTGCGCTTCTTCCGGTAGCTCGGCCCACTTCGGTGTCCACGGCGGCACCGTGAGCCCGAACTTCTCGCAGAGCTCCGCCACCTCGGTGGCGAAGGCCTGGCGGACCTCGTCATTGTCACGGAGCTTCAGCCGGAATCGTCGATACACCTGGTTCTTCGCTGAGCCCGGCCGTCCGAAGATGTTCATGGTGCGGATGTACCACTTGTTGAACGTGGCCTGCGCCTCGTCGTGCGTGGCGGGATCCTCGCCGAGCTTCTTGACCCAGTATTCACCGTGGCGGATGTGGAACTTCTCCTCCTTGAAGATCCCCTCGATCGCCCGCCCCCAGGGCCCATAGGAGCAGTGACGCACGTCCTCGAGCTGGTGACCGGCCCCGCGATCCATGCAGAAGTTGAAGAACACGAAGTCCGCCCACGTGTCGATCGGGTAATAGAAGATGTTCACGCGCTTGTCCGCCGTGATCCGCGCCGTGCCGATGTCGGCGTTGTCGTCGATCCGCATCGTGAACATCTCGTCGTGCGCGCGGACATGCCGCTCCACGTCCATGCCGAGATCGGCCAGCAGCCCATACATGACGGCGGCATGGCGCAGCTCGTCTTTCACGATCTGCGCGACGACGTGCTTTTCTTCCACCGTCGGCGCTTTCGTGATCCAGGGCACGTACCCGTACCCGCCAGCCAGCTCGGAGTCGGCCTGCATCGTCAACAAGTGGACGAGGTGGTCCCGGTACTCCGCCGTCATCTCGTCGGCGGATTCCAGTCGATCGCCGGCCTCGATGGTCCGCATCATGTCCGTCGCCCGGTCCGTCATGCGCTCGTCCTCCCTGGGCTCTTGCCCCTCAGCATAGCGCCTCACCGACGCTCGATCACGCGGACGGCCTTGCCCTCCGAGCGCGGCACCGTGTGAGGCGGCTGTACCCGCACCTCGACACTGAGGCCGAGCGCCGCCTGCACGCGCCGGGCGATCTGGGTCCGCAGCGCGCTGATCACCGGATGATCGTCGCGGAACCCGCCACAGCGCTCGATCAGCGCGACGGAGGCCTCGACCTGCACTTCGAGGCGCGCGAGCGTGGCGCTGCGATCCACCACCAGCTGGTAATGCGGCGCGATGTCGTCGACGGCGAGCAGCGCGGCCTCGAGCTCCGAGGGGTAGAGGTTGACCCCTTTGATGATGAGCATGTCGTCGGAGCGCCCCTTGATTCGTGTGATCCGGGCCGACGTGCGCCCGCACCGGCACGGCTCAGTGACGAGCGCCGTGATATCGCCCGTGCGATAGCGGATCAGCGGCATCGCGTGGCGGGTCAGCGTCGTCAGAACGAGCTCTCCCTCCTGCCCGGGCGAGAGCCGCTGACCGGACGCGGGATCGATCACCTCGGGCAAGAAATGATCATCGGCCACGTGGAGCCCGTCGCGCGCTTCGCATTCGCCGGCGACGCCGGGACCGATGATCTCGGAAAGCCCGTAGTTGTCGAACGCCGGACACCCGTACGCGCGCTCGAGCGCCTGCCGCATCGCCTCGGTCCAGGGCTCCGCGCCGAACATGCCATAGCGCAGACCGAGCGCGGTCGGCTCGCCGCCCGCGGCCGCCAGGGTCTCGGCAATGTGGAGTGCGAACGACGGCGTCGCGGCCAGCCCGACGGGCCGAAAGTCGCGCAGCAGCAAGTGGTGGCGCGCCGTGTTCCCCGACGAGGCGGGGACGACGGCCATCCCGATGCGCTCGGCGCCGTCGTGAAACCCGAGCCCGCCCGTGAAGAGACCGTAGCCGAAGGCAATGTGCACGAGATCCCCGGGACGCGCGCCCGCCGCCACCATCACCCGCGCCACCACCTCTCGCCAGACGTCCAGATCCTGCCGGTCGTACGCCACCACCGTCGGCTTGCCCTTCGTGCCCGAGGAGGCGTGCACGCGCTTCACCTCGGCCAACGGCACCGCCAGCAGCCCGAATGGATACTGCTCGCGTAGATCCGTCTTGCGCGTGAACGGGAGCGCCTCGAGGGTGTCCAGATGCTCGACCGAGACACCGCGCAGCCGCTCGCGGTACCAGGGCACGCGCACCGTCGCCCACTGCAACGTCCGGCGAAGTCGCGCGAGCTGCAGGGCCCCCCGCATCGAGGCGTCGAGGGTTTCGGCCGGCGAATTCCAGATCATGACGGCGTCTCGGGTCGCCTGCTCAGTCGACGTCGACCGACTTCACGAGCCACTGCTGGCGCTCGAGAAACCGCGCCACCGTGTCAACCGTGCGGGAATCGACCGTCGGCTCGAAGCTGATGCGATCGGGAAGAATGTGGCGAACGGCCGGATAGGTCACGAGCACCTTGCGGAGTGTTCGGACACGGGAATCCGAGCCGAGCAATCCGCGGAGATCGGTCTTGGTCCACTCGCTGCGAAATGCCAGGCGGATGGTTCGAGGCGTGCCGGAGACGGACGGCGTGGCCGGCACCGCGGCATCCGGAGCGCCCCCCGCGTCCGAGCGCGCCGTCGCGCCGGCGTCACTCAACGGCCGCTCCGGCGCGCGCGCTCGGAGGCGAGGCGCGACGTCTCGGTCGCCGCCGCGTACACGGCCAGCGTCCGGTCGATCTGCGTGCAAACGTCGAAGTTCGCTTCCGCGATCTCCCGGGCGCGGGCCGCCATGCGCAACCGCTGAGCGCGGTCGAGGAGCAGTCCGATCGCCCCGTCTGCGAGCGCCGCGGAGTCGCGCTTGGTCAGCAGGCCGGTCTCGCCATCCCGCACGACCTCGTCGCAGCCGGGCGCGGCCACCGCGACCGCCGGCAGCCCGCAGGCTGCCGCCTCGGCGAGGACCAGCCCCTGCGTCTCCGTCTCCGAGGCGAAGAGGAAAACGTCGGCGGCCTGATAGTATTCGGTAATCCGGTCGTGCGGGATCGCTCCCACGAACTGCACGCGCGAGCCGACCGCGAGCGCGCGCGCCTGGACCTCGAGCTGCGCGGCCTCCGTGCCGTGGCCGACGAGGACCAGGCGAGCCTGGGGGATCGTCCCACCGATGCGATCGAACGCCGCGAGCACGCGTCCCACGCTCTTCTCACGATCGAGTCGGCCGACGTAGAGGACGAGCGGATCGTCGAGCGGCAAGCCGAGCTGGCGCCGGGCCGTGCTCGCGTCCGCCGGATGGAATCGCGTCAGATCAATGCCCGTGGGCACCACGGCGATCGCGCTCCGCACCCCGCGCCGTGCCAGCGCATCACGGATCACGGCCGAGGGGGCGATCACCGCGTCCGCGCGAGCCGCGAAGCGGCTGCTGAGCCGGATCGCGGCGGCCTCGACCAGCGACCGCGTCAGCGGAACGTAGTGGGCGTACTTCTCGTAACGGGTGTGATAGGTGAAGACGAGCGGTCGCCCGTATCGCCGCGCGAAGCGCCGGGCGGCGGGCCCGAGCAGGAACGGATGATGCGCATGAAAGACGTCGAAATCGAGGCGGTCCACGAGTCGCGCGATGCGGCGCGAGACGGGTACGGCCAGGGCGAAATCGGGATAGGTCGCGACCGGAATCGAAGGATACCGGACGATCCGTGGATCGCGGTCCTCGACACCAGGAAACCGAGGTCCGAAGACCCAGACCTCGTGGCCGCGCCCCACCAGGCCGCCACGCAGCGTCTCCACCGAGGTCGTGACGCCGCCGCAGAACGGCAGATAGTTGTTGGTGAAGAGCGCGATCCGCACCGGCCGCCCGCTAGGCCGCACTATGCATGAACGATCGCGCCCGAGCCGCACGGCGTCGGCGACACGACCGCGAGCGGGGGGCCGGGGGGCGCTCCGGAATTCCGCGAGCTGTCGCCCGCGCGGCCAAACCCAGGGAACGAATCACGAAGGTCCACGCCCATCCCACGATCGAAGCCAACGGAATTCCGGAG
>JBGPTW010000164.1:0-12609 GCA_041490825.1 Methylomirabilia bacterium | reverse complement strand
CGGAGCGTCCTATCGAGGGCACCCAGGCCAGGAGTGGGAACGGCTCGCGGGTCATCGGTCAAAGGGCCTCGTGGTCAGAGGCCCCTCACCGACCCGGCCGGCCCGCGACGCCCCGCGCTCGATTGACGGCGAGCGTTCCTGAATAATCCGGGGCAGGGCGGATCAGACGATCGTTTCGCGCCGGCCCGACTGCGCCGACTTCACGATGGCATCGAGCACGGCGACCCCGTGGATCGCGTCCGCGGGCGGACAGGCATACGCGGCTCGGCCCTCGATCGCATCCGCGAAGCCTTCGAGCTCTGCCCGCTCGGTACTACCTTGAGGATAGTCGGTGACGGTGGGCTGCGCGTTCACCATGCACGTCGTCAGTGACCACGTGTGCAGGTGTGGGATCGATCCCACCTTCGCCCAGCCTTTCGACCCGAACACCTGCAGGCGCCAGCATTCGGCGGTGGCGATGAACGTCCCCAGATACCCCGTCGCGCCATCGGCGAACGTGAACAGCATCGACGTCGTGTCGTCGAGGCCGTAGTCCAGGGCGAGACGGTAACTCTGCGCGAACACCGATTCGATCGGGCCGGCGAGATACACCATGGCGTCGACCACGTGGACGCCGCGTCCCGTCATGCCGCCAGCGGGGCCTTCCGCCGATTGCTGCCGCCAGTGCTCCTTCGGGAAGCGATACACGCTCGGGCCGTTGAAATTTCCCTCGATGTGCAGGAGGCGTCCGAGCCGGCCATCCTGCAGCATGCGCCCGATCTCCTGGAGCGCCGGTTGGTATCGCCAGTTGAATCCCACCGCGAGCACGCGCGTCGCCGCCGCGCACGCAGCCACCGCGGCTTCCGCGCTCGCTTTCGTCAGCGCGAAGGGCTTCTCCGTGAAGACGTGTTTCCCGGCGCGCGCTGCCGCGATCACCTGCTCGGCGTGCTGCGTGTGCGGGGTGGCCAGGACGACGGCGTCGACAGCCGGATCCGCCAGTGCACTCTTGTAGTCGGCGACCAGCGATAACCCGTGCGCGCTCGCGAACGACCGCGCTTTCTCGGGCGAGCGCGCGACGCCGATTGTGAACCGGATCTTGTCGCTCTTGCCTTGCGTCAATTCGACCAGGTTCTGGCCCCAGCGGCCGAGACCGACGATGGCGGCGCTGATCACTCGGAAGGCGTCCTCACTCCGCCAGCCAGACGTCGCGGAGATCCTGGTTCAGGAAATGACTCGGCGTGATCTTCCAGCCACGCACGCTGGCCGCGTGCGCGACGATCCGGTGCCACCACAGTGTCGGGATGTAGTGCGCTTGCTCGTCCAGCACCCGCCGCTCGAACTGCGCGATCAGCTTGCGCCTGCCCTCGACGTCAGTCGCCCGGCTCTGCGCCTCGTACAGCTCGTCGAGCGTAGCGTCCTTGTAGCGCGCATAGTTCATCGGACTTCGGTCGTTCGAGATGAACTTCGCCAGCTCGAGGTCGGGCTCGTCGATCGATCCGCACTGGAAGTCGATGCTGGTCTCGTAGTTGCCGGCGCGCAGATCGCTGAAGTAGATCGGCGTCTCCTGGACGACCTGCCGGACATCGAGACCGATCTTGCGCCACTGATCCAGCAAGAACACGCCGATCGCCTCGAACGGCATCGGGATGTTGCGGTTCTTGAAGGTGAAGGCGAAGCCGTCGGGGACTCCCGCCTCGCGGAGCAAGCGCCGCGCTTCTTTCCGGGACGCGTCGATGTCCCTCGAGAACCCGGCCAGCTTCACGAGGTCTGGCTCGGACGTTGCGTAGCGCGAGCCGGGGATCATGAGGCCGCCCACCGCCTTCACGATCGCGATCCGCGACAGCGCGCGCGACGCTTCCCAGCGATCGATCGCGAGCGTGAGTGCCCGCCGCACGCGCGGATCGTCGAAGGGTTTCTTCTCGTGGTTGGCCGCGACGTACTGCGTGCAGAGCCAGGGGCTCTCCTGCACCACGACCTTGTCGCCGAGCGCGCGGACGAGGTCGTCCCGCACGGCGGGCGAGAACCCGCGGAATTCGGCGTGCGCCCGGCCCGCCCGGATCGCGGCGACCCGGGCGCTCGTGTCCTTCACGAAGAGCGCCCGGAAGCCGTCGAGGTACGGTCGGCCTTTGAGGAAGTAATCGTCGTTCCTCTTCCCGACGACGTGCGAGCCGTGCACGTACTCCACGAGCTTGAACGGTCCCGAGCCCATCACGTTCTTCTCGTACCACCGCGGGTCGCGGGCGAGGATGTCGGCCTTGTAGACGAAGTTGAACGGCGTGGCGAGCAGCGACAGCACCGCCGCCGACGGGCGCTTGAGGCGGAAGACCACGGTGCGCGGGTCGGGCGCCTCGACGCGCTCGATCACCGCGTACGAGGCCTGACGGAGACTCACCACACCGGGCGGCGGCGCGATGATCCGATCGTACGTGGCCTTGACGTCGCGCGAGGTCAGCGGTGAGCCGTCGTGAAAGCGCACGCCGTCGCGGAGCTTGAAGGTGTACGCGAGGCCATCGCGCGAGACCGACCACGTCTCCGCGAGGTCGCCGACGATGTCTTCCGGCCGCTCCTGGTTGACCTTGACGAGCAGGCTGTAGAACGGCGCGAACGGATGAATCGTCGCGAAGCTGTCTTCGCGGTGGCCGTCGAACGACGCTGGCTCGGAGCCGACCGTGAAGACCAGCGTGCCGCCGTGGCGGGCCGTCTGCTGGGCCTGCGCCCGCGGGACGAGTTGCGACAACCCCGCGAACAGTACCGCGATGATCGCGAGGACGCATCGCATGGCGGGATGAAGCGTCATCGCGGCCGGCTCACCGTACCACCGCGACGGCCTCGATCGGCTCGGAGAGTCCTTGCGCCCGGATGATCGTATGCGGCATCGCGTTCTCCATCGTCCGTCAGCGCGTGGCGATCACGGCGTCGGCGTCGATCTCGATGAGCGCGCCGTCGCGGATGAGCTGGCTGACGCGCACGAGCGTGCTCGCCGGATACTTCCCCTCGGTCCAGAACTCCGAACGCACCTCGTGGATGTCCCGGAGCGAGGCCGCGTCCACCTGGGTCGCGTAGACGCGGACGCGAACGATGTCGTCGATCGTGCCGCCCTCGCGCGTCAGCAGGGTCTTGATGTTCTCGAGGATCTGGCGCGTCTGCTCCCGGATCGTGCGCCCGGCGAGACGGCCGCTTTCGTCGACGCCGATCTTGCCGGACACGAAAACCATGGCGCAGTCGGCCAGGTCGATGCGGACCGCGTCACAGAACACGGCCGGCACGCTCGTGCCTTGCAGCGCGGAGATCCCGTGCGACTTCTCCTTCGCGAGGTTGATGAACGTCCGTTTCATGAGGTCTCCTTTGGACCGGGCATGGGCACCCGGGCTTCGCCACGCCCATGCCCCGCCGGAATCTCGCTTCGCACCGACTTCCCGTGCCCGATCAGCGTCGCGACCACACCGGTCTCACCGTTCACCCCTGTTCCGCGCTCGCCCACCCGCGGGCGCGCTCGACCGCCCGCTGCCACTCGCCGTAGCGAAGCGCTCGCGTCGCCTCGTCCATCACCGGCCGGAACGT
Organism: Methylomirabilia bacterium; assembly: GCA_041490825.1. Taxonomy (GTDB): domain Bacteria; phylum Methylomirabilota; class Methylomirabilia; order Rokubacteriales; family CSP1-6; genus JBGPTW01. Next base: position 9,069 of record JBGPTW010000164.1, on the reverse strand, counting down.
TCGCTCGATCGTGCAGCGCTCCGCAATCGACTCCAACGAATTCCATATCCCGACGCCGAGGCCCGCGAGATACCCGACGCCGAGCGCCGTCGTATCGATCACGTCAGGTCGCTCGACCGGCACGTTCGTGATGTCGGCTTGAAACTGGCAGAGAAAATCGTTCCCCGCCCCGAGACCATCCACGCGCAGCGACCGCACGGTGGTCGACGCATCGTCGACCATCGCCTCCAGGACGTCGCGGCTCTGGTACGCGATCGCCTCCAGCGCCGACCGCGCCAGATGCGCTCGCGTCGTGCCGCGGGTGAGGCCGAGAATCGTCCCGCGCGCGTACATGTCCCAGTACGGCGCGCCGAGACCCACGAACGCGGGCACGAAGTAGACGCCGCCGGTGTCGGGAACCGACGCGGCGAGCGCCTCGCTCTCCGCCGCATTCTCGATGATGCCGAGACCATCGCGCAACCACTGGAGCGCCGCGCCGGCGATGAAGACGCTGCCCTCCAGCGCATAGGTCGTCCGGCCGCCGATCTGCCAGGCGATCGTCGTGAGCAATCCACGCGTCGAGACGATCGGTGTCACGCCGGTGTTGAGCAGCATGAAGCACCCCGTCCCGTACGTGTTCTTCGCCATGCCGGGCTGATGGCACGCTTGCCCGAACATCGCCGCGTGCTGGTCGCCGGCGATCCCGGCGATCGGGATGCCCGCCGGCAGCCAGCCGAGATCAGCGGTCTCTCCGAACACGCCGGACGATGGCAGCACGCGGGGCAGCATCGCCCGCGGCACGCCGAGAATGTCCAACATCTCGTCGTCCCAGTCGACGGTTCTCAGATTGAGACACAGCGTCCGCGATGCGTTCGTCACGTCGGTGGCGTGGACGCGCCCTCCGGTGAGCTTCCACAGGAGCCAGGAGTCCACCGTCCCGAACGCGAGGGCCCCGCCGGTGCCGCGCGCGCGGGCGCCGGCGACGTTGTCCAGCAGCCAGCGGATCTTGGTGCCGGAAAAGTACGCGTCGAGCACGAGCCCGGTGCGTTCGCGCACGCGGGGCTCGAGCCCGTCCGCGCGGAGCCGGTCGCACATGGACGCGGTCCGGCGGCATTGCCAGACGATCGCGCGGTGGATCGGCGCGCCGGTCGCGCGGTCCCACACGATCGTCGTCTCGCGCTGGTTCGTGATGCCGATGGCGGCAACGTCGCGGCCCGTGATACCGGCAGTGGTGAATGCCTGGCGGGCCGCGTCGCGCATCGTGGTCCAGATCTCCTCCGGATCGTGCTCGACCCAACCAGGTTGCGGATAGTACTGGGGCAGCTCGGCGTAGCCACGCGCGCGCACACGGCCGTCGGCGTCGATCACCAGCGCGGTCGAGCCGGACGTCCCTTGATCCAGCGCGAGGACGTGGCCCGCGGTCATACGCTCACGCCGCGCGAGACCGGGTCAAGCGGGCGCCGGCAGAGCGTCATCGACCGGCGAGCCGCTTCACGAGATCGGGACGATCGCTCATGATGACGTCGACGCCGAGCTCCAGCATGCGCCGGATGTCGGGCTCGTCGTTGACGGTCCAGACCGACAGCCGGATCTTCGCCTCGCGCGCCGCGGCAACCAGTCGAGCGTCGGCGAGCCGATGATCGATGCCGAGATCAGTCGCGCCGACAGCGCGGGCCTCGTCGACGGCGTCCGGCGCGCGCTCGCGTGACACCTGGCGCTGCCCGATCAGGAGCATGGTCCGGAGGCCCGGTCCGAGCTCGTGGAGCCGGCGAATCGTCGTGACCTGGAAGGCCTGTACCGTCACGCGGCCAAGCAGGTCACGGGCGCGCAAGAGCGCAAGCACCTTCTCTTCGATCTGCGGATACGACTTGCCGTCGGGCCCGATCTTGATTTCCGGGAGGAGCTCGACCGGCCTGTCACGAGCGAGATCAAGCAGATCGGCGAATACCGGCACGCGCTCGCCGGTGATCGTGCCGTCGCGAGCCTTCAGCCGGACGGAGGCGAGCTCGGCGAGCGTCCGGTCGCGAACCGCTCCGGTCGCCGTCGTCGTCCGGTCGAGCACCGGATCGTGGATCACGACGACCTCGCCGTCGCGCGTCAGATGCAGATCGAACTCGAGAATGTCGGCGCCGAGCGCGATCGCATTGCGGAAGGCCGCGAGACTGTTCTCGGGCGCGAGCGCCGCGCCGCCGCGGTGCGCCGCGATCAGCGGCCGGGCGCCGGAAGCGGCTGACGCCGCGGCGATCAGCATCGCCACGAGACCGGCAATCGCGGCGCCGCGTCTCACTGCGCGGCCTCCATCTTCGCCACGAGGGCGGGCTCATCCGAGATGATCACGTCCACGCCGAGGCCGACGAGCCGGCGCATGGCCGCCTCGTCGTTCACCGTGAAGACGCCGATACCGAGGCCCGCTCGGTGAGCCGCGGTGACGAGAGACGCGTCGCACAGTGAATGGTGGACGCCGAGAAAGCTCGCGCCGGCCTCCGTGGCCCAGCGGACCACGGCATCTCCGGGGACACCGGCCTCGCGCGCCTGTCGATCGACGAGGAGCACGGTCCGCTGCGCCGGCGCCAGCGTCCTGATCTGTGCGAGGACGGCCGGATTGAACGCCATGACCATCGCGCGATCCGCCATCTCCGCCTGCGCGAGCTCGTCGAGCACACGGCGTTCGAGGACGGGATAGCGGGGTCCCGGCACCAGGCAGCTCCCCTCGAAGCCCACCGCGGGACCCGGCGTCTTGATCTCCACCAGGACCGCCCCCGGCGTCGGCGCGGCGAGGGCGAGCACGTCACGGAGCATCGGCACACCCTCGTCCACGAGGGCGCCGTCGCGAGACTTGAGCCGCACGCGGCGGAGCTCGTCCGCCGTGCGCTGCGCGACCGGCCCGGACGCGTTGGTGGTGCGGTCGAGCGTCGGATCATGGATCACGGCGGCGTCGCCGTCCACCGTCGCGTGGACGTCGAGCTCGAGCAGCGGCGCGCCCATCGCGAGCGCGTTCCGGAACGCCAGCGCGCTGTTCTCCGGCCAGAGCGCCGCCCCGCCCCGATGCGCCGCGAACCGCGTTCTGGCCATTCTCATTGACTCGCCTCGCACGGGCTCCGCCTGCGGCTCCGCCGACGTGCTGCGGCTCGCCCTCCCACTACTTCTCGCTCTCGATGAGGCCTTTCACGAACCAGCGCTGCATGACGAGGATGATCAAAACCGGCGGCAGCAACGCCATCATCGCGCCGGCCATGATCAGGTTCCACGTCGGCAGCTCCGTGCCCGAGCGCGGAATCAACGTCTCGAGGCCGATGACCACCGTGCGCATCTCCTCGGTGTTCGTGATCAGCATCGGCCACAGATACTCGTTCCAGCCGTAGATGAAGAGCACCACGAACAGCGCCGCGATGTTGGCCCAGGACAGCGGCAGCAGGAACGACCACAGGAACTTCATCGGCCCGCAGCCGTCAAGCTGCGCCGCCTCGGCGAGCTCGTTCGGAATCGTCAGATAGAACTGCCGGAAGAGAAACGTCGCCGTGGCCGAGGCCATCAGCGGAATCGTCAGTCCGGCGTACGTGTTGAGCCAGCCGAGGTTTCCGACCACCTCGTACGTCGGCAGGATCCGAACGGGAATCGGCAGCATCAACGTGAGGAAGATCGTCCAGAAAACAAGCTGGCGTCCGCGAAAGCTGAAGTACACGATCGCGAACGCTGACAGCATAGAGATCGCGATCTTGCCGACGGCGATCGCCACCGCCATCACGGCGGAGTTGATCAGCAGTCGACCCATGTGCGCTTTCTCCCACGCCGCGGCGTAATTCTCTTTCAGATGCGACGACGGCAGGAGCAGCGGCGGCTTCTGGATGACCTCCTGGATGTCCTGGGTCGAGATGACGAACGCGTAGTAGAGCGGGAACGCGATGACGGCGATGGCCAGGATCAGCAGCCCGTGGACGACGATGGTCGACCACGGAAACGGCCGGCGCCGGGGCTGCGCCGTGACCTCGGCAACGGCCACCCTCGCGGTCGCGATGGCGGGCGAGCTCAATACGTGACTCTCTTTTCCACGAACTTGAACTGCAGCATCGTGAGCCCGATGACCACGGCCATCAGGATGACCGACTGCGCCGCGGACGATCCGAGGTTGAGCCCGACGAAGCCGTCCTTCCAGGTCTTGTAGACCATGATGTCGGTGGCGCCGCCGGGGCCGCCCTGCGTGACGGCGTGAATCACCCCGAACGAGCTGAAGAACGCGAACACCATGTTGACGACGACCAGGTAGAACGTCACCGGCGACAGGAGCGGCACCACGATCGACGTGAATCGCCTGATCAGCCCCGCGCCATCGACGTCGGCCGCCTCCATGACGGAGCCCGGAATCGCCTGCAGCCCGGCGAGATAGAACGCGATGTTGTAGCCGAGGTGCGTCCACGCCGTCGCGACGATGACGAGCGTCATCGCGATCCAGCCCTTCAGGAGCCAGTTGAACTCGTAGGTCGTGACGAACGACAGCGCATACGGCAGCACGCCGTACGCCGGATGGAAGATGAAGAGGAAGATGATCCCCGAGACGGCCGGCGCGACCCCGTAGGGCCAGAGCAGGGCCGTGCGATACACGGAGAGTCCGCGGATCTTCTGGTTCGCGAGTGCGGCCACCACCAGACCGAGGATGACGCTGATCGCGGTGACGCCGCCCGCGAAGACGAACGAGTTGATGACGCTGTCGTAGTACTCGGGTGTCGTCAGGAGCTGCCGGAAGTTCTCGAGCCCGACGAAGATATCGCGCCCGCCGAACGGGGGCGACTTGAAGAGGCTCAAGTAGAAGGACTTCCCCGCCGGCCAGCAGAAGAAGACGACCGTCACCGCCATCTGAGGCAGGACGAGCACGTACGGCAGCCAGCGGTTCCGGAAGACGGTCCGTCGCACCGCGCCGGCCGCCATTACTTGTTGGTCGCGGCGAACTCCTTCAGGAGCGCGTTCGATTTGGCCACCGCGTCGTCCAGCCCCTGCTTCGCCGTCTTCTTCCCGGCGAAGATGTTCTCCAGCTCCGCCTCGATCGTTTCGCGAATCAGCACGAAGTTGCCGAGACGCAAGCCCTGGCTGTTCGGCGTCGCCACGCGCTCGGGCTTTGGCGGCGCCGTCTTCTTGCCCGCCAGCGCCGCCGGCGCAGTGGGCGGCAGGCCGGTGAGCTGCGCGAACGCCGTGTACTGCTTCGGGTTGCGGACGAAATGGTAGCCCTGCTCGAGGTTCCCGACCGCCGTGTTCGAGATGGCCAGATAGCCGGTGTTGACGTGCCACCACATCTGCTGCTCGGGCTTCGCGAGGAACTCCAGGAACTTCGCCACGCCCTGATACTCGGCGGCGGGCTTGCCCTTCAGCACCCAGAGCGTGGCGCCGCCGATGATCGACGTCGCCTTGCGATACGGCGGGCCCCAGTGCGGCAGCTCGCCCGTGCCCCAGTCGAACTTCACGCCACGCGTGAAGCCGCCGATCAACGCCGAGGACTGGATGTACATCGCGCAGTCACCGTTGATGAACTTCGGATCGGCCGTTCCGGCGCGCCCGCCGTACGAGTACACGTTCTCCTTCTGCCAGGCGGCGAGAGTACCGATGTGCTTCTGGCCGAACTCGCGATTGATCAAGAGCTCGACACCCTCCACGCCACCGAAGCCGTTGTTCTTCGTCGCAAACGGCTGGTCGTGCGTGGCGTGCATGTTCTCGACCATCGTCCAGGACGGCCAGCCGGTCGAGAAGCCGCACTTGGCGGCGCCGGCGGACAGGATCTTCTTCGCGTACGCCTCGACGTCCTTCCAGGTCTTCGGCGGCTTTTCCGGATCGAGGCCGGCCTTCTTGAACGCGTCCTTGTTGTAGTAGAAGATCGGCGTGGACGAGTTGTACGGCATCGAGTAGAGCTTGCCGTCCTTCGTGTAGTAGCCGACCACGGGCTTGATGAAGTCGTTCCAGTCGATCCTGATGCCGTGTTCCTTCATCAGATCGAACACCGGGTACACGGCGCCGGACAGCAGCATCGTCTGCGTTCCGACCTCGAAGACCTGAACGATGTGCGGCGGGTTCTTCTGGCGGTACGCGGCGATCGCGGCGGTCAGTGTCTCCGGGTACGTCCCCTTGTAGAGCGGTTTCACCTCGTACTCCGCCTGGCTCTCGTTGAACTGCTTGACCTGCGACCCGAGCGCCTCGCCGAGCTGCCCGGTCATCGCGTGCCAGAAGTGGATCTCGGTCTTGGCAAACGACCGCGCCGGCGCGCCGAGCACCGACAGGAGGGCCACGAGGGCAAGCACGACGCGAGCCGGGCGATTCACGAAGGTGTTCATGACGTCCTCCCTGCTACGTCTCGGTGACGTGCGTCCGACGACCGGAGCCGCACTATATCACGCGTGAGGCGGCCCGGATTTGAAGCGATGCGAGCGCGCCACGTGCGCCCCGTAGGCGTCGAGCTCCGCGTTGAGGCGACGCGGCGTCCACCCGAGGAGCGCCGCCATCCGCTGCCCGATCGACTCCGCACAGTCGAGCCCCTGGCACAGGCTCGTGCCGATGCCGGTGCGTCTCAGCATCACGTCCTGCAGCGACACTGCCATCTCGTCCTGCACCGCGAGGTGGAGCTGCGCGACGATCTCCGGATTCGTCGGACAGAGCGGCTCGCCGCCGTCCGGCACCTTGCCCGCCAGATCCACGACGCGCGGATAGCTCCGGCCATACGTGGCGACGAGCATCTCGAGCACGCGGCGGTCCAGCGCCGAGCCCGTGGCGACGGCGGAGACATCCAGCCACGTGCGCGCCTCGACCGTGGCCACGTCGTCGTCGAGCCCATCGAGCGTGAGCCGTTCGGTCCGGCTTGTTGCCCGACCTCGACCGAGCGTGCGCACGATGCGGCCGCCAAGCTCGGCGGCGAGACTCCGGTAACACGTCAGCTTGGTGCCCGTGATCGAGAGGAACTGGCCGTCGGCCTCGCTGACGACCTTGTGCGCGCGCGAGACGTCGGACGCGCGCTTGCCCTCCTCGAAGCTCAGCGGTCGCACACCGGCGTACGTGTAGATCACTTGCTCCGGCGTGAGGCGTTGATCGGGCACGGCCTTGCGCGCCTCAGCGAGCAGATACGTGACCTCGTCTCGCGTGGCGTGCACGCGGTCGAGGTCGCCGTCGAAATCCGTGTCGGTGGTCCCGACGAGCGAGAATTCCCGCCACGGGATGATGAAGATCATGCGGTCGTCGCTCGTGGACTGATAGATGGCGCGCTCGGTGAGTCGGGGCAGCAGGCAGTGGATGCCTTTCGTCGTGCGCGTGATCCGCGTGCCGCGTTCGGTCACCTGAGCCCGCGCGCGGACCGCGTCGACCCACGGGCCCGCGGCGTTGACGATGATGCGGGCGTTGAACGTGACGACGCGGTTCGTCAGGAGATCGCGAACCCGCACGCCGGTGAGCTCTCCGCCGCCGTCACGCGTCACCTCTTCGACCTCGGCATAGTTGAATGCGCGCGCGCCATGCCGCACCGCGGACAGCACGTTTTCCAGACAGAAGCGCTCGGGCAGGACGAGAAGGTCGTCGAAGTAGTAGCCGGCGCCGCGTAGATCGTCGGCGCGCATCGCAGGTTCGAGGCTCAGTGCATCGACGGCGCGGAGAACGCGGTACCGCTCGCGCTCGCGCCCGGGCGTCAGGAGATCGTAGAGCTTGAGTCCCAGCCGGACTTTCACGAGACTGCGCGAGGAGTCGCGATAGACCGGCACGAGGAACGGCAGCGGCCGGACGACGTGGGGCGCCAGCCGCCGCAGCGTCTCACGCTCGCGGAGCGATTCCCGCACGAGCGCGAAGTCGAAGAGCTCGAGATACCGCAGACCGCCGTGGATGAGCTTCGAGGAGCGCGACGTGGTGCCGTACGCGAAGTCGGCCTTCTCGACAACCGCCACCGAGAGTCCGCGGAGCGCCAGATCACGCGCGGCGCCGGCTCCCGCGATGCCGCCGCCAATGACGACCACGTCGTACTCGGCGTCCTCGAGCTGCCGTGCCGGCTTCGCGGAAACGGCGAACGTCATGGCTGGATGAGATCCAGCAGCGATGGTAGCACGGCGTCAGGCGCGATCTCCGACACGCGGGGGTCGTCCGCGGGCGTGATGCCGGTGAGCACGAGCACGGTCGTCAATCCGAGGCGCTTTCCCATGACGATGTCCGTCTCGATCCGATCGCCGACCATGACGCAGTCCGACGCACCGACCCCGAGCCTCGCCAGTGCGACTTCCAGGATGATCGGCGACGGCTTGCCGACGATGATCTCGACCGCGTGGCCGGTGACCGCCTCGACCGCGGCGATCATTCCTGCGCAGTCGGGAATCTCGCCGTCTTCGGTGGGACACGTCCGGTCCGGATTGGTCGCGATCAACCGTGCCCCTTGCCGCACGGCCTGCAAGGCGATGTTGAGCTTCGCGTAATCGAACGTGCGATCGAAGGCGATGACGACCCAGCGCACCCGTTGATCGCGCCGGACCTCGAATCCGTGCGCCTCCAGCTCGGCGACGAGCGGCGGCTCGCCGATGACGAACACCGGCGCGCCGGGATCGAGACTCGCCAGGTGGCGGGCGAGCACGAGCGAGGAATTGATCACGTCTTCGGCCGCCGTCGGGATGCCGAGCCGGGTGAGCTTGCGGGCGTAGTCGCTGCGAGTCTCCAGCGGCTTGTTGGACAGGAACGCCACGCGGCGGCCGTCGGCGCGCAGCGCGGCAATGACGCGGTCGGCGCCGGGAATCAGCTGGTCGCCGCGGTAGACGGTGCCATCGAGATCGAAGAGCCACCCGCGGTGCGGCAATCGGATCATTTGTAGCGGGGACCGTGAGGCCGCAACCATCGAGGGTGGGCTGTATCCAGATGCGGCGCGTCGAGGCGGGGCCCGTGAGACCGCAACCATCGAGGGTGGGCGGTATCCAGATGCGGCGCGTCGAGGCGGGGCCCGTGAGGCCGCAACCATCGAGGGTGGGCTGTCTCCCGATGCGGCGCGTCGAGGCGGGGCCCGTGAGGCCGCAACCATCGAGGGTGGGCTGTCTCCCGATGCGGCGCGTCGAGGCGGGGCCCGTGAGACCGCAACCATCGAGGGTGGGCGGT
>JBGPTW010000163.1:0-12818 GCA_041490825.1 Methylomirabilia bacterium | reverse complement strand
TTCTTGTCTTCTCCCAAGATGTTGGCCATGCAGGCGGTGTGAGCACGCTCATCACCGCCGCGTCAACGTCTTGGGGCGTCGCTACGTCACTGGCCGGTTTTCAGGTGTCCACGACTGGCCGGTTTTGGGTGTCCACGGAGGGACGATCCTTGTGGTGGTCATGCGCTTTCCTCCCCGAGCGGGACTACTCCATGTGAAGGTAAAGATCATCGAGTCGGACCTTCAACTGCTTGAGATCGGTAAGGTGGTGATCAAAATCCATCAGAAACCCGCCGAGGTCACTGTGCGTGAGTCCTTGTCCTAGCGGAAACCGGTGCAGGAGTTCATGAGCGCGCGCCCGGAACGGGCATGAGTCTTCTGTTGCCATTTCGATCTCCTCTCGACTATGCGATACTCCGAGTATGCCAAACCGCTCAAGCAAGCGCCAGACGACAGACCCGAACGTCGCCGCGTTCCGCGCCGTGCAGCGCGTCATCGCGATGGGCGAGGGCACAGCCGATCAGCCCGCGAAGAATCCGGCCGCTGTCGCGCTGGGGCGGCTCGGCGGGCTCAAGGGCGGGAAGGCGCGCGCGAAGAAACTCTCCGCGAAGAAGCGAAAGCAGATTGCCGAGAAAGCGGCTCGCGCGCGGTGGAGGGTCTAAAGCGCCGTCACGCCGATCATTAGAAGTCGCTCTATTTTCAGTCGGTCGCTCATTGAGCGCGAGTGTCTGATCGCCTCAACGAGCAGATCATGAAAGCCGACCGGAAGTGATCCGAGGAAGCGCGCTGGATTGGCGGCGATGTCCCGGGCGATAGCTCTGTTGAGTACATGGTACGTCTTCTTCGGATCGATGATCGTTCGTTTAGGAAATATGCCGGGGACGCCAGACTCGTAGATCACGCAACCAGGCATCAATTCAGGATGCCTTTTGTAGTATCCGCCCTTATCGGTTGTCGGTTTTATGCAGGTTATGCCTGCACCGCCGGGCTGCAAAACGATCAGGAGCTTATCGTCGATGTCCCCTGTCGATAGAGCTATAGGGGCAACAATGACGTCGTACCTTTTGAGTGAAGCAGGATTGAAGTCAGGAGCCAGAGAGTGCCCGTCTGAACCTGAAATCCTCAATCATTTTTTCCCGTGCAGCGGCGTCGGCTTCTTCGTCGCCTTCAAAGAAGTCGAGATAGTCCATCTTGGCGGACTGTCGGGCGGCCGGCTTGGACTGCCAGGCCTTTTCCCAAGCGTACGGATGGATCGGGTCCCTTAGCTGCTTAAACGTCTTGTTCCCATATCTCTGAGCGACGCGTTCCAAGATGCCAAACTCGAGCTCGGACAGCGACATCAGATAAGGCTCGACCGGCATCTGTGGTTTGAATACTGGGTGCTCATGGCCAGCGATCCTTAGAACCTTGAGCGCCTGCGCAGCGCGCGCGACCTGCCCCTTATCGACCTTGACCCAAACTTTCTCGCCAGAGACGGCATTCAGAATGTCGAGGGTCTTCTCCGGCACAGAGCCATACTCAAGTGCGTCGTACTCTTCACCGAAGATGGGTTCCCCATAGCGAACCAGATGCGCCTTGTCCGCGAGGAACAGCAGGCTGATAGCCTTCTTCTTGTCAAAATTCGTCACCTTCGGGTGTCCGGCGAGAAATACAAGGGCTGCGAGGGCCTTATCGAAGTCGTAGTCGAACCGGACCCGCTCGTCTTCTGCCATCACGCCCCTCCAGTCAACATCTCAACGCATGTTGAGGTCGGAGGAACCGGCGACCCTGCCGGTTGTGGTATTGCCCGGAACGGACACTATATGCTTGCATCGTGTCGTATAGAACTCTAACCCCGCAGGCTTGTCAACATAATTTGTTTGACGCGGATTGCCCTAGGCGATACACTCCCGCTCTTTTGTTCCTGGCGATTCTGTTGACACTGCTTAACCGCTCAAGCATACTGGAGGCATGAACAGATTGAGCACCGCCAAGCGCTCCCAGGTAGTCGCGGCTCTCGTGGAAGGCAACAGCGTTCGCGCTACATGCCGGATGACCGGCGCGGCGAAGGGCACGGTGCTCTCCCTGCTCGTGGACCTGGGCGCGGCGTGCGAGCAGTACCAGGACCGCATGCTCAAGGGTCTCAAGTGCCGCCGCATTCAATGTGACGAGATGTGGCAGTACGTGTATGCCAAGGCGAAGAACGTCCCGGAAGAACACAAGGGCGAGCCGGGCTACGGCGACGTGTGGACCTGGATCGCGATGGACGCTGACTCCAAACTCGTGCCCTCGTGGGCGGTCGGACGACGCGACGGGTTCACGGCTCAGGCGTTCATTCGCGACCTGGCCGACCGGCTTGCGACGCGCGTGCAACTCACGACGGACGGACACAAGCCGTACCTCAAAGCGGTCGAAGGCGCGTTTGGGAACGACATTGACTACGCCATGCTCATCAAGATGTACGAGGGCGACTCGGGCAAGCACGCGACCGCCGAGCGTCACTACAGCCCCGCGACCTGCACAGGCTCACGCGAAGTCAAGATCACCGGTAACCCGGACCCCGATTTCATTTCTACGAGCTACATCGAGCGGCGGAACTTGACGGTGCGCATGAGCATCCGCCGATTCACGCGGCTGACCAATGCCTTCTCGAAGAAGCTCGACAACCAGAAGGCGGCCGTCGCGCTCCACTTCATGCACTACAACTTCGCGCGCATCCACCAGACGCTCCGGGTGACGCCCGCGATGGAAGCTGGCGTCAGCGATCACGTCTGGTCAGTCGAGGAAATCGTCGGGCTCCTCGAAACCGAGCAGGTTTCAAATTGACCCACTACCGAGCTACGATACAATCGCCGTGCGCGTCACGCGAGAAGGGCCGAGGAACGGTAATCAGCACGTCAACGCCAAGCACTGGTCCGGGACGGCTTGCCCGCGCCTGGGCGCGATGGAAAGCCATCGCGCATGCCATCGGCAACTTCCAGGCGCGCGTCCTGCTGACCGTCTTCTACTTCAGCGTCGTTCCGCCGTTCGCGCTCGTGCTCAGGATGTGGAAGGATCCGCTCGCACTCCGGCCACCCGCCGGCGCGAGCTTCTGGACGGCCCGGGACGAATCGGCGCCGGACCGGGCCGCCAGCCGGCAGTTCTAGCGGTGTACGTCCTCGGCATCTCCTGCTTCTTCCACGACGCCGCCGCCGCGCTCGTCAAAGACGGTGTGCTCGTGGCCGCGGCGGAAGAGGAGCGCTTCACCCGCAAGAAGCACGATTACGAATTTCCGAGCCACGCGATCGACTTCGTTCTCGAGGCCGGCGGGCTCGATCCCCGGGACGTCGACTACGTCGCGTTCTTCGAGAAACCGTTCCTCAAGTTCGAGCGCATCCTTCTGACGTCACTCCAGACGTTCCCGCGGGCGGCGCGCGTCTTCCGCGAAGCGATGGTCACCTGGCTGCTCGACAAGCTGTGGGTCAGCGCGCTCATCACCGAGAAGCTCGACATCCCGCGCGACCGCATCTTGTTCTCCGAGCATCACCTCTCGCACGCCGCGAGCGCGTTCTTCTGCTCGCCGTTCGACGACGCCGCCGTGCTGACGATCGACGGCGTGGGCGAATGGGCCACGGCGACCATGGGACACGCGAAGGGCAACGACATCCGGCTCACGCGCGAGGTCCGGTTCCCCCACTCGATCGGCCTCCTCTACTCGACCTTCACCGCCTTCCTCGGCTTCGAGGTCAACGAGGGCGAATACAAGGTGATGGGGATGGCGCCGTACGGCACGCCGCGCTACGCCGACGACGTTCGCCGGCTGGTCCGCATGGCGCCGGACGGCAGCTTCCGTCTCGACATGGATTACTTCGCCTTCCACCGATCGACGCGTGACCCGTACACGCGCAAATTCCTCGCGCGGTTCGGCGAGCCGCGGCGCCCCGACGAGGCGTTCTTCACGACCGCTTCCGGCTACCCGTCGTACTTCGGCCCGCGGCCCGTCGATTTCTCGGAGCGCCAGCGGCGCAACCAGCACTATGCCGACATCGCCGCCAGCGCGCAGGTGGTGACCGAAGAGCTGATCGTCAACATGGCGCGCGCCGCGCACCGTGAGACCGGCTCGCCCCGGCTGTGTCTGGCCGGCGGTGTCGCGCTCAACAGCGTGGCGAACTGGAAGATTCTCCGCGAGTCAGGATTCCAGGAGCTGTACGTCCAGCCCGCCGCCGGCGATTCCGGCGCTGCGGTTGGCGCCGCGCTGTACGTGTATCACACGCTGCTCGGCAAGCCGCGCGCGTTCGTGATGGAGCACGCGTACTGGGGCCAGGCGTACCCGGACGCCGACGTGCGCGCGTTTCTCGATGCCGAGAACATTCCGTACGAGTACCTCGACGACGACCGGCTCCTCGATCGCACGGTCGACGCGCTGGCCGGCGGGCAGGTCATCGGCTGGTTCCAGGACCGCTTCGAGTGGGGCCCACGTGCGCTCGGCCATCGCTCGATCCTGGCCGATCCTCGCCGCGCGGACATGAAGGACATCGTCAACACGAAGATCAAGTTCCGCGAACCGTACCGGCCGTTCGCGCCGTCCGTGCTGGCGCATCGCGTCCAGGATTTCTTCGACGCGCCCGGCGTCGAGCGCCAGTATCCGAGCCGGTTCATGCTGCTCGTCGTCGACGTCAAGCCGGCTCGGCGTGACCTCATTCCAGCCGTGACACACGTCGACGGCACGGGGCGACTGCAGACCGTGCACCGGGAGACGGGCGGCCGCTATTACGACCTGATCGACCGCTTCGGGCAGGCCACGGGGGTACCCGTCCTGCTCAACACCTCGTTCAACCTCCGCGGCGAGCCGATCGTCAACACCCCGCGTGAGGCTTACGCCACCTTCCGCCGGAGCGAGCTCGACGTCCTCGTGCTCGGCAACTGTCTCGTGCGGAAGCATGGAGGAGGCACGGATGCCTAAGATCGTGCGCGCGGCCGGCCGGCGCGTGGGAATCGCCGGAGAGCTGCTCCAGTTCATGTGGGAGCGGAAGCTCTGGTGGCTGATGCCGATGGTCGCGGTGCTGCTGATCGTCGGGCTCTTGCTGGTGCTCGCGCAATCGTCGGCGATCGGCCCGTTCATCTACACGCTATTCTGAATCTGCAGGCTGCCGTGGTCGGAGCTGGGCTGCGCTCTGCGGAACACGCTATCTACGGTGCCGCGGCGCCACTCGATGGGCCACGAATTCGTGCGCGCGATTCAGGCAATCCGCAGAAGCCACGGTTCCGCAGAGCGCAGCCCAGCTCCGACCACTACCGGTGCGTCGCCTCGAAGAGCGCTTCCATCCGAGCGACTGCGCGATCCCAGTCGAACGCCGTGCGGACGTGGTTCGCGCCCGCCGCAGCGATCTTCTGGCGTAGCGCTTCGTCGGTCACCGCGCGCTCCAGCTTGGCGGCAAGATCCGCCACGTCCCGGCGCCGCGCCACGAACGCGGTCTCGCCGGCGCGCGCGTAGTCGCGGCTCCCGCCGTTGTCGTACGTCACGAGCGCCGCGCCACACGCCATGGCCTCCATCGACGGCATGCCGAGGCCTTCGTCCCACGACGGGCAGAGATAGATATCGGCGCTGCTGTAGAGCTCGGCCAGCGTGTCCTGAGCCGGGTTCAGGTGAAACTCGTCGTAAAGCCCGACCCGCTGGGGCGGCTTCACGCCGAAACCGACCGAGTGAAGCTGGAGCCCCGCGTGTTTGACGTGCTCGATCGCCTCCAGACCCTCGGCGACACCCTTCCACACGTAGTGGTGCTCGAGCATCAGCACGCGCGGGCGCGGCGTGCTCACGTTGACCGGCACGCGATGAAACAGCGCCGGGTCGACGGGCGTCACCAGCACGTCGGCAGCGGCGCCGAATCGCTCGCGCATGATGTCGGAGAGCCACGTCGAGATGACGATCTTCCTGAGGGGCAGCCGGTAGGTCGCGTCCACCTCGTCGGCGCGCCCGTGATAGAGGCTCTCGTAGTGCTGGACGAGATAGAACTTCGCGCCGCAGCGCGCGGGGGCCTGGGCGACAGTTGCCGCCGACTGCCAGGCTGTGGCCACGACCGCGTCGGCATCCGGTACCGCGCTCGCGTGCCAGGCGGCGACCCAGCGGACGCGCGGTCGGAACTCCCCCATCCAGGTCGGCCCGTCGCCGGTGTGCGCGCGCCATCCCGCCGTGAACGAGCGTTTGGCCGGCACCACGATCTCGACGTCGTGGCCGCGACGAGCGAGTCGATCAGCATAGGTCAGGATCGCGCGGACACCGCCCGCGATCCTGAGATGCGGGCAGAGAAACGTGATTCTCAACGCGAAGCGCGGCGAGGCGCGATCAGATCGCCATCGAGACCTGGCCCGTCCTTCGATAGGCGGCCGGGTCGAGCGCAACGTTGATGCAAAACACGTCGTTGGAGCCGAGGGCTTGACGCAGCGCCGGAGCGATCTCGGCTGGATCGCGCACGAACACGCCGCGTCCACCGAGCGCCTCGACCATGAGGTCGTAGCGGCTCACCGGCAGCGACGTCGCCACCGCGCGATCATCGCCCCAGAACGAGAGCTGCGGGTTGCGGATCTGACCCCAGCCGCCGTCGTTGCCGATGATGCACGTGATGGGCAGCCCGAAGCGCACCGCCGTCTCCATTTCCATGCCGTTCAGCCCGAATGCGCCGTCGCCCGCGATCAACAACACGCGCTGATCGGGATGGAGCAGCTTCGCGGCGATTGCAAACGACGGTCCGATGCCGAGACAGCCGAATGGCCCCGGATCGAGCCACTGCCCCGGCCGGTGCAACCGGACGATCTTCGATGCGCACCCGACGACGTCGCCGCCGTCACCGACGACGATCGTGTCGGGTGTCACGACCGACGCGATCTCGGCGGCCCACCGATAGTGCGAGATCGGAATCGCCGTGGAGGCGCATTCGGCGTCGAGCTTCGCGCGCTCATCGCGCTCCTTCTGATCGACACGCCGCCGCCATTCGTTCCATCGCGCCGGCAGGGCCGCCGGCAGCACGTCGACGAGCTGTTCGAGCACGCGCCCGATGTGCCCGACCACGCCCACTTCGATCGGCCGATTGCGACCGATCTCCGCGGGATCGCAGTCGACCATGCAGACGCGCGCGTCTTCCGCGAACGACGGCGGCCGGCCATACCCGAGACGGAAATCGAGCGGCGTGCCGAGCACGAGCACGACGTCCGCGTTGGCGAGCGCGTGACCGCGCGCCTGAGCGAATGCCGACGGATGATCGGCCGCCAGCGATCCGCGCCCGGCGCCGTTCATGAAGATCGGCACGCCCGACGATTCGGCGAACGCCGCGAGCGCCTTCGCGGCATCGTCCCAGTACACGCCGCTCCCCGCGATGACCACCGGTCGCTCGGCGCGCGACAGCAGATGCGCGATCCGCACGATGTCGTCGGGATCGCCGAGCGCAGCCGGTCGATGCACGTAGCGCTGCGGCATCGGCGCGAGGCGATCCTCGACACGGTTGAGCAGGAGATCGACCGGGATCTCGACGAACACCGGGCCCGGCCGTCCGGACAGCGCCACGCGGATCGCCGTCGTCAGCACTTCGGGAATCTGCCGCGTCTCGGGCACCGACCACGCGCCCTTGGTGATCGGCCGCAGCAGCGCGACTTGCTCCATCTCCTGGAGCGCGCCGAGCCCACGGAGGCCGAGCGGCGCAGCGCCCCCGATCAACAGGACAGGACTGCGGGCGGCGTACGCGTTCGCGATGCCGGTGACCGCATCGGTGACGCCAGGACCAGGCGCGACCATCGCGACGCCGACGTTGCGCGTGAGCCGCGCGTAGGCGTCCGCGGCGTGCGCCGCCGCCTGCTCGTGTCGCACGTCGACGATCCGGATCCCTTCGGTGAGGCACCCGTCGTAGATCGGCAGGATGTGACCACCGCACAGGGTGAAGACGTGACCGATGCCGGCGTCCTTCAGCACTCGCGCGACGAGCTCGCCGCCCGTCAGCTCAGCCATGGAGCATTCCTCCCGCCAGGTGGGCTCATCACCGCCGTTCCAGTCTAAACGGGAAGCAGCCGGGGCGCCTACGCGTATCCATCTCGTTACGTTGACCCCTCTCGGACTGCGAGCGTAGTCTCTGGCTCATGGCGCAAATCGAACGACTCCGAACGCGGCGCTGGAGCCGCGTCGAGTACGATCGCCTCATCGAGCACGGCTTCCTCGATGAAGATGAGCCGATCGAGTTGCTCGATGGTCTGCTCGTCGTCAAGGAGCCGCAAGGAAGTCGTCACGTGACCGCCGTGGGTCTCGTTGCCGAGACCCAGCGCATCGCGTTTGGCCCTCGATGGTTCGTTCAGGTCCAATGCCCTATTGCGCTCGACGACCGATCGGAGCCTGAGCCTGACGTCTGTGTCGTCGGCGGCGCGCTGCGCGACTATCGTGACGCGCTTCCGACCCGGCCCGCGCTCGTCGTCGAGGTTGCCGAATCGGGGTTGCGCATCGCTCGCGGCCGAAAAGCCACGGCGTACGCGCGGGCCGGCATTGACGATTACTGGATAGTCAACCTTGGCAGCAGGGCGCTCGAGGTCCACCGTGACCCAATGCGCCCGAAAGGTTCGCACGCCCGCTATCGATCGATTCAGGCGCTCGGCGCGAACGACACGGTGAGCCCGCTCGCCATGCCGTCGGCGCAGATCGCTGTGGCAGACCTTCTGCCATGAGGTCCACGACCGCTCCTCGCTGATCTCATCCGGCCGGCAGACCGATCCGAGTCGGCGGCATCGGTGTTGCTGGTCTCGAACACCGGAGGTGCCTCCGCCGAGGGACGGGCGGCCCGATCCAAGGTCACCAGAACTTCTCCCACTTCACGGCTTTGCGGTCGAGCCCGCGGCTCGTCACAACGTCACGTACCCGATGGATTGCCTCCTCGCCGCCGGCGACGTACGTCACCAGCCCTTCCACCGGTGGCGCGTGGCGCTCGACCGCGGCGACGAGCGGGCCTGTCTCGGCTATCCACCCTGCCGACGCCTCACCGACCACGGGACAATACGTGAAGCTTGCCTCACCGCGCGACAGCGAGAGAAATTCCTCGTGATAGGCCAGCCAGTCAGGATTCCGTGCCCAGTACACGAGCATCGCGGGGCGATCGAAGCACCTCCGGTAAAGCGTCATGATGATCGAACGAATCGGGACGATGCCGATCTCCTCGGCAACGAACAACGGCTGCCGCGGGTCGTCGCGCTTGAAGACGAAACCGCCGAGCGGCCCCTTGAACGTCAGTGGCGTCCCGGGCCCGAGGCTCTTGAACCATCGTGACCCGATGCCGCCGGGCGCGACGTCGGCACAGAGCGTGATCAGCGAGGGTCGATCAGGCGTCGACGCGATGGAATACGCGCGCACGAGCTTCGGGCCGAACGGCACCGAAATCCACTGCCCCGCCTCGAACGAGAACGCCGGCGGCTCCTCCATCTGCAGATCAGCTTCGAGGATCTCGGCCGCGAGCGAGCGGACGCGAGTCACGCGGGCCCGACACTCCCGCGGCTTGTCCGCCACGGCTCAGTCGCCGCGAAACCGCGGCAGGATCTCGGCGGCGATGATCTCGAGCTGCTCGCGCTCGGCTCGCGGGTCACAGATCGAGCTCACGAGGAAGTACGAGCAGCCCGCGGCGCGAAAGCGCTCGAGCTGTTCGGCGCACTGCTCGGGCGTGCCGATGACGCCGTACTTGCCCGCGAGCGGGCCGAAGTCCTGCGCGTAGCGCTTCGACAGGCGCTCGACCCACACGGCGCGGGCCTGCTCGTAGTCACGCCCGACCGTGATGAACGTCAGATGCGCGGGAACGAAGCTCTCGAGCGTGCGCCCGTGCGCCGAGGCGGCCGCTCGAATCTTCTCGAGACTCTGCGCGTAGCGCTCCGCGGTGACGACGTACGAGACCCAGCCGTCGCCCTGGCGCCCGGCGCGGGCCAGCGCAGCGTCCGAGCGTCCGCCGATCCAGATCGGCGGGCCCGGTTGCTGCACCGGCTTCGGATCGATCGACACCCCCTCGAAGCGGGTGAAGCGGCCCTTGAACGACGCCGGTGTATCGCGCCACAGGGCGCGCACCACCTCGATCGCTTCGCTGACTCGCGCGCCGCGCTCGCGATGCTCGACGCCCGCAAGCTCGAACTCCCTGGAATTCTCGCCGCCAACGCCGACGCCGAAGATCAGGCGCCCGCCCGACAGCACGTCGAGCGTGGACGTCACCTTCGCGGCCACGGCCGGCGATCGCAGCGCGAGCAGGTACACCGCGGTGCCGAGTTTGATCCGCGTCGTGATGCTCGAATACGAGGCAAGCAGCGTCAGCGATTCGTAGATCGGGTTGTGGAACGACAGATGGTCACCACACCACACGGACTCGAAGCCAAGCTCCTCGACCCGGCGCACCAGCTCGAACTGCTCGGCGGGCGGATGGAGCGAGAGCGACGTTCCGAACGATATCCGGCCGTTCACCGCGGGAACGCGTCCTTGACACCGCCATCGACGGTCAACGTGCAGCCGGTCGTCTTGGCGGAGCGGTCCGACGCGAAGAAGAGCACCGCCTCGGCGACGTCCTCCGGCAGGATGCGGGCGCCGAGGAGATTCCGCTTGCGATAGAACTCCTCGAGCTGGCCAACGTCGATGCCCTGCGCCGCCGTCCGCTCGCGCCGGACGTCGTCCGACCACAGCCGCGAATCCTGAAACACGGCGTCCGGGTTCACGATGTTCGACCGGATGCCGTGCGGCGCGCCTTCGAGCGCGAGGACCTTGGCGAGCTGGGCTTCGGCGGCCTTGGCGGCCGAATACGCCGCGAAGTCCTTGCCCGGCGACATCACGTTCTTGGTCGCGACGAAGACGAGCGCGCCCCCGAGCTGCTGCGCGAGCAGAATCCTCATCGCCTCGCGCGCCACCAGGAAATGTCCCGTGGCGTTGACCGCGAATGACGCCTGCCAGTCGGCGAGATCCATTCGGGCCACCGGCGAGGAGTGCGCGACGCCGGCGTTGGAGACGAGGATGTCGAGACCGCCGTAGGCCAGCACCGTGGCCTCGAAGGCTGCGCGGACCGGGGCCTCGCGCGTGACGTCCATGCCAAGCCCCAGCGCGCGACCCGGTCCGACCGCCGTGACGATCTCGTCAGCGGCCTTTCGCGCGCCGGCCTCGTCGAGATCCGCAATGACGACGTGCGCGCCCGCAGCGGCGAGCCGCCGCGCGACAGCTCGACCGATTCCGGACGCGCCACCGGTCACGAGCGCGATCCGCCGGGCCAGCTCCTTCTCCGGCGGCGCCAGCGTGAGCTTGTACAGCTCGAGCGGCCAGTACTCGACGTCGAACGCGTCCTTCGCGTCGAGCGAGACGTAGCGGCCGAACGCGGAGGCGCCGCCGATGACGTCGATCGTGTGGTGATAGATGTCGCTCACGATGCCGCAGGTCCGACGATCGCGGCCGGCGGCAAAGAGCCCGAGCCCGGGGACCAGCACGACGCGCGGGAACGGATCGGTCAGCGCTGCGCCCGGGACGCGATGCGCCTCGAAGTACGCCGTGTAGTCGGCGACGAACTGCTCGATGCTCCGGTCCACCGCGGCCGCGAGCGCTTGGGAATCGTCGGTCTGGTCCGTCGCGACGAAGCACGGAAGCCGTTTCGTGTAAATCGTGTGATCCGGCGTCGCGGGTCCCACCTGCGATACCTGGGGCGCCGCCCTGGACGACACGAACTCCACGACGTTCGGCGCATCGTCGAAGGTGAGAACGATACGCCGATTCCGGCCCAGTCGTCCTCGCAGCCGCGGCGCCAGCGCGATGGCGACGTCTCGCCGGCGGGCCGGATCGAGCGGCGTCACGCGTGGAGGCCCGAACACCTGGCGCCCGCGCTTCCGTTCGGTAATCGCGTCCTCGGCCCGGGTGATCAGATCGATCGTCGCCTCGTACGCTTCACGGAGGGTCTCGCCCCACGCGATCGTCCCGTGGCGCTCGAGCACGAGCGCTTTCGCGTCCGGGTGAGCGCCGATCGCATCGGCGACGTCGCGGGAGATCTTGAAGCCGGGGCGGCGATACGCCAGCGGGATGACGTCCTTGCCGTACACGCCCTCGAGCGTCTCGCGGGGTCGGTCGTTGTTGGTGAGCGACACGATCGCGTCGGCGTGCGTGTGGACCACGGCGCGTGCCGGCAGAAAGCCGTGCAGCAATGTCTCGATGGACGGTCGCGAGCCGGCGGGGTCCATGAGGCCGTGAGCGAGGTAGCTCACCATCTCCTGGTCGCCCATGTCGTCGCGTTCGAGCAGCGCCAGGATGTCGTCGAGCTTCACGCCGGGGAAATCTTTCCGCTGGACGGACTTGAGATCCGACCCACTTCCCTTGACGCGGAGCACCGGGATCTCACGGCCGCGATGATCGTGCTCGACGGTCTTGATCGACGTGTTGCCACCGCCCCAGACGACCAGGGACGGTTCCGCCCCGATCAGGCGAGAGACGTGGACGAGAAGATCGAGTCCGGAGAGTCCGGCGACCTCGGCGTCATTCCAGCGCGACCGCATCGCGCGTTCAATCTACCACGAGGCCGAAGGGGGTCCTGTGTACGTCTTGGGCGGCACACGAGTCAGCCCGGATAATTCATGAACGCTCACTGTCATCGAGCGCGTGGCGTCGCGGGCCGGCCGGGTCGGTGAGGGGCCTCTGACCACGAGGCGCTGTTGACCGATGACCGGCGAGCCGTTCCCACTCCTGGCCTGATTGCCCTCGATCGTGCGCTACGGGAACGGATTCCCCACGTCGTGTCAAGCCCCCATTTTTCTATGACGCCGTGGCGATCACGCGGCGCGCCGGGTCGTAGAGAGTTTGAGTTGTCAGCATGGCCATGAGAACGCGGAGCAGCCGATCGACGACACCGCGAATG
>JBGPTW010000162.1:0-12981 GCA_041490825.1 Methylomirabilia bacterium | reverse complement strand
GGGCGGGGTGTGGCCCCCCGCCCCTCCGGGGGGGGGCCGGGGGGGGGGGGGGTGGTGGCCCTTTCTATTAACCCACCCAAGGTTTCCCCGCCCCCCCCCCCCCCCCGACACTCGGCCTCGGCGGCCGCCGCGCGCGAGGCTCCGGGGCGGCGGCGCGCTCGCGATGACGGCGCGCCTACGAAGACGGAATCGCACCCCGGAAGACCGCGCGCGGGGGGCCGGGGGGCGCTCCGGAATTCCGTTGGCTTCGATCGTGGGAGGGGCGGGGACCCTTCGTGATTCGTTCCCTGGGTTTCGCCGCGCGGGCGACAGCTCGCGGAATTCCGGGGCGATCCCCAGCCCGGCGCTCGGTTTCGGCGGCTCGCGCGCGTCGTTCGTTCATGAATAATCCGGATTAGGGGTGGATCACCGTCTGCGCGCGGCTGATGACGAATGCTTCGTGGCGCTCGAGGAAGTCGACCACCACGTCGGCAAACGCTTCGGGTCGATCGGTACTGATGGCGTGCCCGGCATCGTAGACGAATACCAGGTGGCAGTTCGGCATGAGCTCCTTGTAGAAGCGGCCCATCGCCGGCGGGATGACGTCGTCCCTCGTGCCGAACAATGCCAGCGTCGGCGTGGCGAGATGCGGTAGCCGACTCTCGAGATCCGCGTCGCAATCGCCTTCCCGCCGGATCGCCGCCGGCGCTTCGAGAACGAGCGCGAGCACACGCGCCGGCGCATGGAGCGCCAGCCAGAGCGCTGTCTCGCCGCCGGACGACGTCCCCATGAGGTTGAACGTGTCGAGGCCGAGGTTCTTGATCGCCTGGGCCATCGTCGATGCGGGCAAGTGACCGAACCCTGGCATCTCGAAGGCCACCACACGGAAGTGGCGACACAGGATATCGTGCGCGGGTGTGAGGCGGAGCCCGCTCGCGCCTTGGAGGTGCACCAGCGGAATGCCCTCGCCGGATTCCATGTATCGGATCCGGACGCCGCCCGCCTCGACGTCGCCCTCGCGAAACAATTTCTTCTCCCTCAAATGTCGCGAATGCGCGGCAGCACCTTCTTGCCGAACAGCTCGACGGCGCGCATGAGCGCTTCGACATCGCTCGATCCCGGCGGGTGCAAAGACAGGTCGAGCACGCCGGCTCCGACCTCGGCGCGACAGCGCCTGACTTGCTCGACGACGGTGTCCGGGCTTCCGATGAACGTTGTCGGGAGCACGCCACTCACGTTCGGCGCCCTCGCTTCCCCCGCGATATTGCGAGAGTCCAGCGTCACGATGGCGTCGCGGACGCCCGCTCGCATCGCGAACGGCGCCTGTTTCGGCTGCTTCTGCAGCAGCTCATGGGCTTCCTCGTCGGTCTCGGCCAGGAGCATGTTCGCTCGATAGATGATCTGTTCCGGGGCCGGCTGCCAGCCGTGCCGCGCGCACTGCTCGCGGTAGTACCGGGTGGCCTTGGCCACGACCTCGAACGGTCCGTAGGAGACGCCGCAGCCGAGGTGATGACGTGCGGCGAACGCGCACGACTCGCGACTCGTTCCGAGCGCATACGTGGGCGGATGCGGCTGCTGCAGCGGACGCGGCCAGATGGAGACGGTCCGGTACTTGAAGTGGCGGCCCTGCCAGCCGAACGGCTGCGGCTCCGTCCACGCTTTGAGGAGGAGCTCCATACCCTCGTCGGTTCGCTCGCGCGCCTCCGCCGGGTTGAGGTCGTAGGTCAACGCCTCGTTCGTCGTTCCCCGCAGCAGTCCGACGACCAGGCGACCGTGCGCCATCGTGTCGACCATCGCCAGCTCCTCGGCCACGCGCACCGGATTGCTGTGCGGAACGATCGGGCCGAGCAGGGCGATCGTGATCTTCTTCAGGCGTGCGGCAATGAATGCAGCCGACACGATCGGGGCCGGGGTCAAGATTCGCGGGGAGTAGTGGTGCTCGGAAACGCTCACCCAGTCGAAGCCGAGCTCCTCGACGTACTCGAGCCGCTCGATCATGCTGCGATACGCCTCGGCCCCGGCGTCAGGGTCATACGCCGAGGACGGCACCGGCCATTCGGATGGCAGTGGCTCGGGTGCGCGGTAGCGCACGGTTTCGAAGAACGAGACCTTCATGCTCTTCTTTCTCTCGCGCCGCGAGCGCGGAGATCAACTATGGCTGAGCTGGCGCGGGCGGCGCGACCGAGACGCCGTGCACGGCATTCCTCGAAATCGCTTCGGCAACGAAGCCCGACGCCTTCACTTCTTCGACGAACGCACGTAGATACTTCGCGGCTTCGGCGCGGCCCTTCGGCGTGCCGATCGCCTGCTGGACCGCCGCGAACTGCCCATCGAGCACTCGCGCGCCTGGCAACTTCTCGACGTCCATCAGGAGTCTCGGCTTGAGCCCGGCAAGCGCATCCAGCTTTTCGGCGACGAACACGTCGAACGATGCGTCGAGGCCCTTGGTCTGCACCAGCCGTGCATGCTTCACGCTGCGCTCCAGGTAGAGACCGTACGCGCTCTGCGCCGCCACCGCGATACGCACGCCCTCACGGTCCACGTCGGCGATCGAGCGGATCGGCGACCCGGCGGGAACGAGATACGTCGAAGGGATCTCGAGGTAGGCCGCGGTGAACGCGATTTCACTCGCGCGCTGCGGCTCGGCGCCGAGAAACGCAACGTCCCAGGCGCCGGTGTCCACCGCGTCGGCCAGCGTGCCGGCGGTGTCGAAGTTGACGAACTCCACGGTCAGGCCGCACCGCCGGCCGAGCTCGCGTGCAACATCCGGTGCGACGCCGTGAGGCTCCGCACCCTTCGAACCGGGCGCGACGAGCAGGAAGTTTCCATGGTTGAGTCCGACGCGGAGCGTTCCCGTCGGACCCAGCTCGGATCGGATGTCAGGAGAGATCTCGATGGCCATGGCGCAGGACGTTAGCACGAACACGACGGCGGAGGCTACGCCGAGTCGGAGCACTGGTCTTGAGGCGCTCCGACCATGTCGTGCTGGGCGGCTTGCATGGCGTAATGACCGATCGCGCCAAAGTGTCCGCTGTTGTGCACGGTCACCACTCCGACGCCGACGTTCCGGGCTTTCTCGACAGCCATCCGCATTGCCTTCGGTCCGATCATGATGCCGAGCCGCCGCTCCGCGTCGATCACCGCCGTGCCGGGCGACTCGCGCATCACCCGCCACCCGGGCCCCGGATTCAGCTTGCCGGCCTTGTAGTCCCTGACGTACGCGCGCAACATGTTCGACACGCCATGTGTCTCGACGCCGCGGAGGTCCGTCATCGTCAGCACGTCGGCGCCTTCTGCGGAGTCGTCCGCGCCCACACCGAGCTTCTCGAAGATCTGCGTCACCGTCTGTCGCAACGCCGCTTCCGAGACGAGGACCTGGTCTTTCGCAGGGACCTTGAAGCGCTCGAGAATCATGGGTCTCTCCTCCGGAGGACATTATGATCTACATGGTCGAGATGGCGCTGCTCGATACCGCGCGGCGCGCCGAGTGGGACGCCTGGTACGTCGCGCATCAACACCGGCTGCTGTCCATCCCTGGGTTCCGCGCCAGTCAGCGCTTCGAGGCGATCCACGCGGCCGAGTCGCCCTTCGTCGCGCTCCACGAGGTCGACTCGCCGGAGATTTTCACCACGCCAAGCTATCGCGCCAAAGCGGGACCGAGCAACACGGGCGAGTGGCAGGCGAAGATGGGTAACTGGCACCGCAACGTGTTCAGTCTGGACCGCACGCCGGATGTGCCCCTGGACGCACGTCTGGTGGTGGTGGAACACGACGGCTCGAAGTTGCCGGACAACGTGTCGGTGAAGTGGATGGAGGCCGTCGGGCTGGATCGCAGTGTACAGAGGCGCGGGCTCGCGGTGATGCCGCCCGAGACGGCCGACCGGCTCGTCGGCACGCCAGGCATCCGCGTGCTGAAGCCGATCGGGCCGCGGCTGCGAGGTGAAGGCTGACGCACAGTTCGACTTGACGCAGCGCCCTGTTCGCGAGTAGGTAGCGGGTGGCGGACGACCGCAAAGGAGGAAGCACATGATTTACGAAGTTCGGACCTACACGCTGCGCACCGGAGCCGTGGCCGAATTCGAGGAACGCTTTGCCAAGCGGAAACCGCTGAGAGAGAAGCACTCGAAGTTAGGAGCGTTCTGGCACACTGACTTCGGCCCCCTCAATCAGGTCGTCCACGCCTGGCCTTACGAGAACCTGCAGCAACGCACCGCGGTCCGGGAGGCGATGGCGAAGGACACTGCGCTCAACGAGCTCCCCGGTGGGCGGGACCTGATCGTGGAGCAACAGGCCGACATCATGATCCCCGCACCGTTCATGCAGCCGCTGGGCAGCCGCGACTTCGGCACCGGGAACTTCTACGAGATGCGGATCTACACCTACGCGCCCGGCGACATTCCGAAGGTGCTGGACGCCTGGGGCAAGGCCGTGCCCGCCCGTGAGAAGCTCTCGCCGCTCGCGGCCTGCTGGTCGAGCGAGCTCGGCGGGCTGAACAAGTTCGTGCACGTCTGGGTCTACAAGGACTCCAACGAGCGAACGCGAATCCGGGAGGAGTCGCGCAAGGGAGGCCAGTGGCCGCCACAATCCGGGGTGCGGCCGATCCGGCAGGAAAACAAGCTCCTGATCCCGGCGTCCTTCTCGCCCCTGCGATAGTCGATGAAGGCGGAACTGGTCGAGATGCTCCGCAAGATGACCATGATCCGCGAGTTCGATCAGCGCGCGGTTGAGCTGCGCAAGGATCTGAGGATCCACGGGGCGCTGCATCCCTATGTCGGGGAAGAGGCCGTGGCCGTCGGCGTGTGCTCCGCGCTGCGCACGACCGATCGCATCACCAGCACCCATCGAGGCCACGGGCACTGCATCGCCAAGGGTGCCGACGTCAACCGGATGATGGCCGAGCTGTTCGGTCGGGTCGACGGTTACTGCAAGGGCAAGGGCGGCTCGATGCACATCGCCGACTTCGCCATCGGGATGCTCGGCGCCAACGGCATCGTCGGCGGCGGGATGCCGATCGCGTGCGGGGCCGCGCTGGCCGCTCAGCTCGAAGACGCGGGAGGCGTGGCCGCGTGCTTCTTCGGTGACGGCGCCACCGGCGAAGGCGAGTTCCACGAAAGTCTGAACATCGCCTCGCTGTGGAAGCTGCCGCTGATCTTCGTCTGCGAGAACAATCAGTACGGCGCCGACAATGCCGTCGCCTCCGTGCGCGTGGTGGCCGACATCTCGATGCACGCCGCGGCCTACGGGATGCCCGGCGTCTCCGTCGATGGCAACGACGTGCTCGCGATCCGCGACGCCACGAGTGCGGCGGTGGAGCGGGCGCGTCGGGGAGACGGCCCGACGCTGATCCATTGCAAGACGTTTCGCTGGCTCTTCCACGCCATGCGTGACGTGCCGCCGCCGGAGACGAGGCCCGCCGCCCTCCTCGCCGAGTGGAGAGGCCGGGAACGTGATCCCATCACTCGCTTCGAGGACTCCCTCACCGCCAACGGAATCGCCACGGGGGCGGAGGTGCTGGCGATACGCGACAAGGTGAGACGCGATCTGGATGCCGCGGTGGACTTCGCCGAGGCGAGCCCCTATCCCGACCCGAATGATGTGCTGGTCGACATGTTCGCCGAGTGAGGAGGACACGGTGGGGGATCCGGCGCGGTCAGTCAAGGAACAGGTCGCCGCGCATTGGGACCGGCGCGCGCCGCACTTCGACGAGGACTTCGGCCACAGCATCCGCACGCCCGCGGAGCGCGCCGCCTGGGATCGCATCTTCGATCTCGTCCTCGCCGGCCGAGGCGCGCTCGACGCGCTCGACGTCGGCTGCGGCACCGGCTTTCTCGCCTTCGAGCTCGCGGTCCGCGGTCATCACGTCACCGCCGTCGATTTCGCGCCCGCGATGATCGCCGAGGCGCGGCGCAAGGCCGCGGACCGCGGTGTCTCGATCCGATTCGAGGCCGCCGACGTCGAGCAGCTCCCGCTCCTGCCTGGCAGCTTTGACCTCGCCATCAGCCGCCATGTGCTCTGGACGCTCCAGCACCCGCAGGCGGCGGTCGGCGAGTGGATCCGGATCCTTCGACCGGGAGGACGCCTCGTCGTCGTGGACGGGCAGTTCGACGCTGGCGCCGCGCCGCCCTCGACGGAGAATGCCCGCATGAGCCGGGAGTACGCGGCGGTCGGCGACCAGCTCCCATTCCTCGAGGGCCGATCGCGGGAAGAGATCGAGACGCTGCTGAGATCGCATGGCCTCGTGAACGTGGACAGCGATCCACTGCTCGATCTCGTGGCGGTAGAGGAGCAGCGAATGGTCGAGGAGGGGCGGGAGCGGCGTCCGCGCCGGCGCTACGTGGTCTGGGGCGACGTCGCCAAACGTTGATCGACATGTTCCCCGAGTGAGGAGCGCGCGATGCGAGAGATCAGCTTCACGCAGGCTCTTGAAGAGGCGATGATCGAGGAGATGCAGCGCGACGAGCGCGTGATCGCGCTCGCCACCCGGCGCGCGCCCGCGCTCGAGAACAAGTTCGGCGAGAAGCGCGTCCGTATCACGCCGATCTCGGAAGCAGCCTTCACGGGAATCGGGCTGGGCGCCGCCGGCAGCGGCTTCCGCCCGGTGGTGCACTGGGGCATGGTCACGTTCTCGTTCGTCGCGATGGATCAGATCGTCAATCAGGCGAGCAAGATCCGCTACATGTTCGGCGGCCAGGCCGACTTTCCGGTGACCTACCGGTGTACCACCGGCGGAGGCGCACAGCTGGCGGCCCAGCACTCGCAGAGCCCCTATTCCATGTTCATGCATCTGGCTGGACTGAAAATCATTCTTCCGTCGACGCCGGCGGATGCCAAGGGGCTGCTCAAGAGCGCCATCCGGGACAACAATCCGGTCGTCTTCTTCGAGTGCAGCCGCCTCGCCTCGATCACCGGGCCCGTGCCGGAGGACGAGTACACGGTCCCGATCGGCGTCGCCGACGTGAAGCGCGCCGGCAGCGACGTGACGGTCGTCGGGCTTGCCTACTACGTGCGCGAAGCGCTGGCCGTGGCGGATGAGCTGGCTCCGGGCGGAATCTCGGTCGAGGTGATCGATCCGCGCACGCTCGTGCCGATGGATGCGGAAGCGATCCGTGCTTCGGTGCGTAAGACTGGACGGCTGGTCGTGGTCGACGAAGCGCCGGCAACCTGTTCGGCAGCCTCCGAGATCATCGCCCTCGTGACCGAGGATCCGGAAACGTTCCGGGCCCTCAAGTCGCCCGTGCAGCGCGTGTGCGCGGCCCCTGTCCCGGTGCCGTTCAGCCCGCCGCTGGAGATGGCGGCCCTACCCGGTCGAGTCCAGATCACGGCGGCCATTCGCCGTGTGCTGGAGGGCGCGCCCGTCGCCGCCGCATAGTTGCTCGCCGTGATCGCCGGCCTCTTCGGCACGGAGAGGAAGGAGCGCAGATGAAGATCACCCACGTTGCCGTCAACGTGTTGCGGGTTCCCGTCGATCACCCGTACGTGGCGGGAGGACGAACGGTCGATGCGAACTGGCACGTGCTTGCCCGCATCACGACATCCGATGGCGTTCAAGGGGTTGGCTACATCGTCTACCCGCGCCCGGATCTGATGACGACGATCGGCCATGCCGCGCGTGAGCTGGGTGAACATCTGATCGGCATGAATGTCCTGGAACCGGAAGCCGCGTGGGACCGACTGGCGCGGCGGGGCGACTGGGTCGGCCCCGGCGGTTTGCTCCACTGCGCCCTGTGTCCGCTCGACATCGCGATGTGGGACGCCGCGGGCAA
Source organism: Methylomirabilia bacterium (assembly GCA_041490825.1). Lineage (GTDB taxonomy): Bacteria > Methylomirabilota > Methylomirabilia > Rokubacteriales > CSP1-6 > JBGPTW01. Next base: position 5,239 of record JBGPTW010000162.1, on the reverse strand, counting down.
GACGCTGGGCCAGCCGCTACATCGTCTACTCGGCGGATATCGCGATCGACTCCCGACGTATGCGAGCGACGGCCTCTGGTACAGCTTGTCTCCCGATGAGCTTGCGGCCTCGGCGAGGCGCCATGTCGAACGTGGATTTGGCGCCGTCAAGCTACGGCTCGGCAAAGAGGCGACAGGGGAGATGGAGGCGCGCCGGGTCCACGCCGTGCGGGACGCCGTCGGGCCGCACGTTCGCATCATGGTCGACGCGACGGAAAGCTGGTCGCTGGCTCGCGCGCGACGCACGGGCCGGGCACTTCAGGAAGCGGGCATCGCGTGGCTCGAAGATCCCGTGCACCATCTGGATATTGCCGGGCTCGCCGAGCTGAGACGCCAGCTCGAAATCCCGATCGCGGCCGGAGAGCACTTGTATCACCTCGACAGCTTTCGCACGCTCCTGGAGGCGCGCGCGGTCGATGTGGTCATTCTCGACCTGGCCAGGGTCGGGGGGATCACGCCGTGGCGGAAGATCGCTGCCATGGCGCAAGCGCATCGGATTCCGGTGTGTGGCCACGTGGGTACCCGAGATCCAGGTGCAGTTGCTGTCGGCGATCCCGAACGGGCACATGGTGGAGTACGTGCCACGATCTGCCGGCATCCTCACGTCGATGCCGCGACTCGAGAACGGCGAGCTCCTTGCGCCGTCAGCGCCCGGCCTTGGTCTCGAGCTCGATGACGCCGCGGTGCAACGGCACCAGGTCGCGTAGCACTCAGACGGTGCGTTGCAGGAAGTTCGTCACCAGCGGCCAGACGAGGTCGGCGTAATGCGGCTGGAAGCCGTCGTTGTCGGGGTGACGGAAACCGTGGTTGGCGTCGGAGAAGGAGTGCCACTCGACGAGCTGGCCGTTGGCGATGAAGCTCTGCCAGAGCGGGGCCTGGATGGCGGGCGTGGCGATGTAGTCCTTGCCGCCGCAGAACACGAGCGAGGCGCACGTGAGCGTCTTCGCGATCTTGAACGCGTGTCGAGGCCGGTGCGAGGTTTCGGGCTCGTCGCGGACGGACGGATAGTACAGGACGATCGCGCGCACCTGAGGATTGTCGGCTGCGAAGGGGATGAGCAGCCGGCCGCCCATGCAATGCCCGATGGCGGCAGTGCGTGCAGGATCTGAATTCATGCGTCCGGTGAGGTAACGCCATGCCTCGGCCATCTTCTCGAGAAACTCGCCGTCCCCGTGCTTCGCTTGCAGGTCGGCGCCGTGGCCAATCTGATTCGTTCCCGGAACGCCGAACATGTTGAACAGGCTCGGAGCCAGGACGTTGAAGCCGAGGGTGGCGAGCCGGTAGGCGTCGATCTTGTAGTCGGCCGTCACACCATGCGCGTGGTGCGCCATCAGAACCCCGGGCCGCTGGCCCGCTCCTGCGGGATGCGCCATGTAACCAGGAATGCCGTCCTGGTCCTGCGTGAGCATGCGCGCGACGATCGTCATTGCGTTCTCCTTCTCAGGCTCGCCTCGCGGCGCTCGTGTCTTCGGTAGCTCGACCCCCACTGGGGTTCGCACGGCCACTTGTGTGCTCCTTGATCGAGACGCGCCAGTGGATGCGGTCTTCCTCGGGCGGGTAGTCGCCCGCCGCCTTGTGGTACGAGCAGCGGTTGTCCCAGATGACGACGTCGCCCTTGCGCCATGTGTGACGGTATTCGCCGTCAGGCTGGATCATGTAGCCGGTCAGCTCCTCGATCAGCGCGTCGCTCTCGTGCTCGTCGACACTCTCGATGCGCTCGATCTTGCCGGGATCGAAGTAGAGCGCCTTGCGCCCGGTCTCGGGATGCGTGCGGATGATCGGATGGAACACGGGCGTCCAGTCGCGGTCCTCCTCGTTGAGCAACGCTCTCGCCTTGCGGCGCCCGCCGTACGTGAACGCCCCGTTCAGTCCGTCGAGCCGCTGCTTCAGCCGTGGCGGCAGCGCCTCGTACGCGGCATACATGCTGGCGAAGAGCGTGTCGCCGCCGCTGCTCGGAACGGCGAGCGCATAGAGCTGAGTGGCCTTGAACGGGTCTCGATCGTACGCGCCGTCGGTGTGCCATCCCTCGGCGCCGCGTCGATAGATCGCGAGGTCGAGCTTGCCGTCCGGCCCGAACTTGTTGACGCCCAGCAGGGTGATCTCGGGATAGTCCGAGTGGCGCGTCATCTTCGAGGGGTGCGGGTGCACGAGGCCGAAGCGGCGGCTATAGCGCAGAAAGTCGTCGATCTGGAGCTCCTGGCCCGGCACCACGACGACGTTGTAGTCGAGCCACGCTCGATAAATAGTGGCGAAGCTCGCGTCGTCGACCGTCTTGACGTCGACCCCGTGGATCTCGGCGCCGATCTGCGGCCCTAGCCGGCGAACCTGGATCATGAGTCCGTCCTCCCGCTTGGTGGCGAGAGCGTATCACCGAGCACGGCAGACCACGTGCTCACTGTCCCAGCCACCCGCGCAGCGCATGGTCGGCAGGCTCGATCCGAAGACCGGCGACATAAAGCTGGTCACGAGGCCCAGTCCGAAATCGCGGCCTTACGGGATGGCCGTGAATTCGAGCGGCATTCCTTTCGTCGTCGAGTTTGGCGGCAACCGGGTGGCGAGCATCGATCCGAAGACGATGCAGATCCGTGAATTCACTTTGCCCGATCCGGGAGCCCGTCCCCGGCGTATCACGATCACCAGGCGCGCGCGTCGTTCGTTCATGAATAATCCCGCCTAGATCTCGTCGCGCAGCCGTTTGGTCTCGTCCTCCTGATCGCCATCGCTGCTGGACTGATTGCCGACGCCGTCTGGCAAGGCATTCGCGCCGTGACGGATGCGGGTCTCGCCGGCACAGGCGTGCGAGGGCTGGCGGAGCGTGTCGGCTGGGTCATCAGTGGCGTCATTCACCTCGGCCTCGGGATCGCGGCAATCAAATTCGCCGCGAACGTTCCGCAGCGGACGGCGACGCTCTGGTGAGACGCTCTGTTGTCGCGACGATTTCAGCGACGATCGCGCGTGCAGACTTTACGTTCTCGGACCGGCGCCTTCCTGCAGGAATCACGATCGGTGGTGACCCGGAAATAGCGCGGTCTCCTGCCGCGTCTCACCTGCAGGAGGATGTCACGATGTCGCGACACGGAACGCCCCGGCTATTCCTTCCAGCTCTCATCCTTGGCGGCTGCCGCAGCGATCGGTACGCCAGCGTGTGTGTTCGTTCCTGTTCCGGGCCCGGTTGCTGGACCCGTCGTGGCGGTACCGGGACCGCCTGTTGTCGTCGTCCCGGGCCCGGTCTACCGCGGCGGCTGGGGTTATCACTACGGACATCGGTGGTAGTGATGTTCCGCGCGCTTGCGACCGGGGGTGCGTGCCGCAACGAATCTTCGTCGAGCCGCAACCGTCTAAGCATGCGAGGGAGAAAGTGAGGAACACGATGAAAGCGCTGAAGAGCCTCGCAACGGTAGCGATGGTCGCGGTCACGATCGTTCTGACGGCGGCGGTGCCAAGCGAGGCACGAAACGCCGCCCATAGCCCTGCGCGGGGGCACCCCGCCGCCGTTCAGGCGCACCGAGCTGCTGAACGTCACCATGACTTCGACCGAGACGACCACGGTCACGGCCGGGCGTTCGTTGTCGGGCCGTCGTTCTACTGGGGACTGTACGCCCCCGCGTACGTGTACTCGCCGCCGCCGCCGTCCTACTGGTACTACTGCCCGAGCTACGGGGCGTATTACCCGGACGTTCCTAGCTGCCCGACCGCGTGGGTTCCGGTGCCTGCATCGTAGACGGCGGGTAGCCGCGTCCTGTCTTCCGCGGCTCACTCCGCGCCAGGATGATTTCCCGGAATCCTGGCGCGGACCGCTCCACCTGCGCCTCGATCGTAGCGGAACCAGCTCTTATCCGCAGACGTGGCGAATCTCTTGTTGAAATTCGGACGACGGAACGAAGCCCGTGTTGATGACGTGAAGCAGGGTGTCCCGGAGCACCTGTTCCCACGCGTCGAGGCCCGAGCTATCAGGGTCCCGGTTCAGGAACGCGAGGTAGAAGTGGGCGATGCAATTCACCCCGGCCGTGCAATTCGCATTCGTCACCTTGCCGGTGGCGGACACGAAGAACCGGCCGCTGCCGGGATCGTAGATCGCGCGAGGTCGAACGAGCTTTCAGCGGCTTGCCTCACCGCCGCGAAAAAGCTCGTGAGCGCCGTGGATGCGATGAGGTTGCCGCCCTTGTCTCGGATCGTGAGCGACCCGTTGGTCACGAGGATCAGCGTGCTCGGGCCTGCGGCGATTGCCCCGTCCGGCGGAATCGAGCCCGAGAAGTCCACGCCGTCGAAGGTGGCGATCAGGCCGGGGGCCGCCGCCGCCGCCTGATTCTCGGCGGGCACGGCAGCGGGTTGTGACGCCGACGCGTGGACCGGCGCCCGCTTCGTCCAGACATCTTCGGTGTAACCGCGCCGGGGCGGCGGCTCGATGATCTCGCCAATCCTCGCAGCACCGGCGCGAACGTCGCGCTCGCTCGCTGGCCCGACGGGCCCGGGCCCCGGAACGGCAAGGTCCTGTGCCGAGGCCACCGCCGTCAGCATCAAGAACACGACGACGCCGAGCCAGGCGACGCGGCGCCGCGACGACAGAATGCCGTAATGAAGAGGTGTCATGGTCAGCGGATCAGTACGTAATCGCGCGTGATCGAAATATCGTCGGGACCGATGACGATGCGGAACCCGGCATCGCTCTGCACGCCTGGTCCCTGGTCATAGACGGCACGCTGGCCCGAATTCAGCTCCTCGACCACGAGCTGCTTCGCCGCGCCGCTGACCGGAACCTTCAGCTGGCGCGCGGGATAGGGACCGGGAGAAGGCACTTCGCCGCCGCCCGGCCCGGCTTGGCGGACGGCCTCGATCTCCTGAACGAACAGCTCCTGGCCATCGGCGCTGACCCGGACGGCGACCTTGCGTCCGCTCATGTTGACGACGTAAAAGAACGTTATCAGCGTCTGGGAGGCAACGGACGATGCGCATCCCGTACCGAGCAGACCAACGATGAGGACGAGGAGCAGGATGTGGCGAAACAACGCACACGATTTTCGCCTTTCTCCTCGCTTGTGACAAGTCGGCGCGTTGAAGGGGGTGCACGTCGGCGTTGTGAGGAGCGGATGTCGCCGAGGAGTCGCAGGCCTCTGTCTTTCGGCTATACTAGCCGAAAGGAGGGACCATGGCCGACGCCCACGACATTCCTGCGGCCGTCCGCGCAGCACTCGCGGCGCTT
>JBGPTW010000161.1:0-13027 GCA_041490825.1 Methylomirabilia bacterium | reverse complement strand
GCTCCGGCGCGGTTGCGTGGTCGTCCGGGGCGCGTCTTCGCCCCCCCCCCCCCCCGGCCTCCCCAGCGCCGGCCGCCCCCCCGCCCGACCGTGGTTATAGGCGTTCATGAATCACGCGCGCGGACCATCGACGAACGCCCGAGGCCGGGGACAGCGTGTTGCCGCGGGCCGGCCGGGTCGGTGGGGGGCCGGCGGACCCGTTCCCGGAGCGTGCGATCGATGGCACCCGGCCCGGAGTGGGAACGGCTCGCCGGTCATCGGTCAACAGGGCCTCGTGGTCAGAGGCCCCTCACCGACCCGGCCGGCCCGCGACGCCACGCGCTCGAGTGTCAGCGAGCGTTCAGGAATAATCCGGGCTAGCCCAATGACCCCTCGCGAAGCCGCCAGCGCCATCTGGAGTGCTGTGCTGGCCGCCGGCGATCCTGCTCCGCTGCTGCACGCTGCGCTCCGCCGCTCCGGCTCTATGCTGACGGCTGGTTCGCTCACACTCGACCTGGATCGACTCGATCGCATGATCGTTCTCGGATTCGGCAAAGCGGGTGGAGCCATGGCCGCCGCGACCGAAGCAATTCTCGGTGACCGTATTAGCGAAGGCTTCGTCGTCGTCAAGGATGGCTACACCGCCGCGACGCGGATCGTGGGGATCGCCGAAGCCGGCCATCCCGTTCCCGACAGTCGGGGCGAGGCTGCGGCGATGAGGCTGCTCGAGCTGGCCGCCGGCGCGACGGCCGACGACCTGGTGCTGGTGCTGGTCTCCGGTGGCGGCTCCGCGCTGACGCCAGCGCCGGCGCCGCCCGTCACGCTCGATGAAAAACAGCAGGTGACCCGACAGCTTCTCGCCGCCGGCGCTACGATCAATGAGTTGAACGCGGTCCGCAAGCATCTGTCACGGATCAAGGGCGGGCAACTCGCCCGCGCCGCTGCGCCGGCGCGCGTCGTGACGCTCATTCTGTCGGATGTGATCGGCGATCCTCTGGACGTGATCGCCTCGGGCCCCACAGCACCCGATCCCACGACGTTCGAAGAAGCGCTGACGGTCATCGAGCGCCGTGGATTGATTGACATCGCGCCACGTTCGGCGCTCGAGCGCTTGCGTGCCGGAGCGCGCGGCGAGGTCGAGGAGACCCCCAAGCCCGCAGATCCGATATTCGATCGCGTGACGAATCTCGTCATTGGCAACAACGCGCTCATTGGCGATGCGGCGGTCGCTGCGGCCGGGCGACTCGGGTACCGCCCACACTTTCTGACCCGCCAGCTTCAGGGCGAGGCCCGGGGTGTCGCGCGAGATCTCGTCGATCGAGCTCGCCGGCTCGATCCGCCGGCGTGTGTGATCGCCACCGGAGAGACGACCGTGACCGTCCGGGGTTCCGGGAAAGGAGGTCGCTGCCAGGAGTTCGCGCTGGCTGCGGCGATCGAAATAGAGGGCCAGAAGGATTTTACGGTCCTCGCCGCGGGCACCGACGGCACCGACGGTCCCACGTCAGCGGCCGGAGGCGTCGTCGACGGCGAGACAGTGTCCCGAGGACGAACGGCCGCGCTCGATGCCAATGCCCTGCTGGACGACAATGACTCGTATCGGTTTTTGCAGAGCACTGGAGATCTGCTGCTCTCGGGCCCGACGAACACGAACCTGCTCGACCTCTATCTGGTGCTCAGAGGATAGGCGAACCGCTCTAAGTGCCGGAAAAAGCGCCACCGAGCTCGGGAAACCCACACGGTTATCCACGGTCCGGTCACAGCCGCGGTGGACAACTTCTCGGGCAAACTTGGCTCACAGAACGCCATGTTATCCTTCCTCTCGATGTCGTTGACGAATCTCATCGGTCTCCTGCCGTCGGAAATCGAAGATCTCGCCGTCGCGCTCGGGGCTTCGCGGTATCGCGGGCGCCAGATCGCGACCTGGATCTATCGGAAGGGCGTCTACGATCTCGAGGCGATGACCGATCTTCCGAAGGAGTTCCGTGCCGCGGTGCGCGATCGCGCAATGGTCCAGCTCCCCGAAGTGGAACGGGTCACGCAATCGCAGGACGGCAGCCGCAAGCTCGTCTTCAGGCTCGAGGATGACGCCCGGGTGAGCGCGGTCTTGATGCCGGATGACGATCGTCTCACGCTGTGCCTCAGCACGCAGGTGGGGTGCGGCTTTGAATGCGCCTTCTGCCTGACCGGAACGATGGGCCTCGATCGGAACCTCACGGCGTCCGAGATCGTGGGGCAGCTCCTGGCGGCCAACGGACTGCTCACCGACGGTCAGCGCGTGACGCACATCGTCTTCATGGGAATGGGCGAGCCGCTGGCAAACTATGCGGCGTTGGTGACGTCGATCCGGGTCTTCACCGACGCCAAGCTCGGCCTGGGCTATTCGCCGCGCCGGATCACCGTGTCCACCGTGGGTTTGGTGCCCGCGATTCAGCGGCTGGGCGGCGAAGACCTGAAGGTCAATCTGGCGATCTCGCTCCACGGCGCTTCCGACGAGGTTCGATCCCGGCTCATGCCGATCAATCGCTCGTGGAACCTCGCGGCGTTGATGGATGCGATCAAGAAATACCCGCTGGCGCCGCGCCAGCGGGTCTTCTTCGAATACGTCATGCTGGACCGCGTGAACGATTCCGATGACGACGCGCGGAAGCTCGCGCGACTGCTCAGGGGCATCAAGGCGAAGGTGAACCTGATTCCCTTCAACGACTGGGACGGCGCGCCGTTCGCGCGCCCGCCGCTCGCGAGAATCCTCGCGTTCCAGTCGGTTCTGCTGGGCGCCGGCGTGACGACCACGGTGCGCTGGAGCAAGGGCGAGGACATCGGCGCCGCGTGCGGGCAGCTCCGTGAGGCGATTCCCGCGTGATGCCGACGGTCGCGTTCGCGACGGTGGGCTGCCGCCTGAACCAGGTCGACACCGATGAGATGCAGGCGCGCCTCGAAGCGCGGGGATTCCGGACCGTGGACTTCGACGACCCGGCCGACGTCGTCGTCGTGAACTCGTGCACGGTCACGGGCCGCGCCGACTTCTCCGACCGGCAGATGATCCGGCGTGCGACCCGGCGGAATCCGAGCGCGCGGGTCGTCGTGACCGGCTGCTGGGCGCAGACCGATCCGGCGAGGGTTGCAGCGACCGGCGTCGATCTCGTCGTCGGCAACACCGACAAGGCGCGGATCGCGGAGCTGATCGAAGAGCTCATGGCCGAGGGCGATCGGAGGCCGGCCCGGATCGAGGTCGGTGACGTCGCCGCCGCGCGCTCGATCGAGCCCGCGCCGCCTGGTCAGGTCACGCGGCGCTCGCGCGCATTCCTCAAGGTCCAGGAAGGGTGCCAGCATCGTTGCGCGTTCTGCATCGTGCCGCTCGCGCGTGGAGCGAGCCGCAGCCAATCTCCGGAGATCCTGCTCGCGCAGGTGCGGCGGCTCGTGGACGCCGGACACGCGGAAGTCGTGCTCACCGGCGTGGATCTCGGTCACTACGGCGCCGATCTGCGGCCACGCACGAGCCTGGCCGCCCTCATCGAGACGATGGCGGGAGTCCCGGGGCTCCGGTGGATCCACCTGTCGTCCGTGCTGCCGGCGTACTTCACGCCCGAGCTGCTCGACGTCGTGACGCGCTCGCCGCTCGTGGCCCCGCACCTCCACATCCCGCTCCAGAGCGGAAGTGACCGAGTGCTGCGGCGGATGCGGCGGCCGTACACCGCGCGAATGTACCGAGCGGTGATCGAGCGCCTTGCCGCCGCGATACCGAGGCTGGGGCTCGGCGCGGACGTGATCGTCGGCTTTCCCGGCGAGAGCGAGGCGGACTTCGAGGCGACCCGCCAGCTCATCGAGGATCTGCCGTTCTCCTACTTGCACGTGTTCGTCTACTCCGATCGGAAGGGCACCGAAGCGGCGACGCTCGATGGGCGCGTCGATAGTCGGACCGCGGCGCAACGGAGCGAAGCGCTTCGCGCACTGGCGCGCGTGAAACGTGTCGCCTTCACGGAAGCCATGGTCGGCATGACGCAAGACGCGCTCGTGCTCGAAACCCGCGACCGCGCGACCGGTGGTCTCGTGGCCTTGACGGGAAACTACGTGGAGGTCGTGCTCGACGGGACGGACGCGCTCATGCGCACGATGATTCCCGTGAGGATCACTCGCGTGGAGGCCGGGCGCGCGTTCGGGGTGCTTGCGTGAGCGATCCAGCGGTCGGCGTGATCGGGGGCAGCGGTCTCTACGAGCTCGAAGGTCTGACGGACATCCGATGGCGACGCGTCCGCACACCGTTCGGCGATCCGTCGGACGAGTACTGTGAAGGCCGGCTCGACGGCCATCGAGTCGTCTTTCTGCCGCGGCACGGCCGTGGCCATCGCATCATGCCGACCGACCTCAACTTCCGGGCCAACATCTGGGGGCTGAAGTTCCTGGGCGTCGAGTGGGTTCTCTCGGTCTCGGCGGTCGGCAGCATGCGGGAGCGTATCCGGCCGCTCGACCTCGTCATCCCCGATCAGTTCTTCGACTGGACGCGCCGCCGGATCAGCTCGTTCTTCGGCGACGGTATCGTCGCCCACGTGGGAATGGCCGAGCCGGTCTGCGGCGCCCTGGCGATGGCGCTCGAGAAGGCGGCGCGGGACACGGGAGCCACGGTGCACCGTGGCGGCACGTATCTGTGCATCGAGGGACAACAGTTCTCGACCAGGGCGGAATCGCAAATCTTCCGAGGGTGGGGTGTCGACGTGATCGGCATGACCAACATGCCGGAGGCCAAGCTGGCGCGTGAGGCGGAGCTCTGCTATGCGACGCTGGCGCTCGCCACGGATTACGACGTGTGGCACGAGACCCACGAGGCGGTGAGCGTGGAAGCCGTCGTCCAGAATCTCCTGAAGAACGTCGAGACGGCGAAGGACGTCCTTCGTCGCGTGATCCCGGCGATCGCCGCCCCGCGAACGTGTGGATGCCCCGACCTGCTCCGGAATGCCGTCATCACGAGCCCGAAAGCGTTTCCATTGCCTGCCCGTCGCCGTCTGGACCTGTTGCTGAGCAAGTACTTCCCGGCGGCTGACTTGAGGAGGCGTCCGCCGGCCACGCGAAGGTCCCGGCGCGATGGCTGATCTGCTGGTCGTGGGCTCGGTCGCGCTCGATACGGTCCAGACGCCGTTCGGCAAGGTGCAGGAAGCGCTGGGTGGTTCGGCGACGTACTTCGCGTACTCGGCAAGCTTCTTCACCCGGGTCCGTCTCGTCGCCACGATCGGCGACGACTTCCCCGCGGAGCACACGACGCTCCTGCGTGAGCGCGGCGTCGACGTCTCCGGACTGCAGGCCGCTCCCGGCCGCACCTTCCGATGGGCCGGCGAGTACGGCTACGACCTGAACGAGGCGAAGACGCTCGATACCCAGCTCAATGTCTTCGCGGATTTTCGTCCCGTGCTGGGCGACGCGATCCGCAAGACGCCATACCTCTTCCTGGCCAACATCGACCCTGACCTGCAGTGGGACGTCGTCCGCCAGATGACGGAGCGGCCGCGACTGGTGGCGCTCGACACGATGAATTTCTGGATCCAGGGCAAGCGCGAGGCGCTGGCTCGCGTCCTGGCGGAAGTCGACGTCGTCACGATCAACGACGGTGAGGCCCGTCAGCTTGCCGGCGAGCCGAATCTCGTGAAGGCGGCGCGCGCGATCGCCGGCATGGGGCCGAAGATCGTGGTCGTGAAGCGCGGGGAGTACGGCGCGCTGATGGTCTCGGACGGCGCGTTCTTCGTGATTCCGGCGTTCCCGCTGGAGTCGGTCTATGACCCGACGGGCGCCGGCGACACGTTTGCCGGCGGGTTCATGGGCTACCTGGCAAGTCGGGGAGAGCTCGATCGCGCGACGATGCGCCGGGCGATGGTGTACGGCTCCGTGATGGCCTCGTTCACGGTCGAAGATTTCTCGCTGCGGCGACTGACGCGTCTTCAACCTGCCGAGATCGAGGACCGTTACCAGGCCTTTCACGACCTGATCAGGCTCGACGCATGAACGCCGTCGAGAGCGGGCTCGCGGGGAAGTACGTCAGGCTCACCGAGATCTTGAAATCGATGGAGAGCGTGGTCGTCGCGTTCTCCGGTGGCGTGGACTCGACGCTGCTCGCGCGGGCGGCCAGGGACGCGCTCGGCGACCGCGCGCTGCTCGTCACCGCGGACTCGGAGACGTATCCGGCCAGCGAGCTGGCGGAGGCGCGACGCCTCGGCGTCGATCTCGGCATGCGGCACCTGATCGTCGAGACGCGCGAGCTCGAGAACCCCGATTACGCGCGGAATCCGATCAACCGCTGCTTCTTCTGCAAGGATGAGCTGTTCAGCAAGCTGGAGCCGATTGCCGCGCGCGAAGGCTGCCGGGCGCTCGTGTACGGCGCGAACATGGACGACCTCGGCGATCACCGGCCCGGGATGAAGGCCGCGACCGACAAGGGCGTGCGCGCGCCGATGATCGAGGCCGAGCTGTGGAAAGCCGAGATCCGGGAGCTTTCACGGACGCTCGGGCTGCCGACGTGGGACAAGCCGTCGTTCGCCTGCCTGTCGTCGCGCTTCCAGTACGGCGATCGCATCACGGCCGAGAAGCTCCGTCAGGTCGATGCTGCGGAGGAATTCGTGCGCTCGCTCGGCTTCCGCCAGTTCCGTGTGCGCCACCATGATCGACTGGCACGGCTCGAGATTCCGCAGCACGATCTTCCGCGACTCTGGCAGGACGGGCGCCAGGAGGCGATCGTGCGCCGCTTCCGGGAGCTCGGGTACCTCTACGTCACTGTCGACCTGGCCGGCTTCCAGTCGGGCAGCGCGAACCTCATCTTGACAGCGAAGCGAGCGGTGAGTGGATAGGGAGGCGGTTCGCACGCTGCTGAACGACGTCAGCGCGGGGCGGACCAGCGTGGACGACGCGGTGGCCCGCCTTCGTCACCTGCCGTACGACGACCTCGGATTCGCCAAGGTCGATCTCCATCGCGCCCTTCGAGCGGGCGCTCCGGAAGCCGTGTTCTGTCCGGGGAAGACGCCCGAGCAGGTGGTCGCGATCGTGTCACGCCTGGCCCAGCATCACTCGAACGTGCTGGCGACACGCTGCGATCGATCGGTCGCGGCGGCGGTCGCCGCCGCCGGGCTGCCGCACACCTATCATGAGGCGCCACACGTGCTGATCGTCCGGCCCGAGCCGGCCGAGGGCGTCGGGCTGATCGTGGTGGCCGCCGCGGGAACCGCCGACTTGCCGGTGGCCGAGGAGGCCGCGCTGGTGGCCGAGGCGCTCGGCAATCGGGTGGAGCGCCTCTACGACTGCGGCGTCGCGGGCCTCCATCGCTTGCTCGAGCATCACGCGGTGCTGGCGGACGCCAACGCCATCGTCGCGGTGGCCGGAATGGAAGGCGCGTTGCCGAGCGTGATCGGGGGCCTCGTCGACCGGCCCGTGATTGCCGTGCCCACGAGCATCGGGTATGGCGCGTCGTTCGGCGGCATCGCCGCGCTCCTCGCGATGCTGAACTCGTGTGCCCCCGGCGTGTCCGTCGTCAACATCGACAACGGCTACGGCGCCGCTCATCAGGCCAGCCAGATCAACCACCTCGTGGCCAAGATCCGCTGAGCGGCGGCGATGAGCGTCGCATGACTTCGTTGTCCTCGCTCGGTCTCCCTGCGGCGTACAACCGCGTACGCCTCGGTCGTCCTCGCTTCGGACGCCTCGTCCTGCTCGCTCCTCGCCGCCGCTCCGGAGTGCGCTGATGGCGCGTGTCGTCTACTTCGACTGCCCCGCCGGGGCGGCCGGCGACATGATTCTCGGCGCGCTCGTTGACGCGGGCGTCCCGCTCGACGCGCTGGCGCGCGACCTCCGGAAGCTCGGTGTCGGGGGCTGGGAGCTGAGCGCCCGCGAAGTGCGAAAAGGCGTGTTCCGCGCCACCAAGGTCGAGGTCGAGATCGACGAATCGGCTCATCATCCCCATCGAAGTCTCGGCGACATCCTGAGCCTCCTGAAGATGAGTGCGCTCGATCCCGAGATCAAGGAGCGCGCCTCGCGCATCTTCACGCGCCTGGCCGACGCCGAAGCGCGCGCTCACGGCAGCACGCGTGACACCGTCCATTTCCACGACGTCGGCGCCGTCGATGCGATCGTCGACGTGACGGGCTCGGTGATCGGCCTGGCCCTGCTCGGCGCGGAATCGGTGCACGTCTCCGCGCTGCCGATCGGCGGCGGGTTCATCGACGGCCCGCACGGCAAGATCCCGGTCCCGGGCCCGGGCACCGCCGAGCTGCTGCGAGGCTTTCCGCTGGTCGACACCGGGGTGCGCGCGGAGCTCGTCACGCCGACCGGCGCGGCGATTCTGACCACGCTGGCGGTCGGCCGTGGCCAGATGCCGGCGATGGTGGTCAGCGCTATCGGCTACGGCGCTGGCACACGCGATTTCGCGGACACGCCGAACATGATCCGATGCTTCGTGGGCGAGGCGACGTCGGGGGACGCCGTCGAGACGATCAGCCAGGTCGAGACGACGATCGACGACATGTCGCCGCAGCTCTACGAGCCGCTGATCGATCGACTGTTCGAGGCTGGCGCGGTGGACGTGTTCCTCACGCCGGTCATCATGAAACGGAGTCGGCCCGCGGCGGTCCTGACCGCGCTGTGCGCGGCCGACAAGGTTGCCGACGTCTCACGCGTGTTGTTTGAGGAGTCCACGACGATCGGGGTGCGGTGGTCCGAATGGCGCCGCCAGCGGCTCGACCGCGAGATCGTCACGTGCGCCACGGCGTACGGCCCGATCCCCGTCAAGGTATCGCGGCTGAACGGTCGGATCGTGACGGTCACTCCGGAATTCGCCGATGTGGCGCGCATCGCGCGCGAGAAGTCGGTTCCGGTACGCGAAGTCCTCGACCAGGCGCGGGCGGACGCCCGGCGCTTGATTCAATAGGAGCGTGGCCGAGTATCGAGGCGGTCGCCGGGTTTCCCGGCGACCGGCGAGCGTATGGGGATTATCGAGGCAGCGTCATCGACTCCGCCCCGAGGAGGCTGACGTGAGGATCGACAAGCCGTGGGGAGCCCACCCTCGGTGGTTGCGGGTTCGCGGCCCCCGCCTCGACGTGCCGCATCTGGACACAGCCCACCCTCGGTGGTTGCGGGCTGGCGGCCCCTGCTACAACTGTTGACACGTCGCGGACCACGTCTTACCCTCTGTCGCGCACGAGGTTTGGCTCCGCCTCAACCCGCACGAACCGTGGAGGACACGCCGTGAAACTTCCCGTCAAGATGACCATCAATGGCCAGGCGTACAGCCACGAGGTCGAGCCGCGGCTGCTGCTCGTCCACTACATCCGCGAAACCATCGGCCTCACCGGAACGCACGTGGGATGCGACACGAGCCAGTGCGGGGCCTGCACGATCCTCATGAACGGTCAGGCGGTCAAGGCCTGCACGCTCTTCGCCGTTCAGGCCGACGGCGCGAACATCATGACGATCGAAGGGCTCGCGAAGAACGGAGAGCTGCATCCGATCCAGCAGGGGTTCTGGGAAAAGCACGGGCTGCAGTGCGGCTTCTGCACGCCCGGCATGATCATGACGGCGTACCAGATGCTCGAGCGGTACCCGCACCCGTCCGAAGATCAGATCCGCCATCAACTGGAGGGAAATCTGTGCCGCTGCACCGGCTACCACAACATCGTCAAGGCGATCCAGTGGGCGGCCGAGCAGATGGCCGCCAAGAAGTGAGGAGTAGCCATGGCCACCGTGACGGCTGAGCGGCTGCTCGGGAAGTCGATCAAGCGGCGGGAAGATCCCCGGTTCATCACCGGCAAGGGAACGTACGTCGACGACGTGAAGCTCCCCGGCGCGACCTACGCGGCGTTCGTCCGCAGTCCGCATGCTCACGCGCGCATCCGGTCGCTCGATGCCAGCGCGGCCAGGAGCCACCCGGGCGTCGTCGCGGTGTTCACGGGCCAGGACATGGTCGGCGTGAACTCGCTGCCGTGCGGCTGGGATCTGCGTCGTGCCAAGAACGTCCCCGGGGTCGTCCAGGATCTCGCGATCGTTCCGCACATGCCGCTGACCTCGGACGTGGCCCGGCACGTCGGCGACCCCGTCGCCGTCGTGATCGCCGAGACCCAGGCGGCCGCCGTCGACGCCGCCGAGAAGGTGAAGGTCGACTGGGAGGTTCTGAAAGCCGTCACGGCCACCGAAGGCGCGACGGCGCCGGGCGCCGTCCGGATCCATGCCGATGCCCCGGACAACGTCGCGTTCAAATGGGAGATCGGCGATCGCGCTGCCACGGACGCGGCGTTCAAGAGCGCAGCGGTGACGGTGAAGAAGCGCATCGTGAACCAGCGTCTGGTCGCCAACGCGATGGAACCGCGCGCGTGCGCCGCGCGCTACGACGACGCGACCGGCGATCTGACCTTGTGGGTCACTTCTCAGAACCCTCACGTCCATCGGCTGCTGATGTGCGCGTTCGTCCTCGGCATCCCCGAGCACAAGGTGCGTGTGATCGCGCCCGACGTGGGCGGCGGCTTCGGGTCGAAGATCTTCCTCTACAACGAGGAGGTCGTGTGTTCCTGGGCCTCGCGCCAGCTCAAGCGCCCGGTGCGGTGGACGGCCACGCGGCGGGAGGCGTACCTCACCGATGCGCACGGCCGCGATCACGTGACCGACGCCGAGATCGCGTTGACGCGGGACGGAAAGATCACGGGCCTCCGGGTCAAGACGCAGGCCAACCTCGGCGCCTACCTCTCCACATTCGCGCCGGCCGTGCCGACGTTCCTCTACGGCACTCTGCTCAACGGCGTCTACACCATCGGCGCGATTCACTGCGAGGTCACGGGCGTCTTCAGCAACACGACCGCCGTGGACGCTTACCGTGGCGCCGGGCGGCCGGAGGCGTGCTACGTGCTGGAGCGCATCGTCGAGGCCGGCGCGCGCGCGATCGGCATGGACGTCGCGGAGCTTCGCCGCAAGAACTTCATTCCGAAGTTCTCCGGCGCATATCAGACGCTGGTCGCCGTGTCGTACGACAGCGGCGACTACGCCGCCACCTTCGACAAGATGATGCAGCTCCTCGATTACAAAAAGTTCCGCGCCGAGCAGGAGGCGGCGCGCAAGCAAGGTCGTCTGCTCGGCATCGGCTTCTCGGCGTACATCGAGGCGTGCTCGATCGCGCCGTCCAAGCTGGTCGGCGCGCTCGGCGCCGGCGCCGGGCTCTACGAATCGGCGAAGGTGCGGGTGCATCCGACCGGGATGGTGACCGTCTTCACCGGGTCGCATTCGCATGGCCAGGGTCACGAGACCACGTTCTCGCAGCTCGCGGCCGATGAGCTCGGCATCCCGATCGAGCAGATCGAGATCGTGCACGGCGACACCGGGCAGATCCCGTTTGGCATGGGAACCTACGGTAGCCGGTCGGGCTCGGTCGGCGGCACCGCGCTCCTCATGTCGCTCCGGAAGATCAAGGAAAAGGGCAAGCGAATCGCGGCGCACCTCCTCGAGGCGTCCGCGAACGACATCGAGTACGTCAACGGCCAGTTCCAGGTGCGGGGCGCTCCGGGGAAAGCCGTGCCGTTCGGGACCGTCTCGCTCACCGCGTACATTCCTCACAACTACCCGGCGGATCTCGAGCCGGGTCTCGAGGAGACGAGCTTCTACGATCCCTCGAACTTCTGCTTTCCGTTCGGCGCGCATGCCTGCGTGGTCGAAGTCGATCGCGACACCGGCAAAGTGACCATCCTGCGCTACCTCGCCGTCGACGACGTCGGCAACGTCATCAACCCGATGATCGTCGACGGCATGGTGCACGGCGGGATCGCGCAGGGCGTGGGCCAGGCGCTCTGGGAAGGCGCCGTCTACGATGAGACTTCAGGGCAGCTCCTGAGCGGCAGCATGATGGACTATGCCCTGCCCAAGGCTGACATGCTGCCGATGTACGAGACCGACCGCACCGTGACCCCGACGCCCGTGAACCCGCTCGGACTCAAGGGCGCGGGGGAGACCGGGACCATTGCCTCGACACCGGCTGTCGTCAATGCGGTCGTCGACGCGCTGGCTCCGTTCGGCGTGGATCACATCGAAGTCATGCCGCTCACGGCCGAGCGCGTGTGGAAGACCATTCAAGCCGCCAAGGCCCGCTGACAGGAGACGACCATGTACCCAGCCGCATTCGAGTACCACGCACCGGCGAGCGTCCAGGAAGCGCTCGGATTGCTCGGCAAGTGGAAGGACGACGCGAAGCTTCTGGCCGGAGGCCACAGCCTGATCCCGATGATGAAGCTGCGCCTGGCGCAGCCGAAACACGTCATCGACCTCCGCAAGGTGCCCGGCCTCAAGGGCATCAAGGAGGACAAGGGCGTGATCGCGATCGGCGCGCTGACCACGCACTGGGACGTGGAGTCGTCGAAGCTGCTGCGCGACAAGTGCCCGATCGTTTCGGAGACCGCCGCCATGATCGGGGATCCCGCTGTCCGCAATCTGGGGACGATCGGCGGGTCCCTGGCGCACGCCGATCCCGCGGCCGACATGCCGGCCACGGCGATCGCGCTCGGGTTCGAGTTCGTCTGCGAAGGGGCGAAGGGACGGCGCACCGTAAAGGTGGACGACTGGTTCCAGGGGCTGATGCAGACCGCGCTCCGCGAGGACGAAGTGCTGGTCGAGATCCGCGTGCCGCTCCCGCCGGCCGGCACGGGCGGCACCTACATGAAGTTCCCGCATCCGGCGTCGCGCTTTGCCGTGGTCGGTGTGGCGGCGGTCGTCACGCTCGACGGCAAGGGCGTCTGCTCCAAAGCGAGCGTCGGCATCACGGGAGCCGGGACGAAGGCCGTCCGCGCGAAGGGCGTCGAGGCCGGCCTCACCGGGAAGAATCTCGACGCGGCGGCGATCGAGGCGGCTGCCCAGAAGGCCGCCGAGGGCGTCGACGTGCAGGCGGACCTGCAGGGCTCGGTGGAGTACAAGTCGCATCTCTGCCGGGTGTTCGCGCGACGCGCGCTCGAGGCCGCGGTCAAGCGCGCCCGCGGCTGATATTGCGGGGAGCATCCCGGGGGGCGGCAGGGCTCCGTCGCTCGAATACCCCACTCGCACGGAGCCCTGC
>JBGPTW010000160.1:0-13151 GCA_041490825.1 Methylomirabilia bacterium | reverse complement strand
GGGGACAGCGTGTTGCCGCGGGCCGGACGGGTCGGTGAGGGGCCGGCGGACCCGTTCCCGTAGCGTGCGATCGAGGGCAACCCGGTCGTGAGTGGGAACGGCTCGCGGGTCATCGGTCAAAGGGCCTCGTGGTCAGAGGCCCCTCACCGACCCGGCCGGCCCGCGGCGCCACGCGCTCGATTGACGGTGAGCGTTCATGAATACTCCGCGCTAACGGTCGTAGTGGTAGAACCCGCGGCCTGTCTTGCGGCCCAGATGCCCGGCCATCACCATGCGCTTGAGCAGCGGTGGCGGAGCATAGCGCGGCTCGCGGAACTCCTCGAACATCACTTCCGCGACGTACATGGCCGTATCGAGCCCGACGAGATCGAGCAGCGTGAACGGCCCCATCGGGTAGCCACAGCCGAGCTTCATGGCCGCGTCGATGTCCTCCAGGGTTGCCAGCCCGCCTTCGTAGACGCGCACGGCGTCGAGGAGATAAGGCACCAATAGGCGGTTGACGATGAAGGCCGTCGAGTCCTTCGTCTGGACGGGGACTTTCCCCAACGCCCGGACCCACTCGGTCGCCGCAGTGACGCTCGTGTCGTCGCTGAGCAGCGTGCGCACGACCTCGACCAGCTTCATGAGCGGCACCGGGTTGAAGAAGTGGAGGCCGAGCACCTGCGCGGGACGCTTCGTCGCCGCCGCCATCGCCGTCACGTTGCACGACGAGGTGTTCGAGACGAGAAGCGCATGAGGAGGGCAGATCCGGTCCAGCTTCGCGAAGGTTTCGTTCTTGAGTGACTGGTTCTCGGTCATCGCCTCGACGACGAGATCGCAGCCCTTGAGATCTTCGAGGTGAAGCGCGCCGCGCAATCGCCCGATGGCGGCGTCGCGGGCCGCGGCCTCGATCTTGCCTTTGTCGGCCAGGCCCGCCAGGGTCTTCTTGATGTTGCCGAGGCCCCGCTCGAGCAGCGCCTCGGACGCTTCGACGACCGTCGTCTCGAACCCTGCCTGCGCCGAGACCTGAGCGATGCCCGACCCCATCAAGCCACAGCCGATCACGCCGACGTTGCGAGTGCTCATGATTGTCCTCGAAGCGTAGGAGAAATCTGGAGATGGCGCGCCGGCGTGCGGCGCGCCGGACAGGTCAGTTGCGGTCGCGGCGTCCCGGCAGCGGCGGGAGCTCGTAATGCACGGCGCCGGGCGGACACGGATTCCTCACGGTAACGATGGCGCGACCGTAGCGCACGCTGCCGTCCTCGAGCACTTCACCGAGGGGCGTCGGCCGGGCCGCGGGTCCGTCGTCACGCAACGATCTCGCGAAGGCGGTGTCGCGACTTTCGACGGTCGGAGCGAGCAAGTTCAGCAGCATCGCCGCTGACACCGGCGTCTTCGCTTCGTCGGCCACTGCCGCCGTCGACGCCGTCGCGAGCACGCCGAACAGAACACCCGACGCGATTCCGAGCTTCATCGCCGCCCGCCTCCTCGTTCTCAGTCGTACACGATCAGCGAGTGCACCGGATAGTTTTTGAGCTTCTCACGCCCATGGAGGAACGCAAGCTCGATCATGAACACGACGCCGACCACGTGACCGCCGAGCTGCTCGATCAGCCTCAGTGTCGCCGCCATCGTGCCGCCCGTCGCGAGAAGATCGTCGACGACGAGCACGCGCTGGCGCGCCTGGATGGCATCCTCGTGGATCGCGAGCGCATCCCGGCCGTACTCCAGCTCGTACTCCACCTCGATCGTCTTCGCGGGAAGCTTGCCAAGCTTGCGCACGGGCACGAAGCCGGCTCTGAGCTGGTGCGCGAGGGCGCCGCCGAAGATGAACCCGCGCGATTCGATGCCGACGACCACGTCCACGCGCTCGTTGCGATAGCGCCCCGCGAGCATGTCGACGACGTCCCGGAACGCGGCGGCATCCTTCAGGAGCGTGGTGATGTCCTTGAAGAGGACCCCCTCGGTGGGAAAGTCCTTGATGTCGCGGATCTTGGCGCGGAGCTCAGCGACTTCCATGTCCGGGTATATTAGCGCACCTGTCGGCGCGACCGGTCACTTGTCCAGCTCGCTGATCGCGTCCGGCAAGGCCTTCAGGCTCCGCACCACCGCATCCGGCCCATTCACGCCGAGCGCACGCAGCGGCGCACTGGTGACCTGGATGACGCGTAGCCCTGCCGCACGCCCGCCCTCCACGTCGAGCGTCGCGTCGTCGCCGACGTGGACCGCGTGCCGGGCCTCCGCGCCGATCGCCTCGAGCGTCATCGCGAAGATCGCCGGATCCGGCTTCCGCACGCCAACCTCGTCGGAGAACGTCACGTGCTTGAAGCAGCCGGCCAGACGATAGCGATCGAGCAGCTTGCGTAGTGTCGCGCCCGGGGTCCGCATCGTGTTCGACACGACCGCGAGCGTGTAGCCTCGCCTGCACAGCGCTTCGAGCGCGCCGAGCGCCCCATCGTCCACGGTCGGCGGCACGAGCAGCGCGGGCCTCGCATACGCATCGAGCAGGGTCGCCTTGACGTCCTCGGACACGCGATCGGCAAGTCCCGCCTCGACGGCGTCGAGGATGGCGGTGACGTGGCCCTCGGCGGGGACGTCGCGGTGGCGCGCCCAGACGCGGCTCAGGACCGACCCGGACTCGTCGTACGCGCGATCGAGCGTCGAGGCCGACACGGTCACGCCGACTCGGGCGAGGATCTTCTCGAAATCGGCCATGCGCCGCCGCTTGTAGCGGTTGTCGCTGCCGGGCCCGTCGAACAGCAGCGTGCCCCAGAAATCGATGGTGATCGCGTGAATCTTCATGTCGGCTCGTGGAATTTCGGTGATCGTTTCTCGAGAAACGCGGCGGCGCCCTCGTGCGGCTCGCCGCTCGCGTAGGCGGCGGCAAACGTGTTGATGCCGAGTTGCACCGCCGTGGCCAGATCCGTCTCACGCCAGCGAACGATCAGCTCCTTCTGCAACCGGATCGCCGCGGGGCCCCCGGCCAGGATTTTATCGGCCAGTGTCTCCACAAGAGCGCGGAGCCGTTCCGCCGGCACGACGTGATTCACGAGCCCCCACGACGCCGCTTGCTCGGCCGTGATCGCTTCACCGGTCAACAACATTTCGGCGGCGCGGCCCGGGCCGACGAGCGGCGCCAGCAGGGCCGCTTCGATCACGGACGGTACTCCAACCCGCACTTCGGGCAGGCCCAGCAGCGCGCCCGCGACGGCGACGCGCAGATCGCAGGCGAGCGCCAGCTCGAATCCCGCGCCGAGGGCCGGGCCGTTCACGGCGGCGATCACCGGGAACGGCGCGTGGTGCACGCTCCCGATCGCGCGCTGAAGCGACGTGATCAGCGCCTTCGCCCCGACGACGTCCAGATCGCGCAGCACGTGCACGTCCATGCCGGCGGTAAACGCGCGACCGTTCCCCGTGATGACGGCCACGCGCACGTCCGCCTCGGTGCTCAGCCGGTCGAACGTCTCGCGAAGCGCGGCGATCAGCGCGGGTTCCAGCAGATTGAGCGGCGGACGGTCGAGCGTCACCCAGACGGTTCCGCCGAGGCGCTCGACGCGGAGATGCGACGACGGCATCAGTACCGACGCATGCTCGAATCGACCGTGCGCGCCCAGAAGTCGAGCCCGCCCGCGAGGTTCTTGACGTCCTTGAAGCCGAGCTGGCGCAGATAGTCAGCCACCGCGGCGCTGCGCACACCCTGGTGGCAGTACACCACGATCTCGTCCTCCGGGTTCAGCTCGTCCGTGCGAACCTCGATCTCCTCGATCGGGATATGGACGGCGTTGTCCAGCCGGCAGAGCTTGGTCTCCCAGTCCTGGCGCACGTCGAGGAGCAGCGGCCGGTCGTTCCGGTCCAGGCGCGCCTTCAATTCCTGCGGGGTGATCTCCGGCATCTCGCCTCGGGCTCCTTCAGCGCGGCGCCGCGCGGCGGACGACGAAGTCGCCGAGCCACGCGTTGACCACGGCGGCGTGCTCGATCTGCGGAAAGTGCCCGCAACGATCGATCCAGCGCACGACGGCGCGGGGCACCGCGCGCGCGACGTCGGCACAGTGGCTCCACGGCACCACGGCGTCTTGCCGCCCGTGGATGACGAGCATCGGAAGGTCGAGTCCCGCCAGGGCCCGCCGATACGCGACGGCGTGATCGATGAAGTCGATCTTGATGTGCCGGATCGTGGCGAGGAACGCCGCACGCGCCTCCGGCCCCGTCCGCGCCCCGTAGAACGAGTCGACGAGGAAATCGATCTCGGCAGCGTCGGGCGCGTGAAAGCAGCGCGCGAGCACAGCCTTGTAGAGCGGCGCACATCCGCAGAGCGACAGCGCCTCGCCGACTCCGTGGATCTCCGCCAGCCTGGCGGCCCACGACCGCCGGTACGGAAATCCCGGCACGATGGCGCCGAGGAGCGCCACCCGGTCCACGCGAGAGGGGTGCGTCAACGCGTACGTCACGGCAACTGCCCCGCCGAGCGAGTGCCCCACGATCGACGCGTGAGCGAGACCGAGGGCGTCCATGAAGCCGCTCAGCGTGCGCGCGAAGTCGCCAAGCGCATAGCGGGTGGGCGGCTTGGAGGAGCGGCCGGAGCCCGGCAGGTCCAGGGCGTACACGGTAGCGCGAGCGGCGAGGGCCTCGATGTTGTGCCGCCAGTATTCCGCAAACCCGCCGAGGCCATGGACGAGGATCACCACCGGACCGCGGCCTTCGACGATGTAATGGAGCCGGAGCCCGTCGACCTCGCCACCGCGCAGCTCGATTTCCGGCATGAGGGCTACGATTCTACCAGAGGGCTGCCGTCGAACAGCGCGCCGAGCGGTCGGCGGAATGGGAACAAGCTGAAAATGCCCCCGGTGTGAATGAAGCAGATGCGCCGACCATGGCGTCCCGGCTCGCGCCGGATGCTGTCGAGCAGTCCATAGAACGCCTTGGCCGTGTAGATCGGGTCGAGCACCACGCCTTCCGTCCGCGCGACGTGTACCACCGTGGCGAGCTCCACGGGCCGCACGTGCGCTCGCCCCGCGCCTTGATAGCCGTCGAGGAGCAACACGTCGCCGCGCGGCTCGACGCGCAGGCCATAGCGGCGGGCAGCGCCTTCGACGATGCCGCACACGGAGTCGCGAACGCGTGTCGCTTCCCACGCGATCGGAATGCCGAGGATGTCGGCACGCAGGCCGGTGAGCTGCTTGGCCATGAGTAATCCGGCCTGGCTGCCGCCGCTGAACGCGGGGATCGCGATCGTGTCGAAGTCCGGCGCGCCGTGCCGGATCTGCTGGAAGATCTCCTGGCCGCAGGTGAGATAGCCGAGCGCTCCCGTCACTGTCGCGCCGCTCTCGGGAATGACGTACGGGACGCGGCCCGCGGCGCGCGCCCGCGCGGCGAAGTCCTCCATGACCTGGTCGACCTTCGCCCACTCCGCCTCGCCGCAGTAGTGCATCTCGGCGCCGAGCAATCGGTCGAGCAGGAGATTCCCGTCGTACTCGGCGGGCGGCTCGCCCTTGAGCACCAGGACGGCTTTGAGACCAAGACGAGCGGCGACGGCGGACACCGCGCGGCAACAGTTGGACTGGAGCGTCCCGCACGTGATGAGCGTGTCGGCGCCCTGCGCGGACGCCTCGCCGACGAGAAATTCCAGTTTCCGGATCTTGTTGCCGGTCTCGAGCAGACCGGTGAGATCGTCGCGCTTCACCCAGAGCTCCACACCGAGCTCCCGTGAGAGACGCTCGAGCTTGAGCAGCGGTGTGGGAGCGTACGCGAGCTCGACGCGGGGAATCGGAGGCGCTGCGGTCGCCACGAGCTTCACTATCTCAGGCGAAGAGGTCTCGTGGCAAGGATGAGCCCGGCGGCTCGGTCACCGGCTGCCCGAGCAAGCGCTTCAGCATGAGCGCGTTCTGCACGGGGTAGGCGCGGTTGTTGTTGTTGAAGGACACGAACACCTCTCGCGCGCCGTCGGCCACGTCCTCGACCTCGGGGAGCAGCGCGCGCAGCTCGTCGTCCGTGTACAGGTAGTCGTACTTCTCGCGCACGGCCGGCGCCTCGCCGCGTACTTGCTTCAACCAGCCCTCGACATTCCGGCCATGCAGGCGAAAGATCGCCGTCGGCGCCGTCGCCGCCGTCACGCGCGGAATCGCGCCGGCGAGCGATGGACCGTCGACGATGACGTGGGCCACGCCGGCCGACGTGAGGGCATCGAGCGTTTCAGCGCCGTGGTCCGGGAACCAGGAGCGGTGTCGAAATTCCGCGGCGACAGTCCAGCCCGGCAGCCGCGCCGGGAGCGATACGACGTATTCGAGCCAGTCAGTGTCGAAATGGACCCACGGCGCGAACTGAAAGAGCACGTACCCGAGCTTGCCCGCGTTGGCGAGCGGCAGGAGCGCCGCGCGAAACAACCGGAACGTGACGCCGATGGCTTCCGGCGGAATGCTCGAGCGGTCGATCTCGCCGCGAGCCGTGCGGCGCGGCGCCGAAGGCAGGCACGCCTGGACGTCGGCAGGGAGCGTCTCCGGGCGCGGGTGATGTCCGGTCAGGAGCGAGTACGCCTTGACGTGGAACGTGAATCCGGGGGGCGTGCGTTCCGTCCAGCGCTGCGTGTGGCGGACGTCCGGAATCGCGTAGTACGCGCTGTTGACCTCCACGGTATCGAAGAAGCGGGCGTAGTAGCGCAGCCGCGCCTCGGCGCTCATCGATTTCTTGGGATAAAAGGAGCCGTCTTCGATGAGCGCCGGATCGGCCCACGAGCTGACTCCGACGCGGATGCGAGCGCTTCGGGACACGAGCCAGCGTACCGCCGCCGGCCTCGACAACCAAGCCGGCGCGGTGAAAAAAGATTCGGCGCGTCCCGCGTGCTGCGGATCGAATTCCGAGGTCGCCGACCATCCGGTCGAAGAAGATCACCGTGCGCACGGATTTGACGCAGCGCGAGCCGCGGGCCACGGTATATTTCGTTCCACCGTACGGACGCCAGGGATGATGGACAGAAGCGTAAGCGACTGGGATGCGCGTTTCGACGACACCATGCGCGCGATCCGTGAGCGCGTCGGAGCGATCCTGACCGTGATGGACCGATACGAGGCGCGGCTGCGGGAATCGCGCGAGATCCTGCAACGCCTCGAGGCGCTATACACCGATCGTAATCGCAGCACGTAGCTGCCTCGTCGGCAACTGGACAATCACACCCGGTGTATCGATGAAGACACGCTTGAAACCGACTCTCCGATCGCGTGATGATGGGTCGCCATGACGAACGGTGAGTATCAGCAGCTCGTCGAGTATCTCGATACTCGATTTGCCGCAGTCGATCGGCGCTTCGACACGCTCGAAGGGCGGTTCGACAGGCTGGAGCTCCGGTTCGACGTCCTCGAGTTCCGGCTCGGCGAGCTACAGCAGCGCGTCGCGGCGCTCGAGACCCGCATTGACGAAGGATTTTGCAAGTGCTTTGGTCACTTCGACGCGGTCTACCGCCGACTCGAACGGCTGGAGCAGGAGCATCAGGCGATCGTCGAAGCGCTCCGTCGACTCGAAGCGCTCTGGGGCAGCGACCGCGCGCAGCGCGAGGTGATCGAGCGCGATCTCGCGGAGCTGAGAGAACGCGTCGCGCTGCTGCAAGCTCGCCTGGACGATCTAGAGCGCCGGCTCGGCGGGTAAGCGACCCACTCGAAGAGATTTTCGACCGACCGACGTGACGCGCGGCCGCAGACCTTGAGCACCCGGTTGGAACCACGACATGAAACCACGAAAGGCGGCCGACCTTACGTCGTCGGTGATATTACAATGGCCAGCGAGAGAAAGACCATGGCGATCCGGCGCGTGATCCTCAGCTACCGCGACTACGAGGCCCTGCCCAATGACGGGCGGAGGTACGAGCTCCATGACGGAGAGCTGTCCGTGACGCCCGCGCCGGGGACGAGGCATCAAGCCGTTCTGATGAGGCTCTCGGCGATTCTGCACGCGCACGTTACCCAGCGCGGTCTGGGCGCAGTCTACCCCGCGCCGACCGACGTCATCCTGAGCGAGCCGACGGTCGTGCAGCCGGACATCCTCTACGTGGCGGCGGATCGGATGAGACTCGTGAGCGCGCGCGGTATCGAAGGATCGCCGACTCTCGTCATCGAGATCATCTCGCCGTCGACCGTCCAGATCGATCGACACACGAAGCTCCAGCTCTACGCGCGTCACGGCGTCCCGCATTACTGGATCGTCGATCCCGATCAGCGCTCGATCGAGGCATACCGGCTCGTCCCGGAAGGATACGAGCCGGGCGCGCGAGCCCGCGGCGACGAGACATGGTCGACCGAGCCATTCGCCGATCTCGCCGTGCCGCTCGCGTCGATCTGGGCCTGAGCGCTATCCG
This sequence comes from Methylomirabilia bacterium, assembly GCA_041490825.1. Lineage (GTDB taxonomy): Bacteria > Methylomirabilota > Methylomirabilia > Rokubacteriales > CSP1-6 > JBGPTW01. Next base: position 4,831 of record JBGPTW010000160.1, on the reverse strand, counting down.
CGCGTCGCGACTGCCGGACAACTACCCCGCGTAGCCACACTGCCCAACGCGTGGTGAGTTGACGATCGGCAGAAGCGTCTCTTCGCCGCACTCGTGCTGCTCGCCACATGTCCGGCACAACGAACCGCCGCCCTCCCCGACGCATTGCGTGCACACGGCAACCGCCTGCACGCCGCACCCGGCGCACGCGTACGCCAGCGGGCTGTTGCGGGCCATCAAACTGACCTTTCGTTTGGAGGGCGCTGCCGGGAGGTTTCCCTGGAGGGAATTATGCCTTTAACAAAGCAAGATCCGTGGGTACAGGGTAGAGCTAGACTGCCAGCCTAGCTCGGCCGCTTCTTCGCCCGCTTCGAGGCCCGCCGCTTGGCGGGCTTCGTTGCTTTCGGGGGCGGAGGCACCCTCAGCATAGCCGCCAAGGCGTCGGCCGGGGACAGGGGGTACAGGCTGATCGGCTTCAGGCGCGGGGGCATCGGGGACACTGTACACCCCGCAGGCCCCGACATGAAGTGCTTGCGTGCTGGGCGGGGCCGTGATATTGCAATGGGGAGGGTGGTGGTGAGAGAGTGATTCCTTGACCCTCCACCCCATGCCCCATATACTTGGGGCCACCGGGCAAGAGGAGATCTGTAGATCTTGAAAAACGAGATGAAGCCAGCCGTCGCCGCCCTCCGGGGCAAGCTCACCGAGATGGAGAAATCGCTCTCCGCTGGCGAGCGGCAGCTTGAGCAACAGCGGCTGACCGTCGAGCAGCAGCGCGCGGATGTCATGTCGATGCGTCGCTCCATCGCGCTCCTTGACCAGGACACGGGGTCTCCCGCTCCCAGCCCCAATCGGGAGCCGGTCATTGACCTGTTGTTTATTCCCACCGCGACGAACGGGCACGGGGACACGTCGGCCAAGATGGACGGGCACATTCTCTCTCTGGTGAAGGCTAGCGGCCGCCCGCTGGCAGCCATCAATATCCGCGACGCGTTGCTAAAGCAAAACGTTCCCGGCGCCAACATGCTTCTTGGGTCCACGCATCTCTACAACGTCCTTAACCGACTCACCAAGCGGGGATATCTCCTCAAGGACGAAGAGGGCTATCGATTTGGCGTCGAGCCCCCGCCGCGCGACCCGGTCAACTGGGAACGTTGCGCCACGATCCTGACGGAGACCGGCCGGCCGTTGACGTTTGCCGATATCGCCCGGCTCGTGAATGAGAGGTGGGGGCTGGACTGGGGAGCTATCCAAGCGAAGTGGGCGATCAAGGACCGCAAGCAAATCTTCGAACTGATACACCAGGCCAGCGGGCTCTGGGGGCTGCGTGAATGGCCCGAGCCGCTCAAAGCGGCGTATCGGAGACAGGGACCGAAGAGACGGGCGCGCATCCGGCGCGCCTGAGACACGGAGGGGGCCGTTACGAGCGGCCCCCTCTTGTGATGCGCCTCACCCTCAACGCCGGACAGGCATGAAAGAGAGGTCCGTATAAGCCTACCCCACTACATCCTCATTCACAAGCTCTGCGGTACCGACGATTGGGTGGCGTTTCTCCCGCGCTCGTAGAAGTGCGCCCAGTCTGAGGGAGCCACGGGGGCGTTGATCGCCCCCGTGGTCTATGCGGGGGCGGGGTGGTCCCGGCTCGGTGGTTTGGCCCGTCGCGCCGTGGGTTCGATTCCCACCGCCTCCACACACCGTTATTCTATCTCTGCTCCTACTCAGGACGGGCGCGCTTCACCAGTGGCTTGTACGTCAACCTCTTGCCCTCGGCCGTCTTCACGATCCCGGCCGCCCGCTCCTGATCGTTCACCCCGCGCGCAGTCCGCGTGTTGTAGCGTCGGTCGAATTCAGCGAGGTAGCGGTGTAGGTGCTTCTTGCTGACGTGGTGGAACGTCCCGACGACGCCGCGCTTCAAGATCGCGAAGTAGCTCTCGACGGTGTTCGTGTGAACGTCGCCCCTGACGTATTCGTCTTCGGCGTGGTTGACTGACTCATGCGCGTAGCCGTGGTTCTTGAGGCTCATGTACGCGCCGAAGCCATCCGTCATGATCCGGGCCGCCTTGATGTCAACGTTCTCCTTGAGCACCTGGCGGATGTTCTCGCCCGTCACGCGGTCCATGCGCTGTGAGCGCACGTCGCCGCCGCGCTGAACAAGTGAGAGCACCGGAGTCTTCGTTTTCGTGCTGCGCCCGGCGTTCGGGCTCTTGCTCGACGCATTCTCGCGACGGACCTTGACGTGTGGGTTGCGCATCTTCCCGCCGATGTAGGTCTCGTCCACCTCGACGATGCCCTCAAGCTTCATCAGGCCAGACAGTGGCTCTTGCGTCATGGCGTAGCGAATGCGGTGGCACATGAACCACGCGCTCTTGTACGTGACCCCGAGCATCCGGTGAACCTGATGCGCGCTGATGCCTTTCTTCGAGGATGCCATCAGATGAATCGCGGCCAACCACTTACCGAGCGGGATGTGTGAGTCCTCGAAGATTGTGCCCACGGTTACGGTGAACTGGCCTCGGCAGTCCCGGCAGGCGAGCAGGCCCTTGCGGGTTGAGCTACCTGCGGCTGACGTCACGCGATAGACGCCCTCGACGCTGCCGCACTGCACGCACCGAGGGCCGTTCGGCCAGCGAAGCTTTTCGATGATCTCGCGGGCCTTGTCGTCGTCCAGCCACTGCACGCCGATCTTGGGGGTCATGACCGTTGCCATGCCCCAAGTATCGGCGGGTCAGTCTATTTTGTCAAGTATATAATTCCCTCCCTGGAACTGGAGCTGCAGCTCGGTCGACGTGCCGAAGTCGTACACGTGGGTGAACCGCTGAGCGGGGCGGAGCGCGTCGCCGACGACAACCGACATCGAATACGCCTGCGGAGCACCGAATTCCCTGGACACCGATGACCAGTAGTGTCGGCCGCCGATCACGAACTCGCTCATGTGGCCGCAGCACTCGAGCCACGTACGTCTGAGGAAGCCATCGAGGTCGCGTAGGGTGGCGCGCGGCTGGGCCACGAAGTGCAACCAGTATTGAGGGGTCCCGCGGCCCACCTCCTGCCCTCGAGCGCCGAGTGCGCGCTACGCGATCTTCTCGTAGATGCCCGGCGGGATCAGCCGATAGACGTGAATCGGCGCTGACACGTTCTTGAACGTTCGCTCGCCGAGCGATTCCAGCACGAAGTGGCCCCGGATCCGCTCGGCCGTCGCCGGCCCCACCACGATCTCTCCGCCCTGGGCCGATCCGGCGAAGCGCGCGGCGACGTTCGTCGTGGGGCCGGTCGCCGTGAACGTCCACCGCTGCGCGCCCGCGCCGCCGAATTTCGTGGCGCCGACCAGCGCGTCGCCCGTGTTGATCCCCATGTGGAGCTGAACCGGCGGGAACATCCCGCCATACTCCGCGTTGAGCTGTTCGGTGCGCTGGCGGATGGCGGACGCGGCCTGCGTCGCGTTGAGCGCGTGATCGGTCGCGCCGCGGTCCGACTGGAAGATCACCATCAAGCCGTCGCCTGCCGTCTCGTTGATGTCGCCGTGATGGGCCTGGATGACCTCGAGGAAGCTCGAGAAGTACGTCTGGACGAGCTGGTTCAGCCGCTTCGGATCGAGCTGCTCGGAGAGCTTCGTGTAGCCCGCGATGTCGAGGAACAGCACCGACACCTCGGCATTGCGCTTCTCGAGCTCGGTCGCATTGGGATTTTGATCCAGCAGCTTCTTGACCGCCTCCGGAACGAACTTGGAGAGCTCCCCCTTGAGCTGTTCGAGGAGCGCCAGCCGCTGCCGTGACTCCTGGAGATCCCGGAGCGCGGTCTCCAGCTCGGTGTTCTTCCCCTCGAGATCGGCGTACGCGCTCGCGAGCTTCGCCGTCATGTCGTTGAATGCCGTGCCGAGCTCTCCGATCTCGTCGTGGGCGCCGGCCGGAGCGCGCGCCTGGAAGTCGCCGCGCCCGATGCGGCGCGCGACCGCCGAAAGCTCGTTCAGCGGACGCACGACGATGCGTCCCATGGCGACCGCCAGCACCGCCCCCGCGGCCAGAATGGTCAGCACGGCGATGAGGATCTGGCGGTCACGGTTGGCCCGGACCTGCGCGAACACGGGCTCCATGGACGTCATCACCCGGACGACGGCCCGCACCTTGTGGTCCGCGCCGTGGCAGCCCTGACATCGCTCCTGGTTTGCAATCGGATGATAGAGCGTGAACACGGGCAGACCGTCGCGTTCCTGCAATGCCTCTTGCGTCCGCAGTGTCTGGACCGCCTCGATGAAGAGCGGCCCACTCAGCGTCTCACCCGGCGGCCGTTGCATCTTCGCGATGTTTGCCATGACCTCAGGCGACAGACCAGCGTTCCGGTTGACGAGTGTGGCGGTCTCGAGGTCGGTGAATGCTTCCACACCGTTGCGGCGGAAGACGTCCACGCCCCCGTGCGAAACTCGAGCGCGAAGCTCCTGGATGACCGTGCGCGTGACGTCCGGGCGCTCCTGGAGCATGGCGCCTTCGATGGAGGCGACCAGCGCGGCCGTCAGCCGCCGGGCCGCCATCTTGTTCTCCTCGACGAGGAGCTCCGCCTGGCGCCGGATCGTCCAGACGGTGGACGTGCCGAAGCCCGCGATGAGTACGGCCACGATCATGAGAAGGATCTTGACGGCAAGCCGCGACCGGAAGACAGGAATGTTCAAGTCAGCTCAGCGAAGCTCGCCGAAGCTCGCCGAAGGCGAGCCCTCCGACGTGCCAATGAAGGTGGCGCGCGGGGGGGCGCGGGGGGGGGGGGGGGGGCGCCCGGGCCGGGCGCCCCCCACCGCGCCGCCCCCGGCCGGCCCGCCCCCGCCCCCGCGGCCGGCCCCCCCCCCCCCCCCGACCCGGTAGGG
>JBGPTW010000159.1:0-13225 GCA_041490825.1 Methylomirabilia bacterium | reverse complement strand
TCGTGGACCTACTACCCGCTAGACGGGCTATTGGGAGCGAGTTTATCGCATCCCGTGTTGTCCACTCGACCGGAGCCGTTCTTCTCTCCACGGGCAATGTGTTCAATTACATCTCGTCGGTCTGAGGCGGAGCCTCGCTAGACGTGGGCCCCAGAGTTTGTCAAGATTCCGCGCCAAGAGAGGGCGCAAGCGCCCCAGAGGAGCCCACATGCCCACCATGAAGAACGCCTATCGAATGCGCCTGCTCGGCCAGCACCCCTTGAACGGCTTCGGCAACTGCGGCGAAGGAACGGCCGTCCAGATGACGCGCGACGGCCGCCGCGTGCTCTGGATCGCGCACGAGTCGCCGCCGAAGAACGTCACGGCGGTCGACGTGTCGAATCCGAAGAAGATGACCATGATCGCGCAGACCGATCTGCCGCACGATCGGATGCGGTCGAACTCGCTCGACGTCGTCGGCGATCTCCTGGTCGTGGCGTACCAGACCGGCGCGGTCGGCATGAAGCCGGCCGGCTTCGAGATCTTCGACGTCAGCGATCCTTCGAAGCCGAAGTCGGTGGTCTTCTTCGACGCCTCCGGTCCGGCGTCACGCGGCGTGCATCATCTCTGGTGGGTGGACGGCGAGTACGTTCACATCAGCTCCGGCGCCGCGGACTTCACCCCGCGCAATCCGAAGGACGATCAGTGCTACCGCATCGTCGACGTGCGCGACATCACGCGACCTCGCGAGGTCGGTCGCTGGTGGCTGCCCGGCGTCCGCGACGGCGACGCCGAGGCGCCGCCGCCGCGTCACCCGCAGATCGATTCCGGCTACCGCGCGCACAACACCAACGTGTATCCGCAGCGGCCGGACCGAGCGTACGTCGGCTATCTGGACGGCGGCGCGTTCATCATCGACATCGCGGACAAGGCGCATCCCAGGGCGATCGGGCGCTGGGATTATCATCCGCCATTTCCAGGGTTCTGCCACACCGTGCTGCCGCTCTTCTCACGGAACTTGCTCGTCGTCAGCGACGAGTCGGTGCGGCAGGAGGCGAAGGACTGGCCCAAGCTCGTGTGGATCCTGGATGCGAGCGTCGAGAGCAAGCTCGTGTCGATCAGCACGTGCCCGTTGCCGCCGGTGAAGACGTTCGCGAAGCGCGGCGGCCGATTCGGGGCCCACAATCTTCACGAGAATCGACCGGCGCCGGGCGCATGGCATTCCGAGAAGATCATCGTGGGGACGTTCTTCAACGGGGGCGTGCGCGCGTTCGATCTCTCGGACCCGTTCCATCCGAAGGAGGCGGCGTTCTTCGTGCCGCCCGCGCCGCGCAAATCGCCGGCGAAGGCCATCCAGATCAACGACGTGTTCGTCGACGACCGCCAGATCGTCTTCGCGGTCGATCGCATGGTCGGTGGTCTCTACGCGCTGGAAATGAAGGTGTAGCTGCGTCAGCCCGGGGTCCTCTGACCACAGGCGCCTTCGCCCCGATCATCGCCGAGCCGTTCCCACTCGTCACGGCTGTGTCGTCGCCTCGCGAGGCGGGAATGGATCCCCCGGACCCCGGCGGCCCATCTCCCGCCGGATCACCGGCCGACCCTGGTACAGACGTTCATGCACCATGCGCGCGGACCATCGACGAGCGACCGAGGCCGGGGACAGCGGGTTGCCGCGGGCCGGCCGGGTCGGTGGGGGGCCGGGTGACCCGTTCCCGGAGCGTCGTATCGAGGGCAACCCGGTCGTGAGTGGGAACGGCTCGCGGGTCATCGGTCAAAGGGCCTCGTGGTCAGAGGCCCCTCACCGACCCGGCCGGCCGGCGGCTCGCGAAGCTACGTCTTCGGCGGAATGATGGGCAGCAACACGTGCGATCGCTGCGACGGACCGCAATGCACGGTGACGCGCTTGCCGAAGATGTCCGGCGGCCGGTCCCGCGGATCGTTGTGCTGGAATGGCCCGACGCCCGTGAAGACGGCGCCGAGCGTCCCGAGCCCGGTCGAGGGTCCGCCGGGATATTCGTAATCGCGTCCGCGAACCGTCAGCCCGACCCGGTAGCCCGCCGGAACGACGATGCACGTCGGCCAGATCTCGACGTCGAGCTCGTACACCTTGCCCGGCGCGAGGGGCTGCTTTTCGTCGTGGGTGTGATACGGGCGGTAGGGAAGAGTCAGCGCGCGGTCGAGCTTCCGATGGGACGCACGTAGCCAGCCTTGCGCGATCGGCGTGTGCGGATCGAGCGCGCCCTGGAAGGTGATCTCCTGCATGTTGGGCGTGAACACGCGGAGGATCAGGAACAGGTCGGCGTCGGTCGTCTCCGATGACACGAAGAGCTTGGCCGCGACGGGACCCGTGATCTCCGTCTCCTTCGGCAGCGGTGGAGTGAGGAACGTCACGCCGTCGCCAAGACCGTTGTACGTCACGGTGCCGTTGCGCTTGAGCGGAGAGGCGACCAGGCTCTGGTCGTCCGGATTCAGGAAGAACCTCGTCCACCGCGTGCGCGCGAGCGGCCATTCGGTCTCGTGACGTTCGACGAATTTCTCCCCGGGATGGCGCACCTGCAGCACCACCTTCGGCTGGCGCTTCCATCCCGTGTCCTCGCCCTTCAGGAAGTGACCGAAGAACTTCTTCTGTAGACCGACGCCGTAGTCCGTGTAGAAGTGGGTCCAGTGCTCGATGCCGTGGACTTCGAGCCACTTCTGCCTCGACGCCGACCGCACGAACCCTTCGAAGTTGCCGCGCGGGTGGAGACCCTGGCCGCCCCAGTTCGCCGAGGAGAACAGCGGCACCTTCACCCGCGACCAGTCGGGCATGCGCGACCGCCAGTAGTCGTCGCTGGCGAGCGGATTCTGGGAGCAATCCTCGTAGAAGTCGCTGCGGATCGCGCCGAGCTCCTCTTCCGTCAGCGTCGGCGGACCCGACACCCAGTCGCCGTTCATGCGCGATCGATACCCTCGCGTTCCTCTGCCGTGCTGAACGCGGATCACCTGGGAGGGAAACCACGCGCGGCCGAACGTGCACAGGATGCCGCCGTGATGCGAGAGATCGCGATAGTAATCGGCCGCGCCTTCCCAGATGCAGATCGCGGCCAGGTGCGGCGGCTGGATGGCCGCGACTTGCCACTGGTTCATCGCGTAATAGGAGATGCCGTTCACGCCGACCTTGCCACTGGACCACGGCTGCTGCGCCGCCCACTCGATGCAGTCGTGGAGATCCTTCGCCTCGCGCGCTGACCAGATGTCGAGGAAGCCGGCCGAACGGCCGGCGCCGCGCGAGTCGACGCGCACGCACACGTAGCCGTCCGGCACCCATTTCTCGGGGTCGACGACTTCCCAGTTCTGGTACTTGTTGGTGGAGCCTGCGACGACGTCGGGGTGCAGCTCGGCCATGCGGCGCCACTGATCGGTATAGAGGTCCTCGAAGTGGAGCCACTTGCCATATGGGCCGTACGAGACGATGACCGGATGCTTGCCGGCTGTGATCGGCCGGAAGACGTCGGCCCGCAGCGTGAGGCCGTCGTCCACGGTGATCGGCACGTCCCAGTCGATGCGCATCCCGTCGCGGACTTCGCTCTTGAGCTCGGTCATGGCCGCTCCAAGTGGTCGCGTGTGGCAGCGGGTTCTCTTTATCACTCACGGCCACGGCGGACAAGTGACTCGCGACGCGTTGACAAGCGGTGTCGGGTCGGATACCACGGAGATCGCGGATGACTCGCAACCCTCGGGCGGAGGACTGACCATGGACAAGCCGGCGATCTCGTTCAGCCACTTCGGCATTCACGTGACCGATCTCGAGCGGATGGTCGACTTCTACACCCGCGTGGTCGGCCTGCTCGTGATGGATCGCGGAAGGTTGAAGGACGGCCCGGCGCTCGAGGACCTCAAGGCCCTGCACGCGCGAACGCGCGAGGACGGCGTGAAGCAGTTCCGGATCGTCACGCACGGCAACGCGTGGTCGGTGTACTTCGCGGACCCCGAAGGCAATCGCGTGGAGTTCTTCGTGGCTACGCCGTGGCACACGCCGCAGCCGTTCGCGGAGCCGTTCGACATCGAGGCGCCCGTCGAGAAGATTCTCGCGGACACGGAAGCGATCTGCCGTAATCGTCCGGGATTCTCGTCGCGTGCCGAGTGGCGCGAAAAGCAAGTCGCAAGGATCGGTGCCTGACGCCGCTGCAAGTCGTCACGCTCTCCGGCACCACCGAGCTCCACGGGAAGGACATCCGCGAGCTCGGGAGTCGTCTTTCCGGAGAACTTCTTCTCGCCGGCGATCCCGGTTATGACGACGCGCGCACGATCTGGAACCGGATGTTGAAGAACCGCTACGACCCGGACAACGTGTTCCGGCTGAATCAGAACATCAGGCCGAGCGCGCTGTAAATGAGGCGCCTCCCGAAGCGTATGTTTATGGGTACACTTGCGGTGTGAACGGAGGCGAATGATCATTGCGGTCGCGCCTGGGTGCCGTTCGAGTGAAAGCGAAGCTGACGAACGCCGTCGACGAGGCGCTGGTCCAGCGAGGCCTCCTGACGCCGGAACAGGTCAGGAGCTATGAGGCGGATGCTCTCGTGGATACGGGCGCCGTCCGTACGGTGTTACCAGAAGGTATCGCGACGCGTCTCGGGCTCGGCACGAGCGGTCAGGAATTCGTGCAATACGCCGATGGCCGCACGGAGACGGTAAACGTGACAGGACCTGTCGCCGTGGAGCTCGAGGGTAGAAAGACGCTTGACGAGGCTCTCGTTCTGGGTGACGAGGTGTTGATCGGTCAGACGGTGCTCGAGAAACTCGATCTGTTGGTGGATTGCCAGCGCCAGCGGCTCATTCCGAATCCAAAGCACCCGGATCGAGCAGTGACCAGGGTGTAACCAGCCGCTCTCCGTACCTGGCGTTCCCGCGGCAGGCTAGATCAGCTCGAACTCCATCACCCCGACGTCCGCCTGGAACCACGCGCGGCGGAACGCTTCCACGTCGTCGAACGTCGAGCGCGGGATCCGCTTGAACGCGAGCTGCGCGTGGCACGGGCGGACGTCGAACGGGTAGGGATCGAACGCGACGCGCCGGGCGCCGGCCGGCTTCATCGTGAGCGTTACGCCATCGTCGTTGGCACCCGCGTAGCTGGTCGGCACCGGCTCGATGTGATCGTCGTACGGTTCCTGGCAACAGAAGTAGAGGCCGAGCAGATCCCACACCTGCATGAGGCGGTAGTTCGTCCAGATCGTCTTCGCGTCCAGCGTCGCGCGCTGCCGTTCCTGCCACGCTTCGTTGCGCGCGATGAATGCCTGCACCTCCGCGCTCAGCGTCGTGAGATTGTAGCGACCGGCCGGATGCTTGATCGTCTGGTACCGGCCCTTCCAGAGACCGGTGCGATGCATGCTGACGATCAGGCCAGAATACGGATCGATGTCCGCCATCCAGTCGAGCGCCCACTGATACGAGCCGAGCTGCTTGTCGGTCATCGGCACTTGAAGGAACGGGTACGGTTCACCGCTCTCCGGATGAACCAGTGGGCTCGTTTCGTACCGCAGCCAGCCGTAGTCGTGGAACGTCGCGGCGCGCACGACCGAGTCGTACGGCTTCGGCGTCTCGACGTCGCGGTTGCCCCAGTGCGCCGCGAGCTGGCCCACGAAGCGCGAATGGTCGGTCTGGCCGATCAGGATGAGTCCGCCGTTCGGGTCCTTGCGGATGATCATGGGTCACCTCGTGTCTGGATTCTACCGCTGCATGGAACCCCAAAATGGGTTACAAGTTGTCGACCGGGAGGGCGCCACGCGCCACCAGGAAGGAAGCGAACGAGAACCGTGGAAACGATCGGGATCGTCGGGCTCGGACTGCTCGGTCACGCCGTCGCGTCGCGCCTGATCGCCAAGTATCCGGTCGTCGGTTACGACGTGGTTCCGGAGAGAGTCCGTGCGTTGACCGCGCTCGGCGGACGCGCCGCCGCGTCGGTCGCCGAGGTCGACCAGCTCGCAGACGCCGTGTGCTTCATCCTGCCGTCGCTCGCCAGCGTCGAGGAGACGATCCTCGGCCTGAAAGAAGATCGCGCCCGCGCCGGCCGTGCGGTCATCCAGATGAGCACGATCTCGCCTGTTCTCACCGAGAAACTAGCGCGCGAGACGGCGGCACGTGGAAGGCGCTTTCTCGATTGCCCGATCAGCGGCACCAGCGCGCAGGTGGCGCGCGGCGACGGCATCGTGCTCGTGGGTGGCGATCAGGCCGACTTCGACCGCTGGCGTCCAGTGCTCGAAGCGGTGCTGCCACGCGCCTATTACGTCGGGTCCGCAGGCCAGGCGATGCTGCTGAAGCTCGTCGCCAACCTGCTCGTCGGGCTCCACAGCCTGGCCGCGGCCGAGGCGCTGTCGATGGCGCGCCGCGGCGGTCTCGATCCCAGCCGAGCGCTCGAGATCCTGACCGCGAGCGCGGCGAACTCCAAGATGCTCGAGGTCCGTGGGCCGCTCATCGTGCGCGAGGAGTTCCCGCCACAGATGAAGCTCGAGCTCTTCATGAAGGATCTCCACCTCATTCAAGACGCTGCGCGCGTGGCTGGCGCGCCGCTCCCGCTCACCGACGTGGCGGAGCGGCTCTACGCGGCGATGAACGCGGCCGGGCACGGGGGCGAGGATCTGTCGGTCGTCGTGAGAGCGCTTGGCTAGCGCGGATTATTCATGAACGCTCACCGGCAATCGAGCGCGTGGCGGCACGGGCCGGCCGGGTCGGTGAGGGGCCTCTGACCACGAGGCCCTTTGACCGATGACCCGCGAGCCGTTCCCACTCACGACCGGGTTGCCCTCGATTGCACGCTACGGGAACGGGTCAACCGGCCCCCCACCGACCCGGCCGGCCCGGGGTAACACGCTGTCCCCGGCCTCGGTCGCTCGTCGATGGTCCGGGCGAAGGCGCCTGTGGTCAGAGGACCCCGGCTGTCCGTCTCCCGCCGGGTCACCGGCCGGCCCGCGTCGTTCGTTCATGAATAATGCGGACTAGGCTAAGAGCCTCTCGGAGAATCGAGGAGCGCCACGGGTTCCCGGGGCGCTCCGAGCATGTGGGGGCGTGGGGGCCATGTCGGGGCCCCCACGTCAACAGGAGAAATACATAATGGAACCGGTGCGAGTGGCGTCGGTGGGCATCGGATGGTGGGCTGGCGTCCTGGCGGATGCGGCGATGCGGGCGGAGACGTTCCGCGTCGTCGGCGGAACGGCGCGAACGCCGGAGAAGCGGGATGCGTTCGTCAAGAAGTACGGCGGCCGCGAGTACGAGACATACGACACGCTCCTCGCCGATCCGCACGTCGAGGCTGTGTTCATCTCGACGCCGCACACTCTCCACGCCGACCACGTGATCGCGGCCGCGAAGGCGGGCAAGCACGTGTTCGTCGACAAGCCGTTCACGCTGACGGTTGCCGATGCTCGCCGGGCGACGGAGGCCTGCCGTCGCGCGGGTGTGGTGCTGGCCGTCGGCCACCAGCGGCGCAAGCAGGCTGCGAACCGCGCGATCAAGAAGTTGCTGGACGAAGGCGCGCTCGGCCGCGTGGCCCAGATCGAGGGCAACATGTCCGCCGACGGCGGTTTCGCAATGGTGAAGCCCGGCTTCTGGCGCGCGCTTCCCGCCGAGGCGCCGGGCGGCGCGATAACCAATCTCGGGATCCATCACGTCGACACGTTCCAGTATTTCCTGGGCCGGATCGCTCGCGTGATGGCGTTCTCACGGCAGGTGGCGCTGACCGGCGTGGAGATCCACGACGCGACCTCGATCCTCTTCGAGTTCGCCTCGGGCAGCGTCGGGTACCTCGGCACGTCGTGGGTGCACGCGACCCGGACGTCGTACATCACCGTGCACGGCACCGACGCGCAAGTGTGGAACGAGGCCGATGGCGCCAAGCTCTTCGTCGCCAAGCGCGGTGAGTCGGAGCGAACCGCGGTTCCGCTGACGCCCGTCGACGCCGTCGTCGAGGAGCTGAAGGAGTTCGCGCAGTGCGTGCGCCTGAACAAGAAGCCGGAAGTCGGCGGTGAGGAAGGGACGGCCACCATCGCCGTGCTCGAGGCGATCGTCGAATCGGCGAAGACCGGACAGGCCGTCGACGTGGTGCAGGAGGGACGACGATGAAACGATTGGCAGTCGCTCTCGCGGTGATCGTGGCGCTCGGCCTCACAGCGGCCGGCGCCCAGAATTCGGCGCAGGCGCAGGGGCCCGGGAAGTGGCTGAAGCTCGCCGTGTTTCCCGAGCCCTCGGAAGAGCTGTACGGCGCCGCCACGAACGGCAAGTTCTACGTCTTCGGCGGCCTCGCGCCGGGTTGGAAGCCCAAGGGGCTCGTGTACGAATATGATCCGGCCACCGACAAGTGGACCAAGAAGAAGCCGCTGCCGCTCGCGTCGCATCACATCGCGTTCACAGAGCTGAACGGCAAGCTCTACGCGTTCGGCGGCTTCGTGCTGCCGCAGTCGGGGCCGCCTGCGTGGGTGCCGATCGACAACGCGTGGGAGTACGATCCGGCCGCGGATAGCTGGAAGGCGCTGGCGCCGATGCCGACGAAGCGCGGCTCGCCGGTGGCGGCGACCGTGAACGGCAAGATCTACGTGATCGGTGGCGCCAGCGTCCATCCGGGCTCGTCCGAGCCCGCGGTGCTTCCCACGCGCCCGCATCGCTCGGTCTCTGCCGTGGAGGAATACGACCCGGCGACGAACACCTGGCGCGCGCGGTCTCCCATGCCGACGGCGCGCAATCACGCCGCGATCGGTGTCGTGAACAACAAGATCTACGTCATCGGTGGTCGGCTCGGTGCCGCGTTCATCGGCGTGGCGAGCAATACCGACGTGGTCGAGGAATACGATCCGGCGACGGATAGCTGGGGCGCGGTGCGCTCGCGGATGCCCACGGCGCGAAGCGCGTCCACGTGGGGCACGTACGGCGGGCGGATCTACGTGGCCGGCGGCGAGTTCCAGAACGGTCAGCTCATGGCGGCGTTCAAGGCGCTCGAGGCGTACGATCCGGCGACCAACAGATGGATGTCGCTGCCCTCGATGCCGGTGCCGCGTCACGGTCTCGCCGGCGCGATGGTCGGCAACCGGTTCCATCTCGCGAGCGGGGACATCCAGTCGGCGGGAATTCAGGGCATGCATCTCGACTCCGAATCTCACGACGCCTTCGAGATCGCGGAGAAGTAGGATTCTGGCGCAGTCGCGCGCGGACGTTCGATCCGCGCGCTGACCAGGAGGCAAGCGCATGAGCACTGGAACATCGCAGCCGCAGACCAAGACCGAGGGCGCGATCAAGGCCGGCAACGGCACGTACACGTTCGATCTGGCGAAGCTGAGCACGATCGACGCGGGCCCCGGCTATTCGACCGCGCATGGCCCGGTGGTCGAGGGCGAGCGGATCCAGGTTGGTCTGATCCGGATGCCGAAGGGCACGGGTGCCCGCCCGCACAGCCATCCGAACGAGCAGTGGGTCTACGTGCTGCAGGGCACGCTGCAGAGCGAGGTCGAGGGGCACAAATCCCTCGTCGGCCCCGGGTCGCTGATCTACATCCCGGCGAACGCGGTCCATTCGGCGGTGGCGACGACCGAACAGGACGTACTGTTCTTCACCGCCAAAGACATGTCTCACGGGATCGTCGGGAAGGCGGTCGACGCCTCGATCTCCGCGCCGGCGTTCGCCCCGGGCTTCGAGCCCAAGAAGTAGCTGACCCAAGGAGGCTCGTCATGGAGATTCTCGATCTGCACGGCTCGAAGGAATTTGCGCCCGATCGGCACGTCTACAAGTTCCTCGCGGAGACGCCGCATTGCTCCATCAGCGTCGTCGGCTGGGAACCTGGACAGATTTCGCCGATCCATTCCCATCCCGATGCCGACGAGATCTATTACGTGCTCGAAGGCGAAGGGCTGTTCAACGACGGCCGGCGCGAAGTGAAGCTCAAGCCGGGCGACACCGTCATCTTCCCCGCGGGCGAGGTCCATCGCGTGCAAAGCGTCACGCGGATGGTGCTGTACCGGGTTCAGGCGGGCAAGGATCGCCATCCGGAGATGGTGAAGGACTGGCCGGCGTCTTAACGGCAGATGCACAATCACCCAGCGGTCGCCGGAATGACAGCCGTCGACGGCATGTCGGAGGCGTGACGACCGTGGGCGTCCGTTGTCGGTGCGAAAAAATCGTCCGCCAAGATATGCTTCAGGGCGTCATTTCGATACTGGCGACTCGTGGAGATGACGTCGCCGGGTAAGTCGTGGAAAGAACGGGATCGCGGGCGACACGAGGGATTCCCATGATCTTGGATAGGCTGCAGCACGCCGCAGCGTTTGCCGTGGCACACAGGTCGGCCTATTCGTGGGCCGAATTGTAGTTAGCCGCGTTGCCCCATAATGCTGCCATGACCAAGTCCTCAGAACGGTCGCGCCCGCTTTCCAAGGGTCCGCTTCGGTTCGCGCCGCGAAACGAGAACGGCGTTGTCTTTCTCTTCGCCTACCTGGCGCCGCGACTTCGGCTGCGGGTCGAGTCGATTCAGCCCGCCTTTCCCGATTGCATCGCGTATCGCTCTACCGGACGAGGCGAGAGAAGGCTTCGCATAGAGTTCGAATTCCGGTCGTCGAGCTTCCGAAGCCACCGGCACGATCCACGCAAGTGCGACGTTATCGTTTGTTGGGCGCACGATTGGCTCGAGAAGCCGCGCCGCCTCGAGGTCATTGAACTGCGCCGCTACTTCGCACACGAGCCGCAAGTCTGGATTCAGCCTGCCATCCGCTCGCAACAGGAGAATTTTGACCGCTTCGCCACGATGGAGTGGGCCGTCTCGCCTCGCGCCTATTCAGGCGACCTACTCCTCATGTACCGCTGCGCTCCCGTCTCAGCAATCACCGACATCTACGTTCTCTCCGGCGATCTCGAACGCAGCCGGGCAGGGTGGCGGCCGGGGACGGCCATCTTCGGCAACATCCGCCGCCTGCTGCATCTTCCATCGCCGATCTTCCTCGAAGACCTCCGCCATCATCGGGTTCTCAAGACCGCCTCCTTCGTTCGGCGCAACATGCAAGGAAACTTGCACCGTCTCCGAGTACTGGCCCTATCTTTACGAGAAGATCATCGCCCGCAATGTCCATGCGAAACGGAAACTCTCAAAGTTCAAGCCCTAGCGCCTCTCGGCGCGGCCTAACCCAGAAGGATTGAGACGACCGCCGCGGTCGTTTCAATCCGATGTTCAAGAAGCCCGGGGCTGAGATCGCGATCGTGCAGCCTATGGGGAATGCTTCGAAGGTTGTGGGACGGGACGCGGGCTAGGATGAGCGGATGGGAGGCGAGTTCCGTCCTCGCGGGCGTCGGCGAGCATCGGGAGGGCGGTTCACCGTCGGCGTCGGCGCTGGCTCAAGGGGCGTGAGCGCCACGGGGATCAGGACCAGACAAGGTGGGGCCGTTCTGTCTGGCGGTGTGCGCCGGACAGAGTCTCCGAATCGCTGGCGGACGCGCCTGAGAGCCGTCGGGCGGCGCTCAGGGCCCGGCCGCGATGGTCGTGAGCATCGCCAAGCCGTCGCCCGCGCGCGAACTGAGCGCGGGGAGCGCGGAGTCGCCAGGGAGCACCACGCGACAGAAGCGCAGCACGCCCCCGCACTGACGGCAGCGCAGGGGACTGGCCACCGCCAACGTAGCCTCGACCTCCGGCACGTCGAATCCGCTCGCCATTTCGATCCGGGCTTTGACGTCCTCCCAGGGCATCGCCGAGCTCGGCGACAGGAACCCGTAGTACCGCACCTTCATGAACCCGCGCGGCAGCACGTGCTGGAGAAACCGGCGCATGAACTCGAAGATCGGCAGCGTCATCGTGCGCTCCCGGTTGCTGTGCGCGTGGTGATACCGGAAGCGCACCTCCTGATCATCGACGTGCACGATGCGACTCTCCGCGATCGCCACCTTGAACACGTAGTGGGCGAGATAGCTGACGGCGTCACGGCCATCCCCGGCGGCCTGGCAGTGGACGTTCCAGGCCTGGGCCCACACCTCCTCGGGAATCTCTCCGAATAAGCCGTGCTTGATGAGCGCGGCGCGAAACTTGGCCCGAAAGATCCGCGACAGCGCCCGCACCGGCAGATAGAATCCGGCGCGGGACGGATGCCAGCGGCCGTCCGCGCTACTCACCGCCCCGCCTGTCACGACATAGTGAATATGCGGGTGGTACTGCAGAGTTCGCCCCCACGTGTGCAAGACGCCGAAGAAGCCGGCCAGGTCTCCCCCGAGGTACTTGGGATCGCGGGCCAGCTTCTTGATCGCCCCCGCCGATGCCCGTCGGGTTACGTCAGTGGACGCGAAACTACTTGGGCAGTGAAGCAGTGCTGTCGCGAAGCGGCTTACTTGAACAACGGGATGAACCTGACGGCGCTTCGCGCCGCACGTTATCCCGCGCGTTCGGCGGGCAAGAGATCGTTCCCATCGGCGCCACTGAGATGACGCGATCACATCCTTCTTGCCGTGCGGCCACGACTCGCCTACGATCGTGCGCATGGATTACCTGAGCCGGATCACCATCGATCCCGAGATCCGCTTCGGGAAGCCCTGTGTCCGCGGGACCCGGATCACCGTCGGAGACGTGCTGTCGTACCTGGCATCCGGCATGAGTGAGGACAGCATTCTCGGCGACTTCCCGCAGTTGACGCGCGACGACATCCGGGCCTGTCTCGCGTTCGCCGCCGAGCGCGAGAGGCGGATTCTGGGCATTCCCGCTGCCTGATCCTAAGCTGCTCCTTGACGAGAATCTGGCCGCGGGTTTGGTCCCCGATCTTTCCGATTTGTACCCGGGCTCAGCTCACGTGATCGAAGTTGGTTTGGCGGCGACCCGCGACAGAGCGATCTGGGCACACGCCGGTGCAAATGGGTTCCTCCTTGTGACCAAGGACGAGGACTTTCATCGGCTGAGCGTTCTCCTCGGGCCGCCGCCCAAGGTCGTCTGGATCGGACTCGGCAATTGCTCCACGGCCGATGTCGCGCGCCTTCTCCGGGACCGACATGGCGAGATCGTGCAATTCGTGGAGCACCCGGAAGCAGCGTTCCTTGCGCTCGGGTGATGCTGCTGGCCGCCGAACAACTCGCTGCACCGGGCCGGGGCTCGCGTTGCTCGCTCCGGCCGGTGAGCGCGGACGTTGATATGACTTCCACTGTCAAGGGCCACGATGGCGTCAGGATCGCGCGGGTCCTTCTCCCTTCTGTCGGAACTTCGTTGTCGTCGAGTGGTACTCGAGCCATCGGAAGAGACGGAGCCGGTAATAGCGACGGTTGA
>JBGPTW010000158.1:0-13784 GCA_041490825.1 Methylomirabilia bacterium | reverse complement strand
GCGAAGTCCGCGGTGGTCTCGGTGAGGACGTCGGGCGTGTTGGTGACCGCGATGCCGCGGCGCCGGGCGGCGGCGACGTCGATGTTGTTGTAGCCCACGGCGACGTTGGCCACGACCTTCAGATCCGGGGACGCGCCGAGCACCTCGTCGTCCACGGCCGAGATGATGTGACAGATCAGCGCGTCCTTGTCCTGTAGCCGTCGGACGAGGTCGCCTTTGGGCATCGGTTCGTCCGAATCGTTGTAGTCCACCACGAATTCCGCCGGTATGATCTGACGGGACTCCGCCGGCAAAACATTTGAAATCAGTATCTTTTTAGGCATCTCCGGCCCTCGTTATTTTCCTCTTGATCAGGTCGAAACGGTGGCTATACTAGCACTCGCTTTTGAGGAGTGCTAAACGCTCATTGGGCTGGGCGCCCAAGACCGGCGCCGGCCCCGGCTCGACTGATCCGGTCCAACACCACTCAAGGAGGCAGAGGTCTATGAAGAAGATCCGTCCGCTGCATGACCGAATCCTCGTCAAGCGCGAGGAAGAGGGCGAGGAGAAGATCGGGGGGATCATCATCCCCGACAGCGCCAAGGAGAAGCCTCAGCGCGCCAAGGTCGTCGCGGTCGGCGCCGGGAAGATCGACGACAACGGCAAGCGCATCCCGCTCGACGTGAAGTCCGGGGATCGCATCCTGTTCGGCAAGTACTCCGGCAACGAAGTCAAGATCGACGGTGACGACTACCTCATCCTGCGCGAGGAAGACGTTCTCGCCATCCTCGAGTAACGATTCCACCTGATCCCAAGGACCTGATCCCCAAGGAGGGTATTGATCCATGCCGAAGCAGCTGAAGTTCGACGAGGAGGCCCGGGCCAGCCTGCTCAAGGGCGTGAACATCCTGGCCGCGGCCGTGAAGGCGACCCTGGGGCCCAAGGGCCGCAACGTCGTCATCGACAAGAAGTTCGGCAGCCCCACGATCACCAAGGACGGCGTCACCGTCGCCAAGGAGATCGAGCTGAAGGATCCCTACGAGGACATGGGCGCCCAGATGCTCAAGGAGGTCGCCTCCAAGACCTCCGACATCGCGGGTGACGGGACCACCACGGCCACCGTGCTGGCCCAGGCCATCTTCCGCGAGGGTCTGCGCAACGTCACCGCCGGCGCCAATCCGATGGGCCTCAAGCGGGGCATCGAGCAGGCCGTGGAGGCCGTGGCCGAGGAGCTGAAGAAGCTCTCGAAGTCGACCAAGGACAAGAAGGAGATCGCCCAGGTCGCCACCATCGCGTCGAACAACGACAAGACCATCGGCAACCTGATCGCCGAGGCGATGGAGAAGGTGGGCAAGGACGGGGTCATCACGGTCGAGGAGTCGAAGTCGTCCGACACCGTGCTGGACGTGGTCGAGGGCATGCAGTTTGACCGCGGCTACCTCAGCCCGTACTTCGTGACCGACGCCGAGCGCATGGAAGTGGTCCTGGAGGACGCGCTCGTGCTGATCCACGAGAAGAAGATCAGCGTCATGAAGGACATGCTGCCGCTGCTCGAGCAGGTCGCGCGGTCCGGCAAGCCGTTCCTGATCATCGCCGAGGACGTCGAGGGTGAGGCCCTGGCCACGCTGGTCGTGAACAAGCTCCGTGGCACGCTCCACACCTGCGCCGTCAAGGCGCCGGGCTTCGGCGATCGCCGCAAGGCGATGCTCGAGGACGTCGCGACCCTGACCGGGGGCAAGGCCATCACCGAGGATCTCGGGATCAAGCTGGAGAACATCAAGCTCGAGGACCTCGGAAAGGCCAAGAAGGTCGTCGTCGACAAGGACAACACCACGCTGGTCGAGGGCGCTGGCAAGACGTCCGCGATCGAGGGCCGCATCAAGCAGATCCGCGCCCAGATCGACGAGACCACGTCGGACTACGACCGCGAGAAGCTCCAGGAGCGGTTGGCCAAGCTGGCCGGCGGCGTCGCCGTCATCAAGGTGGGCGCCGCGACCGAGACCGCGATGAAGGAAAAGAAGGCGCGCGTCGAAGACGCCCTGAACGCCACGCGGGCGGCCGTCGAGGAAGGCATCGTGCCGGGCGGCGGTGTCGCGCTGCTGCGCGCTTCCAAGGCCATCGACGGCCTGAAGAAGCTCGACGGTGACGAGAAGGTCGGCGCAATGATCGTCAAGCGTGCGCTGGAGGAACCGATTCGCCAGATCGTCGAGAACGCTGGCCTCGAAGGTAGCGTGATCGTCGAGAAGGTCAAGGCCGAGACCGTGGCCACGCGCGGGTACGACGCCGACAGCATGGAGTTCGTCGACATGATCCAGGCCGGCATCATCGATCCCGCGAAGGTCGAGCGGGTCGCGCTGCAGAACGCGGCGTCCATCGCCTCGCTGCTGCTCACGACCGAGGCGCTGATCACCGACATCCCGGAGGAGAAGTCGGCGGCGGCGCCCCCGATGCCTCACGGGGACATGTACTAAAAACTTGACGGGGGCCGTCCAGGCCCCCGCCAATACAGTTTGAGCCTGCGCGATGCGTGGGCGCCGGCCCGGGCCGCTTCGGCGGTCCGGGCCGTATCTGTTTTGGGGCGTTGACCTTGCGGGGCCCATTGATGTTTGATACGGTGCATGCGCTTCGAATCCGGGCCCGAGGGGGTGAGACAACTGCGGCCATATGAAATTCTCGTGATCATCGATCCGCGCCCGACGGACGAGGAGGTAGCGACGCTCCTCGGCCAACTCGGCGAGAACCTCAAGACGCTGGGCGCAGAGGTCACCAAGGTCGACAACTGGGGGAAGCGCCGGCTAGCGTACGACATCCGGAAGCAGCGGGAGGGCACGTACGCCGTGGTCGAAGTGTCCGCCGAGCCGCCGATGGTGAAGGAGTTCGAGCGGCAGCTGCGGCTCAACGAAAACGTGCTTCGCTTCCTTTCCACGCGTGTTCCCGTCCGTCGCAAGGCTCGGCCGGCAAAATCTCCTGAGGTGCTGGAGGAGGTCGGTTGATGGCGAGCCTCAACAAGGTGCTCCTACTCGGCAACCTGACGCGGACCCCTGAGCTTCGCTACACGCCCAGCGGAATGGCCGTGGCCGATCTGCGGCTCGCGGTCAACCGTAACTACACGACGCAATCCGGCGAGAAGCGCAAGGACACGTGCTTTTTGACCGTCGTCGTCTGGGGCAAGCAGGCAGAGAGCTGTCGCGAGTATCTCGACAAGGGCAGCCCGATTTTCGTGGAGGGGCGGCTGCAGACTCGGGAGTGGGAAGCGAAGGACGGGCAGAAGCGGACGGTCACGGAAGTCGTCGCCGAGCGCGTCCAGTTCATGGAGCGTGGCAAGGGCGGTGCGGCGCCCGCCGCGGTGCCGGCGGCGGAACCGTTCTCCGAGGAAGCGCCAGCGGACGACGACGTACCGTTCTAGGCTATACTGCCTGGGCTATTGGGCCGCTGATGTTGGCGCGCCCGTTCGACATCCATAGGCAGCTCGAGAGATCGAGGGGGCGCCACGGGGTTCCCGGGGCGCGCCGAGCGTGTGGGGATCGAGGAGCGCCGCGGGGCTCCCGGGGCGCGCCGAGCGTGTGGGGGTTTGGGGGCCATTTCGGGGCCCCCAACTGAAATAGAAGGAGGAGCGAGCCATTCCGACGCCCCAGAAACCGATGAAGCGCCGCCGGTTCGGCCGGCGAAAGATCTGCAAGTTCTGCGCTGACAAGGTGGACCTCGTCGACTACAAGGACGTGCGCCGGCTGAGAAGCTTCGTGACCGAACGCGGCAAGATCATTCCGCGACGGATCTCGGGAAGCTGCGCGCGTCATCAGCGTCAACTGACGCACGCCATCAAGCAAGCCCGTACGGTCGCGTTGTTGCCGTACGTCTCGACGGAATAGGCGCGACGATGAAAGTGATCCTGCTCGACGATGTCGCAAAGCTCGGCCGTCGGGGCGAAGTCCGCGACGTATCGGACGGCTTCGCGCGGAACTTCCTGATCCCGAAGAAGCTCGCCCTCAGCGCGACCGGCGGCAATCTGAAGAACCTCGAACACATCAAGAAGCAGCAGGACGCCAAGGCCGGTCGCGTGAAGGCCGACGCGGACAGTGTCCGCGCGCGCGTCGAAGCGCTGGTCTACGAGCAGCAGCGTCAGGCTTCCGAGGAAGGCAAGCTCTTCGGGTCCGTCACGGCCCAGGACATCGCTGACTTCCTGAAAGGCAACGGCATCACCATCGAGCGCCGGCGTATCGTGCTCGACGAGCCGATCAAGGCGCTCGGCGAGCACAGCGTGAGCGTCCGGCTGCATCCCGAAGTCACGGCTCAGCTTCGAGTCAACGTCGTCAGGGAACATGTAGTCCAGGAATAGCTGACGGCGTGGCCGCCGACCTCCCGTCCAGGATTCCACCGCACAACCTGGACGCCGAACGAGCGGTGCTGGGCGCGGTCCTCCTCGAGGGCCGCGAGACACTGCCTCGCGTGATCGAGCTCCTCCGGCCCTCGGACTTCTACACCGACGCGCACCGGGCCATCTACGACGCGATGCTGCGACTCTTCGAGCGCAGCGAGCCCGTCGACGTGCTGACGCTCCAGGAAGAGCTGCGCCGTACCGACGCGCTTCAATTCGCCGGCGGACCGGCCGCGCTGGCGCTACTCGTCGAGCAGGCGTCGATCGCGGCGCACGTCATGTCGTACGCCGCCATCGTTCGAGACATGGCCGTGCTACGCGAACTCATCCAGACATCGACCCAGGTCATCACCGAAGCGTTCGACGCGAAAGAAGACGTCCAGACCCTCGTCGACGAGGCGGAGCGCCGGATCTTCGGCCTCGCCGAGCGCCGGCTGGAAGGCAACGCGCTCCCGGTCGGCCGGATCCTCAAGAACACGTTCGAGTACATCGAGCAGCTCTACGAGCGGAAGGAGCACGTCACCGGGGTCGCGACAGGATTCGAGAAGCTGGACCTCGAGACGTCAGGCCTCCAGCCGTCGGATTTCATCATCATCGCCGGGCGTCCAAGTATGGGCAAGACGGCCTTCGCGCTGAACATCGCGCAGCACGTGGGTGTCGCGCTCCGTCGCAAGGTGCTCGTGTTGAGCCTCGAGATGTCGGCGCAGCAGCTGGTGCAGCGCATGCTCTGCTCGGAAGCCAAGGTGGATTCGCAGGCGGTGCGCACCGGCTACCTCACGTCCGGGGACTGGGGCAGACTCACCGCCGCGGCCGGCCGGCTGAGCGAAGCGGGGATCTTCATCGACGACAGCGCGGCGCTGTCCGTGCTGGAGGCGCGCGCCAAGGCGCGCAGGATGAAAGCCGAGCACGGACTCGACCTGCTGGTCATCGACTACTTGCAGCTCATGCGCGGTCGCAGCTCGCAGGAGAACCGACAGCAGGAGATCTCGGAGATCTCCCGCTCGCTGAAGGCGCTCGCCAAGGAGCTGAACATTCCGGTGGTGGCGCTCTCCCAGCTCTCGCGGGCCGTGGAGGCGCGCGCGCAGCGCGACTTCCGACCGCAGCTGTCGGATCTTCGCGAGTGCGTGACCGGAGACACTCTCGTCGTGATCGTAGACGGACGGCGGGTTCCGATCCGCGACCTCGTCGACACGGCGCCTGAAGTGCTTGCAATGGCGCAAACAGGAACGATCGTCGCCGCAAAAACCGAGCGTATCTGGCGGGTCGGGACGCGCCCGGTGTTCACGGTGCGGCTCGCGAACGGCCGAACGATTCGCGCCACCGCACGGCATCGGCTGTTCTCTGCTCGAGGATGGATGAGGGTCAGTGCCCTATCGTCCGGGGACCGGGTCGCGATCGCAAGAATCCTTCCGGCGCCACTCGCACCGAGTCAATGGCCTGATCGCCGCGTGGCCCGTCTCGGACGGTTCACCGGTGACGGCAGCTACCTGAACGGCCAGCCGCTGCGGTACACGACCAGCTCGGAGGCGAACAGCCGCGTCGTCGCTGACACCGCGCGCGAGCACGTCCGCGTCGCGCCATCGCGGACGTTGCTGGCGGAGTACGCCGAGATCCTCGGCAACGAGGAACGTCACGTTCGGGCGACGAGCGATCTCTTCTGGGATCGGATCGTGGCGATCGAGCCCGGCGGTGACGAGGACGTGTTCGATCTGACGGTGCCCGGCCCGGCATCGTGGCTCGCGGACGGCATCGTGAGTCACAACAGCGGCGCCCTGGAACAGGACGCGGACCTCATCCTTTTTCTCTACCGGCAGAAGGTCTACAAGGACGATATGCCGCCGGACGAGGAGAAGCTGGCCGAGGTGATCATCGGCAAGCAACGGAACGGCCCGACCGGGACCATCAAGCTGGTGTTCCTGCCCGAGTACGCGCGGTTCGAGAATACCGCGGAGCTGCATCGCCAGCCCCAGCCGTTCTAGCGCCGCTTCGTATACTGGAAGTGTGACGCGGGTAGTCATCGTTGGCGCCGGCAAGGGTGGGCGGGCTCTCCTCGATATGTTGGCGGGTGATCCGACGGTTTCCATCCTGGGCATTGCCGACGTCAATCCCTGGGCGCCCGGTATCGAGCTCGCGCGCCGCATCGACGTCCCGGTTGCCACCGACTTTCGAGAGCTGGTGAGCGATCCGCGAGTCGACCTCGTCATCGACGCGACCGGTAGCGGCGAAGTCCACAAGGCCATCCATGCCTACAAGTGCATCTTCATCACGCGGTTCGCGGCGCACGCGGGGATGTACACGGCCTGGAACGCGCTGGAGGACCGGGCGAAGCACCAGGAGCAGGCGCAGTGGACGCTGGAGCAGCTCACGGCGGGGCATCCGACCGAGAGCCACCACGTCATGACGCGGGTGGAGCGCTTCAAGGCGATCGAGCAGCGCTGCATCCCCGGGACCGACGAGCGCTATCGCGCCTCGGATGGATTCGGCGGGAGAGCGGCGCGCGCACTGACCTCCGACCGGTGAGGGTGTGGCCCTCAGAAACCTGACTGCAACGACCACAGGTTTCTGAGAGCCACACCCTCACCGGTCGGGCGCGAGCCGGCTCCGCGCGCTTCGCCCACGGCCAACCCCGAGACAGTCGTCGGCGGCCGGGCCAAGGGCTCGGTCAGGCTTCGTAGATCTTCCTGAGTTCCCCCGCCCCCCAGGCCCCACTGCGTCTTCCGCGGACATGCCCCCTGCCGTGCGCACGGGGTCGAGCGGCGCAGCCGCCGGTCCGGCGTCGAATTTTCGGCACTACTACTAAAATTCCGAGCTGCCCAATCGGTAAGTGCGAGACCTTCCTCGCCTTCTGCTGTGGCACTGAGGTTGCCCCTGTCGTGGCCGCTGTTGCAGGAATTCGCGACACAGACTGGGGGGCAACGTCATGACACAACGGTCAAGAGGAAGTCGGATGGTTTGCCAACGGGTGGTGGCCGCAATGAGCCTCGTCATCTTTCTGATGAATGTCGCCGGGTGTGCAACGATCGTCCACGGCCAAAAACAGGACATCCCACTGACGTCCTCACCGGATGGCGCGACGGTCAAAGCGGATGGCAAGGAGGTCACGACACCGGGGCAGATTGCACTCCGTCGAAAGTCCGGCCAGGATCTCGTCTTCACCAAGGAAGGATTCCCGCAGCGGTCGGTGACGCTCGAATCCGAACCTTCCTGGTGGCTTCTCGGCAATGCCCTCTTTGGTGGGATCATCGGCCTGATCGTCGATCTCGTGGGCAGTGGCGGTTACAAGCTGGCCCCGGAAAGCGTCGACATGGACATGGCGACCGGTAACATCAAGGAGGTCCCGAAAGAGACGATCGACGCGATCGAGAAGGCGGAAGAGGAGAGAAGAAAGGAAGAAGCGACGAAGAAGTAGCGACGCAGCCTCCGGATCGACGCAGCGGCCGTGGCCCTCAGAACTCTGATTACAACTGCCACAGATTCTGAGAGCCATGGCCGTCCCCGCCGCGGTGCAGACGGTTCAGCCGGCGCCGCGCTCGGCTTCACGCTCGCCTCTGGTACACTGAACCGTCGCGTGACTGCCCGATGAAGATCGTCCTCGATGCCGACGGCCCGCTCGATCCGGCCGCGACGCTTGCGCGTTACCACGTCTGGGGTGATGACCCGGCCAATCGCGTGACCGCCGACGCCTTCCGCCGCGTGCTGCGCCTTGGCGATCGGCCGGATGCCGCGCTCTGGCCCTACGAGGTTCGATGGCGCGGTCCCGTTGACGACGCGCATCTGCTCGTCACGGTGCCGGGCGCGCGCTCGGCCATCGTGGTCGATGCGGTGACGGCGGAGGTCCGGCGCATCTTCGGGCTCGATTTCGACCTGCCGGCCTTCTATCGCTTTGCGAAGACCGACCCCGTCCTGGCAGAGCTCGTTGGTCCGCTCGTCGGACTCCGCCCGACGCTCGCGCCGACGGGACTCGAGATGCTGGTTGGATTAATCACGGCGCAACAGGTGAATCTCGCGTTCGCATTCGCGTGCCGGGCCCGCCTCGTGCGGCGTTACGGCACACCGGTCGCCATCGCCGGCGAGACCGTGTACGCCTTCCCTGCGGCGGCGGCGCTGGCGCGCGTGCGCATCTCGGATCTCCGCGCGATGAAGTTCTCCACGCGAAAGGCCGAGTACATCCGTGACGTCGCGGGAGCGATCGACGCCGGGACACTGGACCTCGATGCGTTGCGGGCGGCGCCGAATGCCCGGGTGGTGGAGGTCGTCACGGCGTTGCGCGGGCTCGGCCGGTGGACCGCCGAGTGGTATCTGGCCCGATGCCTCGGACGGGGCGACGTCTGCCCGGCCGGCGATCTCGGAGTACGTCGGGCGTTCGAACGTTATTTCGGCCGCGGCCGAAGCCTCAGCGAAGAGGCGGTGAGACGCCGGGCCCGCGCGTGGGGCGAGCATCGCAATGTCGCGATCCACTATCTCCTCACCGGCATGCGCCTTGGACTAATCGGGGCAGACAGGAGCGTATGGACAAGAAGCTGACGCTGCGGATCCTCGGCCAGCCGGACCCGAATGCGGCGAAGGACGTGCACCTGGTCGGCCGATATGCGCTTGGCGTCACGTGGGCCGACGACCACGGTAGCATCTACCCATTCGAGGCCCTCCGCCGAACGTGCGCCTGCGCGGTGTGCGCGGGCCTGACGAGCCTCACACCCGACATGGCCTGGCCCGAGAGCATCAAGAAGACCGTTGAAGGCCTCGAGGTGACGTGGAGTGACGCGCACCGGAGCGTCTATCCATATGCGGATCTCCGCGCCGCGTGTCGCTGCGCGGGTTGCACCGGCGGGCACTGATGGAGGAGGCGCGCAAACGACGAGTTCTCTTCGGTGTGATGCTCTCCATCTTTCTCGCCGCGATGGAATCGACGGTCGTGGCGACCGCGATGCCCACGGTGGTGCGGCAGCTCGGCGGGATGCAGATCTATTCGTGGGTGTTTTCCGGGTTTCTGCTCACGTCGACGGTCACGATGCCGCTCTGGGGACGGCTCTCGGACATCTTCGGGCGCCGCTCGACGTTCCTGACGGGACTCACGATCTTTCTCCTCGGCTCGGCGCTGTCCGGGATCGCGCAGGACATGCTGCAGCTGATCGTGTTCCGGATGGCTCAGGGTCTCGGAGCGGGCTCGCTGATGACGATCGGAATGACGATCGTCGGTGATCTCTTTGGTCTCGAGCGGCGCGCGAAGATGCAGGGCTACATCTCCGGGGTCTGGGGCGTCGCGTCGCTCATCGGTCCGCTCCTCGGGGGCGTGTTGACGGACCACGTCTCCTGGCGGTGGATCTTCTACATCAACATCCCGTTCGGCGCACTCGCCATGGGCTTCATCGCCAGCGCGCTCACCGATGACGCGGCACGGCGCAAGCGTCCGGTGATCGACTACGCGGGCCTGGCGCTCTTCACCTCGGGGGTGTCAGTGCTCTTGCTCGGCCTCGTCGAAGCGGGCCGCGCGACGACATGGACCGGCGTCGGCGTCCTGGGGTCGTTCGGCATCGCGGCGCTCCTCCTGGTCGCATTCGTGCTGGTGGAACGGCGCGCCGCGGAGCCCGTGGTTCCGCTGCGTCTCTTCGCCAATCGCATGGTGCTGGCCGCCGCCGTCACGGGGTTCCTGTCCGGGATGGCGATGTTCGGGGCGATCTCGTTCGTTCCGCTCTTCATGCAGTCGGTGACGCGAGCCAGTGCCACCGAGGCAGGATTCGTCCTGACACCATTCGTGCTGGGATGGATTTCGCTGTCCATCACCAGCGCCCGGCTCGTGCTTCGCATCGGCTACCGGAGCGTCGTCATCGCCGGCATGGCATGTCTCACGATCGCGTTCATGCTGTTCACTCGATGGGGCGAGTCGCTCGGACAGTGGGGCGCGATGCGTGACGTCCTCCTGGCCGGTGTCGGTATGGGGTTGACCATGGTCCCGATGCTCATCGCGGTGCAGAGCGCGGTGCCCCGAACCCAACTCGGCGCCGCCACGTCGATGACGCAGTTCTTCAGGACGATTGGCGGCATGGTGGGGTTGTCCGTGATGGGCACGGTGATGGCGCAGCGGCTCGAAACAGGGTTGCCGATGGCCGCGGCCCTCCATGGCGTCTTCGTCGTAGGATTCGTCGTGTGTATCGCGGCTTTAGCGTCGGCGTTTCTGGTCCCGGCCGGCCGCGCCCAGGACCTGGCCCGGGCCAGCATGCGCAGCGAGCCGACGCGCGCAGGAGGATGAGCGATGTCCGGTGACGCTCCTCTGCTCGAACGTCTCGCGCAGTTGCCGGCTGTGCCCGCGGCGGTCGCTGTGTCCCTGGTGGAGCGCCTGCCGGCGCCGCATCACGATCCGGTGATCGGTCCGTTGTTCGGCGTCGACGATGAAGGCAACATGACGGCGAACCCGGTGGTGCCGAGTGTGCTGCAGAGTTTTCAGGAGCAAGGCGAGCTGACCTGCCACGCGGCGTTGCTGGAAGGCCTGACCGGCATCTGGAATGCGGCCGTGCGCGCGGCCACCGTGGCGCGTCTGCGCGCCGGCGGCCTACCGCCGGACGACCTCTTGCTGCGGTTGCGGGCGCTGTCGCCGACGTTGGGGTTTGCGAAGGACAAGGCCGAGTGGTCTCGCGAGTGGCTGGGGGATCCGTTCACGCAAGACGCGATGCTCGTCCAGCAGTGCGTCGTTCGCGTGCTCTTTGCACTCCGAGGCATGGCCGAGGCGCGTGCCATCGAATTGACCACGCACGAGGGCTGACGCCCGTGAGGGCTGACGCCCGCGAGAGCTGACGCCCGTGCGTTCGCCCTCACTAACGCTGAAGGAGGAGGCCATGCACGTCCACGACCGCATCACAGAGAAGCGCCGATTGAACGGGCTGATCGCCAAGTCGCCGATGAAGGTATTCGAAGCGTTCGGCGAGCTCGGCAAGCGCGTGTACGCCGATGGCGCGCTGTCCAAGAAGCACAAGGAGCTCACGGCGCTGGCCGTCGCGATATCGCAGAACTGCTTCGACTGAATCGAGCACCGCGTCGAGGAGGTCCTCGACCAGGGCGCAACCGACGCCGAGATCGCCGAGACGCTGGACATCGGGCTGCTCATGGGCGGCACGCTGGCCGCGAAGTCGGTGCGTCACGCGTTTTCCGTTCTCGAACAACTCAAGACGCGAGGGAAATAGCCATGGCGAACATTCCCGAGAGCTACCGCGACCTCTTCACCAAGAAGGCTTTTGCTCACCTTGCGACGATCGGGGCCGACGGCCGGCCACAGGTCACGCCCGTCTGGTGCGATCTCGACGGGGCGCAGGTGCGTATCAACACCGCGCGCGGCCGCGTCAAGGACCGGAACCTCAAACGGAATCCGAGCGTGGCGCTGTCGATCCAGGATCCCGACAATCCGTATCGCTACGTGCAGGTGCGGGGTCGGGTCACGGAAATGACCGAGCAGGGCGCGGACGCGCACATCGATACGCTCGCCAAGAAGTATCTCGGCAAGGATAAGTATCCGGGCCGCAAGCCGGGCGAGGTGCGCGTGATCGTGAAGATCCGGCCCGATGGCATTCAGGGCATGGGATAGCGCGAGGCGGGACGCGCTGGCTCGGGCAAGGCTCCGTTGCTCGAATACCCCTCCCGCTCGCAGCCTTGCCCGGTGCCAGCGCGTCCCGGGTCCGCTACCGCAGCGGTGAACACCGTCGACCTCCGCCATCACGAGCGACACGGCGAGGTCCGGCTCACGACTCCGTCTAGACTGATTTCATGATCCAACTCGAAGGCGTCACCAAGAGTTACGGCGGGCGGATCCTCTTCCGCGATGTCGCATGGCAGATCGGCGGCGGAGAGCGGATCGGTCTGGTCGGACCGAACGGCGCGGGCAAGACGACGCTCTGTCGCATCATCGCCGGCATCGACACGCCGGATGCCGGGATCGTGAGCCGGGCGCGTGCGACCACCGTGGGGTACCTTCCGCAAGACGTCACAGCCGTCTCGGCCGGGTCCGTGCTGACCGAGACGCTGAGCGGCTTCGAGGAAGTGTGGGAGCTCGAGCGCGAGATGGAGAGCGTCGCCGCCACGCTGGCGTTGACACCGAGTGACGCGCTCACCGACCGCTACGGCGAGATTCAGGAGCGGTTCGAGGCCCTCGGTGGCTATCGGCTCGAGGCCGACGCCCGAGTCATCTTGAGCGGTCTCGGCTTCGCCCCCGGTGATCACGCTCGTCTCCTGACGGAATTTTCAGGCGGGTGGCGGATGCGCGCGGCGCTGGCGCGCCTCCTCTTGCTGCGGCCCTCGCTGCTCTTGCTCGACGAGCCCACGAACCACCTGGACCTGGAGTCACTCGCCTGGCTCGAAAGCTTTCTGGCGGACTACGATGGCACCGTGGTCGTCGTGTCGCATGACCGTTACTTCTTGAACCGCATGGTCACGTCGATCGCCGAGCTTGGTCCGTCCGGGCTGAGCGTCTACGGTGGCGACTACGACAGCTATCTCGCCGAGCGGGAAGCGCGGCGGGCGCTGCGAGAGGCCCAGGCCAGGAACCAGACCAAGCGTATCGCAGAGATCGAGCGGTTCATCGACCGGTTCCGGTACAAGGCGACGAAGGCCCGGCAGGTGCAGAGCCGGATCAAGATGCTGGACCGCATGGATCGGATCGAGACCGACGGGGCCGCGCGGCGCATCCGATTCGTGTTTCCTGACCCCCCGCGAACTGGCCGGCACGTCGTGACCCTGCGGGGCATCCGCAAGGCGTACGGCGACAACGTCGTCTACGCCGGTGTGGATTTCGACATCGAGCGTGGCGACCGGATCGCCCTCGTCGGACCGAACGGCGCCGGGAAGTCGACGCTGCTCCGCATCATGGCCGGCGTTCTGCCGTTCGATGCTGGCGAGCGCGCCCTCGGCGCCCACGCCAGCATTCATTACTATGCTCAACACCAGCTCGACGCGCTCGAGCCTCGACTGACCGCGCTGGAGGAGCTCGAGCGCGCCGCGCCCGAGCTCGGCCAGACGCGACTCCGGACGATCCTCGGCGGCTTCTTGTTCTCGGGCGACGACGTCGAGAAGACCGTCGCCGTGCTGTCCGGTGGAGAGAAGGCCCGTCTCGCATTGGCGAAGATGCTCGTGCGTCCGGCCGCGCTACTGGCGCTGGACGAGCCGACGAACCATCTCGATCTCGCGTCCCGCGAGGTGCTGGAGACGGCACTGAGCGAGTTCCCCGGGACGATCGTGTTCATCTCCCACGACCGGTACTTCATCAATCGGATCGCCACGAAGATCGTGGACATCGACCGGGGGACTTTGACGACGTACCTCGGCGATTACGACGCGTATGTGGACGCGAAGCGCCGGGCCGCGAGTGCGACTTCGCTGGTAGCGGCGTAGATGCCGGCGGGGGACCGGGGGCCGCTCCGCCGCTCGGAAACCCACTCGCGCGGAGCGG
>JBGPTW010000157.1:0-13907 GCA_041490825.1 Methylomirabilia bacterium | reverse complement strand
GATCGAGGGCAACCCGGTCGTGAGTGGGAACGGCTCGCGGGTCATCGGTCAAAGGGCCTCGTGGTCAGAGGCCCCTCATCGACCCGGCCGGCCCGCGACGCCACGCGCTCGATGACAGTGAGCGGTCATGAATAATCCGGGCTAGGAGCGTGTCGGAGTATCGAGGAGCGTGGGGGAGATCGAGGAGCGTCCCGGGTTCCCCGGGACGCTGCCGAGCGTGGGGGAGTGTGAGGGGGCCATTTCGTGGCCCTCACGTAACAATACTCGGCAGATGGCCGACCCACGGGTGCGCCCCCTCGAACGCCGCCGCGGCACGCAACACCGCCGCTTCGCCACGCCGCCGCCCGACGATCTGTAAACCCACCGGCAGCCCCTGACTCGTGAACCCGCACGGAATCGAGATGGCCGGAAGTCCGAGCACCGAGAACGCGTACGTGAGGAACGACCGCTGCATTCCCTTGCCGACCGGGCGGCCGTTGATCTCCGTCACGTGCGGCTGCTCGACCGGAAACGCCGGCGTCGCCATCGTCGGCGTGATCCAGACGTCGCGCTCGGCGAGAAATTCGCGCACGCGCTGCCATTGCCGCGAGCGGAGCAGTTCGCCGGAGGCCACGTCGCGCGACGACAGCGCAAGCCCCTGCTCGGTGTTCTCGACCAGGCCTGATTGCAAGATTGCGCGGTGCTCGGGCAGCTTGTCGGCGTGACGCGCGACCATCAACAGGCCGCGTGTGAGTCGCACGATCTCGGGCACATCGCTCATGTCGGGACACGCGTGCTCCATGCGGGCACCGATGGACCGGAATACGGCGACGGCGCGCTCGAAGACTGAGCGCACCTCGTCATCGACCATCACGAGACCACCGAGATCGGACGTCCACGCGATCCGCCAGCCCTTCACCGACGGCGTTCTGACTGCCCTCGGGAAGTCCCTGACGTCGACGTCGTAGGACAGGGGCGCCCGATCGTCGGGACCGGCCATGACCGAGAGCATCAGCGCGGCGTCCGCGATGGTCCGGGCCATCGGCCCCTCCACCGAGTACGTGTCCCACGCCAGGATTGACGGGTAGCGCGGGATCAGCCCCGGGGTCGTGCGGAAGCCGATCACGCCGCAAAACGACGCAGGTCCTCGGAGCGAGCCGCCGAGGTCCGTCCCTTCGGCGATCGGAAACATGCCGGTCGCGAGCCCGGCGGCCGATCCGCCGCTCGAGCCTCCGGACGTGAGCGAGAGATTCCACGGATTCCGCGTCGCGCCGAACACGGCGTTGACGGTGTTCGGGCCGAACGCGAACTCGGGCGTGTTCGTCTTGCCGATCACGATCGCTCCGGCCGCGCGCAGACGCTCGACGACGAGCGCGTCCTCGTCCGGCACATGATCCTCGAAGAGCTTCGAGCCGTACGTCGTGCGGAGGCCTCGCGTCGGCGTGATGTCCTTGATGCCGACCGGTACACCGAAGAGCGGCGGCAGGTCCCTGCCCCGCCGAAGCGCCGCGGTGGCCCGGCGCGCTTCCCACAGCGCCGAATCGCGCGCCAGCGTCACGACGGCGTTGACGGCGGGATTGACCGCATCGATCCGGGCCATCACGGCTTGCATCACCTCGAGCGGTGACACCTTGCGCGCCCGGTAGAGCTTCTGGAGATCCACGGCTGACGTGAAGCAGAGATCACGGTCGGCGATCATGTCAGGCCCTCCCGGGCTTCTCGATCGACACAGCGGGCTCGCGGTAGTGTAGCCGCGCTCTGCTAGAATCGCCCCACTCGATCGCGGGGAGGCTCGCCATGACCTCGTGTCGCCGATCCATCGTGATCGTTGGTGTGCTGGCCGTGATCGTTGCCGGCTGCCGTCTCGCCGCCGGCCCCAGCCCTTCCGGCCGCGGCACCGGACAGTCCATCCGCTGGCTGACCGCGGGCCCGACCATTCCCGGCGCGTCGACTGCATCGATGACGGCGCTCGCGCGCGGCGAGTGGCCCGCGTACGCCGGCACGTACGCGAGCGCGAAGTACTCGCCGCTCGATCAAATCAATCGCGAGAATGTCGGGACGCTGCGGATCGCCTGGCGGTGGACGTCACCCGATCAGGCGCTGCGACGCGAGAATCCGACCATCGATCCGAGCTGGCTCAACGAAGCGACGCCGGTGATGGTGAACGGCGTGCTCTACACGACCACCTCGCTGTCCCAGGTGGCCGCCATCGATGCCGTCACGGGCCAGACGAAGTGGGTCTTCGACCCCGGTGTGCACAAGCACGGCCTGCCCGCGAACAACGGCTGGCTGCATCGCGGCGTCGCGTACTGGCGCGACGGCAACGACGAGCGCGTCATCATGCTCACGGCGCACGCGTTCATGATTGCGCTCAACGCGAAGACCGGGCGGCCGGTGCCGAGCTTCGGTGAGGCGGGATGGGTCGACCTGAGCCGGGATCTTGGACGGCCGGTCTATAAGCGGTCGCTCTACAGCAACACGTCGCCGCCGGTGATCGTGCGCGACGTGATCGTCGTCGGCTCGTCCATCACCGACTTCCCGCTGCGTCCCGACATGCCGCCCGGTGACGTTCGCGGATTCGACGTCCGCACGGGGAAGAAGCTGTGGACGTTCCACGCGGTGCCGCAAGCCGGCGAAGTCGGCAACGAGACGTGGGAGAACGAGTCGTGGAAGGTGACCGGCGCGGCGAACGTCTGGGCGCCGATCAGCGCCGATGAAGAGCTCGGCTACGTGTACCTGCCATTCAGCACCCCCGCCAACGATTACTATGGCGGCCACCGCCACGGCGACAACGTGTTTGGAGAATCGCTCGTCTGCCTCGATGCGAGAACGGGCCGGCGCATCTGGCACTACCAGTTCGTGCGTCATGGCCTCTGGGACTACGATCTTCCGGCAGCGCCGAACCTGATCGACGTCGCCGTGAACGGCCGGCGCGTGAAGGCCGTCGCGCAGGCGACGAAGCAGGGATTCGTCTTCGTGTTCGATCGCGTGACCGGCGAGCCGATCTGGCCCATCGAGGATCGGCCGGTGCCGCAGTCGACGGTTCCGGGCGAGAAGAGCGCCGCGACGCAGCCATTCCCCACGAAGCCGGCGCCGATCGAGATCCAGGGCGTCCGCGAGGAAGATCTGATCGATCTCACGCCCGAGCTGCGGCAGCAGGCGATCGGGATCATCCGCGACTACGATCATGGCCCGCTGTACACGCCACCGAGTGAGCGCGGCGCCATCGCGATGCCCGGAGTGACCGGCGGCGCGAGCTGGTCCGGTGGCGCCTGGGATCCGGAAACCGGAATCTACTACGTCACCACGCAGCGTCTCCCGTTCGTCTTGAGTCTCTTCAAGCCTCCGGCGATGGCCAGCGGCGACCGGTACGCCGGTCGGTTCACGTATCTGACGGGCCCGCAACTGCTCCCGCTCTTCAAGCCCCCGTGGGACAGCCTGGTCGCGATCGACATGAGGACGGGCGATCACCTGTGGCGTGTTCCCGTCGGCCGCGGCAACACGCATCCCGCCATCCAGCACCTGAACATCACGGAGCGGCTGGGCTGGCCGTTCCGCAGCTTCGTGATCGTGACGAAGTCAGTGCTCTTGACCGTGCAGACCGGCTATCAGAGCAACTCGAGGCCGTTGCCGGTCGACCCGGGGCGCAGGATCTTCGACCTGAACAACCTTGAGCCTGTGCTCTCGGCCTTCGACAAGGCCACGGGCGCGCTGATCGCGGAAGTCGCGCTGCCCGCGAACGCAAGCGGCTCGCCGATGACCTACATGATCGGCGGGAAACAGTACGTGGCCATCTCCGTGGGAGGCTCGAACATTCCGGAAGAACTGATCGTCCTCACGCTGCCATGAAAGAAAGGCCTTCGATCAGGGAATGAAGCTCGCGACGGACTGGTACGACAAGCATCTCAAGTAGCACGCGCGCGCTCTGCTAGAATTCGCGGACATCATGCTCAGCCACATGGCCAGGCACGTCCGGGACATCGTCGCTGGGGAGCGCGCCACACACTTCACCGCCAAGCGGCCGGCCGGTCTGGTCCCGCTCGATTCCGGCACGCCGTCCTTCCCCGCGCCGGCGCACATCCGCAAGGCGGCGAAGCGCGCGCTCGACGACGGCCTCACCGCGTACGCGCTCGGTCAGGGCGACCCGGACTTTCTTCAGGCGGTGTGCGAGACCGTCGAGCGCGAAGCCGGCGCCGGCTACACGCCCGATTCCGTGTTCGCCACCAACGGTGCGAGCTCCGGGATCTACACCGTGTTCACGGCGTTCCTCGACCGCGGCGACGAAGTCATCCTGATGGACCCGACGTTCTCGCTCTACGCTCACGCGGCGAAGCAACTGGCGGCCGTGCCCGTTGCGGTTCCGCACGGCGCCGACTATCACATCGACGTCAAGACGGTGCGTGCCGCGATCACGTCGCGGACGAAGCTGATCCTGGTCAACAACCCGAATAACCCGACGGGCGTGGTCTACCGCCGTGACGAGCTGGAAGCTCTCGCTTGATCCTGCTGCACACGTTTTCGAAGACCTACGCGATGACGGGCTGGCGCCTCGGTTACGTCGTCGCGCCGGGAGAGATGGGCACCCTGCTCTTCAGCGTCCACCGCGCGATCGACGGACCGATCTGCACCTTCGTCCAGCGCGCCGGCGCCGCCGCGCTCCGCGGGTCGCAGGACTGCGCTCGGGGCGCCCCGGGGAACCCGTGGCGCCCCTCGATACTCGTTCCCCTGGCGTTTGCGCTCGCCATGCTGGCCGGCTGCAGCGAGGAGCCGCCGAAGAAACCCTCGGTATCCGCGAATCTCTGCGTCTCGTTGCCGAATGGAATGACGCTGGGCCCGTACGACACCAGGCAGGAGTGCAACACGGCCCGCGAGAACATGCCGGGCGGCGAGTGCAAGCCGTGCGAGAAAGCGCCGGGCAAGCCGTGACGAACGGCAACGTCATGGTGCAGGCGCGCGACGTCCAGAAGTATTACAGCGACTTTCACGCGCTCCGCGGCGTGTCGCTGGACGTGCACGAGGGCGAAGTCGTCGTCATCTGCGGGCCGAGCGGATCGGGCAAGAGCACGCTGCTCCAGTGCATCAACGGCCTCGAGCGCATCCACGATGGCGACATCGTCGTGGACGGCATGTCGGTTCGCGATCCGCGCACGGACATGATCCGTCTCCGGTCCGAGGTCGGCATGGTCTTCCAGTCCTTCAACCTCTATCCGCACAAGACGGCGCTCCAGAACATCACGCTCGCGCCGATCAAGGTGCGGAGGCTTCCGCGCGCGGAGGCGGAAGCGCTCGCGCAGGAGCTGCTGCGCAAGGTGGGAATTCCCGAAAAAGCGCGCAGCTATCCGTCCGAGCTGTCGGGCGGCCAGCAGCAGCGTGTCGCCATCGCGCGCGCGCTCGCGATGCGCCCGAAGGTCATGCTCTTCGACGAGGCCACGAGCGCGCTCGACCCTGAAGTCATCCACGAGGTGTTGAACGTCATGCTGGACCTCGCCCGCGACGGCATGACGATGGTCGTGGTGACGCACGAGATGGGCTTCGCGCGGGAAGTCGCCGACCGTGTCGTCTTCATGGACGCCGGGTTGATCGTGGAGACAGGCGAGCCGAAGACGTTCTTCGCGAGTCCGCGCGAGGAGCGCACGAAGCGGTTCCTGGAGAAGATTCTGTAGCCCGGCCGTCGGCGACTGTACGATGTACACGTGAAGCGCTACACGACCGCTCAAGCCTGCCAGCGTTTCGCCAAGCTACTCGACGCCGCGGAACAAGGTCAGCCTGTCGTGATCGAGCGCCGTGGGGTCCGGTTCCTCGTGCAGGCGCAGCAACAGCGAGGTCGGCGGCCAGGGCGGCGAACATCCATCATCGAACACCTCGACCCAGTGGTCGCCTCCGGCCAGTGGACCTGGGCCTGGAATTCGCGAGGTGTTCGCTTCACGGCGCGCCGCGGCGGACGGTGATCTTACTCGACACGAACAGTCTGGTCTGGCTCAACCGCGGGCATCCACGCGCACGCCGTCCCAGCGCCTGGGTGGGACGTCTGTACGCGTCACCCGTGAGTCTCCTAGAGATTCAGCTCCTCATCGAGGTCGGTCGCATCCGTCTCCGCGCAGGAGCTGCGGTCGGCGATCTCGTGGCCGATGATCGTTGGGCGATCGATGATCCGTCTTCCGCCGATCTATTCGACCGGGCAATCGCGATCGCGTGGACCCGCGATCCGTTCGACCGTCTGATCGTCGCCAACGCCCAACTGCGAGGGTGGCGTGTCGCGACTGCGGACGGCGAGCTACTGGAGCGCCTCGGACCTGACGGGTGCCTGGAGCTCTAAGTTGATGGAATGGGCGAAGCGGAGACGTGCCACCCATCGTTGGAATCGCCAGCTTGCGTGACAGGCACCTATCGAGCCAATGGCCCGTCCCGGCTGCGGGCTCCGGTTGGCGAACGTCTGAGCCATGATCACCGTGGGCGCCCGCCCGTCAGTACGAAAAATTCGTCCACCAAGATACGCATCACCGAGTTGTTGCCGAAACCACTGGCTCAGTAGGACGGCATCGCGGGTAAGTTGGTCGCACCACAGGAATACGCGGCGACATGAAGGCGGCGCGTGGTCTGGGAGAAGCTGCAGCACGCCGCTACGTTCCTGCGAGACACTGGTCGGCCTATTGGCAGACCGAATTCTAGTTGGGCAGACGGTCGATAGTGTGGACGGTCGATCGTGGCTTGCCTAGTGCACAACGGTAAGACCCACAGCTGTGTCGGGAGACGGGCGGTAATGCAAACTATCCGATGGGCTCGTCTCGCCACTATCGCCCTTGCACTTTACGCGTTCACTGCGGTCACGGCCGGCGCCCAGCTGCCCGGAAAGGTCTATCGGATCGGCGTGCTCGCACCTGCATCCCCTGAGGCGTCGAGAGACCTCATCGAAGCCTTCCGCGGTGGACTACTGGACCTCGGCTATGCCGACGGTCAGAACGTCAACATCGAATGGAGGTGGGCGCACGGCAACGTCGAGCGGCTGCCACAGCTTGCCGCCGAGCTGGTTCGTCTCAACGTCGATGTCATCGTCGGAAGAAATAACGATGCTGTGAAGGCTGCACAGGGGGCAACCAAGACAATCCCGATCGTCATGGCCTTCACCACTGATCCCGTCGCGCTTGGGTTTGTCGCCAGTCTCGCGCGCCCTGGGGGTAACATCACGGGAGTCTCATCGCAGACTACCGACCTCACCGCTAAACGTCTTCAGCTCCTGCGAGAGGCGATGCCGAAACTGTCCCGGCTAGCCATCCTCTATGATCCGATGATGCCCGGCTTCACAGAGTTGGCGAGGGAGTACGAGCGTGGCGCTCGCGCGTTGAAAATGGAGCCCCTTCTTCTTGATGTTCGAAACGCCTCCGACGTTGATCGCGCTTTTGGAGTAATTGCTCGCGCCGGCGTAGACGCGATCTTCATGACGGGAACGAATTTCATGATTGCCCACAGAGCCGAGATCGCCACGCTTGCAATTCGGAATCATGCGCCAATGATGTGCTCGACGACGATATTCGTGGAGGACGGGTGCCTCCTCTCATACTTTGCGAGGCTCCGTGATCTCTACAGGCGCGGTGCCGTATACGTCGACAAGATTCTCAAGGGCGCCAAGCCGGCTGACCTTCCCGTTGAGCAACCGACCAAGTTCGAACTCGCGATAAACATGAAGACAGCGAAGGCGCTCGGAGTCACGATTCCTCCGTCGCTGTTGTTCCGCGCGGATAAGGTCATTCAGTGACCGGCCGCCGCCCAACATCGTGCTGCAGTGGTCCGGATGCTCGCGATGCTCGCACTCCGGCCACTGAGCACGCGCGTTCGGCGCACAAGCGTAACGACCAGGAGGGTGAAGGCTCGAGATGGGCGGCGGCGTAAGGCAATCGGCGAGGCGATGCGAAATGCAAGTAGGACACAGACTGCTGCAAGCCGATCAGGTGATCGAGTAGTGGATCGGCGAAGTTTCATCGCCGGGGCGCTTGCTACGATCGCGGCACCGCTCGCCACCGAGGCCCAGCAGACCGGAAAGGTCTATCGGATCGGGTTCCTCGCCCCCGAACCGCGGAATTCCCGGACCGAAGCATTCTTCCAGGGGATGCGCGACCTCGGGTATCTCGAGGGCACGAACCTCTTGGTTGAGTATCGACACGGGCCCTACGAGCGGCTCCCCGATCTCGCCGCCGAGTTGGTCCGGCTCAAGCTGGACGTGCTGGTCCCGCTGGCCCCGCCGGCGAGCCTCGCCGCCAAAGCGGCCACGACGACGATCCCCATCGTCTTCTTCTCCTCCGACCCGGTCGGAGCCGGGATCGTCCCCAACCTCGCCAGACCCGGCGGGAACCTGACGGGAGTGAGCTACGAGGCCGGGCTGGAGATCTACGGGAAGCAAATGGAGATGCTGAAACAGGTCGTTCCCGCGCTCTCGCGCGTGGTCGTTCCCTCGAATATCGATCCGGCGGCATCGGCGCTTCTCAAGAACATCGCCCTCGCGGGCCAGGCACTGCGTGTGCAGGTCAAGTTCCTCCAGGGGCGAGACCCTGCCGAACTCGATAGGGGCTTCAACGCCCTGGCTCGGCTTCGCGGCGACGCGCTCCTTGTGCCGCCGCCTCCGTTCTTCTTCACTCACCTGAAGTGGATCGTCGACCTCGCGGCAAGGCGACGGCTTCCGGCGGTGTACACCACGCGCGAGTTCGTCGCCGCGGGAGGTCTCATGGCGTACGGGCCGGACGTCCCCGCCGTGTACCGTCGCGTGGCCGTCTACGTCGACAAGGTCCTGAGGGGCGCTAACCCCGGCGATATGCCCGTGGAGCAGCCGACGACATTCGAGCTGACCGTCAATCTCAAGACCGCGAAGGTGCTCGGCTTGACGATTCCGCAGACGCTCTTGTTGCAGGCGGATCACATGATCGAATGAGCCACAATGAGTGCGCTTAGAGGCCATGATGCGGCACGGACTCGACGTCGGTGCGGCGGGGGCGTCGAACTCCGCGCTGCAGCGGTCCGGGGCTCGCGTTTGCTCGCTCCGGCCGCTGAGCGCGAGCGTTCGCCGCACCAGCGGAACATCCAGAAGCAGGGGGCAATGCGGTCAATTGGGCACGCCAGATGAAGCTCAAACGAATCGGCATGGCCGCTAGACTTGTTGCGGTTGGCATCATCCTTGGCGTCGGCGTCCTCGCCGCGTCGCTCGCCGCCGAAGCGCAACGCTCAGGGCAGCCTGCTCGCGTGGGAGTTTTGGACGTTGGCCCAGCTCCGAGCGCAGAAGAACAGGCGAGAATCACATCGACGAGCCCGTTCTGGCTGGCAATGAAAGACCTGGGCTGGGTCTACGGCGAAAGGTTTCGGCATCGAAAGAACATCGTCGAGCTAGCGGCCAAGCACCGGATTGTCGCACTCTATGAAAGTCCAGCGTTTGTAGAGGCAGGGGTGGTGTCCCGACTGTGGTGGAAATAGCGGCGCAGCTTTCGGTCATTCAATGGTCCGATCGGCGCGCAACAGGACGACCGGCGGAATCTTGATACCCAGCGCGCGAGCCGTCTTGAGGTTGACGACCAGTTCGAAGATCGTCGGCAATTCGATGGGCATCGTTGCCGGATCAGCGCCTTTCAGGACCCGGTCGACGTAGCTGGCGAGGTGGCGATAGGACGCGCGCATGTTCGGACCGTAGGTGACAAGACCTCCGGCAATGGCATAGACATCCCAGCCGGAAACGGTCGGCAGTTTGTGCTGTAGCGCGAACGCTGCGATGCGCTCCCGCCCCAAATTGGTGACTCCGTCGGGAAACAACACCAGCGCATCCGTGCCAGCGGCCTGCGCCGCTATCAGGGCCGCATCGAGTTCCTGCTGGTCCTTCACGGGATAGTAGGCGACGCTCAGGCCGAGCTTTTTGGCGGCGGCGATCGAAACATCGCGCTCCCGGTGCACGCCCGGATGATTGGGGGACGCAACGACGGCCAATCGTTTGATGGAAGGCACAATTTCCTTGAGGATTTCGATGCGCTTGCCCACCAGATCGAGCGCCATAAGCTGAATACCGGAGATGTTTCTGCCCGGACTGGCCAGACTCGTCACCACACCTCCGTCCACCAGGTCGCCGCTGTAGATGGCGATGAGCGGAATCGTCTTGGTCAATGCCGCGGCCGTGTGGACCGAACCGGCTTGCGTGATGATGAGGTCGGGCTTGCTGGCGACGGCATCGGCCACCAGCCGGTCGGTGTGTTCGCGGGAGACGCCTCCGTAACGGAAGTCGAGCGTGATGTTGCGTCCCTCCTGATACCCCAGGTCCTTCATTCCCTCGCGGAAACTCTTGATCCAATCCTCGAGCGTTCGTTCGGGGGCACCGGTGACGAAAACAGCGCGCCGAACGCGCGTCTGGCCGTATGCCGGAATCGGCATGGCACCAGGCGAGGCAACAAGCGTAGCGAGCAGTGCACCTATCGCGTCACGCCTGTTCATTCAATCCTCCGCCGGTACTCCGATTCGGAGTTTCGGTGACGTATGGTCGCGCCGATGATGTCGCCGCCGAGCGGGAGCCCGTA
Organism: Methylomirabilia bacterium; assembly: GCA_041490825.1. Classification (GTDB taxonomy): domain Bacteria; phylum Methylomirabilota; class Methylomirabilia; order Rokubacteriales; family CSP1-6; genus JBGPTW01. Next base: position 3,387 of record JBGPTW010000157.1, on the reverse strand, counting down.
GCCACCTCGGGAGCCCAGCGCGTCCGATGCTCATGCCGCGACCGCCGTCTGCTGGCTGAGCACTGCGGCGATCTTCCGCCAGCCGGCGATCCTGCGCAACTTGATCTGCCCGCTGGCCACGAGGCTGAAGAGCAGAATCAGCGCCGCATCTTCGCTCGGGAGCGAGCCTTGCGTCTTCACCCGGCGGCGGAACTCCTCATGGAGACGCTCAATCGTGTTCGTCGTCCGTAACGTCTTCCACTGCGCCTTGGGGAAGCGGAAGAACGTCAAAAGCCCGTCGCCGCCTTCTCGAAGGCTCGTGACCACGCCCGGGCAGCGCTGGGCCCACCTGCGCTCGAAGGCCGCGTATGCGGTGCGGGCCGTGTCGGCATTCGCCGCGTAGACGATGCGATGGAAGTCGTCGCGGATCTCGGCGAGCGCGTGCTTCGGCGGTTTCCGCTCCAGGTTGCGCAGCTTGTGGACGCAGCAGCGTTGGACCGCAGCCTTCGGCCACACCAACCCGACAGCGCGCCGTAGCCCGGCGTTCCCGTCGATGATCGCCAGCACCGGCGCCCGCAATCCTCGCGCGACGAGATCGTCGAGGTAGCCTTTCCACGCGCTGAACGACTCACCTCCGCACAGCTCCAGGGCGAGCAGATGCTTGTGCCCGTCGGGCAGGACGCCGACCACGCCCGCCTCATGTCCTATAGTGCGAATCGCCGCGAGGCTGCTCGCAGTGGTGCTTTGTTCGTCGACAAAATTCTCAGAGGAGCCAAGCCCGGAGACCTGCCCATCGAGCAGGCGGCCAAGTTCGAGTTGGCCATCAACCTCAAGGCGGCGAAGGCACTCGGACTGACGATCCCGCCGTCGCTGATGGGGCGCGCGGATCGCGTCATCGAATGACCGACCCTCAGTCCCTGTGGCTCGAGTTGTCGCGAGGGGCGGCGAACTTACCGCTTCAGCGGACCGTTGGGCTGCCAGAGGAGGAGGTGTCGTGATGCCGGTGTACTGACACGCGCCTGATCGGAACTCTCGGTGCGATACGCCACGATATGCAGGACAACGGATCTCTCAGGAGGAACTGCGATGAAATACTTGGTTGAGGTGCACGCATCCATTGAGCGGGGAAACGCAATCGACGCACAGGGTGGCCCAGCTCCGCTCTTCGCCCATATCGTAGAGCGCTTCAAGCCTGAGGCGTTCTACGGGAACCCAGCCCGGCGACAAGTTTTCCTGATCGTCGATCTCGCGACCGAGGCTGCCGTCGCGGAGCTCATGTACATTCTCACGTGGGCGGTTGGCACTGAGCCGACGTTCACCCCCATTATGCCTCCCGAGGTGTACGCGCAGGGCATCATGAATGCGCTGAAGGCTCCATCCATAGGAAGACCTTGGTCATAATCAACGACACGGCAGCCCATGAGGAAGAATGGGTGAGGGCTCAGGTGACCGCGACGTGCTACGGCCCCGGTGCGACCTCCGTGGAGTCGTGCGCAGAAAGTCGTGGCGCGCTGCCGCCCAACCCTCGGCTCGAGCGGCCGGGCCTGGCCCGCCGCTCCGCCGAACGTTAGGCGGCACCCCTATGGCGTGGTGCGACGCTACCAGCAAGCGAAAACTTCTCGACCGTGGACAAGGCGCGGGCGCAATACGACAGGAAGAAGGCTCGACCGTCGAGAGATGTCAGGGAGCGCAATGCTCCGCTTCCTCCTACGCGACCCATCCGGAGCTGAGAATCCAGAAGCACACGGTTGACTTCGTCCTTCAGGAGCTCTTCCGGTTTCTCTTTACCGAAAGCTGCGGACCCAGCAAAGCGTCTCGCTCGCCGGTATGCTAGCCGCCGAGCTCAAAACGCCACCTAGGCCTTCGGGAGCGCAAGCCCAAGCGATTGCGGACGAAAGCCGGCCAAGCGGCAGGCGTCCCCTTGACGGCGCGGCATTGGCGAGTCTTCTTGTCTCTGTTGGGCTACCGCAGTAACCTAAGAGAGCCCTATGCCTTCCGCGGCAACTAGACAGGCCTTGTTCCTCACTGTGGTCCTTGGGTCGTTCGCGGCCGCGGGCCGAGCCCAAAAGCCGGTTGGCGCTCTCCTTCTGACCGATACCGCACCCGCCCAATTTCCGCCGAGGTCTTGGAAACATCTGGCCAGCGCTGTCTGTGAAACCTGAGAATCTCGGTCATCACGTATCACCAACGGTCGAGTAAATCGCGTCCCGCGCCCGAGAGAAGAAGGAGGCACCCCATGACGTTCCCGCACATCATCGTGTTCGCCGCCGCTGCGCTGCTCGCGTGTCTGGCTCCCAGCTCAGGCATCGGGCCAACGATCGCGCGCGCGCAGTCGACGAGCCCCTCCGACACGGTACCCCTCTACACCAACCTCGGCTCCCACCACAAGCCCATCTCCACTCGAGTCCCGGCCACCCAGCGTTACTTCGACCAGGGCCTGCGACTCGTCTATGGGTTCAATCACGCGGAAGCGATCCGCGCGTTCCAGCGCGCCGCCGAGCTCGATTCCACGTGCGCCATGTGCTACTGGGGGATCGCCCTCGCCTACGGTCCGCACGTCAACGCTCCCATGGACTCCGCGAGCGGCGTTGCCGCGTACGCCGCGGCGCAGCGAGCGCGTTCGCTGATGTCCCACGCCACGTCGCACGAGCGCGCGTACATCGAAGCGGTCGCGCAGCGCTACGCGGCGGTCCCACCGGCCGATCGGACGCAACTCGACACGCTCTACTCGCGCGCCATGGGAACCGTCGCGAGCACCTACGCGGACGACCTCGACGCCGCGACGCTGTACGCCGAATCGCTGATGGACCTCCGCCCGTGGAACTACTGGCGACCGGACGGCACGCCATACCCCGGCACGGATGAAATCGTGCGCCAGCTTCGGAAAGTCATTTCCCGCAACCCGAACCACCCCGGCGCGTGCCACTATTACATCCACGCCGTCGAAGCGGTGAACCCGCAGGCCGCGGTGCCATGCGCCGAGCGACTCGCGCGACTCATGCCGGGCGAAGGACATATGGTCCACATGCCCGCGCACATCTACATCCGCGTCGGACGCTGGAACGACGCCGTGAAGGCCAACCAGCACGCCATCCACGCGGACGAGATGTTCATCGAAGGTCAGCACCCGATGGGCGTCTATCCGCTCGCGTACTACCCGCACAACATTCACTTCCTCGCCTTCGCCGCCACGATGGCCGGTCGCAGCGCCATGGCGATCGAGGCGTCGCGCACGCTCACGTCCAAGGTGAACCTAGACGCCGCACGTCAGGTCGGGATGCTCCAGGAGATGCTGCCGTACCACGCGCTCACGCTCACGACGTTCGGAAGATGGGACGACGTGCTCGCCGAACCGCTTCCGCCGCCGGACATCCGTTTCCCGTACGCGATGGCGCATTACGCACGCGG
>JBGPTW010000156.1:0-13984 GCA_041490825.1 Methylomirabilia bacterium | reverse complement strand
GGGGGCGGGCGGGGGTGCTGGGGCGGGGGGGGGGGGGGGTTGGGGGTTGCGGGGGTTGGGGTTTTTGGTTCAACCCCCCCACCCCCCCCGCCGCCCGCCTCCTCCGCTGCCCGCGTCCGTGCGCTGCTCGGAGCGCCGGCGCGCATCGTGAACATCGGCCTCGACATCTTCGCCGCCGAGCTGGCCTCGCTCGGCGTCCCGGTCGTGCACGTCGACTGGCGCCCGCCGGCCAATGCCGACCCGCTTCTCGCGGCGCTGCTGGCCCGCCTGGACGAGCGACGCGAGGCGATCGACCGTGCGAATGCCGACGCGTTCGATCGGCTCGTGAACGGCATGCCGGTGCTCGTCGATTGCGCACCGGCGCGCGAGACGATGGAGCTCCCGGACCGCGTCGTGCTCCACGCGGCGCCGCCGCTCGAGTGGACGCGCGCTTGCGCGCCGATGAAAGCCGCCGTGCTCTGCGCGATCCGCTACGAAGGCTGGGCGCCCGACGACGCGGCGGCCGCACGTCTCGTCGAGCGTGGTGACATCAGGCTCGAGCCCTGTCATCACCGCGGCGCCGTCGGGCCAATGACCGGAATGATCACCGGGTCGATGCCGGTGTTCGTCGTCGAGAATCGACGATACGGCAACCGCGCCTTCGCGACCATCAACGAGGGCCTCGGGAAGGTCTTGAGGTTCGGGGCCAACGATGAGTCGGTCCTGACGCGGCTCCGCTGGCTGGCGGCCGAAGCCGGCCCGCTGCTGGGTGTGGCGCTGCGCGCCACCGGCGGCATCGAGCTGCGCACGCTCATGGCCCAGGCGCTGCGCATGGGCGACGAGATGCACCAGCGCAACGTCGCGGCATCGTCCCTGCTGGCCCGCGCGCTCATGGCGCCGCTGGCGCGCGGTGCGCGTGATGGCGCCGCGCTCGGGCGCGTCGCCGAGTTCATCGCGTCGAACGACCAGTTCTTCCTGAATCTCGCGATGGCGGCGGGCAAGGCGCTGGCCGACCCGGCGAACGGCGTCGCGGACTCGACGATCGTCACGGCGATGGCCCGGAACGGCACCGACTTCGGGATCCGGATCTCGGGTCTCGGCGACCGGTGGTTCACCGCGCCGGTGAATGGCCCGGCCGGACTCTACTTCCCCGGCTTCAGCGCCGACGACGCGAGTCCGGACATGGGCGACAGCGCGATTGTCGAGACCATCGGACTTGGCGGCGGCGCAATGGCGGCATCGCCCGCGGTCGCGCGCTTCGTGGGCGCCGGCGGCGTCGCGGAATCGCGCCGCATCACCGACGAGATGCGCGAGATCTGCGTCGACGACCATCCGCACTTCCGCGTGCCTGCCCTCGACGAGCGTGGGACGCCGGCGGGCATCGACGTGCGGCTCGTGGTCGAGACCGGCATCACGCCGCTCATCAACACCGGCATCGCCGGGCGCACGGCGGGCACCGGGCAGATCGGCGCCGGCGTCGCTCGCGCTCCGCTCGGCTGCTTCGAGCGCGCACTGGAGGCCCTGGTCTCGTGAATCGCCTGGCCGGCAAGGTGGCGATCATCGCCTACAATGACCCCACCATGAAGACAGGAACCGTTGCCATCGACGTCGGCGGCACCTTCACCGACGTCACGTTCGCCGACGCGACCACCGGGGCCGCGTGGGTCGCGAAGACGCCGTCGACCCCGGGAAATCTCTCCGCCGGCTTCATGACCGCCATCCACAAGGTGCTGGCGCTGGCGGGCCGCGAACCCGCCGACATCATCCGCGTGCTCCATGGCACCACCACGGCCACCAACGCCATCCTGGAAGGCAAGACGCCGCCGACGGCGCTCGTCACGACCGCCGGCTTCAAGTACGTGCTCGAGATCGGTCGTCACGACATCCCGCGCCACGGCAATCTCTACGGCTGGAGCAAACCGACGCGCCCCATCACGCCGGACCGCGTGTTCGAAGTGACGGAACGTCTCGATGCCAACGGCACGGTGCTCACGCCGCTCGACGAGAACGAAGCGCGACAGGTCGCGCGCCAGCTCGCGCAGCTCGGCGTGCCCGCCGTCGCGGTCGTGTTCCTGCACGCCTACGCCAATCCGCAGCACGAGCAGCGCATGCACGCGATCCTGCGCGAGGAGTATCCCGACGTGCTCGTGTCGCTCTCGTCCGAGGTGCTCCCGCAGTTCCGCGAGTTCGAGCGGAGCATGGCGACCGCGCTCAACGCCGCCGTGATGCCGCCCGTGAGCCGTTACGTGAGCGTCCTGCGCGAAGCGCTCGATGCCGACGGCGTGCGCGCGCCGCTCTTGATCATGAAGTCCGACGGTGGTGTGACGAGCGCGGCCACGTGCATCCGCCAGCCGATCCAGACGGTACTCTCGGGTCCCGCCGCCGGCGTCATCGGCGCGGTGAGCGTGGCCCGTGCCGCCGGTTTCAAGGACATCATCTCGATCGACGTCGGCGGCACGAGCGCCGACATCTGCCTCGTCCGCGACGGGCGCCCGGAAATCACCAAGGACGGCACGATCGGGCCGTTCCCGCTGAAGCTGCCGATGATCGACATCAACACGATCGGCGCGGGCGGCGGCAGCATCGCCGCCGCGAGCGGCGGACGGCTCACGGTCGGGCCGCGCAGCGCCGGCGCCGAGCCCGGGCCGGTCTGCTACGGCCGCGGCGGCGCGGAGCCGACCGTCACCGATGCGCACCTCGTGCTCGGCCGCATCCCTGAGGCGCTGCTTGGAGGCGAGATCCCCCTCGACGTCAAGGCCGCGCGCGCGGCGATCGAGACCAAGATCGGGCGTCCGCTGAAGCTCGGCGTGGAAGAAGCGGCGGCCGGCATCCTGGAGATCGTCGACAACACGATGGCGCGCGCGATTCGCGCCGTCTCGGTCGGTCGCGGCCACGACCCGCGCGCGTTCACGCTCGTGGCGTTCGGCGGTGCCGGGCCGCTCCACGCGTGTCGTCTCGCGGAGCTGCTCGACATCCCGACCATCGTGATTCCGCCCTATCCGGGCGTGCTGTCCACGTGGGGGCTGCTCGACACGGACATCCGGACGACATTCGTGCGGACGGCGGGCGCGGCGGCTCGGCAGGCGACGACGGGCGGCAGCGATCTGTCGGCGGTGGAAACCGTCTGGACCGAGCTGGAATCGCAAGCCGGCGCCTGGCTCGACGGCGAGCAGGTGCCCCACGAGCTGCAGCGCCTCGAGCGGTCCGCCGACCTCCGCTACCAGCATCAGAGCTTCGAGCTGACGTGCGCGCTGGGCGAAGGGCCGCTGACCCGCGCACGTCTGGACGCGCTGATCGAGACGTTTCATCGCGAGCACCGTCGGCTGTACACGTACGACCTGCCGAACGCGCCGGTCGAGCTGGTGAATCTCCGCGTGACCGCGATCGGTCGTGTGACTGGAATGGGGGGCCCCGATATGGCCCCCCATACCCCCCCGCGCTCGGAGCGCCCCGGGGAACCCGCGGCGCTCCTCGATACCCCCCGCGGCGCTCCTCGATATCCCGGGGAACCCGCGGCGCTCCTCGAACTCCGGATGCGCGCCATCGTGCAGCGCCGCCAGGTCTACTTCGCGGGACGCGGTTTCGTGGACTGCGCCTGCTACGCGCGCAGCCGACTTTCGCCCGGCATGACGTTCGATAGCCCGGCCATCGTGGACCAGGGCGACGCGACGACCGTCGTGGCGCCGGGCTTCCACGCGCGCGTCGATCACGCGACCAACATCATCCTGGAACGATCCCTGGAGCGGTCATGACCACCGAGACTCGACCGACGATCGATCCCATCACGCTCGAGATCGTGCGCGGCGCGCTCGTCTCGACGATCCGCGAGATGGAGCTCCTGATGGAGCGGTGTGCAATGTCGCCGTTCATCAAGGAGAAGAAGGACTTCTTCGTCGGCGTCTACGATCGAGCGGGCCGCATCGTCGCCTGCCACATCTCCTCGAGCGGTCCGAACATGCTCGCGCCGATCTTGAAATCCTACCCCATCGAGAGCATGCGCCCGGGCGACGCGTACTGGTTCAACGACCCGTATCTGACCGACGGCGCGGTCCAGCATCACCAGGACATGGTCTTCGTCGTCCCGATCTTCCACGAGCGCGCGATCGTCGCCTTCGCCGCGACGTTCGGGCACTACCAGGACATCGGCGGGTTGCGCGCCGGCAGCATCTCGCCGCTCTCGACGGAGATCTATCACGAGGGCGTGCTCGTCCCGCCGATCCGGATCATGCAGGAGGGCCGGCTGAACGAAGAGGCGTATCGCATCTTTCTGCGAAATTCTCGCCTGCCCGACATGGTCGAGGGCGACACGCGCGCGATGATGGCGTCCTGCCGTCTGGCCGAGACGCGGCTGATCGAGCTGTTCACCCGCTACGGCACCGCAACCGTGCTGGCTGGCTTCGACGCGTGCATCGCGCAGACGGGCGCGCGCGCCCGCGAGCTCTTCCTCGGAATGATTCCCGAGGGTGAGTGGACGTTCCACGACTTCCTCGACAACGACGGCGGGACCGATTCGCGACCGTTCCGCGTGGAGCTGACGCTCTCGCGCAGGGGCGATCACGTGAAGCTCGACGGCTCGCGCTCGGACGATCAGGCGCGCGGGCCGATCAACTACATGACGAACCCCGGCCTGCTCCGGATCGCGTTCGGCCGCTATCTCCAGATGCTCGATCCCGATCTCGACGTGAACGAGGGCTTGCTGCAGAACCTCGACGAGTGGGTCGCCCGCGAGGGCAGCCTGCTCAAGCCGCGCTTCCCCGCGCCGCTCGGGATGCGCGCGAACACGCGCTTCCGGGTGATGTCGTGCATCTTCGGCAACCTCGCGCAGGGCAACGGCGGCCAGGTGCCGGCCGGCTCACCGGTGTACGTGCTCTATTACTTCCGCGCGTGGGACGAGGCGCGCCAGCGGCCGATTCTCTGCATCGAGGGGCTCGGTGTGGGTCTCGGCGCGCGGCCGTTCGCGGACGGCGTCGACGTGATCTATTACATCGCGCAGGAAAACTATCCGGTCGAGTACGTCGAGCGCGACTTCCCGCTGCGGGTGGAGCAGTACGCCGTGCGCCCCGATTCGGGCGGCCCGGGCTTTCATCGCGGCGGCTGCGGCGTCATCCGCGACGTGCGCGTGCTGTGCGACCGCGCGGAGCTGGCCACGCGCATGGAGAACACGCTGGTCGCGCCGTACGGCGTGGCGGGCGGGCGCGCGGGGCGAACAGGCCAGATCACGCTGAACCCGGGGGCGCCGTCCGAGCGCGTGCTGCCGGGGCAAGGCGACGGTGTCCAGGTGAAGCGCGGCGACGTGCTGCGCTTCGAGACGTGCGGCGGCGGCGGCTGGGGCGATCCGCTGACGCGCGATGCGATGCGCGTACGGCAAGACGTGGCGCGCGGCTTCGTGACCGCGCGCGGTGCTCGCGACGACTACGGCGTGGTGGTCGATCCCGTCACGCTCGAGATCGACAAGCAGGCGACCGACGAGGAACGCGCGCGCCGCGCAGGGTCTGCCGCGCTGATCGATCGAGGTCCGGGATTCGAAGAAGCCGAAGCGCAATGGCGCGCGAGCCGGACGTGAGCTTCCGCTGAACCATGCTCAAGGGAATCGACCATCTCGTCGTCGTCGTGCCCGACCTCGACGCTGCCGTCGCGAGCTATCGCCAGCTCGGCTTCACCGTCGTGCCCGGCGGCCGGCACCCGATCGGGACGCACAACGCGCTGATCGCCTTCGCTGACGGCGCGTACCTCGAGCTGATCGCCTTCTTCGAGCCGAACCCTGGCCATCGCTGGTACGTGCGTCTCCAGCAAGGCGGCGGACTCATCGACGTCTGCATGCAGACCGACGATCTCCGCGGCGACCTCGCCGCGTTCCGGCACGCCGGGGTGAAGATCGCCGATCCCCGGCCGCTCAGCCGCGTGCGTCCGGACGGCTACCAGCTCCGCTGGGTGCTGGCCATCCCGGAGGAGCACGCGGGAGTCGCACCGTTCCTCATCGAGGACGAGACGCCGCGCGCGGAGCGCGTGCCACGAGCGGTCACGCACACCAACGGCGTCACGAGCATCCGGGCGCTCACCGTCGCGGTGTCGGACCCGGCCATGGCGCGCCGGTGGTACGAGTCGGTGGCTGGAACGACGATCGGCGGCGTCGAGCGTGACGACGTCGCGGCCTCTGGCGTGCGCGTCACGATCGGTCCGCACGTGCTGGACTTCGTCTCGCCGCGCGGAGCGCAGAGTCCGCTCGCCGGCGGGCTGGCGAGCCACGGCCCGTCGCCCTACGCGGCCACGCTCGCGAGCGCGTCGACGAAGGGCGCGCTCGATCCCGGCAAGACGTGCGCAGCCCGCCTGACGCTCGTGTGACGCGTCGCTTCGCGCGATTCGTCCACCATCGCTGAATGCGCGAGTACCTGATCCGACGTCTCGTGCAGTTCGTGCCGGTGTTGCTCGGGATCGGGCTCGTCACGTTCCTCATCGTGAAATCCGCGCCCGGCGATCCCGTGGCGATGCTCGTCGACGTGAGCCTCCTGAGCCAGGAGGAGATCGCGCGCTTCCGCGACGATCTCGGGCTGAACGCGCCGCTCCCCGTGCAGTTCGTCACGCTCTTGAAGGAGCTCGCCACCGGGCGGATCCACTCGTTCCGGACGGGCGAGCCCGTGCTCGCGCTCCTCGCGCAGCGCCTGCCGATCACCGCGGTGCTGCTCGGGGGCGCGATCGCGCTGAGCCTCCTGCTCGGCGTGCCTCTCGGGGTGCTGTCAGCGCGCCGCCCCGGAAGCTGGCTCGACAACTGGCTCACGACAGGCGCGCTCTGGGGAATCTCGCTGCCGGCTTTCTGGTTCGCTCTCCTCCTGATGTGGCTCTTCGCGGGTGTCTTGCGCGTGCTGCCCGCGAGCGGCACGGGGCCGGCGACGAAGCTGACGTACGGTGTGCTCGACATGGTGCCGTACTTCGTCCTGCCGATCGTGGTGCTGGCGAGCGGGCTCCTGCCGCCGATCATGCGGTACACGCGTAGCTCTATGCTCGACGCGCTCGGCCACGACTACATCCGGACGGCGCGCGGCAAGGGGCTCTCGGAGACCGCCGTCGTCTACCGCCACGCGCTGCGGAACGCTCTGCTGCCGGTGGTCACCGTGGTCGGCATGCTGATCCCCGTGCTGATCGGCGCGACGGCGGTGATCGAGTCGGTGTTCGCGATGCCCGGGCTCGGCCGGCTCGTGGTCGAGGCGGCGATCGGTCGCGACTACCCGACGATCATGACGCTGAACTTCCTCACGGCCGTGGTCGTGCTCGCGAGCAATCTTGCCGTCGACGTCACCTACGCGATCCTCGACCCGAGGATCCAGCTCGAGTGACGATGGCCGGCCGCGCGCTCGAGGTCATCGACGTCTTCGCGCCAGCGCGCGGCGCCACCGCCGTCCGGCGCACCGAATGGCATCGCGTCGTGGCGAACCGCCGCGCGATCGCCGGCGCGGTGCTGCTCCTGGCGCTCACGCTCGCGTCGCTGCTGGCGCCGGTGCTGGCGCCCTACGATCCGGCCGAGCAGCGCGCCGCGGCGGCCGTCCGGGCGCCGAGCGCGCGACACCTCATGGGCACCGACAACTTCGGGCGCGACGTGCTGAGCCGCGTGCTCTGGGGCGGACGGATCTCGCAGCTCATCGGGCTGCTCTCCATGGCCGTCAGCGTGACGGCCGGCGTGCTGGTCGGCGCTCTCGCCGGGTACTACGGGCGTGGCGTCGACGGCGCGTTGATGCGGCTCACCGAGACCGTGGTGACGTTCCCCACGTTCTTCCTGCTCGTCACGCTCGTCGCGGTCTTCGGCGCGAGCGTGCCGATGCTGATCCTGGCCATCGGCCTCACCTCGTGGCCGATCACCGCGCGCGTGGTGCGGGCGGAGTTTCTCACGCTCCGCGAGCGGGACTTCGTGCACGCCGCGCGAGCGCTCGGCGCCGGCAACCCGCGCATCATGGCGCGGCACATCCTGCCGAACGTCGTGCCGGTCATCGTGGTGGCCGCCACGCTCCGCGTCGCGTACGTGATCCTGGTCGAGGCCGGACTCTCGTACCTCGGCGTCGGCGTGCCGCCGCCGACGGCGAGCTGGGGCAGCATGGTGGCCGACGGCCGCCAGTACCTCTTCACCGCCTGGTGGATCAGCCTGTTTCCAGGGCTCTTCATCTTTCTCACCGTCACGACCTACAATCTCGTGGGCGACGGACTGCGCGACGCGTTCGACCCGCAGCGAACCGGCCGGCGCGCCGCCGGAGGAGGATCGTCATGAGACCGAAGGCACGCACGGGTGCGCTGAGCGTCGTGGTTGCGCTCGTGCTCGCCGCGAGCACCGCGGACGCCGCCGAGAAGATCGCGGTCGTCGCCGTTGGCAGCACGTTCATCAACCTGAACCCGCTTACCCACCTGGTCTCGACGATCCGCGTCGCCAACAACCTGCTCTTCGACGGGCTCACGAAGTTCGACGACAACGCCTACCAGCCCAAGCCCGACCTCGCGGAGTCGTGGACGATCAGCAAGGACGGCCTCGAATACGTCTTCAAGCTCAGGCGCGGCGTCGTCTTCCACGACGGGTCGCCGTTCACCGCGCACGACGTGAAGTTCTCGTGGGAGGTCATCTGCCACCGCGATAATCCAAGAATCGCCGACGCCTACGTCGACCATTACGTCCAGATCAAGGGCTGCCGGGACTTCCACGAGGGCAAGGCGCCGGGCGTGGACGGCATCGAGGTCGTCGACGATCACACGCTGCGCGTGAGGCTCGTCGAGCCCTACGCGCCGTTCCTCGTCTCGACGGCCGTGACGGGCATCCTGCCGCGCGCAAAGTACGGCGCGATCCCGGTCAAGACGCTCGGCCAGCACCCGCTCTCGCGCGCGCCGATCGGCACCGGGCCGTTCTCGTTCGTCGACTGGAAAGAGGGCGACCGGCTGATCTTGAAGGCCAACCCGCGCTACTTCCTCGGCAAGCCGAAGCTCGACGGTCTGATCATCCGCTTCATCGAGGATCCCGCCGCGCGCGTGCTCGAGTTCAAGAACGGCGCCCTGCATTTCGCGTTCTTCGCGCCAGTGACGACCGAGGACTTCAACGCGGCGAAGAGCGACCCGCGGCTCGTGGCGAAGGCGTACGGCGGCGTCTGGAATTACTTCTTCGCCGTCGACCATACCAACCCGCTGTTCAAAGACGCGCGCGTCCGCCAGGCCATCAGCCTCGCGTTCGACCGCCCGCGCATCCTCACCGAGCACTGGGGCGGCTACGGGATCATCGCCAACAGCCCGATCAACCCGTCGCTGCCCGCGTTCGACAAGAAGCTCGCGGTGCCCGAACACGATCCGGCACGAGCGAAAGCGCTCCTCGCCGAAGCGGGCTGGCGCCCCGGCGGCGACGGCGTCATGCAGAAGGACGGCAGGCGCTTCGAGTTCGGGATCATCAACTTCCCCGGCGCGTCGCGCACGATGGCGATCGTCTACCAGGACGCGCTGAAGAAGATCGGACTCGACGCGCGCGTGGAGACCATCGACTTCCCCACGCTCTGGGGCGTACGGTTCCATCCCGGCAAGTTCGAGGCGCTGAGCTTCATGTGGCCGTCGGGGTTCTACCCGGACCCCGGTGTCGGGCTCTACCCGTTCCTCTGCGCCAACAGCCGCTCCGGCCACTGCAGCACCGAGCTCGACCGGCTCATCGTCGCGGGCCGCAGCACGCTCGACGCGAGAGAGCGGATCAGGATCTACGCGGGCTTGCAGCAGCTCTTCGCGCACGACCAGCCGTTCATGTGGGTCGTGAGTCCCGCTGACCTCCGCTTGGCCAGCGCGAAGCTGGTCCTCCCGGACCGCGTGAACGACTTCCTCGTGATGAAGGCGATCCTCGACTGGGACATGAAGGAGTGACTCGCATGGCGATCACGTTCGGATTCACGCTTCCGCAGCGCGGCGTCTTTTTCGGCGTGACGAGCCCGGCCCAGATGCTGAGCCTGGCCGCCACCGTGGACGACACGAAGCTCTTCGACTCGATCTGGGTAGGCGACAGCCTCATGGCGAAGCCGCGACCCGACTCGCTCACGCTGCTCGGCGCGCTCGCGGGCGTGACCCGGCGCGTGACGCTCGGGGTCGGCTGCATGGCGAGCTTCAGCGTGCGCGACCCGATCGTGTTCGCCTACCAGTGGGCCACGCTCGATCTGATCTCGCAGGGGCGCATGCTGCTGGCGGCGTGCACCGGCATCGTGCAAGGCGGCGCGAGCGCGCGCGAGGGGGCGGTGTGGGGCGTCGCCGACAGGGAGCGCGCCGCGCGGATGGCCGAGCACATCGAGATCTGTCGCAAGCTCTGGAGCGAGGACAACGTCTCGTTCAAGGGTCAGTACCGCACGTTCGAGGGCGTCACCATCCAGCCACGCCCGGTGCAGCAGCCCTGCCCCGTGTGGATCGCGTCGAACCCGCGGCCGATCCCGGGCAAGCCGACCAGCGTGGACGCGCCGCTCTCGCGCGTGGCCCGGATGGCCGACGGCTGCATGACCGTGACGCTCTTCCCGAAGATGCTCGCGAACAACTGGGCGAAGGTCTCGCAGTTCCTTCGCGAGCAGAATCGCGACCCCGAGCGCTTCCCGACGATGGCCTACCACAACGTCAACATCAACGAGGACCGCCAGGCCGCGCTGGAAGAGTCCAAGCGCTTCCTCGACGAATATTACGGGCCGGTGTTCTCCCCCGCGATGGTCGAGTCGTGGACGGCGGCGGGCTCGCCGTCGGAATGCGTCGAGCAGCTCCGCGCGCTCGGACGCGACGGCGCCAAGCAGATCACCTTCCGGATCACCGGGTGGAAACAGGAGGAGCAGTTCAAGCGGTTGATCGGCGAGGTGCTGCCGCGCGTGAACGCGTGACGCTCAGTCGGTGGTTCGCCTTGCCGAATGCGGGCAGGTTCCGCCTCTCGGGTCGCTGTGGCCGGCGCGAGCCTAGGTAACGGCGTTACTCGATCAGCGCCGAGTAGGCGAGCACACGCAGCTCGCGGCGCAGCGGGTACGACGACGACGGCATGAGCTGCGTCATGAAGATCACGATCAGGTCCTCGACCGGGTCGATCCAGAACGCGGTGCTGGCCGCGCCGCCCCAGGCATACTCGCCCGGCGTTCCAAGAATCTGCGCGCGCGCCGGCGATTGCATAACCGAGAAGCCCAGACCGAATCCCACTCCGCCGTAGGCGGTCTCCGTGAACATGCCCGCCTGGGCGAGCTGCGTCAGCTCCTGACCGCCCGGCAGGTGATTCGTCGTCATCAGCTCGACCGTCTTGCGCCCGAGCAAGCGGATGCCGTCGAGCTCTCCCTTGCCGAGCATCATCGTCGTGAAGCGGAAGTAATCGCGCGCCGTCGACACGAGTCCGCCGCCACCGGAAAAGAAGCTGCACTCGCGATACACGCTCTTCGCCGGATCGTCGATCAGCTTCAGGCTGCCGTCCGCCTGTCGCTCGTAGTTGGCCGCGAATCGTGTCCTCTGGTCGTCGGCGATCACGAAGGCTGTGTCCTGCATGCCGAGAGGTTGAAGGACGTGCTCGCGCAGGTAGGCATCCAGTCTCTGGCCGGAGATCACCTCGATCAGATGTCCGACGACGTCCGTCGATACCGAGTAGTTCCAGCGCGTCCCCGGAGAAAATTCCAGCGGCAACTCCGCCAGCGTGTCCACCATGTCGCGCAGGGTGTAGCCGGAACGTGTTCGGTCCGCGACGCCGAGCTTGCGATACGCGGCATCCACGTTCGTTCGCTCCATGAACCCGTAGGTCAGCCCGGAGGTGTGACTCAGCAGATCGCGGATCGTCATGGGGCGCTCGACGGGCGTGGTTTTCCAGGCCGGGTGGTTCCCGCCGACGAAGACACGCAGGTCGCGCCACGACGGGATGAACCGGTGGACCGGGTCATCGAGCTGAAAGCGACCTTGCTCGTAGAGCATCATCAGCCCGACGCTCGTGATCGGCTTCGTCATGGAATAAATGCGGAACACGGAGTCGTGCGTCACCGGCCGCCGACGCTCGATCTCGAGATGCCCCTGCGCCTCGAAGTACGCGACCTTCCGCTGACGCGCGATCAGCGTGAGCGTGCCGGCGAGCTGTCCGGCGTCGATGTAGCGCTGGAAGTGCTCGCCGATCCGCGCCAGGCGCGGAGACGAGAGTCCAACCTCCTCGGGCTTCACGAGCATGTCAGTCTCCTCTCAGTCGATAGGCGCGGCGCGCGGCGCCGCTGGCTTCCAAGTATGAAGACACGGCGCACACGTAGCTCGGCGCAGGCCGGCTTGTCAAGAGTAACGGCCGGCGGCTAGCCTCGGCGTCCATCGCTGGCTATACTTCTGGCTACATCAGGACAGGACGGAGGATGGAAACGTCATGCGGTTCGCCACTGTCGCGGAAGTGAAGAACAGGCTGTCGGAATACCTGGCGAACGCCCGGCAGCGGAACGAACCGATCCTCATCACCCACCACGGCCGGCCGTATGCTCTCGTCCAGCCGCTGTCGGAGCTGGACCTGGAAGGTCTCGACTGGAAGCGACTCACCCGAAAGCGCCTCGCGGAAGCCTGGGAGGATGAGCCGGATGCCCTCTACGCCTACCTACAAGCGAGGCCAGGTCGTCGTCGTGAACGTGCCGTTCTCGGACCAGACCGGCGCAAAGCCGCGGCCAGCGCTGGTCGTCAGCACTGAGCGTTTCCACCGCGCCCTGCCCGACGTCATCGCGTGTCCGATCAGCAGCCAACCGCGTTACCACCAACGGCCTGGCCCCGGCGACTGCCCGCTTCGAGACTGGCAGGCCGTGGGCTCCGCCACCCCAGCACGGTACGGATCTCGAACATCGTGTCGATCGACAAGGGCCTCATCGGTCGTGTCCTCGGAATCGTCGGAGCCGACGATCTCAGGGTGATCAGTCGAGGGCTTCGCGATGCCTTCGGCTTGTGACGACGACACGCTGATGCCCGCCGCGCTCGACTCGTCTCGACGCTTCCGATAATCCCGGAGGTATGTCACGACGATCGACCGGAAGGACTTCCTGATCTATCGCTCACGCACTGGCGAGGCGTTCAATCCCGCGCACGGAGGGAACGACATGGAGCTCGGACTACAAGGCAAACGTGCCATCGTCACCGGGGGCAGCCTGGGTATCGGCAAAGCCATTGCGCGCGAGCTGGCCCGTGAGGGAGTGGACGTGGCGATCGTCGCTCGCTCGAAGGATCAGCTCGAAGCCACGGCGCGAGAATTGGCAACCGAGACCGGGCGGCGCATTCTGCCTCTCGTCGCCGATGTCACGAGCAGAGAGCAAGTGGATGGCATGGTCGCGCGGGCTGCCGCGGAGCTGGGCGGGCTGCACATCCTGGTGAACAGCGGTTCCCCGCCCGGGGGATCGGCCACCGCGACCGGTCCGATCGAAACCATCGTCGACGATGACCTGCTGCACGACTTCAACGTGAAGTACGTGGGGGCGCTGCGCTGCGCCCGCGCCGTCATCCCGTACATGAAGGAGCAGGGCTGGGGCCGGATCATCAACATCAGCGGCACCAATGCTCGGAACGCCGGGAATCTCAGTGGTGGAGCGCGCAATACCTCGCTCGTGCATCTCACCAAGACGCTCGGCGTGCAGCTCGGGCGCTACGGAATCACGGTCAATTGCATTCATCCTGGCACGACTCGCACCGAGCGCACGCCCCGCCTGCTCGCCGCGCGCGCCGCAGAGTCGGGCATCACGCCCGAGGAAGTCGAGCACCGTGACTTCGCGCACGACTCCCCGCGTGGCAACGCGATCGGGCGCATGGTCGACGCGGCGGAGATCGCGTATGTCGTGGTCTTCCTCGCGTCGGACAAGTCCTGGGCCGTCAGCGGCGAACTCCTCGTGGCGACTGGCGGAGCCGGGCGCGCCGTGTACTATTAGTAGCTGGGGGCCTCGAAGGCCCCCAGACCCCCATCCGCTCGGCAGCGTCCCGGGGAACCCGGGACGCTCCTCGATCCACCGATACGGCTCCTCGTGAGCGGGGGGCCTCGAAGGCCCCCATACCCCCATCC
>JBGPTW010000155.1:0-14023 GCA_041490825.1 Methylomirabilia bacterium | reverse complement strand
GGGGGTGTGGGCCCACTCCCCCCGTGGCCTTTGCACCTTGGACCCGGGAGCCTCCCCCACCCACCCGCGGGTGGCCCTCGCCCGCCCGCCCCGGTAGGGGGACCCCCGCCCCCCCCCCGCCCCGGCCGGCCCGCGGCAACACGCTGTCCCCGGCCTCGGTCGTTCATCGAACAGTCCCGCGCGCATGATTCATGAACGTCTGTACCAGGGTCGGCCGGTGACCGGGCGGGAGATGGGCCGCCGGGGTCCGGGGGAGCCATTCCCGCCTCGCGAGGCGACGACACAGCCGTGACGAGTGGGAACGGCTCGGCGATGATCGGGGCGACGGCGCCTGTGGTCAGAGGACCCCGGTTGCCCGTCTCCCGCCGGATCACCGGCCGGCGCGCGCGTCGTTCGTTCATGAATAATCCGCCGCTAAGCCGGATACTTTTCAAGCCACCACTTCGCGATGTCAGCGCGTCCGGCGAACCAGACGCCAGTGTGGCTCTTGGCATATTCGATGAACCGGTCCACGCCGCTCGCTCGACCGGGCACGCCCGCCATGCGGCAGTGCAGCCCCAGCGACATCATCTTGGGCGTCGTTCCACCCTCCTCGTAGAGGACATCGAAGGTTTCCTTCGCCGCCTGGAACAGGTCCTCACCCGTGGCGTAGTAGCCGCGCCAGAATCTCCCATCATTGAGGGCCAGCGTGTACGGCACGACCAACCACTTCCTGTCACCGACCGTCGTGTAGTAGGGAAGGTCGTCGTTGTAGGCATTGCTGTCGTAGAGGAAGCCGCCGTGCTCCACGACGAGCCGCCGCGTGTGCTCGCTGGGTCCATAGCGGCAATACCACCCGAGCGGCTTCTGGCCAGTCAACCGCTCCATCGTCCTGTAGCCCTCGGCAATCGCGCGCCGCTCGGACTCCTCGTCCATCAGGTAGTACTCTTCCCAGCGGTTACCATGGCCGCAGACATCGTGCCCCTGCGCCGTGATGGCCGTGGCAACGGCCGGATTTCGCTCGAGCGCGACGGCGCAGGCGAAGAAGGTGGCCCGCACGTGATACTTGGCGAAGATCCGCAGGAACCGCCAGACGCCGGCCCGACTGCCGTACTCGAACATCGACTCGTTCGCGAGATCACGCCGATCCGGTGGAACGGGAGACATCGCCTCGCCCCACGATTCGCGCCGGCCGATCCCGTCCTGGAGCAAGTTCTCCGAACCCTCTTCGTAGTTCACGACCAGCGAGACGGCGATGCGAGCGTTGTTGGGCCAGATGACCCGCGGCGGATTGCCGGCATAGCCCACGAGGTCGCGATCCATCGTCCTCACTCCTCCCGCAACATGGATTGACTCAGCTTTTCCACGGTAGCAGGAACCGCTCGAGCCGACTGAAGAGCTGATTGAAGCCGTAGCCCAGGAGACCGATCACGGCGGCCCCCAGCAGCATGCGGTCGACCCGAAAGAACTCACGCGCGTCGTTGATCAGAAAGCCCAGTCCCCGCTCGGCGGCAATGAACTCGGCGGCGACGATCACGAAGAACGACAGCGCAAAGCCGAGGCGCAGTCCCGTGATGATGTTCGGCAGCGCCGCCGGGATGACGACGTACCGCAAGATATCGCGTTGACTGGCGCCGAGACTCTCTGCCGCGCGAATGAGCACCGGATCGACGTACTTGATGCCTTCACGCGTCGTGGTGAACACGGGGAAGAAGGCGGAGTACGCGATGAAGCCGACCTTCGACGCTTCGCCGATGCCGAGGTACAGCACGAGCAATGGCAGGAACGCCAGGGGAGGAATCGGCCGGAACACGTCCAGGACCGGTTCGACCACGTTCTCGATCACCGCGATTCGCGCCACCAGCGTCCCCGCGACGACCCCGAGCACCGAAGCAACCAGAAACCCTTCGACCACGCGTATCAGGCTGGCGAGGGCGTCCTTCTGCAGCGATCCGAGTATCAACAGTCGCCACGCCTCGTTCCAGATGGCTGGAGGGCCGGGGAAGAGGATGGGATTGAACCAGTTGAACATTCTGGCGTTTGCTGCAGCGACCGCCCACCAGATGACGAACACGCCGACGAGCGAAAGCAGCCGCGTCAGGCGTCGCCGCCGCCGCGCCGCTCGTTCCTGTCTGGCGGTCGCCGCCTGGATCTTCAGCAGATCCACGGGCTCCACGCCCGTGGCCAACCCGGGACTGACCTGCAACATCGACTACGCCGGCTGACAGCGCGTCCGCACGGTTACGAAGGGCGCCACTTCACCAAGCTGGGGTCCACCTTGTCCGCAATCGTGGTGACGAGAACATCCTTGGGCTCGATCGCCTTGGGGATTCGACCTTCACGAACCAACCAGGCGTTCGTGAACTTGAACGACGCGGCGATGGTGTCGTCGAAGTCCGTCGTGTACTTGTTGTACTCCATCAGGGCCTTCAGGACATCGGGCTCGATTCTCAGCTCGGGGGCAAGCTTCTCCGCCGCCTGCGGCAGGCTGCGCTGAATATCTTTGGCCGCTCGCGTCACGGCCCGCACGTAAGCGGCGAGCGAATTCGGATTCTTTGCGAGGAATGCCTTGGTGACCAGCACCATGGAGTTCGATCGAACCCAGTTCCTCGGCCCCTCTCGACCAGGCCAGTACGAGCGATTACCGGTCGCAATCAGCTTGGCCCCGGCCTTCGTGGCCCGATAGATGTACGGCTGGAACGACGCCATCACATCGATGTCGCCCTTGTCGAGCGCCACCACGAGCTCGGGCGGCTGGAGATTGAAGCGGCTGACCGTGCTCAGATCCACGCCAAGCTCGCTGGCCAGCCCGGTCCATACTTCGATCGGCGAGTTGCCTTGCGTCTGTCCGACCTTGACGCCGTTCAGCGCTTTCGGGTCAGTGATGTTGGCGAGTCTCCGACCGAACACGACCGCTTGCGTGCCGGAGATGTCGCCTTGCTGCAGGATCCCGTAGACCGGAACGCCTTGCCCACCCAGAATGAGCAGCGTCGTCACGCCGCCGCAGCCGATGCTGATGTTGCCGGTGGCCAGCATGTTCGGGAGTTCGCCCGCTGACGCGACGAAGTGACGGTTGACGGTCAGCCCCTCATCCTTGAAGTAGCCGTTGACCTCGGCAAGGCTCGGGAGCGCCATCAGTTGCGGATCGCGGGTACCGTAGACATCAAGGGTGGTCGCCTCGAGCTTGAACGGCGCCGTCTGTCCTTTCGCGGAAGTCGCCGTCGCGAGCCATCCGGCGGCACCACCTAATCCCCACAGAAACCTGCGTCGAGTCACGTCGACCTTGCCCCGGGGATCTTCGAGCGGCAGGAATTGATCGTGCTGGCGATCGGACATGCCTCTCCTCCTACACCTTCTCGATGACTTCGATCTGGGCACCATCGGGAGCTTCCAGGAAGCAGACCCGCCGACCGTTGACAGGCGGCAACTCCTCGAGCACGCGCACGGCATTGGTCCGGAGCCGCGCGAGTGTCGCAGAATAGTCGTCGGTGTCGATGGCGATGTGCTCTATGCCGTAATGCTGTTCTCGGCTCTGGGTCTCGATGATGGTCGTGATGTTGAGCAGCAAGCCATGCAGGTTCACGCGGTAGCCGCGAGAGCCGATTTCGGCGACCAGCGTCGCGCCGAGGTTGTCCACGTAGAACTGCATCGTTCGTCTGGCATCGCGCGTCTTGAGATGCACGTGGTGAATGCCAAAGCTCATCGTCGATCTCCTTGTCGCGGTGGGCTGGGTAGTCGGCCGCGCCAGCCTACTACGCCAGCGCCCCCGCCGTCGATCACGAGCTTCGCGCGAATGTGATCTGCCTTCCCAGGTTCAGTCCCAGAGCCGGGTCGAGAAGTAGCGTTCGCCGAGGTCGTTGAACAGCGTGACGAAGCGGCCTCGCCGTTGGCGGCGGGCGACCTGTTCGACGCCGGCCAGATAGGCGCCCGAAGATTGCCCGACGAAGAAGCCGGCCGCGGCGAGGCGCTGGCACATCACATACGCCTCATCGACGCTGACGGGCACGCGCTCGTCGATGACGCTTTCGTCCAGGATCGCCGGCACGATGTCTTCGGGGCGCCCGAGCGGCTTGAGCCCCTCGACGCCGGGGAACGCTTCGGGAAGGACGCAGACGAGGTGGATCCGCGGGTCGTGCTCCTTGAGGCGCCGCCCGAGGCCGGTGACCGTCCCGCCGGTGCCGACGCCGGCGACCACGTGGGTGAGTCGACCTCCCATCTGGCTGAGGATCTCCTCGGCCGTCGTCTCGTAGTGCGCGCGCCAGTTGTCGCCGTTGCTGTACTGATCGCAGAAGAAGTAACGGTCCGGGTCGGCCTTCGCTCGGCGGCCCACCTCGCGCAGCGCCTCGTCGTACCCCAGCAGCGCGTCGGTCACCACGAGCTCGGCGCCGTGCGCACGCATCCGCTTCTTGCGCTCCACGCTGGCGTTGTCCGGGATCACGATCTCGACGGGCACGCCGATGATCCGACCGATCATCGCGTAGGCGATGCCGGCGTTCCCGGACGAGCTGTCGAGGATGGTCTGGCCGCGCCGGAGTCGCCCGTCGGCGAGGGCGCCGAGCACCATGCGCAGCACGGGGCGGTCCTTGAGTGAGCCGCCCGGGTTGAGGCACTCCATTTTGGCGAACACCTCGACGTCGGGCAACTCCTCGCGGAAGAGGTTCACCGGCACGAGCGGCGTGTGGCCGATCGCGCGCAGCGCCGGGTAGCGCTCCAGCCACGGCTCGATGCGGGGGTCCCAGGGCATGACGTATGATACGCCGCGATCTCACGACACGGAGCGACGTCGTCCCGAGCGCGGACGCGAGGAGAGATAGAAAGATGACCACGTCATGCTCACGCGGTCCTTGACGACGCTCGTGGCGCGGGAGCAGGATCACCGCAGGATCCCACGGCGGACGTTGAAGTCGAGCGTTGTACACAGCGGCTCGGCGAAGGAGGTGAGTGAACCTGAGATGAGGGGTGGGCCGTGCTTGCCTCGAGAATGGTCTTGACCATGGTCTTGACGATAGTCTTGACGATAGTCTTGACGATAGTCTTGACCATGGAATCGATCTCCATGCGATGAAACCAGAGGGAGGCGAACTTGAAAAACGTGACCTACGCGTGCCTGTTGTTCTGCGGCGTCGTGGCCGCAGTCGCTGCGTCTTCGCTCTCTGCGCAAACCGCTTCGCCGAGCCTGGCCAAAGAGCTCGTGGCGACCTGGCAGCGTGCATCGACCGAGATCGTCGACGTCGCCGAAGCGATGCCGGAGCAGAAGTACGACTACAAGCCGGCGCCGGAGATCGCGACGTTTCGCGATCAGCTCGTGCACGTCGCGGGCATCACGCAGCGCTTCATCGACAGCGCCAAAGGGACGAAGAGCGAGCAGTCGCACAAGGCCATGACGAAGGCCGAGGTCATCGGCCTGCTGAAGCAGACGTTTCAGGCAGGACAGGAGATTGTTGGGTCGCTGACCGATGCTCAGCTGCTCGAGCCGGTGAAATTCCCTTTCGGGGACCGCATGGTAACCCGCGCCACGTTCTGGGGGGGTCCGCTCTACCAGATTCGCAATCACCACGGACAGCTCGTCGTTTACCTCCGCATGAACGGCATCGTCCCTCCGACCACCGCTCGGCGGCCTAGCTGAGCCCGTGTCCCCCCGCGGCGATCAACGCACTCGCTGTCGTCATCGACAGAGCCGCCGGTAGAGCGCTTCGTAGCGTGGCACGATGACCTCAGCGGAAAACCGTTCACGCGCGCGAGCCCGCGCCGCCCGGCCCAGGATGTGCCGGCGTCTCTCATCGTGGATCAACGCCTCCAGCGCGCTGGCCAGCGCGCCGACGTCGCCGGATGGCACGAGCAGGCCGCTCCGGTTGTCTTCGATCACCTCCGGGATTCCGCCCACCCGGGTCGACACGCTCGGGCAGCCGAAACACATGCCTTCGAGGATGCTCAAACAAAAACTCTCTGTCTCGGAGGTGTACAGCCCGATGTCGCCGACCTGAAGGTAGTCCTCGATGTCGTTGACCTTCTCGCGGACGATCACCCGGTCCTCCATCCCGAGCCGCCGCACGTGTTCGGCGAACGGCGCGAACGGCTCCCCCGCGAGAATCAGGAGCTTGAAGGCGTCGCGCGGTCGGACGCGGGCAACGGTCTCCAGCAAGAGATCGATGCGCTTCCCCGGGCGAAGATTGGACGAATGGACGACGACGACCTCTTTCCCCAGGCCCAGCTCGCGGCGCACCTCTTCGCCTGAGCGGCGCGGCGGGCGCGGGGCAAAAAAATTGTGGATGACCTCGATCGGGCCGTCGAAGTGGAGCGCTCGGTGGGTCTCCTGCTTCAGGGACTCGGACACCGCCGTGACCGCGTCCGAACAGGTCAGGGCGTGCCTGATGGCCGGAGCGTACCCCGGATCATAGCCGAGCAGCGTCGTGTCCGTGCCGTGCAACGTCGTGACCACGCGAGGCGCTTGTTCCCGCGGGAGCATCGAGCGGGCGAGGATTGCCGCTGTCGCGTGCGGCACGGCGTAGTGCACATGAAGCACGTCCAATCGATGATCGCGGCTCACTTCGGCCATGCGCACCGAGAGCGGCAAGGTGTAGTCGGGAAATCTGAACAGTCCATAGTCGTTGATCACGACGGGATGGAAATGTATCCGCGACCCGTCCGCAGGCAGACGAAACGGCCGCTCGTAACAGATGAAATGAACTTCGTGTCCCCGGCCCGCCAGGTCTTCCCCCAGCGCCGTCGCCAGGATGCCACTCCCTCCCACGGAGGGATAGCAGGTGATGCCGATGCGGAGCGTATCGCCGGACGCCATGTCAAAGACTACGCGCCGGAGGGCCCGCGGGAGAGCTCGCTGTAGGCTTCATCGGATCGATCGATCTGGTCCCGGCGGACGAAGGTGATGTCCGGCGCTTCCTCCTGGCGAAGATAGGCCTGCTCGCCCGCACCCGCCACGTAATGGGTGCATTGTATGATCGACTGCATCCAGCGGAGCCGCGTGTCCCGCGCCGGGCTGATCTGCTCGTTGCCGAAGCCGGTCGCGGCCAGCGTCACGAAGGTCTCGCCGCCCGCGTGCAGCTGGAGCGCGCCGTCGCGAACGCGCGCGCGGACGATCTCGCCTTCGTACGGCACGTCCACGAAGAACTCTCTCACCTCGCACGCGCGGCGCCGCAACACCGGATCGCTCGAGCGCGCGACGTGAATCTCGTCGAGCAACCCCATGCGGCGATACATCTCCAGGCAGAAGTCCGCCACCGTCTCCGCCGAAGTCTTCCGGAACAGATCGATCAAGCGGCCATCCACGTAATTGGGCAGCTGAAGCAAGGTCTTGCCGTGCCACTCCGGAGCAATGCGCTTCACGTAGAGCGGCGAGAACTTTCGCTGAAGTTTATTGGCCACCGCGAAGTTGAGCGAGGCGGCTTCGCCAGTCGTGCGATGACGCAGAATCGTTCGCGTCTCGCGCGGGTCGTGGTCGCTGTCATGGTAGAAGAACACGATGCGTCCGCCCATCTGCGCCTGCAACCGTCGCGCGGTCCGGATCTTGGCGACGAGAAAACGCCGCGGGAAAAAGCCGCAGGGCTGCTGGCCGAACGCGATGACTGGCTCGACGCTCATGCCGCACGGCCGGCGTCGGTGGGAGCGCGCGAGCCCAGGACCGCCTGCAGCAGCAGGCTCCCGGCGATGCACGCCGCGCAACCGATCAGGTTGTACCAGAGATAGCCGATGTTGAGGGACAAGAACATCGCGATCACGAGGGCCTGGGCCGCCACGGCTGCGAAGAACACCGCACTGCCGCCCACTCGCCGGAAGAAGAACGCCACCAGAAAGATCCCGAGCACGACGCCGTAGAAAATGGAGCCGAGGATATTGATCGCCTCGATGAGATTCTCGGCGAAGCCGGCGAACAGCGCGAACGCCACGGCACAGAGACCCCACAGGGCGGTGAACCGCTTCGCCACTCGCACGTTGCGCGCCTCGTCGGCGGCGGCGAGCGGACGGAAATGTCGCCAGAAGTCGATCGTCGTCGTCGTGCCGAGCGCGTTGAGCTCCGCCGCTTCGGACGACAGCGCCGCGGCGAACATCACCGCGATGAGCAGACCGATCGCCCCGTGCGGAAGCTCGGTCAGAATGAACGTGATGAAGACGTAATCGGAGTCCTTCGTCTTGGCGCGCGGATCGACTGCCAGGAGCGCGGCTTTGGCCTCGGAGCGAACGGCGTCGGTCCGGCGGTTGGCCTCGCCCATGGCGGCGCGGGCGGTGGCTTCCACGGCGGCGTCCGCCGACGCGCGGGCGTGGAGCCAGGCGCGAATGGCCTTCTGGGTTTCCCCGGCGGCGACGGCGTGTCGCTCTTCGAGGGCCAGAAATGTGGTGCCTTCCGCGCCTCGCTCGTGACGCTGCCACTCGGACTGGTTGAAGAATACCGGCGGACGTTCGAACTGGTAAAAGACGAACAGGAGCGCGCCGAGCAAGAGGATGAGGAATTGCATCGGAATCTTCAGGAGCGCATTGAACATCAGACCGAGGCGGCTTTCACGCAAGGAGGCGCCGCCGATGTAGCGCTGCACCTGCGATTGGTCGGTGCCGAAATACGAGAGTGAGAGAAACAAACCGCCGAGCAAGCCGCTCCAGAGCGTGTAGCGGCGGCTCGCATCGAACGAAACATCCACCGCTTGCAATTTTCCCAGGGCGCCGGCAATGTGCGCGGCGCCACTGAAGCCGAGTCCCTCGGGCAGCTTGGCCAGCAACACGACCAGGGCCGTTACCATGCCGCCGAAGATCACCGCCATCTGCCACTTCTGGGTCAGGCTGACCGCTTCGCTGCCGCCCGTCACGGTGTACATGATGACGAGCAGTCCGGTGAGCACGATGATGACATCGAGCCGCCAGCCCAGCACCGTGGAGAGAATGATGGCGGGCGCGTAGATGGTCACTCCCGCGGCGAGGCCGCGTTGCAGCAGAAAGAGTCCCGCGCCGAGCAAACGCGTCTTCCCGTCGAAGCGCCGGCCCAGAAACTCGTAGGAGGTATACACGCCGAGCCGCCGGTACATGGGCAGAAACACCGCGCACACGATGATGAGCGCGAGCGGCAGTCCGAAGTAGTTCTGCACGAATCCGATGCCGCTTTCGAAGCCCTGGCCCGGGATCGAGAGAAAGGTGATCGCGCTCGCTTGCGTGGCCATCACGGACAGGCCAATCGTGCCCCAGCCGGTGGACTGGCTGCCCCTGAGGTAGGTGTTGAGGTTCCTGACATGGCGGGTGCGCCAGGAACCGTACGCGGCGATGCCGACCATCGTGCCGAGCAACACCACCCAATCGGCGAAGTTCACGAGAAGATCCGGGCGAACACCGACAATAGGATGACCACGAGGACAAACCAGCCGAACACGAACAGGTACACGCCACGCCACGTGCGGAACCCGGGCAGGTCTGGCGGGTCGGCATCTGATCGCTGGTCGGGCAGCAGCGGTCGGGTCACTTACCCAAGGAGACGAGATTCGCAAACAGCCGATACGCTCCGGGCACTCCTTCAGGCAGTTGTCGAAACCACGCCAGGCTGGTGTACACGAAATAACCCTCCCCGTGGCGTGCCACGAGCAGGCCGCCTCGGAGCGGCGTCTCGCCGGGATCACCGGACGCGAGGATCGCCGTGAAGCGTTCGTCCCATTGGTCGGGAAAATACAGCCCGCGCTCCTGCACCCAACCTTCGAAATCGGCGCTGGTGATCCGGTTTGGCGTGGTCAAGGCCGGATGATCGGCCGCCAGCACCGTCACCGGCGCCCGCTCGTCCGTGACGCGGTCTCGCGAAATCCGCAGATGGAAGGGCGCCAGCCAGTGGGCGCCCAGGCCGTCCAGGTGGTTGTACTGCGCGATGACATTCCCGCCCGCCTCGACATACGCGAACAGCGCCGGCAAATGTTCGGCGAGATCCGTCCGGGTGTTGAAGGCCCGGATGCCGATGACCACGGCATCGAGAGGACGCAGCTTTTCCGGGGTCAGATCGGCGCCGGTCAACGGCGTGACCATATAGCCCATGTGCTCGAGGCATCCGGCCACGTCGTCGCCCGCGCCCGGCAGGTAGCCGACGTGACGGCCTCGAATCGCCAGGTCGAGGGACACCGTCTTCAGGCTCGCGGGGGGTTGGAGGAGCTGGAACGGAATGTGGTCGTAGCGAAGTTCGACGCGCTGAGTGTCGAACCGCGCGCCATTGATCTTCACGCTGGCCCCGAGTTTTGCCGCGGCGAGCTGGATTGGTGCCGTGACGGTGAAGGTGACCCGGGCATGCTCGCCTGCCCCGGCCAGACGAAATGGTTGTGAGGCAGGGGTGACCCGCCAGCCAGTCGGCGCCTCTAGCTGCACGGTGCCGGCGGCGCGCGCACGCGCGGAGGTGAGTTCAACCGTCACCGGGCGCGCAGCGCCGGGCGCGAAAAGCTGCACCCCCGACGTGAAACGAAGCGAGACCGGCGGAATGACGTCCAATCGGCGACGCATGGCCGCATTCCCAGAATCCGCCGCCGCCGGCTCACCCGAAATCACGAGTGTCTGCCGGCCAACTTCAAAGACGTACTCGATCGGAAAAGCCGGCGGGTTCTCCGGACGGCCGATGAGAGAAGGATCATCCACGTGAAACAAGCCCGCCGTCCCTTCTTTGGTGAGCCAGTACGGTTGGCTCGGTGGCGTGGTGGCGGGCAGGATCTGGGTCGCGTCACGGACGACCGGCTGGTTCTGGCGCAGCTCGAGGACCTTGGTCACCGTACGCTGAATACTCGGGTACCGCACCGCCGTCCAGCGAACAGGGATGCGAACAGGGATACGAGATCGCACGACCGCAGTGTGACGCATCTTCAACGTCTCGCCGGGCACAACCTCGGGTTGATCCACCACCGTCTCCACCTGAAGACCGAGGCAGGCCTGGATGATGCGGTCCAGTTGCTGGCGTTTGTCGCTGACGAGAGAGTCCGCGGGTAACGCGGAAACCCGGCTGCGGATCGCGAGCAACGCGGGCACGCTGGCCGCGGGATCTTCCGCGTTGAATCGCGCGATCGCTTCCTCGGTCAGTCGTCCGATTTCTGCACCACCCGGCACGCGATTCCACGTCGTGTCCACTCCGTCGAGGAGATCGTGGGTTGCGGGTTCGCCACCGAGCAGCAGAAAGGACTCGGTTTTCGGCCCGCCAGTCATCGGAGCGCGGACCGCCAGGCCCCCGCTCACGCCGCTCACCAGGCTGCCGTCCGGACCGAAGCCTTGCGTCCTGTGCATGGCGCGGCTGCGGGCGGCGATCGAGGCAAACGATTCGCCCAGCACCGGATCGGTGCCGCCGATCTCCATCTTCACCACGCCTGCCCCGTTGCCCGCAGCTGCGCTGGCAGCCGCACTGCCAACTCCACCTCCCGCACCGCCAAGGCCGATGTTGTGGAGAATGCGTTTTGGTTGCCACGGAGTCAGCTCGCCGAGTTGTTCGGGAAATGCGTGGGAGTCGCCAGCGAGCTTGAAGGCTTCAACGGCGAGGACGGCGGACGCGGTGTGGTGGCCGTGAGTGTTCCCCGGCTGCGGAGAGAAGCGCGTCACGATCACGTCCGGCCGGAACGAGCGAATCACGCGGACGATGTCACCGAGAACTGCCTGTCGGTCCCAGATCCTCAGGGTCTCCTGGTAATCCTTGGAATACCCGAAGTCTTTTGCCCGCGTGAAATACTGCCGACCCCCATCGAGACGTCGGGCGGCGAGCAGCTCCTGAGTACGAGCGACGCCCAATTGCTCGAGAAACTGAGGGCCGAGGAAGTTTTGGCCGCCGTCGCCGCGCGTGAGCGAGAGATAGGCCGTCCGGTATCCACGACCGCGAGCCAGGTAGGTGATGGCCTGCGTGTTTTCGTCGTCCGGATGCGCCGCGACGTAGAGCACGCTGCCCATCGTGTCGAAGCTACGCATGTGCTGAAGGATGGCGGGACCGGTTGGGAGCTCGGCGGCTCGACCGACACCGGAGGAGCCGGCCAGCAAGGTCGCGCCGAGGGCGGCCAGCCGAACCATCCGGCGGGTGCGCCTGCCCTGCCCATCTGACGGGGTCGTTGTCGTCATGTGCTCCGCCCCGGGGTTCGTGGGACGGCGAGTTGATGGTAACCCGCTCGTGCGCCGGTTGACCGGGAATTGACTTAGGGTGGGACGCACGCATCGGCATGAGCCCTCCGTGCATCTCTCATTCTTGCCGTCGACTTTCAACGAACGCTCGAAGCTGCGTCGCGCCCTCGTCCGCGAGCACACGGCGCTCCGTCGCCACCCTCGGGCGGGCGACCAAAGACCTGGTCGAGCGCAAACGCCAGCGCACGGCACTGCGGCTCCTCCAGACGACTGATCGGAACAGCGGGCCGCAGGCCAACTCCTGCTAGCATGGAAGCAATGGCCGATATGGTCCAGGCTCAGTCAGTCACCAGAACGGCGAGTGATTCGCTCTTGGCCGAAATCGTCTCCCGCCTGGTGGCGATCTATCATCCCGAGCGTATCTATCTGTTCGGGTCCCGCGCTCGCTCCACGGCATACGCGGACAGCGACTACGACCTCATGATCGTGGCTGGCGACGACGCTCCGGCCGACTTGCGCCGGAGCCGAGCCGCGTACGAAGCGCTCTGGGGGTTGCCTGCGGGCGCCGACGTGCTCGTCTGGACGCACACGGCCTTCGAGCAGCGCCTGCACCTGCGGGCCTCGCTGCCGGCCACCGTCACCCGCGAGGGCGCCCTCGTCTACGCCGCCTGACCCGTCCGGCTCGCCGACATGCGCGCTTGTTTTACAAGACGCACGACCTCGTCCAACTCGGTGGCCAGTGTGCCGCCCTCGACGCGACCTCTCCTCCAAGAGGAAATACCTGTTGTTCCTCATCATCGTTCCTGCGCTGACAGACCGTCTTTCGCCAGCCTCTTCTCGATCACCGTGGCCGACACCTCGAAGGTCTTGGCGATCGACGTCGCCATGTACTGCTTGGCGACATCGGGGAACTGCTCCAGGTACGAACTGCTTCCAGTCCGGAATCGTTGCCGGCATGACCTGTTTCAGGCTGTCGCCGTGCAGCACGACGTGCGCCACCTCGTGGGCCAAGGTGAAGCGATATCGCGCGGGGCGGCTTTCGAAGACGTAGAGATCCACGGAGATCTCCGTCATGTCGGCAGAGAGAAACCCGTCGATCCCGTGATCGGCGTGCAGGCCGGGCAGCGGGACGATGTTGATGCCGAGCTCGAACTCGACGATTCCTTCGATGGGGATGGGAATCGCTCCGGACGGATGCTGCGCGGCGAGAAAGCGATCCGCGCACCCTCGGAGATCCGCGTAGGACAGCCGGGGAACGCGGACCGCCAACGTCAGGCCTTCTTGATCTTGTCCACCAGCGCGTCCAAGTTCTTCTCGTCGACCTTCTGGCCGCGCAGGGTGCGGAACACCAGTGGGAGCCGTTTCACGAGTCGTTCGTCCGCCAGGATGTCACCGGGGATCTCGCGTCGAGACACCGCTGCCAGGTCGAAAAAGTTGATCCACTCGTCGGATCCTTTCTTGATCCGCAGCGCGCGCGCGTAGTCCCCCAGCTTTTCCTCCGACGGAGGTGGCAAAAGCCCGCGCTCGAGCTTGCTGATGTTGCCGGCATCGTAGCCGTTGGCGATGCAGAACTGCCGGAGCGGCATGTTCATCTTCGCCCGCAGCTCTCGGAAATACTCACCGAATGCCGTGGCCATCGCGGTTCCCCCTCTCTTCGTCCCTGTAACGTGTCCGGACCTCCTCGTTGCGGCGCCGGCGCCCCGGTGGCTGCCGACCCCTCCACGCCGCTGTTGTATGAATCGTACAACAGAGGCGCGTCAGACGCCAGAACTGCGCGCGGCGCTCAGGCCGGTGGCCGGGGCCAAGCCATGCCGCACGAGCTGCTCGAGCACGGCCTCGACGCCGCAGCGCCGCGCCTCGCGCTCGTAGTGCGCGACGACGTCCGGGCGCGCGTCGAGCGCCAGCAACAGCTCGGCGAGTCCCGCCGCCTCGCGCACGCCGCACCGGAACCGGCGCCGAAGCCGCGGCAGCGCGAGGAACGCCGGCG
>JBGPTW010000154.1:0-14141 GCA_041490825.1 Methylomirabilia bacterium | reverse complement strand
GTTTGGGGGGGGTTTCCCCACCCCCCCCCCCCCCCGCCCCGGCCCGCCCCCCCCCCGGGCCCCGCAGGGTCTCGAGGCGGGCGCCGGGTGTCCCGGCGCCCGGCGAGCGTATGGGGGTCTGGGGGCCTTCGAGGCCCCCAGCTCATCAGAGAACGTGCAGGAGTGGGCGCGCCGTCAGGCCGTCAGCGGCCCAGAATCCGGCCTCGCGGAACCATCCGAGCGCTTCGTCGGGATCGGCCGAGTTCACGAGAGCCAGCGTGTGATGGTTCTCGAAGAAGCCACCGAACGCGAGTCGGCCCGCGCCCCGCATCTCGATGAGCGCGACCTGCGCCATCTCATGGTCGGTCGTCGGCCCTTCGACGACCGTCACAGGGCGTGCGCCGTCGAGCACGATCGGCACCATCTGCCACGGTTCGATGAACTCCGTGAAGCTCCGCGGCGTGTAGCCAGTCCAGACGCCGCCGAGCCAGTACGGGTCTTCCTCCATCGCGTTCTTCAATTGCCCCGGCTGCTGGAGCCGGTAGAAGATGTCCGCGGTCTTGCCATCGGGCGCCGGCCCGCCACCGATGAGGATGCCGACCGCTCGCAGACCCTGGAGCCGCTCGATGTGCGCGCGTCGATGCGGCTCGCGGCGGGCCGCGTAGTCTTCAGCGGACGTGACAGCGATGTGGAACACGATCACCGTGGGTCGTCCTCCCGCCGGCCATGATACTGTGGAAAAGGTGGAGCTTTTCGAGCAGTTCCAGGCCCGCTACCCGTTTCCTCTCGACGACTTCCAGATCGAGGCCATCCGCGCTATCGAGGGTGGTCAATCGGTGATCGTGTCGGCTCCGACGGGGGCGGGGAAGACGCTCGTGGCCGAGTTCGCGATCCATGCCGCGCTCGCCCGCGGCAAACGCATTGCGTACACGACGCCGCTGAAAGCGCTCTCCAACCAGAAGTTCGCCGACTTCACCCGCGCCTTCGGCGACGACAGGGTCGGGATCCTCACCGGTGACGTGAAGGTGAATCCCCGCGGGCGCGTGCTCGTCATGACGACCGAGATCTTGAGGAACGCGCTCTACGGAAGCGGCCTCGACGATCTCGCGTACGTCGTCCTGGACGAGTGCCACTACATGGGCGACGAGGGCCGCGGCACCGTGTGGGAAGAGATCATCGTCAATGCGCCGGCGGACGTCCAGCTCGTCGCGCTGTCGGCGACGGTCGCCAACGTGAAGGAGATCGCGGACTGGATCTCGCTCGTTCACCGGCCGATCGTGCCCATCTACCACCCGCACCGTCCCGTCCCGCTCTCGTACGTCGTCGCCGACCTCGCCGGCCAGATTCACGAGTTCGCCGACGTGCGCGCGGGCCGCGCCCGCGTGATCGGAGACGAATCGCGTGATGCCGACGAGCGGGGACGCTGGTACACGCGGCGGGTGGTCGACCCGACCGTGTTGATCGAGGAGCTGGAGGGGCGCGGCTGGCTGCCAGCCATCTACTTCATCTTCAGCCGGGCCGGCTGCGAGCGCGCGATGGATGACGTGCTCACCGAAGGCCGTGGGCTCATCGACGCCGCGCAGCAGAGGCAGGTCGACGCGGCGATCGCGGACACGCTCGGCGATTCACCGACCGTTGGCAATTCGACGCTGAACCAGACGGTGTTCCGGGCGCTCAGGCTCGGCGTCGGCCTGCACCACGCCGGCATCCTGCCGAGCGTCAAGCGCCTGATCGAGACGCTCTTCGAGCGCGGGCTCTGCCGGGTCGTCTTCGCGACCGAGACGATGTCGCTCGGCATTCACATGCCCGCGCGTAGCGTGGTGCTCCAGAGCCTGACGAAGCGCACCGATCGCGGCTTCCGCTCGCTCTCCCACAACGAGCTCACGCAGATGGCCGGCCGCGCCGGGCGTCGAGGCATCGATCCCGAAGGCCAGTGCGTCATCGCGCTGGATGCTCGCGACGGCCTCGAAGCGGTCGTGCGGGTCGTCGACGGCTCGCCGGAACCGATCGAGAGTCAGTTCAAGCTCGGCTATGGCTCGGTCGCGTTGTTGCTGGCGACCGGCGCCGAGCCCGACGTGCTGCGCCGTCGAATCGAATCGTCGTTCGGCCAGTACCAGAATTTGAAGCAGATCCGTGAAATGGAGTCCGAGGTCGCGCGGCTCGAACGGGCGGTGCACGAGACCGGCGAGTACGAGGCCCCGTGCGGCGACTTTCCGCGGATCGGCCGGTACCGCCGCGCGCGCGAGGACGCCGAAGCGAGACGGCGCGCGACGGGTCACGGTGGCCGGCGCGGTGAGCGGGGAGTGATCGAAGCCGAGCCCGGACGCCTGGCGCTGGTTCGCCGTCGCGGCGCGCCCAGCCTGGCCGTGATCCTCAGCGTGCATTCGATCCGCGGTCATCGCGTGCTCGTCGATGCGTTGCTGCCGCACGGCGCCGTCGTTCGACTCAAGGGCGGGCTGATCAAGCGCATCTTCTGGGCAACCCCGCCGCTCCACGTAGAGCGGGACCAGCGTCGTGATCAGGGGCGGGATCATGGCCGCTTCCCCCACCTGGCGCAGGAGCTCGAAGCGCTGTCGGTGGCGGAGCTGGTGGATCGAGAGCGGGCGCACGGCCCCGAGGCAGCGTTTCAGTCCATCGAATGCCATCGCTGCCCGTGGGGAGCGACCGCGGCGTGTGACCACGCCTGGCGTGAAGCGGATCGCGTGCGCTCACGACTGGCCCAGCGACGGGAGACGCTGGAAGCGGTTCGCGGCGCCTACTGGCAGGAATTCCTGAGAGTCGTCGAGGTGCTCGAGCAGTTCGACGCCGTCAAGGGCCGCGAGCTTCAGCCGAAAGGCCGCCTCATCGCCGGTCTCCGGCACGACAACGAGCTCCTGGTGGCCGAGGCACTGTCCCGCGGGCTCTTCGCCGACTGCACGGTCGCCGAGGCTGCGGCGCTGTGCTCGAGCCTGATGGAGGAGTCGCGGTCGGGCGAGCCGTTACGCGCGCGCGCATTTCTGCGCAAGCGCCCGAAGCTTGCGCGCCGGCTGGAGCATCTCGGGGCGGTGGCGGAAACCGTGATCCAGGCGCAACGCGCCCGGCATCTCGGCATGCCGGTCGCTGTCCATCCCGGGTTCCTGCCGTCGGTGTTCCGCTGGGCCTCCGGCGACGATGACTGGACCGGAATCGTCGAGGAAGCGTTCGGCGGTCACGAGGGTGATCTGGTCAGGGCGATGCGCCGGCTGATCGATCTGCTGCGGCAGCTGGCGGAAAGTTCCGAGGTCCCGGTCGAGACGGCGCGCGTCCTCGGGCAGGCTGCGCGCGTCGTGGACCGCGGCATCGTGCTGGAGTCGGCGCTCATTTGATGCGGCTCGATCCGAGGGCTCGGCTATCATGCTCATCGGCATGATCGCTCGCGGATCCGCTGTCATCGTCGCTCTCGTCGTGCTCGCCGGCTGCGCGGCGCTCTCTCAACGAATCGACCAGCGCGTGATGCTCGGGCCGACGGCCAAGCAGATGTGGACGGCCCGCGTGGCGAGCGAGAGCGGCCGGACGCCGTCCTTCGAGGAGACGGCGCGCTGGGAAGATCAGCTGGACGTTCGGATCTCGCGATACCTGGCCGAACACCCCGAAGTTGCGAACGCCTCCGACGTGTCGTTGTTCCGCTTCGAGCGCCAGATCGGCGTCGGGATGAACAAGGAGCAGATCCAGATCCTGCTCGGGCCACCGATTCGAGTCACCTCCGACACCGCCGAGATGGAAAAGCTCGCCCGGCGTTTCTGGCCGCTGATCAAGCCGGAGGCGAAAGAAGCCTGGGAGTACCCGCGCGGCTGGCGGATCTTCCTCGACGCGGAGCGGGTGGTCGACATCACGCAGTTCCTCGCCCAGACACGCTGAGCCTCGCGTGGTCGGTCCGCGTCCCCGCGGGTATGATAGGCGCCTGTCGGAGACGCGAGGCGCGGGAACGTCCGAACGCTGAGGAGGCCGCCGCATGATCCGGTCCGAGCTCGTCGTCACCAAGCGAACGCCGCTTGCTGCGCGCGGATTGGTCACCGCCGAGCATTCGCGGGGCGCCGAAGTCGGCGCCACGATCCTGGCCCGCGGCGGTAACGCCGTCGATGCTGCCGTGGCCACCGCGTTCGCGATGACCGTCGTCGAGCCGTTCATGAGCACGATCGCCGGTTCCGGCACGATGCTGATCCACCTGGCCAAGCGTGGCGAGACGATCGCGATCGACTTCAACGGCGTGGCGCCACGCCGCGCCGACGAGGGGATGTATCGTCTGATCGGTGGGATCTCCGACGCGCTGTTCCCGTGGCCCAAGGTCGAAGGTGACGCGAACGTCTTCGGCCCGCGGTCCGTCGCCGTGCCGGGGTCAGTGGCCGGGCTCACGCTCGCGCTCGAGCGCTACGGCACGATGGACGCGGCTGACGTCCTGGCTCCCGCGATCGAGATCGCCCGGGACGGATTCGTTCCTGACTGGTACCTGGCGCTCAACCACGCGAAGTTCCTGGAGGAGCTCAGCGCAGCCCCCGAAGCGGCGCGCGTCTATCTCCGGAACGGTCGCTCGGTCTACCGGCCGCCGGCCATGGACGTGGGCGACCGAGTGAGGTATCCCGATCTGGCGCGGAGCCTCGAGCTGATCGCGCGTGATGGCGCGCCGGCGTTCTACCGCGGCGCCATCGGTCAGGCGATCCACGATCACATGGCCGCGACGGGCGGGCTGGTGACGATGGAGGATCTGGCCGCCTACGAAGTTCGCGTGAGCTCGCCGCTGATGGGCCGATACCGTGATCTCGACCTGGCATTGTCCCCGGGCGCCACCGGCGGCATCACCGCGCTCGAGATGCTGAACATCCTGGGCGAGTTCTCGCCGTCCCGCACGGACTGGCGCACGGTCGCGGGTCTGGACCTCCGTGCGCACGCGAGCCGTCGCGCCTTCCTCGACCGGTTCGAGCACCTCGGCGATCCCGCGGTGGTGAAGGCGCCATGGGATCGTCTGGCCTCGAAGGAATACGCGCGCGAAGTTGCGGTGGCGCTGCGTCGTCGCGGAACGACCGAGCGCCGGCGAGTCGCCGCCGGTGCGGACTGCACCACGCACGTGTGCGCCGTCGATCGCGATCGCAACATGGTGTCCCTGACCAACACGGCCGTGTCGCTCTGGGGCTCGCGTGTCGTCGTGCCGGGCACGGGGATCCTGTTGAACAACGGGATGATCTGGTTCGATCCCGAGCCGGGCAAAGCGAATTCCGTCGAGCCTGGCAAGCGCGGCCTCGTGAACATGGTGCCGGCGCTCGCGTTCAAGAAGGGCCGACCGTACCTCGCCGTCGGGGCGCCGGGCGGGCGCAAGATCGTCTCGGCGATCCCGCAGGTGATCGCGAATCTCGTCGACCGTGGCGGGACGCTGCAGTCGGCGATCGAAGCGCCGCGCGTCCACACCGAAGGCGACGCGCTGCTCGTCGACGATCGCGTGGGCGAGCCGGCGCTGGCCGGCCTGCGACGCCGGGGCTGGAACGTCGTGCCGAAGACGGAAACGTACTCGACGCTCAACTTCGCCCGCCCGATCGGAATCCGGGTCACGCCGAAGGGGCTCGAGGCGGGTCTCGATCACCTCGGCGCGGCGGGCGCCGCGGGGATCTGATGCAGACCTTCGTCCTCGTTCATGGTGCCTGGCACGGAGGGTGGTGCTGGAGGAAGGTCGCCCGCCTGCTCGACGACGCCGGCCACGTGGTGTACGCGCCGAGCCTCACGGGACTCGGCGACCGCGCCCATCTGGCGCGTCCCGAGATCGACCTCGCGCTGCACGTCGAGGACGTCGTGGCGCTGCTGGAATGCGAAGAGCTGAGGAATGTGGTGCTCGTCGGCCACAGCTACGGTGGCATGGTCATCACCGACGTCGCGGCACGAGTGCCGAACCGGCTCGCGCACCTCGTTTATCTCGACGCCTTCGTGCCGAACGCCGGACAGTCGCTGCTGGATCTCGCCGGCGCCGAAACCGCGCAGCGCATCCGGGACGCGGCACGAGCTCAGGGGGATGGCTGGCGGATCCCGCCATTCCCGCCCGAGCGGTTCGGCGTGACGAGCGAGCGGGACCGCGAGTGGCTCCTCAAGCATCTCGTGCCGCAGCCGCTGCGCACGTTCGAGCAGCCGGCCCAGGGCGGCAACCCCGGGCGTGCGAAGCGCACTTACGTCTACTGCTCGAAGCCGGCCATGGGCGCGTTCGACCAGTTCGCCGAACGGCTCCGGGACGATCGGAAGTGGACGTTCCACGACCTGAAGACGGGACACGACGCCATGGTGACGGCCCCGGGCGATATCGCCAAGATTCTGATGGCAGGCTAAAGCGGAGCCCAGAGAACGGGTGTGCGGCGCGATAGAACGGGCGTGCGGAGCCACGCGCATCTGGATACAGCCCACCCGCGACTATTCGAGACGCGCGGACCCCGCTACAAACGGAGCCACGCGCATCTAGACACAGCCCACCCGCGATGGTTCCAGTCTCGCGGGCCTCGCTACAAAAAGACCCCCGCGCATCTGGATACAGCCCACCCGCGGCTATTCCAGCCTCGCGGACCCCGCTACAAAAGGAGAAAACGAATGGCCACGCTCGAAGACAAGGTGATCGCCAGCTGGAAGTACAAGAAAGGCGCGCTCGATCCGAAGACCGCCGCGCTCTGCTATCTGGCCGCCAATCTCGCGGTCGGTAACACGCACTGAGCGAAGCGCGACCTGGCGGGCGCCAGGGCAGCGGGGGCGACGGAGGACGAGGTGCGGGAAGCGATCAGCTTTGCGATCAGGTCCAACGCGGCGAAGGCCCATGCCGACATCCTGAAGGTCTACGATGGCAGCGGAAGTTAATCTGACGTCTGCGTTCTCCACCGTGCCCGCCGGGGAAGCGGAGGCGATCAAGCGGGTCATCACGGAGACCGTTCAGCAGATCGCGGCGGACGACCGGACGTTCACGAGGGCGAAGATCGTCTTCACCGAATCGGACGAGCGCTGCGGGCTGACGGCCGAGCTCGATGGCGTCAAGCGCGAAGGCGTGCCGCTCCAGCTCGACCTCGACCAGCTCGAGGACGCGCAGACGTCGGCCGGCGCGCGCGCGCAGCTCAAGGAGGCGCTCCGCCTCTACTTCCGGAAGGTGCTCGGGAAGTGAGGTGAACGCGACGGGCGCGGGCGACGACGGCGTTCTCGTCTACGCCTATCGCGGCTGCCTCTTCCGCGTGCCCGACGCCGTGCAGCCGCCGAAGGCAGGCTCGCGGTTCTTCTGCCGGCATCTCAGCGTCCACGCCGGCGAGCGAGTGCTCGAGATCGGTGCGGGACTCGGGCTTGCGGCGGTGCTCGCCGCGCGCGCCGGCGCGCGCGTCGTCGCCACCGACATCATGCCGGCGGCCGTCGAGACGATCAGGACGAATGCCGCATTGAACGGCGTCGTGATCGACGCTCGCCTGGGCGACTGCTACGAACCTGTCCCCGCCGAGCGCTTCGATCTCATCTGCACCAATCCGCCCCAGATGCCGACGCCGCCTGGTCGCGAGCGCCGGGACGCCGCAGCGGCGGCCGACAATGGAGGCGTGGACGGGTGGGAGATCCTCGATCGTGTGATCGATGGCGCGCCGGCTCATCTGGATCCTGGCGGCCGCCTCGTCTTCACGATCTTCGCGTTCCTCGGCCGCAAGACCGCATTCGCCAAGCTCGAGGCCCGCGGGTTCACGCCGGCGATCGTGGCGAGCGAGACGCAGCGCTTTCCGCGCATCGGCTATGAGCGCCTGGATCACCTCCGGAGCCTTGACGTCGAGGGAACGGTGGCGGGGTCGACCTTGCCCGACACCGTCGAGCGGTTCGTGATCGAGGGACGGCTCGGATGAGACGCGTGATCGTGAACGCGGACGACTTCGGCCTCACGCCGGCCGTGAGCCGCGGCATCCTGGCCGCGCATCGGCACGGCATCGTCACGAGCACGACCGTGCTCGTGAACGCGAGCACCGACCGAGAGCTGCTCGCCGAGCTCGTGGATTCGGGGCTCGGCGTCGGCATCCACGTCAATCTGACGCTCGGCGCGCCGCTCACCCGGGCCCGGTCACTCGTGGACGCCTCCGGCCGTTTCGTGCGCGACGCCCGCCGGGTCGCCGCCGCCGCCGATTCCCGCGACGTGGAGCGAGAGATCGAGGCGCAAATCGAGCGATTCATCGAGCGCGTCGGTCTGACACCGTCACATCTGGACAGTCATCATCACGTCGGGCTCCATCCGCCGGTGCGCGAGGTGTTGCTGGCCAGCGCTCGTCGTCTCGGCGTGCCGGTGCGCAGTCAGGACGCGCCGGCGCGCGCCCGAGCCCGCGCGCTTCAGCTCCGGACGCCAGATCACTTCTTCGGCGAGTCCGGTCCGGAGCCATACTGGAGTCTCGCGACGGTGCTGCGTCACCTCAGGGAGCTGCCGGCGGGTGTCTCGGAGTTCATGACGCATCCGGGCTGGTTCGACGACGCGCTCCGGTTCAGTCGCTATGGCCGACAACGCGAGGTCGAGATGGTCGGGCTTGGCACGCCGCCGGCGCGCGCCGCTGCGCACGGGCTCGGCATCACGCTCTGCGACTTCCGTGCGCTGTCGGTCCGATGATAGCGGGCGCCGGTCGGGCTGTTGTCGTCGGGGTCGATGTCGGCGGCACCACGATCTCGGCCGGCGCCGTCACCCCGGCCGGAGACGTCGTCGTCACCGAGCACCTGCCGACGAACGTGCGGGTCTCGGGTCACGCCGAGGCGGCGATCGTGGACCTGATCACTGCGGTGCGCGAGAGAGCCGAGCGCGGTGGATTCCGGATCGGCGGCATCGGCATCGGCATCCCGGGGCCCGTCGACCCTGCGACCGGCCGTATCGGAGAGCACGTGCCTCACGTCCCGGAGCTCGCGGGCGTTGCGCTAGGGCGGAGACTCGAGGAGCGCTTCGCACTGCCGACGTTCGTCGACAACGACGTCAACGCGCTGGCGCTGGCGGAATGGATGTTCGGGACAGGGCGGGGCACTCGCTCGCTCGTCGTGCTGGCGCCTGGCACGGGCTTCGGGGCCGGCATCGTCCTCGACGGCCGCCTCGTCCGCGGCGTCGCGGGGTTTGGAGGGGAGTTCGGTCATACCACGGTGAAATTCGATGGTCGCCCGTGCTGGTGCGGCGGGCGCGGATGTCTCGCGAACTACGCGAGTGGTCGCGGCATCGCGGAAGCCGCGCGCGCGCGGATCGCGGAGCAGCCTGGCGCGCCGCTGCTCGCCGCGGCCGGCGGGGACCCGCTCCGGATCACCGCGCCGCTGGTGTTCCGGATGGCGGAAACGGGTGATACGCTCGCCGCGGCGATCGTCGACGAGGCGTGCCAGGCGCTCGGCGCCATGCTCGGGACCATCGTGAATGGTCTGAACCCGGAAATGGTCATCATCACGGGGGGAGTGGCCGAGTCGCTGGTTGCGCTGGAGACGAAGATCCTCAAAGCCGCGGCGGAATACGCGTTCGCGCGCGCGCTCGCCTCGACGCGGGTCACGATCGTGCCGAGCGACAAGCGCACCACGATGCGCGGCGCCGCCGCGCTGGTCCTCTACGAGACAGGAGGGACACCATGAAGGCCATCACGTTCCAGGGCGTGGGCGACGTCCGCGTCGAAGACGTCGCCGATCCCAAGCTCGTCGACGCCACCGACGTGATCTTGAGGATCACGACCGGCGCGGTGTGCGGATCGGACCTCCATCAGTATCACGGGCGCGGTGGCGCGCTGGTCCAGCAGGGCGCGATCATGGGCCACGAGTTCATGGGCGTCGTCGAAGCCACGGGGGCCGCCGTGCGTCTGCTGCGAGCCGGTGACCGGGTCGTGGTGCCGTTCTCGGTCTCTTGCGGAGCGTGCGACTGGTGCCGCAATCGCCTTCCAACTCAGTGCACGACCACGGGACGTGCGGTGTTCGGCGGTCGCTTCGGTCACGTCTTCGGGGGCGGGCAGGCCGAGCGCGTTCGTGTTCCGTACGCCGACTATCTCTGCGAGAAGGTTCCGACCGACCTTTCCGACGAATCGGCGCTGTTTCTCGGCGACATCCTGTCGACCGGCTACGTGTGCGCCGAGAACGGCGGCATCCGGCCAGGCGACGCGGTGGCCGTGTTCGGCGCCGGTCCCGTCGGTCTCCTCGCGATGCAGTCGGCGCAGCTCTTCGGCCCGGCGCGGCTCTTCGCGGTGGATCGCGTCGATTACCGCCTGGCGATGGCCGCGGAGTTCGGCGCCGAACCGGTGAACCTCGATCGCGGCGATCCGGCCGAGCAGCTTCGCGCGCTGACCGGCGGCCGTGGTCCCGACGTCGTGCTGGAGTGTGTAGGCCACGAGACGCCGTTCACCCAGGCGATCCAATCGGTCCGGCCGGGCGGCACCGTGTCGTCGATTGGCGTGTACGTCGAGCCGAGCATGGGATTCCCGGCGCGCGAGGCGTTCTTCAAGGATCTGACGCTGAAGATGGGGATCTGCAATGCGCGGAACTTCATCGGCCCGTTGATGCCGCTGGTCCAGCGCGGCAAGCTCCAGCCGGCCCGGATCATCACGCACACGATGTCGCTCGCGGACGGCCCGCGCGGCTACGCGATCTTCGATAAGAAAGAGGACCGCGCGGTCAAGGTGATGCTGAAGCCGTAGCGTCATCTGAGCGAGAGCCCGGCTGAGGGTGCTCCCCGCAAAAGACGCTATCCACGAGCCGGCAGCACCTCTCGATGGAGCCACGAGATCGTAGGCCAGGCTCAGTCAATCCGCAGAAGACACGCTTTTGCGGGGAGCACCCTCAGCCGGGCTCTCGCCCAGATGTCGCACGACGAGCTTCTGAATCGAGGCCGCGGCGGTTACTTCGCGACGTCACCCTTCTGCGTAAGCCGGGGGCTCCCCGCAAAAGACGCTATCCGCGAGCCGTCAGCACCTCTCGATGGAGCCACGAGATCGTAGGCCAGGCTCAGTCAATCCGCAGAAGACACGCTTTTGCGGGGAGCACCCTCAGCCGGGCTCTCGCTCAGAGACGGAGACAGAGCGTGGCGGATATCGCCGGTCTACGTAACGCGGCGACGACCGGCGCGCCGGGGGTCCGGTGAAGGTCCGACGATTCGATGCGACCGGTCGCGTCCAGCCACCAAACGGTTCGTGACGCCAGCTTCGTCAACGCTTACATTCTGACCATGGACAACCGCTTCTTCGACCGGCCGATCCTCAACTCCCCCTATGGGTACCCCGGGCGCCACTGGCAACTCGACGCGCAGGGACAGCCGACCGGGGACATCATCGAGAAGCGTCGCACGGCGCAGTTCATCACGCCCGTCCCCAAACCGAAGAAGCACAAGAGACGCGCGGGGCAGGAGCGCTCATGGACGCCATCGGGTGCGGCATCGTGAAGCTGCCGCGCGTGCCCGTGGCGGAGAACATCCCCGGCGACGACATGCCGATGTTCCGCAACCTGTGGGAGAACATCCGCAAGGACATGCCGAGGAAAGGGCGCGGCAAGGCGGAGGGGCTCGATCCCCTCGCTCTTCCCACCCGGCTGCAGACGGCCCTCGAGGCGCTCTACGGTCACTACAAGAAGACCTTCGAGCTGTGGAAGGAGGCGCGGATCTCCGTGCCTCCCTGCTTCATCGTCGTCTGCAACAACACGTCGACGTCCAAGCTGGTCTACGACTTCATCTCCGGCTTTCAGCGGCAGAACGACGACGGCTCCAGCACGCTGGTGAATGGCCGCCTCGCCCTCTTCCGCAACTTCGACGAGCACGGCAACCCGCTGGCGCGCCCCAACACGCTGCTCATCGACAGCGAGCAGCTCGAGAGCGGCGAGGCGCTCGACGACGACTTCCGCCGCATGGCGGCCGACGAGATCGACCGCTTCCGCCGCGAGATCGTCGAGCGCACGGGCGACCGCCGCGAGGCGGAGGGCCTGACCGACCAGGATCTGCTCCGCGAGGTGATGAACACCGTCGGCCGCCTGGGCCGCCTGGGCGGCTCCATCCGCTGCGTGGTCTCCGTCTCCATGCTCACCGAGGGATGGGACGCCAACACGGTGACCCACGTGCTCGGCGTGCGCGCCTTCGGCACGCAGCTCCTCTGCGAGCAGGTGATCGGGCGCGCGCTGCGCCGGCAGTCATACGACCTCAACGAGGACGGGCCCAACAAAGGGCTGTTCAACGTGGAGTACGCCGACGTGCTCGGCATCCCCTTCGACTTCACCGCGAAGCCCGTCGTCGCGCCACCGCAGCGACCAAACGAGACCGTCCAGGTCAAGGCCATGCGCCCGGAGCGCGATGGGCTCGAGATCCGCTTCCCGCGGGTCGCGGGCTACCGCGTGGAGTTGCCCGAGGAGCGGCTCACGGCCACGTTCAACGACGACTCGACGCTCGTGCTGACGCCCGACCTCGTCGGCCCGACCATCACGCGGAACCAGGGGATCATCGGCGCGGCGGTGGACCTGAG
Organism: Methylomirabilia bacterium; assembly: GCA_041490825.1. Lineage (GTDB taxonomy): Bacteria > Methylomirabilota > Methylomirabilia > Rokubacteriales > CSP1-6 > JBGPTW01. The sequence continues at coordinate 1,728 of JBGPTW010000154.1, read as the reverse complement.
CCTGGAGCGCCTGGAAGACGTACGACCGTCCACGGTGCTCTTCAACCTGACCCAGCGTCTGCTTTACACCAAGTGGCGCGACGCGGGCGAAGCACCCAAGCTGCACCTGTTCGGCCAGCTCAAGCGCATCACCCGAGAGTGGCTCGACAACCATCTGGTGTGCAGGGGAGGCACGTACCCGGCGCAGCTCCTGTACCAGGAGCTTGCCGATATGGCGTGCAACCGCATCACGGCGGGGATCACGGCGGCGTTCGCCGGCGAGCGTCCGATGAAGGCGGTGCTCGACTCGTACAACCCGGTTGGCTCGACGGCACACGTCCGCTTCAACACGTCCAGGATGCACCGCTGGCAGACGGACCCCACGCGGTGCCACGTGAACTGGGTGGTGCTGGACAGCGATTGGGAGGCCGAGCTCTGCCGCGTCGCCGAGTCGCACCCGCGGGTGAAGGCTTACGTGAAGAACCACAACCTCGGGCTCGAGGTGCCGTACCGTTACGGCTCCGAGATGCGCCGCTATCTCCCGGACTTCATCGTGTTGGTGGACGACGGCCACGGCAGCGACGACCTGCTGCACCTGGTCGTCGAGATCAAGGGCTACCGGCGCGAGGACGCCAAGGAGAAGAAAGCCACGATGGACACCTACTGGGTGCCCGGCGTCAACAACCTGGGCACGCTCGGCCGCTGGGCGTTCGCCGAGCTGACCGAGATCTACCAGATCGAATCCGACTTCGAGGCGAAGGTGCAGAGCGCGTTCGACGAGATGAACGAGCGGGCCGGCGGCGTGTCGCCTGCACTTTCCGCTTGACAGGTTTTTGCGCGCGCAATCGCCGCGTGCCGACAGCGCCTGCTGGATATAGGCTCAGCGGCCCACAGGAGCCCGAAGGTGCCGCCCCGAGTACGCTTGTCGCGAAAAATCTCGCTCCCGCCGCAATCGTCGTTCTTCGCGCCTCCCAGGGGGGTCCGAAACTCGGGTGTAGAGTCGCCCAGACAGAAGGGAGACTCTCCATGCAGACGCGCTCGCTGGACCAACTGGGTGACGAGATCGCCGAGCTGTCGGCGTACCTCGAGGCCGCCACCGCCCGCCTCCTCGACCTCATCCGCGAGTTCGACGCCCGGGACGGCTGGAACACCGGATTCCGCTCGTGCGCTGCCTGGCTGGGCTGGCGGGTAGGGCTTGATCCCGGCGCGGCCCGCGAGAAGGTCCGGGTTGCGCGCGCCCTGGGAACGCTTCCGCTGCTGGCGCAGGCCCTCGCCCGCGGCGAGTTGTCGTACTCCAAGGTGCGGGCGCTCACCCGCCCGCGTGGCCACGCCCGAGACCGAGGAACAATTGCTGGCGTTCGGCCGGACCGGCACCGCCGCCCACGTCGAGCGGCTGGTGCGCGGCTGGCGGCGAGTGGACCGGCTGGCCGAGGCCCGAGAGACTGCCCGGCAGCACAAGAGCCGGGCGCTGCACGTGTATCAGGATGATGACGGCATGGTGATTGTGCGGGGGCGCCTGGAGCCCGAGGTCGGCGCGTTGCTCGTGCAGGCGCTGGCCGCGGCCCGCGAGACTTTGTATCAGCAGAAGCGCGCCACGGATGCGGCCAGCGGCCCGGGGGACGTTTCCGCGGAAACGCCCTCGATGGCTCAGCAGCAGGCGGACGCGCTGGCTTTGATCGCCGAGACCGCCCTCCACGAGGGCCTCGATCCCGGTGCTCCCGGCGAGCGTTATCAAGTCGTCGTCCACGT
>JBGPTW010000153.1:0-14394 GCA_041490825.1 Methylomirabilia bacterium | reverse complement strand
GCAGCCGGTCCGGGTGGTAGACGAGCTCCGGCGCCGCCCGTCCCTTGGCGCAGAGCGCCTGGCCGGTGGGGTGCGACGGATCCGGCTCCAGGGCAACGAACCGCCCATTCTCCACGACGGCGATCGAGCCGCACCGCGAGACACACAGTGCGCAGTACCCCGGAATCCGCTCGATCACGCGCTGGTCCGCCAACATCGCGAGGCCTCCTGCTCAGACTGCCGGCCGGTCGGGTTCGATCTGGTCGAGCGCCTGTGATTGGTCCAAAGGGAATGCGACTGGACGACGACCTTCTCTCGCGTCGCTGACGCAGGTACACCGCGCAGACCGTCCTTGCGCCTGTCCCCGCGTTTCCCTCTATGGTACGGCTTCTCGGTCGGAGCCGCGTCGCTCTGGCGAACGATCGCGGTCGTCGGCCTCGAGGAAATCGATGACGACATCTGGTCCCCCTACTTCTGCCACGTCCTCCTGACCCGCATCGATGAACGCGACGATGTCCTCCGGGCGTGAGGGCGCCGCGGCGTCCGCTTTTCGGGGGTATCACGGTCTGGCCTCGCTCCTCATCGTCGCTCTACGGGCCTGCGCGCGATGCGTCATCCGGCCGCCGCGGCCTCGAGCAGGCCGCCAAGGGCGCTCAGCCCTCTTTCTATCTCCCGCGGGACACCACCAACGTCAGTCTCAACAAGTGTCACCCATGTTCCCGGTTTAATCTGTTACCTATGTTCCCGGTTGCTCAGCGACACCACGGCTTCGCTATCGACTCACGCTTGCGAGTTGAGGGTCGAACCAGTGGCCTCTGGGCAGCTCTCCGAGCACGTCGTAGAGATTCTTGCGTAGCAGTCTGTCGATCTCGGGGATGGCGGCGTGAACAACTCCCTCCCCCTCCATGAAAGACGCGCCGTACGTGAAATGGGCGCTGGCTTTGTCGGCGAGATGATAAACCTCGGCGAGCACGTCGCGCTTGTCGCCGCCGACGTCAAGGAGGGTCACGAAAGAACCACCAAGATCCTTTACCTTGACGTCATCTGGCTTCGAATACTCCTGCCTCTCGCACAGAATTGGCTTCCCCGGTCTTCGGTCGATCCCCAGCCCAAGGAACTCCATAAAGACGCGGCAGGCGACCAGTGATGCCTCGAACGCACATATCGCGTGACAGTGCTCGATACCGTGATGTTTAGGGAAGCGAAGCTTATGTGTCCAAAGCATCGTGTATCGATAGGCGAGGTGGCCATGCGGCTCGAAGAACTCACGCTTTTCGGCGTCTGAGAGAGGCTTTGCGCGGTTCATCGTTGGCATCTGTTGTCCTCTTGTCCAGCTAACTAACGCAGTGCTCAGCGGCCGGCGCAGCCGGTCCGCTGAAGCAAAAAGTTGGACCGTGTCGCTTCAGGCCGACCGTTCCGCATATTACTGCCTTTTAGTTGGCCCTTTCGTGTGGTCTGACGTGACCATGACACGCAGAAAGCGTTTTACCTTGCTCAAGTCGACGCTGATCTGAGACCGCTGAGCAACTTCAGAGTACTGATCCTCGGTCAACGCAGCCCCCGGGATGGACCTCATGATCTCGGCCCAGTCAAAGCCAGCACTGGCGAGTTCACCGTAAACGGGGCCGCCCGACTGCGCATCTTGAAGCACATGACCGCCGCCGAGAGTCAGATTTACCAGCCACTGTCGAGCGACACACCGGCCCTCGACAACCAAACGCGCGACCGCCGTCATGACGCCGTCGTGTTGTACATAGACGGCGGCGGTCTCCGGCGTGATCTCCGCCGCGATTGGCCCCAGAGGCCTCGGCAATGCGGTCTGATTCCACGCCTTCCAGAAGAGGTCTCGGAGCACATCTCCAACCTGGCCGGCCTTGTCAACAAACCGAACATCAAATGGAACAGGGATCCGCTGACCGCTCTCTGTTAGCGCGGCTGCGCTGACGTCGTCGATGCGAACGCTGACCAATGCGATCCAAGCCTTATCGCCGACAAGCTTTTGCCAGTCCGTGTCCTGCGCAGCCCGGAGCGTTTGGAGGAAGATTCGATGTTGCCGGGCCACCGCTTTGGCGCCACGAGTGAACCCGGTGTTCGAAATCATAACCCCAGCGTCGGCAGCGACGTCGTCGCGTTGCGCTGCGAATGCCTCAATGTATTTCATCGGAACGGGACGGTTGTGTCGCTTGCAGTCGAAGGCGATCAGAATCGGATAGGCACCGATCTTTTGCTGGACCGACAGGTCGAGCGTACGGCGTTCCCCCGAGCGGCCAACGATCTGGGCGGCCTGCTTTACTTCGGAGTCGGGCGCGAGTTGTCGTTGGATTCTCGCTGCGAGCTCCTCAAAGTCACGCCACGGTGCAGGTTTCTTAGCCATGCGGTTTCAATCGGCCCAACTACAATTCGCGGGAACCATGTGGGACCTGTGAGGCATCGCGCGTTGCAGTGTAGCAAGGCGCGACCCGGCTGGTCTCTTGGAGACGTCGACTCGCAATATTGGCCCTTTGACCCCCTGGGGAACGTCGACGGGTAGTCATGCTATCTGGAACGGTCGAGTTGCACGAGATGGACCACACTGCCCATTGGGCGTCACCTTTCTCATACGCCGAAGATCCGGTCGGCCGGGCTTCGTACCGCACTCGGACCACGATTGAGGACGTGCGTGTAGAAAGACCCTGTACCATGCCCAGTCGCGCCCGGCGTTTGGATAGTTCCGGGTGCTCACGGAGTACCTGTGACCGTTGACCATGCCCGGCGCTGGCAGTGTAGAGCAGGAACTGTGGCGGTACAACGCCGCAGTTCCGATACTTCGAAACAGAACGAGCTATAGCTACGCCCGGGCGGGCCGGACCCGGAGCACGCGCGAGCCGTCGTCGATCCGTATGCTCACGAGAGCGGCGGCGACCAGCAGGGTGCAGGCGAGAACGAAGGCGGCGCCGTAGCCGCCGGTCGTCTCGAAGAGGACGCCCGCGAGCGACGCGCCGACTGCCGATCCGGTCTGGTGAACGAGAAAGATCACGCCGAGCACCGGCCCCACCGAGAAGCGCCCGTAGATGTCCGCGGTGAGGGCCGACGTCATCGACATCGTGCCGGCCATGGTCACCCCGCCGACGATCGCCACCGCGAGCAGCGCGGCCGGGTTGTCGCGGATGAGGAAGAGCCCGGCAAACACGAAGGCGCGGCCACCATAGACGGCGGAGAGAACGGGCCGGCGACCGTATCGATCGGCCACGATGCCGAGGAGCATGGTGAAGCCGATGCTGGACGCGCCGAACAAGCTCAGCGCCCACGAGGCGAGCATCGGCGTGTAGCCATGATCGGTCAGCATCGGCATCCCATGCGACGCCAGCAGGCTCATCGAGAACCCACACGTGAGGAACGATCCCGCCAGTTGCCAGAACGCGAGCGTCTGCACCGCCGCGGTGATGGAGGTGCGCTCGACCATGGAGCCGCTGCCCACGCGCTGAGCCGAATCGCCGTCGGGACGGAGGCCGATCGACTCCGGCGAGTCCCGCAGAACGAAGAGACAGAGCGGCAGCATGAGCACCAGGACGCCCGCCGCCATGACGAGGAAGGTCTGCCGCCAGCCGACGGTGAGGATGAGCCATGTCGCGCCTGGCACCAACAGACTCATGCCGGTTCCCGAAGCGCTCCCCAGCACTGACAGCGCGGTACCCCGGCGCCGGTGGAACCAGCGCGAGACGACGGACGAGGCCATCACTGGCCCGGTGGCGGACAACGCGAGCGAGCCGATCACGCTGTAGACGAGGGCAAGCTGCCAGAGATTTTGACACCGACTCGTCAGCGCCAGCGCTGCCGCGAGGAGTACCGTGCCACCGACCGTCACCGCGCGAACGCCGATCCGGTCGACGAGCGCGCTGGTCCACGGCTGGAACACGCCGTACAGCAGGAGCCCGAGCGCGATGACCAGCGAGAAGCTCGCCCGATCGACTCCGAGGTCGGCGACCATCGGCTTGAGGAACGGTCCCACGGCGTGGCGGATGCCCGCCGACGTGAACACCATGGCCGCGAATGCGCCGGTGACCCACCAGCCGTAGAAGATCCGCGGTCGCGTCATGAGCGCCTGCACGATACCACGCGGGTCAGAACGGCGCGGTGCCCTTGACAACCGTGCGCTGCAAGGATGCGCCGGTACCTGTCCATCTCGTAATTCGTTACACTTGCCCGAGAGGTTTTGCGATGAGTTCGGTGATTGCCGATCCCGTTGAACTGCGTCGTCGTGGATTCGAGGCCCTTGTCCAGGCTCTTGGATGGGTGAACGCCGTGCGTTTCTTGCGCCAGTACGAGGTCGGGCAAGGTGATTACACCCGTGAGCGAGACGACTTCCTGCCGGAATGGGATGCAGAAACATTGGTGAAGAAAGCGCTCGGGTGACGACGTGCTTTACGGCCGTCGTTCATGACCGCCTCTTTTTCCCGTTGACGCCACGCGCCGCACGCTCTCCCAGATCCGCGCTGGCGTCGCGGGCATGTCGATGTGATCCACGCCGAGCGGGCGCAGCGCGTCCAGGATCGCGTTGATCACGGTCGGTGGAGCCCCGACCGATCCCGCTTCACCGACGCCCTTCACGCCGAGCGGGTTCGTCTTGCACGGGACGTTGTGGAACTCGGTCGTGAAGAGTGGGAGATCGGCCGACCGCGGCATACAGTACTCCGTGAACGTGCTCGACAGGAGCTGTCCCGACTCCCGGTCGTAGACCACGTGCTCGAATAGCGCCTGCCCGATACCCTGTGCAAGCCCGCCGTGAATCTGCCCCTCGCAGATGAGCGGGTTGATCACCCGGCCGACGTCGTCGACGACGATGTACCGGTCGATCGTCACTTCACCGGTGTCCGGATCGACCTCGACCTCGCACGCGTGCGCGCCGTTCGGGAAGTTCTGCGGATCGGCCGCCCAGGCGCCGCTCGCCTCCAGGCCGATGCCGAATTGCTTCGGCAGCCCAACGGGACGGTAGAAGGCCTTCGCGACGTCGACGAGCGGCATGGATCGATCGGTCCCGACGACGCCGAATTTCCCGTCCTTGAACACGAGGTCGGCGGGAGAGGCTTCCATCAGGTGCGCGGCGAGCGGCCGCGCTTTCTCCACGAGCGCGTCGGCGGCGACCTTGAGCGCCGAGCCGCCGAGCATCACGCTGCGCGACGCGTAGGTGCCGCGGCCGAACGATACCTGGCTGGTGTCGCCCTGCACGAGCCGGATGTTCTCGAACGGGACACCGAGCCAGTCGCACACCATCTGCGCATAGGTCGTCGCGTGGCCCTGGCCGTGCGAGAACGTTCCCGCGACGATGGTCACGTTGCCGCTGGGATCGAAGCGCAGCTCCATGCGGTCGTTGAACACGCCGCAGTCCTCGATGTAGTACGTGAAGGCGCGCCCGCGCCGCTTGCCCGTCATCTCGGTCGCCGCGCGGCGTGACGCGAACCCGTTCCAGTCCGCGAGATCGAGACACTGCTCCGTCGTCGCCAAGAACTCCCCGCTGTCGTACACGAACCCTGTCGGCCCCTTGTAGGGCATCGCCCCGGGTGGGATGAAGTTGCGACGGCGGATCTCCACCGGGTCGATACCGATCACGGCCGCCGCGCGGTCGAGCAACCGTTCCGTGAGGTAGACGGCCTCGGGACGGCCCGCGCCGCGGTACGGTCCCGTCGGCGCGGTGTTCGTGAACACCGCCCGGCTCAGCACGTGGACGGACGGCACGTCATACGCGCTGGGAATGAGCTTCAGCGAGTAGATGACCGGGACGATGGCGGCACCCACGACGTAGGCGCCGAGGGCGTGCAGCGCCTGCGCGCGAATGGCGAGGATCTTGCCCGTCTCGTCGAGCGCCATCTCGCCCTGGACGACCTGATCGCGCCCGTGGTCGTCGCTGAGCAACCCTTCCGAGCGCGTCTGGATCCATTTCACCGGACGACCGCAGCGCCGCGACGCCCAGAGCACGAGACCTTCCTCGGGGTACGTGTCGGCCTTCATGCCGAAGCCACCGCCGACGTCGTGCGCGATGACCCGCAACGTCGTTTCCGGTATCCGGAACACGGCCTGGGAGAGCACCGTGCGCACGCCGTGCGGGTTCTGCGTGCTGGTGTACAGCGTGTAATCGTCGTCGGCCGCGTTGTAGTCGCCGATGGCGCCGCGCGGCTCGAGCGCATTTGCGGAGAGGCGATTGTTCACGAGGCGCAGCGACACCACGTGGCGCGCCCTGGCGAACGCCGCGTCGGTGGCGTCCTTGTTGCCCATCATCAGCGTGAAGCAGACGTTGCCCGTCGAGTCGTCCCAGATTTTCGCCACGCCGTCGGTCATCGCGTCTTCGACGGCGGCCACGGCGGGCAGCGGCTCGTAGTCGACGTCGACGAGCTCGGCCGCTTCACGCGCCTGCGCGACCGTGTCGGCGACAACGAACGCGACGCGCTCGCCGGCGTGGCGCGCCTTGTCCGCGGCCAGCAGCGGACGAAAGGTACGGTAGCCCTTGGGCCCGCCCATGTCTTCGGGCATGGCGTTCGGCGGAATCCCGCCGAGCTTGTCCCGCACGGCATCAGCGCCGGTGAGCACGCAGATCACGCCGGGCGCGGCCGTCGCCCGGGCGACGTCGACGCGCCGGATCCGCGCATGCGCGTGTGGTGAGAGCACGAGCGCGCCATGCGCCTGGCGGGGCAGGTTGATGTCGTCGACGTACCGCGCGCGGCCGGTGAGAAAGCGACGGTCCTCGACGCGCCGCACCGGTTGACCGATGCCGAACGAGCTCATGTGATCGCTCCTCAGCGCTTGCGCGCTCGTGCCTCGGCTACGACGTCAGTCGCGCAGCCGCGGATCCAGCGCGTCGCGGACGGCGTCCCCGACGAAGTTCAATCCGACGACCGTCATGAAGAGCGCGGCGCCCGGTCCGAACACGATCCAGGGCGCCTGCTGCAGGTAACCGCGCCCCGCGTTGATCATGCTACCCCATGACGCCTGCGGCGGCTGGATGCCGAGACCGAGGAACGACAGCGAGGCTTCCGCCAGAATGGCGAACGCCACGCTGAGCGAGGCCTGCACGACGATCGGGGTGATCGCGTTCGGCAGCACGTGCTGCCACGCGACGCGCCAGCCCGGCGCGCCCAGCGCGCGCGCGGCGTCGACGTAGTCGCGCGCGGTGATCGTCAGCACTTGGCCGCGCATGAGCCGCGCGAACGTGGGGGTGTACACGACTCCCAGCGCGATCAGCACCCCCGTGAGTCCGGCGCCGAGCACGGCACCGAGCGCCAGCGCCAGCACCAGCGGGGGAAACGAGAGCACCGCGTCCATCAGCCGCATCACGATTCCGTCGACCCGGCCACCCGCGTAGCCGGCCACGATGCCGAGCAGGGTGCCGGTCGCCATCGCGATCGCGACGGACACGAAGCCGGCCACGAGCGAGATGCGCGTGCCCCAGATCACGCGCGAGAGCACGTCGCGACCCAGGTTGTCGGTGCCGAGAAGATGCACGAGAGCCGGCCGCGCCAGCGTGTTGCCGAGGTCTTGCTTCAGCGGGTCGTGGGGCGCCACGAATGGCGCCGCGAGTGCGACCAGCACGGCCGACACGACGACCACTGCGCCGAACGGCGCGAGTCGAGCACGCGCCGCGCGACGCAGCATCTTCCACCGCCGCACACGCGCGGGGGCGGCGGTGAGGGAAGCGAGCGCCCGCTCAGCGAGATCGGATCCGGGGATCGATCCAGCCATACAGGATGTCGACGAGCAGATTGCTCAGGATGAAGGCGATGGCGATGAGGAGGACCACGCCCTGGACCAGCGGGTAGTCGCGCGCGAAGACGGCGTCGACGACGAGCCGGCCGACCCCGGGCAGGGCGAAAACGTACTCGGTGATCACGGCACCGCCGATCAGCGTCCCGAGCTGCAGGCCGAGCACGGTCACGACCGGGATCAGCGCGTTCTTGAGAACGTGGCCGCGGATGACCCTCCATTCCGAGAGACCCTTCGCGCGCGCGGTGCGCACGTAGTCCTCGGTCAACGTCTCGAGCAGACTCGAGCGCAGCGTCCGCGTGATCACTGCGGCGAGCGCCAGGCCGAGCGTGACAGCCGGAAGCGCCAGCGACCGCACTCCGTCGACGAGCTCGTCGAGCGGATCCGTGTACCCGGAGATCGGCAGCCAGCGCAGCGTCACGCCGAACAGGAAGATCAGGAGGAGCGCGAGCAGGAAGTTCGGCATGCAGATGCCGAAGAGCGCGAACGTGGTGCCGAGTCGATCGACCGACGTGTTGTGCCGGACGGCGGACACGATGCCGACGGGGAACGCGACGAGGAGCGAGATCGTCATCGCGAAGAGCGCGAGCTGCAGGCTCGGTCGGATGCGGCGGCTCACGTTCTCGATGACCGGCTCGCCGTTCCGGATGGAGCGGCCGAGGTCGCCGCGCAGGAGCTTGCCCATCCACGCCACGTACTGGACGGGGATCGGCCGGTCCAATCCGAGCTCCCGTCGGATATGCTCCTTCGCCGTGGCGTCGACCGACTCCGCCATCATCGCGTCGATGGGATCGCCCGGCGTGAGATGGAGCAGCGCGAAGACGCCGGCCGTGACGAGCAGCAGGACCGGAATCGTGGCGCCCAAGCGGCGCAGAACGAGACGACCCATCACTCGGTCGTCAGTCGGCCGCGGCTACTTCAGCCACACGTCCTTGAATCGCATCATGCCGTCCGGGATCGCCTCGTAGCCGCGCACTCTCGGACTGAAGGCCTTCGGTTCGATCGGATGGATGATGTAGACCATCGGCAGCTCGTCCTGGAGGATCTTCGTCAGCTCGCTGAAGAGTTTCTTCCGCTCCGCCTGGTTCGAGACCTCGCGCGTCTTGTCGAGGAGCGCGTCGATCGTGGGATTCGAGATGCCGGACCAGTTCAACGAGATACCTGGCGTGGTCTTGAAGAACTGGTAGCTGTTCCCGTCGGGGTCCGGGCGGCCGCTCCACTGATAGCTGATCATGTCGAAATTCTTGTTGTTGCCGTCCGAGAGCTGGGTGGCCGCGTCCACGAGCTTGATCTTCATGGTGATGCCGGCCTCACGGAGCTGCGCCTGGATCACCTCGGCCTCTTGCCCGTTGATCGGGAGATTCGGCGTGGTCATCGTGAACGTGAAGCCGTTCCCCTGGCCGCCCTCGGCGAGCTTCGCCTTCACCTTCGCCAGGTCGCGCTTGATCGGCGGGATGGTTTTGTCGTACGCCCAGCTCGTCGGCGGGACCGGGCCGTTGGCCGGTACCCCAACGTTCAGCCACACGCCCTTCACGATCTGATCGAGATCCAGGCTGTAGGCGACGGCCTGACGCAGCGCCTTCACGTTGAACGGTGGTCGCGTGTGGTTCAGCTGATAGGAGAAGGCCGCGAGCGACGGCACGTCGACGACCACCACGTTCTTGTCCGCCTTCACGGCCGCGACGTCGCGAGGCTGGACGTAATCCATCGCGTCGATCTCGCCGGCCTGAAGGCTCTGGAGCTTCACCACGTCGTCCGGGATCGGGCGATAGCGGACGCGATCGAGATACGGCCCGCCTTGCTTGTTCCAGTAATTGTCGTTGCGCTTGATGACGATGTGGTCGTCTTTCACCCACTCGACGAACTCGAACGGGCCGGTGCCCGCGCCCTTCGCGTTGCGCTCCAGCTCGGAGCCGCGCTCCTGGATCACCTTCGGCGAGACCATCATCCCGGCCCGGTCGGTCAGCGTCGCGAGCAGCGCCGCGTCGGGTCGCTTCAGGTTGATCTTGATCGTGTACGGATCGACGACGTCGACCGTGTCGATGCTGGCGACCTCGCCCTTGCGGACCGACTTCGGCTCGGTCTTCATGCGGTTGAAGTTGAACTTGGCGGCCTCGGCGTTGAAGTCAGTCCCGTCGTGGAACTTCACGCCGCGATGCAGCTTGAAGATCAGCGTCTTCGCGTCCGGCTGCTGCCACGACTCGGCCAGACCGGGCTTGACGCCGAGCTTGGTGTCGAGCGTGACGAGCGGCTCGTAGATGTTGTGATAGATCTGACGGTCGATCTTGCTGCCCGAGAGGTGCGGGTCCATCGTCGCCGCCTCGATGTAGAAGCCGACGCGGAGCGTCCCGCCCTTCTTCGGTGTGTCAGCGCTGGGCCGCGGCGCCGGCGCCTGCGCCAGCGCCACCGGCATCCCGCGGGGTCCGACGGTCACGAGCGGCGTTCCCGAAGCGATCGCGCACACCTTCAAGAAAGCGCGACGAGACAGTGTCATCGCATCCCTCCAACGTGTCCGAGAGTCGACCGATACTGCTCCGGCGACCGCGACGTCGTCAAGCTGCCTCAACCGGGGGTAGTGCATCAGTTTGAATCCGGCGGCTGATTCGCCAGCTCTCGCCCTCGTGCAATACTCGGCTCGTGCCCAAGCGACCGAAGCGACCCCACGATTTTGCCCAGCTCGCCAAGCTGATCGTGGACATTGCCACTGGCCAGGCGCAGGACACGCCGATCCCGACCGAGTCGTCTCGGGCGATCGTGGGACGCAAAGGCGGGTTGAAGGGCGGCCAGGCGCGGGCGAAGAAGCTGTCAGCTACGAAGCGGAGGGCGATAGCTCACTCTTTCGCTGCCGCAGCCACGTCGACCTGAAATAGATTTTGATGCAGAGTTCTCGGCTCACGTGTCCGCTGGTAAATCGCCTTGAGAGTTGCTGAGGCGGAATATGAGCGCCCCCGCTTCTCCCCCCTCGGCTCTAGCAGGCCCTCTCTTACGAGAATGCGCAGATCACGTGCCGCCACCTGATTCGATACCTCGGCAGCCAAGCGGTACCTGGCACTTCTGACTCTGATGCCGATTGCGGCGTCGTAGAGCACCGGCATCATGCGATCGTCAAGCTTTTTGCGCGCCAGCTCGTTTTCTAACTCACTCCACAGCTTGTCCGCCTCCTTTACCCGTCGTGAAACGGTAAGCGCTTGCTGTAGATGAGCATTGAGACAGAAGCGAATCCATGGACGGGCATCTCGCTCGGGGTGCCAACTTCCAGCCCCGACGTGGCCCAAGACGTCGTAATAGGCTTGCGTGTTACCTTTGGTCCCTAGCCACTCCTCGATGCTACAAAACGGCGGGGTCAGAATATCCGCGCGTGCCAAAACCAGAGTCTGGACCGCCCTACCCATACGACCATTCCCGTCAGAAAATGGATGAATCATGACAAGGTTGAGATGCGCCATAGCGCCGCGGACAATCGCGTGCATGGAAGTATCCTGGGTGCTGCGGTTCAATTCAACGAATTCGCGCATGAGCTTCGGCACGTCTTCGGCGTCCGGCCCCTCATAGACCATTTCACCAGACGGTTCCCTTCGCACATAAATAGAGCCCGGCCGCCAGCGACCGGGATATTTCGCTGGATCATGTAGCAGCATCAGGTTGTGCAGAGCACGAATCATTTCCTCATTGAGATTGAAATGGATGTCGTCGGAGAGCTGCATCACATAGGTCAGCGCGTTGCGATAACCGACTACGGCTGCCCAGGGCTCTGGCGCGGCGTCCATCGGTTCTTCGCCCTCGATGGCTGCCACAGCGTCCTCGAACGTAACGTTATATCCCTCGATGCTGTTAGACCCTTGGACGGCGCGGGCCGTGAGATTTCGCCGTAAGAAACCAGTCCACCGCTTGGGCGTCTTGAGGGCATAGTTCAGCTTCGTCCTGACCTCATCGATCCTGCCAAGGACTTCGGTCTCCTTCTCCGATATGCTCGGCGCCTGGAAAATCATCTAAACTTACCTCTATCGTGGCGTATATTATCAGTCTTGGTGATGATGTCAAATGATATATTATCACTGCGTAGAAAATCCAACCGAGGGTGCAAGCGTATCCAGTGCGACGAGATTTGGGCCTTCGTGTACGCGAAGTCGAAGAACGTGCCAGAGGCGCACAAGGGTGAGCTCGGGTACGGCGATGTGTGGACCTGGACGGCGCTGTGCTCTGACTGCAAGCTCCTGCCGTCGTGGGCCGTGGGTCGCCGCGACGGATTCACGGCGAGCGCATTCATCCGCGATCTCGTGGACCGGCTCGCCGTGCGGGTGCAGTTGACGACTGACGGGCACAAGCCGTATCTCGAAGCGGTCGAGGGCGCATTCGGCAACGCGATCGACTACGCCATGCTGATCAAGATGTACGAGGGTGATTCAGGCAAGCACGTGACCGCAGAACGGCGCTACAGCCCGGCGACGTGTACCGGATCGCAGATGCAAGTCATCACCGGCAACCCGGACCCCAATCACATCTCCACCAGCCATGTCGAGCGCCAAAACCTCACCATGCGGATGAGCATGCGGCGCTTCACGCGGCTCACGAACGCCTTCTCGAAGAAGCTGGACAACCACAAGGCGGCGGTCGCCTCCCCGACACCATCGACCCGCGCGGGCCAAAGGGCCGATACCCGACCGGGCGCGGCGACGATGCTGTCTTACGTACGATACATCTTGCACGACGTACGACTCCGCGCTAGCGTCGGTCCGGGAGGAGATCGCATGGCCGACCTGACCAGGCTCACGGCGTCGAAGCTGCGGGAAAACGTCTATCGTGTCCTCGACCAGGTGCTCGAGACCGGCGTGCCGGTGGAGATCGAGCGGCACGGCCGCCGGCTGCGGATCGTGCCCGCCAGCCGCAGGGGAACCCCGCGTCAGAGCAAGCTCACGCGCCTCAAACCTCGACGGCTCCTGCGCTGCCCGCCCGAGGCGCTGGTACACATCGACTGGTCTCGCGAATGGCGGCCGTGATCTACGCCGACACGCACGTGGTGGCCTGGCTCTACGCCGGCCGCGTCGATCTCATTCCGGCGCGCGCGCGAACACTCATCGAGGGCGGTCCGGTGCTGGTGTCCCCGATGGTCGCGCTGGAGCTCGAATATCTCTTCGAGACCGGTCGCATCAGCGAACCAGCCCGCACCGTGCTTCAGGCGCTCGGGCGTGACGTGGGGCTACGCTTGTGTGACCTGCCATTCCCGGACGTGGCCGGGGTGGCCCTGCGCCAGTCCTGGACTCGCGATCCCTTCGACCGCATCATCGTCGCGCAGGCGGCGTTGCGTCGTGCGCCTCTGATCACCCGGGACGCTGACATCCGCGCCCATTACGACCGGGCGCTCTGGGGACGCTGAGCCAGTCCTCTGGCTCACCGGCCTGCGCGACCCTCGCCGAGATAGACTCGCGGCACTCTCGTGTTGATGCTCGTCAGGATCTCGTGCGGGACGGTGCCGGCCCACGCGGCCATCTCCTCGATCGAGATCGCGGCATCGCCCTGGCGTCCGAGCAGGACCGCTTCGTCGCCGTTGTAGGCCGAATCCCAGCCGATCGACACCATGATCTGATCCATGCAGATGCGACCGACGACCGGATACCGCTTGCCGCCCACGATCACTTCGCTCTTGCCGGACATTGCTCTCGTGTAGCCGTCGCCGTAGCCGACCGGCAACGTCACGACGCGCGTCTGCGCCGCCGGCGCCCAGTCGCCGCCGTAACTGACGGGGTTGCCGGCCTTGACCACCTTGAAGAACACCACGCGCGTCAGCCAGCGCAGCGCCTGGCGCACCGGGATCGTCGCCGGCACCTCCACCGACGGCCGAGCTCCGTACAAGAGGATGCCGGGGCGTACGAGATCGAGGTGACTCTCGCGCAATTGCAAGATCGCGCCCGAGTTGGCGGCGTGACGCAGCGGCGGCGGTACCGACCGGCGCTCGTAGAAGCGCAGCACCTCCTCGAAGCGCTCGAGCTGCAGGCGCGCGTGTGTGAGATCGCGCGCGTCCGCGTTCGCGAAGTGCGTGAAGATCCCCTCGACGCGCACGTGCGGGCAGCGGAGCGACTCCTCGAGCAATGGCTGGGCGCTGTACCAGTGCACGCCGATGCGCTCCATGCCGGTGTCGATCTTGAGGTGCACGGTGGCCGTGCGTCCCACGCTGGCCGCGTGTTCTTCGATCGCGCGCAGCTTGTCGACGGATGAGGCCGTCAGGGTGACGTCGTGTTCGAGAAAGCGCGGGATCTGCGAGCCGAGGATGCCGCCGAGCACCAGCACGGGCATGCGCACGCCGTGCTGGCGGAGCCGCAGCGCCTCCTCCAGATAGGCGACGCCGACATAGGGCGCGCCGAGACGTTCGAGCACGCGCGCCACTTCTACCAGCCCGTGGCTGTAGGCGTTGGCTTTCAAGATCGCCATCACGCGGGCGGGCGCGACGTGCGCGGCGATGGCCCGATAGTTCTCGGCGATGACGTCGAGATCGACCTCGGCGTGGGTCGGGCGCAGCTCGTCGGTCGCGATCGTCGGCTCGTGCAGAGCGGTCATGGGCGATTATTCATGAACGCTCGCCGTCAATCGAGCGCGTGGCGTCGCGGGCCGGCCGGGTCGGTGAGGGGCCTCTGACCACGAGGCCCTTTGACCGATGACCCGCGAGCCGTTCCCACTCACGACCGGGTT
>JBGPTW010000152.1:0-14447 GCA_041490825.1 Methylomirabilia bacterium | reverse complement strand
CGCGGCAACTCGCTGTCCCCCGGCCTCGGTCGTTCGTCGATGATCCGGCGCCAATGATTCATGAACGCCTCTAACCAGGGTCGGCCGGTGACCCGGCGGGAGATGGGCAGCCGGGGTCCGGGGGAGCCATTCCCGCCTCGCGAGGCGACGACACAGCCGTGACGAGTGGGGAACGGCTCGGCGATGATCGGGGCGACGGCGCCTGTGGTCAGAGGACCCCGGCTGCCCGGTCACCGGCCGGCGCGCGCGTCGTTCGTTCATGAATAATCCGGACTAGCGCCATGCGGCTCACGCGCTCGCTCGTCCCGACCCTGCGCGAGGACCCTGCCGACGCCGAGGCGGTGAGCCACCGGCTCATGCTCCGCGCAGGCCTCGTGCGCCAGCTCGCCGCGGGTGTATTCGTATGGCTGCCGCTCGGCCAGCGGGTCCTCGACAAGGTCAACCGCATCATCCGTGACGAGATGAACGCCATCGGTGGGCAGGAGATCACCATGCCCGTCATCCATCCCGCGGAGATCTGGAGACAGTCGGGCCGGTGGGACGGCATTCCGGAGATGTTCAAGCTGAAGGATCGCCACGGTCGCGAGATGTGCCTCGGCATGACGCACGAGGAAGTGATCGCCTGGTTGGCCGCGCGCGAGATCCGTTCCTACCGGGATCTTCCCCAGATCTGGTACCAGATCCAGACGAAGGAGCGCGACGAGGCACGGCCGCGCTCGGGCGTGCTGCGGACGCGTGAGTTCGTGATGAAGGACTCCTACACGCTGGATGCCGATGACGCGGCTCTCGATCGGTCCTACACCGCGCACGAGGGGGCCTACCGGCGGATCTTCGAGCGCTGTGGGCTTCGGTTTCACGTCGTGCAGTCCGACACGGGGATGATGGGCGGGCACAGCGCGCATGAGTTCATGGCTCCCAGCGCGGCCGGCGAGGATGAGATCGCGATGTGCGCGACGTGCGGCTACGCGGCGAACGTCGAGCTTGCCCGCTCGGTTCCGCTGGCTCCATCGTTTCCGAGCTGGAGCCGGGAAGAGGTCGCGACGCCCGGTGCCCGGACCATCGCCGAGGTGGCGGCCCTCCTGAAAATCGAGCCGCGGCTGACGATCAAGTCGCTTCTCTACGTTGCCCCGGCGGCGGGCCCCGTCCTTGCCCTCGTGCGTGGCGATCACAACTTGCACGAGCGCAAGCTCCTGCGCGCGGTCGGCGAAGAATGTCGCCCGGCCCATCCTGACGAAGTGCTCCAGCACCTCGGAGCCCCGGTCGGGTCGGTCGGGCCGCTCGGGGTCCACGTGCCCGTGGTTGCCGATGAGACGTTGCGTCAGGGGTCATACGTGGTCGGCGCGAACCGCGAGGGGTTTCACGTCCGGGGAGTGGTCGCCGGGCGCGACTTCGAGTGCCGCTTTTCCGACCTCCACACGGCGGTCGCCGGCGAGGCCTGTGGGCAGTGCGGTGCGCCGCTTACCGTGGAGCGGGTCATCGAGATCGGCAACATCTTCAAGCTGGGCACGAAGTTCTCGGAGGCGCTCGGCGCCAAGTATCTCGACGAGTCCGGGCGCGAGCGTCCGGTCGTGATGGGGAGCTACGGCATCGGCCCCGCCCGCGTCGCTGCCGCCGCTATCGAGCAGCTTGCCGATTCGGATGGTATCGTGTGGCCAGCGAGCATCGCGCCATTCCATGTCCACGTCGTCGTCGTCAGCCTCCGCGACGCCGCCCAGGTGGAAGCCGCCGAAGAGATCTACACGGAATGCGGCAAGCACGGCCTCGAAGTCCTGCTGGATGACCGCGATGAGCGACCCGGCGTGAAGTTCAAGGACGCGGACCTGCTCGGGATCCCGGTCCGCGTCACGGTCGGCAACGCGCTGAAGAAGGAAGGCGTCGTGGAGATCCGAGAACGGCAAACCCGTCGCGACACGCGCGTTCCGAAGGATGCCGTGGTCGAGACTCTTCGGGCGACGGAGGCGCTGCGCGGGGTGCCATAACAACTCACCTCGAACCGCTCGGAGCGTGACGCGCTTGCCTCCGGGGGAGGCACGTGCTAAAGTCTTGAAAAAGTGGGCGTTGCCCACTTTTTTACTTTCGCGGGGTCCAGGGTGCAGGAAGACGAGCGAATCGCCCAGATAGAAGAGGTTGTCCAGCCTGTGCTTCGCGATCACGGGTTGGAACTGGTCGACCTGGAATGGCGGGGGCAGCCCCAGCGTGGGATCCTGCGCCTGTTCATTGACAAGCCGGGTGGGGTCGGGATTGCGGATTGCGAGCGGCTGAGCCGAGAACTCGGTGATGTGCTCGACGTCGAGGGTGTCATCGCGGAAGGCTACGACCTGGAAGTTTCGTCGCCAGGCCTCGATCGTCAGCTTCGCAAGGAGCGGGAGTACCGGTGGGCGACGGGAAAGCGAGTGCGCTGTCGGCTCGCCGATGGCCGCGAGGTTCGTGGTCGCCTCGTCGAGGTCACCGGCGAGCAGATCGTCGTCGATGCCGACGAGGGGCGAATTGCCGTTCCGCGGGCGGACGTGGTGAAGGCGCGGCTCGAAGCCGACGTGCCGTGGCCGCGTCAGGATTGAAGGGATGAATCGCGAGTTGATCGTCGTTATCGAGCAGGTCGGGCGGGAGAAAGGGATCGACAAGGAGGTCCTTTTCGAAGCGCTGGAGTCTGCCCTGGTATCGGCCTCGCGAAAGTCCGTCGGCACCACCGACAACCTGGTGATCCGGATCGATCGCAAGACCGGGGCGCTGCGCGTGTACTGCCGCAAGAAGGTCGTGGAAGAGGTGACCGATCCGAAGCTCGAGATCAGCCTGCAGGAGGCGAAGGGGCTGAACAGTGAAGCCGAGCTCGACGACGAGCTCGAGCTCGAGCAGGAGGGGCCGCCGCAGGAGTTCGGGCGGATCGCCGCACAGACCGCGAAGCAGGTGATCCTCCAGAAGGTTCGCGACGCCGAGCGCGAAGGGATCTATGCGGAGTTCGCCGGCAAGGAGGGCCAGATCCTGCGCGGCGTCGTGCACCGGATCGAGAAACGGAACGTGATCCTCGAAATCGGCAAGGCGGAGGCGATCCTTCCCGAGCGCGAGCAGATTCCCGGCGAGCGCTACAATCCGGGGGACCGTGTGCGCGCGTACGTTCTGGAAGTTCGGCGGACGGCCAAGGGCCCGCAGATCTTGCTGTCGCGCACCCATCCCGGGTACCTGACGAGACTCTTCGAGACCGAGATCCCGGAGATTCAGGAAGGGATCGTCATCGTGAAGGCGACGGCACGCGAGGCCGGTGAGCGGGCGAAGATCGCCGTTGCCTCCACGAAGCGCGACGTCGATCCGATCGGGGCTTGCGTTGGACTCCGCGGGACCCGGATCCAGGTCATCAGCCGCGAGCTGCGTGGCGAGAAGATCGACATCATCGAGTGGTCACACGATCCGGCCACGTTCGTCGCCCGGGCGCTGTCGCCTGCGAAGGTCTCGTCGGTCGTCATCAATGAAGCGCAGGATCCCGGCGAGCAGCCGTCGGCGATCGTGGTAGTGCCGGACAATCAGCTCTCCCTGGCCATCGGCAAGAAGGGGCAGAACGCGCGTCTGGCGGCGAAGCTGACCGGAATGCGGGTCGACATCAAGAGCGAGTCCGAACTGGAGGCCGAGCGCGCGGGGCCTGCCGAGAACGGCCTGTTACCGTTCGCCGACCTGCCCGAAGTGACCTCCGAGATGCTGACCGCGCTCGAGGCCGCAGGGCTCGATTCGCCGGCAGCGATCGTCACGGCGGGCGTCGAAAAGCTGCGCACGATCCCTGAGGTGGCCGAGCGCGTAGAGGTGATCTTCAGCGCGGCGGAGCGGCTCGTGGCGCCGGCGACGTCGACCGAATCCGAGCATCGTGCCGAGGCGTCACCCGGAGCGGGGGAGGCGCCTGCTGCGTGATCAGGGACCCGCTACGAATGTGCCTGGGCTGCCGCAAGGTGAAGCCCAAAGAGATGTTGGTCAGGCTTGTGCGGGAGGCAGCCGGCAGGGTGGTCGTCGATGTGAACGCACGGCGCCCCGGTCGCGGGGCGTATATCTGTGCGGACGCTGGATGCGTGGAGCGGGCGCTCCAGCGTGGGCGGTTGGCTCATGCGTTCAGGAAGCCGTGTGACGTCAGCCGCGATCTGGCGGACGCCGTGCGAGCCGCAGGACGTCGCGGGGCTGCCGAGGCGAGTCACTGACAAGAGCCGAGCGCGTGAGAGTGTCGGACGAGCCACGGGACGTCGCGAGAGTACCGTCCTGCCGGCCGAGGCGAGCAACAGGTAGGAGGTGAGGGGACTGTGGCAGCAACGAAGATCAAAGTGATCGAATTGGCGAAGGAGCTCGGCGTGACGAGCAAGGATCTGATGCTCGCGGCCGAGGAAATGGGTCACAAGGGCGTGCGCGCCTTGAGTCCCCTCGACTCGACGTTGGCGAACTCGCTCAGGGTGAAGCTCGGAAAAGGACGCGACCTGCCCGAGGAGCCAAAGCCCAAACGCGTTGCGCGGCCGAAGATTGCCAAGGAGCCGCCCGCCGTGGGGGAAGCTGGGGCCACGAAGCCGGCGCCGCGCTCACGGAAGACGAAGACCGCTGCCGAAGAATCGCCGGTGGAGCTCCGGCCCGCGGCCACGATAGTCAAGCCGAAACCGGCGCCGGCCGCGGCGGAAACTCCGCTGGAGATGCCGCTGGTGCCGTCTGTCGTGGTGCGCCCGCAGCCGGAAGCGCCCGCCGAGCTGCATGTGGTGCCGCCGGTCGCGCCGCCGCTCGAACTGGCCGCCCAGGTGAAGCCCGCCGTAGCGCCGTTTCCCGTCGTGCCCACGACGAAGAAGCCGGAGCCGAAGATCGTGCCGTTCCGGCCGATCGAGCGGCCGGCACCGACGGCACCACCGCCGCGTCCGCGTCAGCCGATGACTCCCTTCTCGCCGCCGCGCGTGACGGTGGCGCCGCCCCGCCCGGCGCCGATACGTCCGGTGGACCGACCACGCCCAGTCGAGCCGGCGGCGGCGTCCGTGGGTGTACCCAGCCCCGTCCTCGAAGAGCAGGTGGCCGCAGCCCCAGCGGCAATCACGGCGGCGCCGGTTTTCGAAGCGCCAGCGGTCGAGGTCAAGCGGGAGCTCATCCGCGTTCCCGAATCGGTGACGGTGGCGGAACTGGCCGAGAAGATGCGGCGGAAATCAGGAGAAGTGATCAAGGCGTTGCTGGAGCTGGGCGTGATGGCCACTGTCAACGAGCTGCTGGATCCCACCGCGGCAAAGCTCGTTGGGGACAAGTTCGGTTTCGAGGTCGAGATCCGATCGGTCGAGGGCGACGTGTTGGAGGACGAAGACGTGGACGCTTCGCAGCTCTCGCTGCGCCCGCCGGTCGTCACCGTCATGGGACACGTCGACCACGGCAAGACGTCGTTGCTCGACGCGATCAGGAAGTCGAAGGTCGCGGAGAAGGAGTTCGGCGGTATCACGCAGCACATCGGCGCGTATCAGGTCATGACGGCGCACGGGAAGGTGACGTTCCTCGATACACCGGGCCACGAAGCGTTCACGGCGATGCGCGCGCGCGGCGCCCAGGCGACGGACATCGTCATTCTCGTCGTGGCGGCGGACGACGGTGTCATGCCGCAAACCGTCGAAGCGATCAATCATGCGCGGGCCGCGAACGTCCCGATCATCGTGGCGGTGAACAAGGTCGACAAGCCCGAGGCGGATCTGGATCGTGTGAAGCGCGAGCTGTCGAATCACGGGCTCGTTCCCGAGGACTGGGGTGGCCAGACCATCTTCGTCCCGACGTCCGCGAAGAAGTTGACCGGCATCGACCAGCTCCTCGAGATGACGGCATTGCAGGCCGAGGTTCTGGAGCTCAAAGCCAACGCGAACCGCTCTGCAAAGGGCGTGATCATCGAGAGCCGGCTGGATCGTGGCCGGGGCCCGGTCGCGACCGCTCTCATCCAGAACGGCACCCTCAAGGAAGGCGACGCGGTCGTGGCCGGATCGTATTCGGGCCGCATCCGCGCGCTCATTGACCCCATGGGCAAGAAGGTGAAGAGCGCTGGGCCGTCCGATCCCGTCGAGATTCTCGGGCTGGGCGGCGTCCCGTCGGCGGGCGACGTCGTGGTCGCGGTGTCCGACGAACGGAAGGCGCGACAGATCGCCACGATGCGGCTCGAGCGGGACAAGCTCAAGGGAAAGACCACGACGCGGATCACGCTCGAAGGCCTGCACAAGCAGATCCAGACGGGCGAGGTCAAGGAGTTGCGGCTCGTGCTGAAGGCCGACGTCCAGGGCTCGGTGGAGGCGCTGTCCGAGTCGCTGGAGCGGCTGTCGACCGACGAGGTGAAGCTCAAGGTGATTCACAGCTCGGTCGGCGCGATCAACGAGAGTGACGTCATGCTCGCCTCCGCGTCGAGCGCGATCGTGCTCGGCTTCAACGTGAAGACCGAGCCGAAGGCGGTGTCGCAGGCGCAGGCGAACGGTGTGGACATCCGGAACTACAACGTCATCTACGAGGCGATCAACGACCTCAAGGCGGCGCTGGCCGGTCTGCTCGCGCCCGAGATCCGTGAAACCGTGCTCGGCACCGCCCAGGTGCGCCAGGTGTTCGTCATCTCGAAGCTCGGTCCCATCGCCGGCTCCTACGTCCAGGAAGGCAAGGTCGTTCGCACGGCGAAGGTGCGGGTCAAGCGTGGCGAGACCGTCGTGGGTGAGGGGACCATCGGCTCCCTCAAGCGGTTCAAGGACGACGTGCGCGAGGTCCTGGCCGGGCTCGAATGCGGTATCGGAGTCGATGGCGTGAACGGGCTCCAGGCCGGAGACCTGCTCCAGTTCTTCACCACCGAGGAAGTCGCGCGCACCCTGTAGCGCGCGCCGGGGGAGGCGTGTCGGTTGCCCGGGTCGCGGTCGGCACGGTGGAGCTCCACCTGCCGGGCGTCGACTCTCTCAAGGGCAAGCGTCGCGTGCTGAAAGGCCTTAAAGAGCGCGTCCGAGCGCGTTTCGAAGTTGCGGTGGCCGAGGTCGATCACCACGACGCCTGGCAGCACGCGACCCTGGCGGTCGCGTGCGTGTCCCACGATCCGCGTCACGCCAACGAGGTCGTGTCCAAGGCGATGGATTTCATCGAGGGCAATGTCGACGGTCACGTCATCGACATGTCCGTGGAGATTTTCTGATGCAAGGAAAACGCCTGGACCGCGTGAACCAGCTCCTCAAGGAGGAGATCTCGATGCTGCTTCAGCGCGAGCTGAAAGACCCGCGGCTCGGCTTCGTCACCGTGACCGAAGTGGAGACGTCGCAGGATCTCCGCACGGCCAAGGTGTTCGTGTCCGTGCTCGGCGATGACGCGCAGTGGACGGCGTCGCTCGCGGCCCTCACCAGCGGGCGCGGGTTCGTCCGCAACTGGCTGCGAGACCATCTGGACCTCCGGATCACACCCAATCTTTCGTTCCACGCCGATCGCTCGATGGAGCATGCTGCGCGTATCCAGCAGCTGCTCAAGCACGTGGCCGAGGCGCCCGAACCGTGAAGGATGCAGTGGCAACACCGGTTCCCGCCGACCTCGTGGCGGCGTTCCGCCGGTCGCCTGGGCGGGCGCTCATGCTGGGGCACGTGCATCCGGACGCGGACGTGCTCGGCACGCTCCTGGCGCTCGGCGCAGCACTCGAAGCGCGTGGCTGGAAGGTGACGTCCGGAGGGCCACACCCGGCTCCTGGCGCGCTTGCCTTCCTTCCCGGGATCGAACGCTATGCCCGTCTGGCCAAGGTGGACCAGAACTTCGACGTGGTCGTCCTCACGGACTGTCCGAATCCTGGCCGGACCGAAGGTCTGTTCGAGCAGGCTCGCCGGGCGGCTCCGGTCCTCGTGGACATCGATCATCATCCCGATAACCGCCGGTACGGTGATATCAACTGGGTCGAGCCCCGTGCAGCGGCCACCGGCGAGTTGATCTACGAGCTGCTCGTCACGCTGGATGCCGTGATCACGCCGGGCATCGCGACCAACTTGTTCACCGCGATCCACACGGACACCGGCTCATTCCGGTACTCGAACGTCACGCCCCGGACGTTCCAGATCGCCGCCGACCTCGTTTCGGCCGGCGCTGAGCCAGCATTCGTTTCTGGCTGCCTCTATGAGCGACGGCCGCCCGAGGCGCTGCGCTGGTTGGGCGACGTCCTGAGCCGGATTGAAGTGAGCAGCGATGGGCGGTTGGCGTGGTTGGCCTTGCCGGCCGGCTTCGTTCCGGAGAGCTTCGTCGAAGCGGAAGACTTGGTGAACTATCCTCGATCCATCGAGTCGGTGCGGGTTGCATGCCTGCTCCGCGAGCGCGATGGACAGGTCAAAGTGAGCTTGCGAGGGAAGGGCGATGTGGACGTCAGCCGGATCGCTGCCCGCTTCGGCGGCGGCGGGCATCCGAACGCGGCAGGCTGCGCGATCCCAGGCACGCTGAAGGCCGTGACGCCTGCGGTGCTTTCGGCAGTGCGCTCGGCGCTGCCTGAGACGACTACGTCATGATGGTCCATCGCTCGGGTGTCCTCGTCGTCGACAAGGCACCTGCCATGACTTCGGCCGCCGTCGTCGGATCGGTGCGCCGCGCGCTGCGCTTCCGTCGAGTCGGCCATGCCGGAACGCTCGATCCGGATGCGGTCGGCGTCTTGCCGATCCTGATCGGCGAGGCCACCAAGCTCATGCCGTATCTCGTCGATCAGGACAAGGAGTATCGGGTCACCGTTCGTTTCGGGATCACGACCGATACTCACGACCTCGGCGGCCGGGTCTTGTCCACGGCGCCGGTGATCGGTCTCGATCGCGGGCTCCTCGAAGACGCCACGACGCGTTTTGTCGGGCACATCCGCCAGGTCCCGCCGATGTACTCGGCTCTGCACCACGCCGGCAAGCGCCTCTACGAGCTGGCGCGGGCAGGAATCGAAGTGGAGCGAGAGCCCCGGGACGTCGTCGTGCACTCGATGCGTGTGGAGGACGTGGCCGGGCCGAGCGCCACGCTGACAATCGTGTGCGGCAAAGGCACGTACGTGCGGGTTCTCGTGGCGGACCTTGGCGCGCTTCTAGGATTCGGTGCGGCGGTGGATCGTCTGATCCGGACGCGCGTCGGCCCGTTCCACCGAGAGGACGCAGTCCCCAGCGACGACATCGCCGTCGACGGCGAGGCGCTGTGGGCGAAGGTTCTGGCACCGACCTCGGCGCTGGCCGGTTGGCCCAGTGTCACCCTCGATCCGGACGCGGCGACTGCGTTCCTGCACGGGCAGTCGGTCGTCATCGGGACCGATGGTGTGGCATCGGGCGCTCTCGTCGCCGTCCATGAAGGCACCGCCTTCCTCGGAGTCGGTGAAGTCCTGGCCAGCGGCGCGCGGCTCCGACCTGTGCGGATCTTGCATGTGGATCGTCCGGGGACTCGAGTCCTACCCGTCTGACGCGTCGCCATGCGTGGTGGCGCTCGGCGCATTCGACGGCGTCCACCTGGCTCACCGCGCGGTCCTGGGTACTGCCGTGAGCCGCGGACGTGAGTTGGGAATTCCAGCTGTCGCGTGCACATTCGATCCACATCCGATGGAGGTCCTTCAACCGGATCGCTCGCCAATCCCGATCACGACCATGCAGGAGGGGCTGGGCCTGATCGCCGCCACGGGCATCGATGGAGCCGTCATTCTGGCGTTCACGCACGAGACCGCTGCCATCGAGCCCGAGGCGTTCGTCAAGGATGTCCTGCTCGCGAGATTGCGAGTACGGGAAGTCGTGGTCGGGTTCAACCACACGTTCGGTCGTGATGCGCGCGGCAACGCCAACCTGCTCGAAGCGCTGGCTGAGCGCCTGGCGTTCCGAGCTCACGTCGTTGCTCCACTCGCTGTCGAAGGCGTGCCGGTGTCCTCATCGGCGATCCGCTCGGCGCTCCAGCGTGGTGACGTCGAATACGCCGCAAAGCTCCTCGGACGACCGTATTCGGTTGCCGGCGTCGTCGTGCAAGGGGCTGGTCGAGGCCGGTCCCTGGGGTTTCCGACCGCGAACATCCAGCCCGAGAAGGCTCTCCTCGTTGCGACCGGTGTCTACGTCTGCCGGGTCGATCTCGAAGGCGGGTGTCACGCCGCGGTCGTGAACGTCGGTGTCCGTCCCACGTTCGGCGAGCACGTCGTTGCTGTCGAGGCTCATGTGCTGGATTTTTCAGGCGATCTCTATGGCCGTCGGCTGGGTCTGTCGTTCCTTAAGCGGCTGCGCGGAGAAATGAAATTTCCGTCCGTTGACGCACTGCGCGAGCAGATCCGCAGGGACGTCGCCAGCGCCCGGGAGGCGGGCGGGTAGCCCGCTTTACTTCACGAACCACGCATGGTACGATCTGCTGCGTAATTAGTGACAAAAAAAGGTTTTTTGAACCCGTTCTGGGCGACACTCGGCTCGGAGCGTGGCGATTGGAGGACCTCCGATGCCGCTGACCATTGATCGGAAGAAGACCCTGATCGAGCAGTTCAAAGTTCACGAAGGCGACACCGGATCGCCGGAGGTCCAGATCGCGCTACTGACCGGACGAATCAACAGCCTCACGGAGCATTTCAAGCTGCACGCGAAAGATCATCACTCGCGGCGTGGGCTCCTGATGCTGATCGGTAAGCGGCGAGGCCTCCTCGGATATCTCCAGAAGCGGGCGCCCGAGCGATACAAGACGATCATCGAGAAACTCGGAATCCGCCGGTGACGGTGGGCTCCCATACCCTGAACGGCTGGTCCTCGGACGGGACGAATCCGGGGGCCCCAGCGGCTTGGCGTGCTCGACGAAGCATTCGATCGTGCACCGGCTGCCGCACACACGATATTCGCCCGCACCAGGTCCGGCGATGCCCGAGCCCGCTGGATCGCTGCGTGTCGACAGGCGAGTCTCTGAGAGGACAAGCGTTCGTATGAGCCATACGGTCACGGTCGAGATCAACGGCCACGCGCTCTCCATTGAAACAGGCAAGGTAGCCAAGCAGGCGGACGGCGCGGTGCTGGTCCGTCATGGTGGCACCATGGTGCTGGCCACGTGCGTGGCGGCCAAGAGCGCCAAAGAGGCCCAGGACTTCTTCCCGTTGACGGTCGAGTACCGTGAGCGGGCCTACGCCGGAGGCCGCATTCCGGGTGGCTACTTCAAGCGGGAAGGCGCCCCGGTCAAGAAGGAGACCCTCACCTCCCGGCTGATCGATCGGCCCATCCGCCCGCTCTTCCCTGACGGCTTCAAGAACGAGGTCCAGGTGATCTGCCTGGTGATCTCGGGCGACCTGGAGAACGACCCCGACGTCCTGGCCATCAATGGTGCCTCGGCGGCGCTGTGTCTCTCGGGGATCCCATTCGATGGACCCGTCGGCGCGGTGCGTGTTGGACAGGTCGACGGCCAGCTCGTCGTCAACCCGACCACGGCGCAGCAGGCCGTCTCCACCCTGGAGCTGGTCATCGCCGCCACCGAAGAGGCGGTGCTGATGGTCGAAGCGGGCGCCAAGGAGGTGTCCGAGGAGACGATCCTTCAGGCGATCGCCTTCGGCCACGATCACTGCAAGCGGCTCGCCCGTGCGCAGAAGGATCTGATCCAGCAGGCGGCGAAGCCGCGATGGCCCTTCGGCGCGAACGCCGGTCGAGATATCGAGCTGGAGCGCCGGGTCAAGGACGCGGTGGGTCAGAAGCTCGTCGCCGCATTCGCGATCCATGAAAAGCAGCTACGGGCGGACGCGGTGAGCCGCGTGTTCGACGAAGTCGCCAAGGCGCTCGCCGTCGACGACACGGCGAAGGCGGCGATGCGTGAGGCGTTCGAGATGGTCGAAAAGGCCGAGGTGCGACGCCTGATCGTCGAGCGCGGGCTACGAGTGGACGGCCGCAAGGCGGACGAGATCCGTCCGATCTCGATCGAGACGGCGTACTTGCCCCGCGCCCACGGCTCGTCGCTCTTCACGCGGGGCGAGACGCAAGCGCTCGTGGCCGCAACGCTCGGTACCAAGTCCGACGAGCAGAAGATCGAGGCGCTCGAGGGCGAGTCGTATCGCCATTTCATGCTCCACTACAACTTCCCGTCGTTCTCGGTCGGCGAGGTCCGGCGCTTCGGATCCCCGTCCCGTCGCGATATCGGACACGGCGCCCTCGCCGAGCGTGCCGTGGAAGCGGTGCTCCCGGCGAAGGAAGAGTTTCCGTACACGATCCGGATCGTGTCGGACATTCTCGAGTCGAACGGCTCCTCGTCGATGGCGACCGTGTGTGGCGCCTCGCTGGCGCTGATGGACGCCGGCGTGCCGATCAAGGGCCACGTGGCCGGCATCGCCATGGGCTTGGTGAAAGAGGGCGATCGCTTCGGGATCCTGACCGACATCATGGGGACCGAAGACCATTACGGAGACATGGACTTCAAGGTCGCCGGCACCGAGCGCGGCATCTGCGCGCTCCAGATGGACATCAAGATCGCCGGCGTGTCGATGGACATCATGCGGACCGCGCTAGAGCGCGCGCGCGAGGCGCGGCTGGCCGTCCTCGCCAAGATGCGCGAAACGCTCGAAAAGCCGCGGGCCGAGCTTTCGCCGTACGCGCCCCGCTTCGTCACGATCAAGATCCGACCCGAAAAGATCCGCGAGATCATCGGTCCCGGCGGCAAGGTCATCCGGGGCATCCAGGAACAAACGGGCACCAAGATCGATGTCGAGGATGACGGGCGGGTCACGGTGTTCTCGCCCGACAACGCGTCGGTGCAAAAGGCGCTCGGCATCATCCAGGACATCTGCCGCGAGGTGGAGCTGGATCGAATCTACCTCGGCAAGGTGAAGAAGATCGTCGAGTTCGGCGCCTTCGTCGAAGTGATTCCGAACACCGAGGGACTCCTGCACATTTCGCAGATCGCCGAGTCGCGCATCCGGTCGGTGCAAGACGTCCTCACCGAGGGCGACGAGGTCCTCGTGAAGGTGATCGAGATCGACGGCAACGGGAAGATGCGGCTCTCCCGGAAGATGGCGCTCCGGGACCAGCCCGCGCTCGCCGACAAGGAAAAGCTCAAGAATCCCAGTGGAGCCGCCGAAGCCGGCCGCCCCCGTGATTGAGGAATATCGAAAGAGCGTCCTGGACAACGGGATCCGCGTCATCACGGAGCGGATGCCCCACGTGCGGTCGGTCGCGGTCGGCGTGTGGGTGGAGACCGGCTCCCGACACGAGCTCGAGAGCCGGGGCGGCGTCTCGCACCTGATCGAGCACCTGGTCTTCAAAGGCACCGCCACGCGCACCGCCGAGGACATCGCCCGCACGATGGATTCGGTCGGCGGTCAGATGGACGCGTTCACCACCAAGGAGCACACGTGCTTCTACGTCCAGGTTCTCGATGAGCACCTGCCTCTGGCGGTCGAGCTCCTCACCGACATCCTGCTCCATCCGCTCTTCAACGGCGAGGAGCTGGAGCGCGAGAAGTCCGTCGTGCTCCAGGAGATCAAGATGGTCGAGGACACGCCTGACGACGTGATCCACGATCTCTTTGCCGCACAGGTCTGGGCTGGACATCCGCTGGGCCGGCCGATCCTCGGCACCCGGGAGCTCGTCGAAGGATTCCATCGCGACACGATCGCAGGGCACTTCGGCGAGGAGTACGTTCCGCCGCGAATCATCATCGCGGTGGCGGGCAACGCCACGCACGATCAGGTCGTCGACCTGTTCGGCGCCGGGTTCAACGGCTTCAAGCGTGCCGCAGCGCCCCGAACCGCCGAGCCGGCCACCCTCTCGCCCAGCGTCAACATCGTGCACAAGACACTCGAGCAGGTCCACATCGTCATGGGTTTCCCGGGCCTCCACCAGTGCGCGCCGGAGCGGTACGCGCTGTTCGTGCTGAACGACGTGATCGGCGGCAGCATGTCGTCCCGGCTCTTCCAGGAGGTGCGCGAGCGCCAGGGCCTCGTGTACTCGATTCACTCGGGCGTCCAGGCGTTCCTCGACACCGGCGTCGTGTACCTCTATGCGGCCACCGACGCGGCAAACTTCTCAAAGGTCTTGAAGTCAATCCTGAAGGAGATGCGCGAGCTCAAGAAGTCCGGCGTCGCCGCTGACGAGCTTCGTCGCGCCAAGGATCATCTGAAGGGCAGCCTCATGCTCGGCCTGGAATCGACCAGCAGCCGGATGAATCGGCTGGCGAAGCACGAGATGCACCTCGGCTCCTTCCTCACGATGGACGCCATGCTGTCGGCCATCGACAATGTGAAGCACGAAGAAGTTCAGGCGCTGATCACCGAGCTGCTCGACGAGGAGCGTCTGGCCCTCACGACGCTCGGCCCGCTCGATCGTCGGAACCTGCCGCGCGAGCTTTTCCGGAATTAAAGCTGGGGGCCTCGAAGCCCCCCACCCCCCCAGCCCCTCGTGGTGCGCGGGGCAACCCGGCGCCCGCCTCGACCCCGGACCCCCACACGCTCGGCGATCACCGGCTGAGCCGGCGCTCGCCTCGATACTCTGCGGGGCCGGCGTGAGGAGCAGAGGTCCGTGCGAGTGGGGTAT
>JBGPTW010000151.1:0-14526 GCA_041490825.1 Methylomirabilia bacterium | reverse complement strand
GTCGATCAGTGACGCGAGGCTCGTCACGCTCTCGTCCGCCATGAGGGGGATCCCGATCTTGCGCTTGATGTCCGCGAGCGCATCGATGCGGTCGCGTGGCACCGGCTGCTCGACCAGCGTGAGACCGTAGCGGTCGAGCCCGCGGATGAACGGCACGGCCTCGTCCGGGCGGAGACTCTCGTTGAAGTCCACCCGCAACGCCATTCGATCACCGACGGCGGCGCGAACCGCCGCAACCCGCTCGAGACCCTCCGAGCCCGGGCCCGACACTTTGATCTTTGCGCTGATGAAACCGCGCGCCAGCCACTCGGCCGCTTCTCGCGCGGCTTGGCCCGGCGGCACCGCGCCGATCCACGCGTTGAGCTGGACCTCGTCGAGGAGCCGTCCACCGAGCAGCGAATGCACTGGCGTGCCGAGCGCCCGGCCCTTGACGTCCCAGAGCGCCATCTCGATGGCGGCCTTCGCCTCGAACCCGCCGGCCATGGTCTGGTCCATGATCGCCAGCGCGCGATGGAGGTTGAATGGATCGCCGTCGAGCAGCGCCGGCGCCAGGCGGCCGACGCCGGCGTGGATGTCGTCGACGGACGCGAGCGTGTAGCCGGGTGTCGGATCGACGTCGCCCCAGCCCTCGACACCGGCGTCGGTCAGCACGCGCACGAGCACACTCTTCTGCACGGCCGTCACGCCATGGACGCCCGTCACGGGGTGCTTCAGCGGGATTTCGACGACGATAGGCTCGACCTGGAGGATGCGCATGGCGGAAAGCATAGCCGATAACGCCTCGACGGGCGCGGCGTGGTATCAGTGGCGTGGTATCAGTCATCGTGGAGGAACCGCCATGTCCCGCCGCCGCCACTGCTTCGCGGTCGCCGTCACGGCCGTGTCAATCCTCTCGGGCTTGTCGATCGTCGCGCTCCACTCCGCCGCTGCCCCACGTCACCTTCCGCTCGACCGGATCAAGCTACCGGCCGGCTTCGCGATCAGCCTCTACACGGATCAGGTGCCGGGTGCTCGCTCGTTGACGCTGGGCGCCCACGGGACCGTGTTCGTCGGCACGCGCGATCGCGTGGTCTACGCGCTGGTGGATTCGCGAAACGCGGGGCATGCGGATCGCGTCGTCACCGTGGCCCGCGGTCTCGACTCGCCGAACGGCGTGGCATTCCACGACGGCGCGCTCTACGTCGCGGAGACCAGGCGAGTGCTCCGTTATGACGCCATCGAACAACACCTGGACACTCCGCCGAAGCCGGTGGTGGTCAAGGGTGACTTGCCGGGCGAAGGCCATCACGGCTGGCGGTACATCGGATTCGGACCCGATCGCCGGCTCTACGTCGCGATCGGCTCACCCTGCAACGTGTGCGAGCCGAAACCGCCGCATGGGACGATCACCCGGATGCAACCCGACGGCAGCGGATTCGAAGTCTTTGCCCGCGGCATCCGGAACAGCGTGGGATTCGACTGGCATCCCGAGACGCGCGAGCTGTGGTTTACCGACAACGGCCGAGACTGGCTGGGCGACGACAGTCCGCCCGACGAGCTGAACCATGCGCCGCGGAGCGGCCTCGATTTCGGATTCCCGTACTGCCACGGTGGAGACATCCGCGATCCCGAGTTCGGCGCTCGACGTCCGTGCGGGGACTTCGTGGCGCCGGTGGTGCGACTCGGTCCCCACGTCGCCTCGCTCGGCATGCGGTTCTACACGGGGAACATGTTCCCGGCCGAATACAAGAATCAGATCTTCATCGCCGAGCACGGCTCGTGGAACCGCAGCACGCCGATCGGATACCGCGTCACGCACGTGCGGACCGAGCCGAGCCAGCCGCCGCACTACGAGCCGTTTGCCGAGGGGTGGCTCGACGGGGGCAGCCGGTGGGGCCGGCCGGTCGACCTGCTCGTCATGCCGGACGGCGCGCTCCTCGTCTCCGACGATCACGCGGGCGCGGTGTACCGCATCACGTATCGACGGTAGCGACACCCAAGGAGAGCACGATGAGCCGATTCAACGAGTACGAGCAGTACGACGCCCTTGGCCTGGCCGAGCTCGTGCGGCGGCGCGAAGTGACGCCCGACGAGCTGCTGGATGCCGCCATCGAGCGCGTGGAAACCCGCAACCCCATCGTCAACGCCGTGATCATGAAGCTCTACGACCACGGCAAGAAGGCGATCGCCGACGGTCTGCCGGACGGCCCCTTCCGCGGCGTCCCCTATCTCCTGAAGGATCTGACCGCCTCGCTGGCCGGCGTTCCGATGACGCGAGGGTCGAAGTTCTTCGCGGACACGCCGCCAGCCACGGAGGACAGCGAGCACGTCAAGCGCCTCAAGCGCGCAGGCCTCGTCGTCTTCGGCCGGACGAACTCGTGCGAGCTCGGGCTATCGCTCACGTGCGAGCCGAGGCTCTACGGCGCGACGAAGAGCCCGTGGGACCCGAGCCGGATCTCCGGTGGGTCGAGCGGTGGGGCGGCGGCGGCCGTCGGCGCGCGCATGCTGCCGATGGCGCACGGGAGCGACGGCTTCGGCTCGATCCGGGCGCCCGCGGCGTGCTGCGGGATCGTCGGGCTGAAGCCGACGCGCGCGCGGAACACCTTCGCTCCGGTCACGGGCGAAGGTCTCGGCGGACTCTCGACGGAGTTCGCGGTGACGCTGTCGATCCGCGACACTGCCGCATTGCTGGACGTCGTCGCGGGCGCAGGCCCTGGCGATCCCTACGTCGCGCCACCACCGGCGCGGCCCTATCGCGACGAGGCCGGCGCCAATCCTGGATCGCTGCGCATCGCGTTCACGACTGTCGCTCCGAACGGCGTGAAGATCGAGAGCGGCAGTCTCGATGCGCTCCGGGACATCGCGAAGCTCTGCGCGGATCTCGGGCATCGCGTGGAGGAAGCGGATCCGGCGATCGACCGCACCGCCGTCGTGCCGACGTTTCTCACGATCGCCGCCGCCA
Source organism: Methylomirabilia bacterium (assembly GCA_041490825.1). Taxonomy (GTDB): domain Bacteria; phylum Methylomirabilota; class Methylomirabilia; order Rokubacteriales; family CSP1-6; genus JBGPTW01. Next base: position 11,585 of record JBGPTW010000151.1, on the reverse strand, counting down.
ACACCGTCGTGAACCTCGCGGGTCATCCATCAGGTCGGACGCCGCGGCCCGATGACGTCGAGCGCGTCACCTGGGGCACCGCGAAGAAGGGCGAGGCAATCGCCGCGGCGGACTACGTGCGCGCCATCCACACGGCGCACAAGCTCGGTCGCCAGATGGCGGCGTTCCACGCGACGTACGACGTGCTGCTGACGCCGGGGCTGTCGGGCCTGCCGCCGAAGCTGGGCTGGATCGACATGATGATGGAGGACGTCGACAAGTACTGGCGTCGGGTCTTTGCGTTCTCGCCGTTCACGGTCTGGTTCAATCTCTCGCACACGATCACGGTGCTGTCGCGCGGCGAGATCCTCGCGGAAGGCGACTACGCCAGCGTGTCGCGCAACCCCGCCGTCGTCGAGGCGTATATGGGGACCGCGCATGCCTGAGCGTGCGACGAACCAGGCGTGCAGTCGATCAACGTGAGAGCCGTGGGGCGAGGCATGGTTCTTCCTCACCGCCGACTACAAGTTCGGTCACGATCTCGAGCGCGACACCGAGGCCGTGGTCGTGAAAAACGGCGGCAAGGTGCGCCATCCATTCCTTGTTCACCACCCGTTCAGGCCCTATCAGCTCGACATTCTTGCTTGCGAAGACCGCGTGCACCTTCCCGACGCCCAACGTAACTAGAAAGGCCAGCGGCGAGCGTAAGCGACATAAAGGCCCTTCTCGGAAATCCCCCGCTCCTCCGAGGCGTTACCGATACGCGGCAGCGAGTGGCTCTTGCCGCCCGCTCCCCAGGTAGCGCGCCATGACCGGCCGGTAGGACATGGCCAGAGTCCCGCGCAAACCTGTCCGCGGACGATGATCAGCGTTCGATGTCGTCGACGGCCGAGATGGAGCCCCGTCGCATCGTGATGGACTCGATGGCGCGCTCGGCCTGCCTCGCTCAGGCGCTCATCTGCATCGTCTCGAACTCGGCCGCCGCGACGGCCAGCGCGCACCGCGCGTCCTCACGCCGGCCCGCGCGGTCCAGCATCCGGCCGAGCCCGAGCTGGCAGCGCGCAGCCTCGGGGCTCATGCGGAGCGCTTCAGCCGACGCGCGGGCTCGCCGGTACGCCTCCTCCGCGTCCGCGACGTCGAGAGGCTCCGCGGCGGCCGCGATGTCGGCGAGGATCCTGAGGGCCGTCGTCTCGTTGCCGCGCTCGCCCTGCGCCTGCGCCAGCGCGAGACCCTCAGCCACCGTGCGCTGGGCCTCGTCCGTTCGTCCGGCTGCGAGGTAGCCCTCCGCGAGATCGATCAGCGCGCCGGCCTCGGATTGCTTGAGCCCGATGCGCTTGGTGAGCGTCAGGGCCTCTTCGAGCAGGGGCAAGGCGGCGTCGTTCCGACCGGCCATTCGATACGCCGAGCCGAGCGCGGCCAGAGCGCGCGGGAGAAGATCCAGAGTTCCGCCTCTCGACTCACCGAGGCCGCCTGCTCGAGCGGCGGCAGCGCCAGCGCGATCTCGCCCTGTCCCAGGTACGCCTGTCCCAGGGCCAGCGAGCCCATCACCCTCCCCGGCGCACGTCCGACTCGATCGGCGGCATCGAGCATGCCGCGGCCGAGGCGGATCGCCGCGGCAAACTCCCCCCTTCTGGCGAGGGCCCGGGAGCGAACATGGACCGGGAAAATTCGCGGATCCATGTACCGCAGGTCGGCGGGCGCGCTGCCTCCGGTGGCCGGACGAACGTCCGCCACGCGGGGCCGTTCAACGACGCATTCCTCGTAGCGGCCGAGGCTGTAGCGGGCGCGATCCATGATGACGTCGGCGAAGAGCGCGTCGAGCTGATCGCCGGATTCGGAAGCCAGCGCCCGCGCGCTCTCCGCGGCGGCCAGGGCTTCGGCGTGGCGGCCCAACGACCCGAGCGTCCACGATCGGCCATGGCGCGCGCGTCGGACGCGTGCGGCATCGCCGGTGGCAACAGCGAGGCGCTCCGCCTCCTCGTAGGTCCACAGGCCACGCTCGAAGTCGGCGGTGACGAGGAGGCCCAGGCCGCACAGGAGCAGGACCTCCGCTTGCCGCTCCTGGCACTCACGGCTCGCCGGCAGGTGGGCCAGCGCGTCCAGGGCGAGGTCGGCGCACTGCGTCGCCTCGTGATACGCCGCCGTCCTCGCCGCGATGACGGCCGCTCGCTCGAGATGGAGCGCAGCCTTGTCCCAGACTCCGCCCCGGGCGTAGTGCAGGCCGATCCGCAACGGCTCCCGGGCCGCGGGCTCCGCCTCGAGCGCCTTCGCCGCGCGGCGATGGAGGATCGTGCGGCGCGCCGCGACCAGCTCGTGATAGATCACGGTCGCCAGCCAGTCGTGCGTGAGCACGAGCTGCTCGCCCTCGGCGCGGAGCAGCCGAGACCGGACGAGCGTCTCCACGGCCTCGGCCGCGTCGTCCTCGCTCACGCCTGCCACCGTGCTAAGCAGGGGGAAGTCGCTCGGCTGGCCGAGCACGGCGGCGGCGGCGGCGAGCGAGCGTTCGTGCGGGCCCAGACGCTCGACCCGTGCGTTGACGAGCTCGCGGATGCGCTGGGACCGGGTGACGTCGCTGCGCCCCTCCGCAACGGCCCCCGCCTCACGGGCCGCGCGCAGCGTCTCGAGCACGACGAAGGGATTACCGCCGCTCACGGCCCACAGGCGCTGCCCGGTGTCGGGGGTAGCCTCCGCGCCGGTGCGCGTCGCCGCCATGATCAGCTCGGCCGTCTCCTCGGCGGACAGCCCGGAGAGCGCGATAACCTCAAGGTGCCCGCTCCTTCTGAACTCGTCGAAGATTCGCCGCACGTAGGGAACGGCGGCCAGCTCTTCCTCTCTCGCCGTCACGAGGAACGCCACCGGAGCGCTGGCCAGGCGGCGCGTAGCGAAGGCGAGGAGGCGCAGGCTCATCTCGTCGGCCCAGTGCACGTCCTCGAGGAGAACAAGCGTGGGCGAGAGCCCCGCGAGGGCCGCGAGCAACGCGGTGACGGCCTCGAATTCCTGCAGCGCGTCGCCGGTCGGCGCCGATGATCCCGGGGCCTCCGACAGGAGCGGCGCCAGGTCCGCGCGCTGGCGGGCGTCGAGCTTGGACAGCACCTCGCGCGGCATCGCGGGCACGCGGAAGAGGTCTCGCCACACGCCGAAGGCGAGGATCTGCTCGCTCTCGTGCGCGCACCCCACGAGCCCGCGCCCGCCACGCACGGTCGCCTCCGCCATCATCTCGCCGGCGAGTCGGCTCTTGCCGATGCCGGCCTCGCCCAGCAGGGCGAAGCCGATGCCGCGTCCGTCCCACACGGCATCGAGGCCGGCGCGCAGGCGATCCATCTCCCACCGGCGCCCCACCAGTGCCGTCTCGCCGAGCGGCGCGGGCGGCGATGCGGGCGCCGGCAGATCCGCGCGGTCCCGAGCGTCGTCGACGGACGGCCGGGAATGTTCGCGCTGCCGGAGAATCTCGCGGTAGAGCTGTTTCGTCTCGGCCTCCGGCTCGACCCCGAGCTCTCGCTGCAAGAGGTCGACGCACGTCTGGTACTGCCGGAGCGCCGCGTCCCGGCGGCCCTGGGCCGCCATGAGCCGCATGACCGTCCGGTGCACGACTTCCTGCAGCGGGTCGAGCGCCAGGAGTCGCAGCGCGGTGTGGAGAGCGCCGGCCGGGTCGTTGGCGTCCCGCTGCCAGGCCAGGACCCGCGCCAGGCTCGTCAGCGCCAGGTCGCGCAGGGCCTCGCGCTCGCTCTGGAGCCACTCTTCGAACGGCGGCGCATCCCTGACGTCGAGGCCGGCCAGGAAGTCGCCGCCGTACATCGCCGCCGCGTGGGCAAGCGCCCCTGGCGTGCCCTCGGCCGCCAGGCGGCGGAAGGTCAGGACGTCGACATCCGCAGTGTCCGGATCGAGCCCCACCGTCGGCCCGTCGATGCGAAGGGCGCCGGGCGGCAACGCCTGACGCAGGCTCGCCAGCGTCTGCCGGAGGCTGTGTCGCGCCTGCGCGTCGGAGACGTCGGGCCAGAGCAGCGCGGCGAGCTTGTCGCGGGGGTGGGAGGAGCCGCCGCCACAGGCGAGATAGGCGAGCAACGCCTCGGCTTTCCGCCGCGGCAGGTGCAGGAGCCCATGTTCGGCATCGCGGGCCGCAAACCCCCCAAGGAGTGTGAGTTCCAGGCGCGGCATCGGGTCACTCTACCAGACCGCGCCCCTCGCTACTGCCCCGTCACAACGCCTGTGACGATCTCGTGCGCCCCGGCCTGTACAACGCGTTCCATGAGCGAGCGTGACGCGCCGACAGGCAGTGACGAAGCGAAGCGGCTGATCCCGGACCCGGTTGTCCCGCCAATGACGTTCATCGTCCGGCTGTCCACGACCGCGGCGGGCGGCGTCATCGGCATCGTCGAGCATCCCGCGACCGGGCGCAAAGAGCGCTTCCAGGGAATCGAGGCGGTCGGCGAGGTGATCGCGGCGCTGAGGCTGAGCCTTGGCGGATAGCGACTGCGGTGCACACCATTCGAAGGAGGCGACGATGAAGAGGCAAAACCTGCTGTTCGTGGCGCTGGCGATCTTCCAGATGGCGGTGGTGGTCGTGCCGGTGGCCTCGGCCGTGGCCCAGGGCACGTCCTTCGCGGAGAATTTCGACGGCAACGTCCGGCCGGGGACGCTCGAGGAGTCGGGACCTCTGAGCCCGGCCTATACGAATGGGACGGTGGTCTTCACCGGCGGCTATGATGGGTTACGCACCTATCTGCGAACCGTCTCGAACTACAACACCACCAATTTCGTGGCGGAGGTCACGGTCACGGTGGCGACGGGCTTCGGTGGGACCGGCATCGCGTTCGTCGGCTTCGGCGCGGGCGAGCCGAACTGTGGCTTTTACTGCGAGCCGATGACTGCCCCCAACATCTACGCCCGCATCGGGCCGGATGATTTCGGTCCCTTCGTCGGGGTCACGAACGGCACTCAAGAACATGTCGGCGGCGACCCACCGGACGGCGGTGATGGCACCCACCGGGTTCGCATCACCTGGGATCACGCGACCGGAGAGTTCACCTTCGCCATTCATCGCGACTACACCGGCGGGCCGTTCGTGCCGACCACCATCATCGGACCGGTGGAGGTGACCGACGAGTTCGGGGACAACAACTCGCGGATCTTTTTCGGTGGGGCCGGCAATGCGACCTTCGACAACCTCCGCGTGCTGGCGCTGGCCGGGACGCCCGGAGACGCGAGCTGCCACGGCGAGAGCGTCGCTGGGCTGGCCAGCCAGTTCAAGGGCATCGCCAACGCGGCTCGGGCTCTCGCCTTCCCGAACGTGGCGGAGCTTCAAACGGTCATCGACGACTTCTGCGGCAACTGAATCGTGTAGGGACGTTCGCGTTGTGAGTTCGAGGGGAGAGCGTAAGCGACATAAACGCTGTTCTCGGAAATCTTACCGATACGCGCGAGCGGGCGGCTCTTGCCGCCCGCTCCCCAGGTACAGTCGGGTGCCGTCGCTTTTCGGGGCGCCGGCGTCCGCCCGACGGCCCCGTTATCCGAGCAAACGTCCTGCGTGTCAACGCGTGAGCTCGTTCCGCGTTACCGGTGTTCTCGCCCGGGCTCCGCGAGGAACTGCGAGATCGAGATCACGTGTTCAGGGAAGTGCCTCAACAAGGGGCGGTCATTGCTGACGACCTTCGACCCTATCTCGATGGCGAGGGCGACGAACAGCGTGTCGTAGGCCGAGTGATTCCGGGCGACCGAGAGCGCGAGCGCGTGTTCCCAGAGCACCTGGGTAGGCACGACCCGGGTGGGCAGCGCCTCGCCGCGCTGGAGGATCTCGAGTCCCGCATCAAGGTTCAGGCGTCGCGCTTTGATCCACTGCCACACCACGTTGACGAGCTCGGCGTGGAACAGGTCCGGGACCACGACCTCACGGGCCCGCTCGAGGGCGCGGTGGGCATCCTCGCGGAACTCCGGCACGTTCATGAGCGCATAGGCAAGGACCATCGTGTCGAAGACCATCGCTGCCCGTCAGCGGCGACCGGTATCGATCCACCGGGCCACCTCCTTCGCCGAGGATGGGGGCAGCGCTCGCCAGCTCGTGCGGATTGCCTTCAGGATGTCTTGCCGTCGCGCATAACGTCGCTCGAGAAGCTCGCGGACCTCTTGCTCCATCGAGCGTCCGCTCCGCTCGGCGACGCTCTTCACGCGTGCGATCACCGCCCGGGGTACTTTACGGATCGTCAATGTCGGCATCGTCACCTCTCCTGTCCGGCGCGCCGGCGCTGTCTCGTATGCCAGCACGATGCTAGCATACAGCACCATCAGGGCCGACGGCACATCGCGCCTGCTCTTCGAGCCGCTCGAGTTCCTGGGGACGACGTGGGTCCGCCACCGGGGGTGGGACGTTCACTACCGCTGGCACCCACTGTACGGCCACATTGCCCGCGTCAGTCGCGGCGTGCCGCGTGGCGACGACGAGTTACTGTTTTGCGCACTGCCTGACGGCACGAGGGGGGCACTGCCCTCGTGGATGACTGACGCTGCTGCCTGTGCGGCCCTGACCGTTGGCCAGCCGGTCGTGGGGATCGCCGCTCTGCAGGAGGATCACGATCCGGGATTCGATCGTTCGAGCTGACACGCATCGTGGACAGTTCAGAACACTACTTGATCGCACCCGCCGTAAAGCCGGCGATGAACCGGTCGACGAAGAAGTTGTAGACGATCGCGACCGGGACGCTGGCGATGAAACACGCCGCCATCAGCGAGCCCCAGAAGTAGACGTCGCCGCGGACCAGGAACGTGGGGACGCCCACGCTCACCGTGTACTGCGAGACCGAGGAAATGAAGGTCAACGCGTAGACGAACTCTTGCGTCACCAGCGTGAACGTGAAGATGATCACGGTGAGGATCCCCGCGACCGAGATGGGGATCACCACCTTCAGGAAGGCCCCGAACCGGCTGCAGCCGTCGATCATCGCCGCTTCCTCGAGGTCGCGGGGAATCGCCTTGAAGAACCCCATCAGGAGCCAGGTGCAGAAGGGAACCGTGAAGGACGGGTACACGACGACCAGCGACCACAGCGAATCTTGAAGTCCGAGATCCGAGATGACGCGCGACATCGGAATGAACAGGAGCGTGGGCGGCACGAGATAGGTGAGGAAGATGGCGATACCGAGGTGCTCACCCCACCGGCCCGTGAGCCGCGCCAGCGCGTACCCGGCCGGCAGCGCCAGCAGGAGCGTGATCGCCACCACGATCAACCCGACGAAGGCGGTGTTCCAGAGCCAGCGGCCGTACATCGTGTCGAAGAAGAGCACACGCAGATGCTCGAGGGTCGGCGGTTTGTTGTAGATGAACGGATTGCCGCTCCGGTTCATCAGGTCGCTGGTCTGCTTGAAGGTGGTGATCAGCATCCAGTAGAACGGAAAGGCGCTGAAGATCGTGAAGACCGCCACGATTCCGACGTGCGCCCCTCCGAAGGCCCACCGCTTGAGCCCGGCCCCGAGCGCCATTCAGATGACTTCGGTACGCCGAGCGACGCGCAAGAACACGATCGCGGCGATCAGCAGCAGAGGAAAGAGGAAGAGGGCGACGGCTGCGCCCTCGGCGAGATCGCCGCCCTGGATACCGGTGAAGAAGGCGAGGCTCGCCAGGACCTGCGTGGTGTCATAGGGACCGCCGCGCGTGAGCACGAAGATCACGATCATGTCGGTGAAGGCGAACACGAAGCCGAAGAGGCTCGCCACCAGCATGATGGGCCGGACCAGCGGTAGCGTGATCTGGAAGAGGTGTCGCCAGAAGCCGGCGCCGTCCACGGCGGCGGCGTCGTGGATCTCCTGGGGGATCGAGCTCAGGCCCGCCATGAGAATCACCGTCGCGAGCGGCAGCAGGCGCCAGACATGGACGGTGATGACGGAGGCCATGGCGAGGCGCGGCACGCCGAGCCACATGGGCCACGTGTCGGCCGTGATCAGCCCGGCGGCCTGGAGCGTCCAGTTGATGACGCTGTAGATGGAATCGAGGATCCAGAGCCACCCGATCGAGCCGAGCGACATCGGCGCCACCCAGGGGAGGAGGACGAGGAGTCGGATCAGCCACTTCCCCTTGAAGTTCTTCATGAGCGCGAGCGCCAGCACGGTCGCGCCCACCATGACGAGGACCTGGGAGACGACGGCGAAGACGAACGTGTTCTTGAGCGACGTCTGAAACTTCGTCGTGCCGACGACGCTTGCGAAGTTCTTGAGCCCCACGAACCCGAGCGTCCGGCTCCCCACGGTGATGTCGCTGACGCTGTAGTAGAGGGCGAGAAGGAAGGGGATCCCGACGATGAGCACGATGTAGAGCACCGCCGGGAGGAGCATCAGCGGGCCGAGCCACTCCGGCCGGTCTACGAGAAAGCCGAAGCGGCTCGCCCGGCGCTCCACCATCACACGCTTGAACTCGGTACCGTCCGCGGTCCGTTGCGGACGAGCGAGCTACACCAGCCCCTTCTCCTTCCACTTGGCGAAGATCCGCTTGCAAGCAGCGTCGGCTTCCTTGAGCGCTTCCTCGGGCGTCGCCGAACCACTGGCGGCCTTCGCGAACATGACGTTCAGCACCCAGGTGCCGTAGATCTCGTCGATGGCCGCGTTGGCGTACCCCGGGTAGCCCACGTTGGTCGCCCACTCGAGGACGTCCTCGAACACCTTGTACTTGTCGGCCGGGTGGGCCTTGGGATCGTTGGTGATCAGCTTCTTCAGATCGGGCACGGTCCGCGGGAAGCACGGAAAGTCGTAGGACTCGCCGGCCACGAACGCCTGGCGGAAGTTGGTGGTGTAGTCGATGAGGAACTTCTTGGCGCCCTCGATGTTCTCGGCGAACTTCCAGACGACGTAGCACTGCATCACGTGCTCGAGCCCGATGGCCCGCACGGGGCCGTGGAGCGCCTTCGTGAGCTGAATCTTCCGCGAGATGTCGGGATTCTCCTTCTCGGCGACACGGGTGATCGAGATGGCGTTCAGCGCGACCGAGATCTTGCCGGCGAGCATCGCCCGGTTGTTCGACGAGGCGTCCCAGGTGAACACTTCCGCGGTCATCGTCTCCTCGAACAGCGCCTTGACGAACTTGATCGCCTCCAGCGTCTCCTTGGAGTTGAGCATCAGGTTGCTGTTCGCGTCCTGCTCGTGCGCCCCGAAGGCGTACATGATCGTGCGCATCGCCATCGCGGTGTCGATCTCGTTGGCGAGGCCGATCCCCACGGGGTTGCCGAACTGCTTCTTGATCTTGGCGCCGGCGCTGCGCACCTCGTCCCACGACTTCGGGCCGTTGGGCAGGCCCACCTGCGCGAAGAGATCCTGGCGGTAGTTCACGGGGTCGGGCGTGAACGACGGCGAGAAGGCGTAGTACTTCTTCGTCTTCGGGTTGTACGTGCTCTTGATGCCCAGGTCGATCGGCTTGCCAACTTTCCGCTCGACCTCCTGGTAGACGTCCTTCATGTCCACCGTCTGTTCCTCGAACGTGGGCGGCGGCCAGTTGAACAGGAACAGGTCGTGCCCTTTCTGGGCCGAGACCTCGGCGGCGGCGCGGGGGTTGATTCCCGCGATACCGATGTTGTCGACGATCACCTCGGTGTCGTTCTTCTCGCCCCATTCCTTGGCGAGCTTCTTGTTGAACCACTCGTCGTACGCGGGCACGAAGTGCACCCACTGGAGAATCTTGAGGGTCTTCTTGGCGGCGCCCGCCCGGCCGGGAATGATGATGTTCGCTCCGAGCCCGGCTACTACCGCTCCCGCTCCGGTCTTCCTGATGAAATCTCGCCGACTGACGGTTTCATGAGCCATGGGACGCTCCTCTCTGGTAGGACACCACGCGGCGGTCACCGGTTGGACGCAAGATCCAGGCACCTTCGCTTTCGCGACCACGTCACATGCGCCGAACCGCGGCGATTGTACGCTCGGGGTCCCCATCCGTCAAACACCGCCGTTTGCCCAGCGCCGGGTCAAGTCTTACCTTCCTGCGTGTTCCATACCGAAATGGTGACGCAGCTCTATCATCACGCGCTTCACGTGCCGGGCGCTGAGGTAGACGTGCTGCTGGACGTGATCGCTGGGACGCTGCTTGAGCAGCTTGAGGTTGAGGAGAGGTCCAGGGGTCTGGTCATTCACGGCCGGCCCCGGCTCCTGACTTACTGCGGGCCACCGGCCGCGTGAGTCAGCGCGCCTCCCAGGTCCGTAACCCTCTTCGCGATCATGTACTCCCACATCCCATAGGTTCCGTCAGCGTTTACCGCTGCCACCCAGCGCCTCGCAGCCGCCACCTTGACCTCCTCCAGAGGATCGAACCCCTTCGTCTCCACAATCAGGTGGCGCGCGGGCTCCGTCTTGAGGCGGACGATGAAGTCGGGGACGTAATCATGCACCTGGCCGTTGTGCAGATAGGCAACGGCAAACCCGAGCCCGGCGTTCTTGACGAACGCGTCGACGAGCGGGTGGGTGTCGAGCACGTAGGCCGCGGACTGCTCCCACTTTGCGGTGTCGGCCACGATGTAGTTCACGTGGCTCTTGACGACCTCCCGCACGTCGCGGCTCGTCCAGAAGTCCACCTCGGCGGTCGAGCCCGGGCCGCGCCGGGCCTCGTAGCGCGGTAGCTCCGCCGTCTCGCCCTCGGTGGTGTCCGGCTTGATGGCGCCCACCAGCGCCTCGATCACCCAGCCGTAGTAGGGCGAGAGCGCGACGTCGAGGATGCTCGTGGGCGGCAGCGGCTCGACGCGCTCGCGGAGGTAACGCTCGACGATCCGCGAGAGCTGCGGGAACAGGACGTGAGCCGGCGCCTGGCACCCCGGCTGGGCGAGATAGTCGCGGGTGAGGTCGGCAGCGAGGTCGAAGACGAGCTGTTGAAGCCGGTAGCCCGATCGGTACGGGTTCAGGTCAAGCCGCTCGAGCTTGCCAGGCCCGGTCAGCGAAGGGCGCCCCTTGTTGTTGGGCAGCGCCGCCTTCACCTCCACCTCGGGCGGAATCTTCATCGGATCGAGGACGAGCCCCGCCACGGCCCTCCAGTCCACGGTGACCCGGTTGCGGATCGCCTGGCGGTAGCCCTCGACGCGAGGGAACTGGATCTCGTAGGCGGCCTTGACCGGCACGGCCTGCACATGGTGGCGCTTCGGCGCGGGGGGCTTCGCCCCTCGCTTGTTCTCCTTGAACGGGATGACCTGGAATGGCACGCCGAAGACTTTGGCGACCTCCTCGGGGAGCCTGCCGCTCTCCCCCACCTCGTAGCTCGACCGGCGGAGTCCTCGGCCCACCACCTGCTCACAGAGGAGCTGAGACATGAATGGCCGGAGCCCGACGATATGCGTCACCGTGCTGCAGTCCCAGCCCTCGGTGAGCATTCCTACGCTGACGATGCAGCGGACGTCCCGCCCCGGCGGGTGTACGGGCTTGTCGAGCTTCTTCCCCAGCTCCTCGAAGCCGTCCGGATAGATTGGCCGGCCCTGCCGGTCGAGCGGCCAGGCGATCTTGCCGACTGTGTCGAGCGTCAGCCGCATCCAGGCCGACTCGTCGCTCTTCGCCTGGTCACTGTCCGTCTCGTGCACCACCTTCGAGTCCACGCGGATGGTGTTCTCGCGCCCCGGGGCGTTGCGAAGGCCCGGGATGTTCGCCGGCGGAATACCG
>JBGPTW010000150.1:0-14595 GCA_041490825.1 Methylomirabilia bacterium | reverse complement strand
GGGCCTTTTACGGGGGGCCCCCCGCCGCCCCCCCCCCCCCCCGCCGATGGCCGCCCGCCGGCACACCCCGCCCCCCCCCACAACCCCCAACCCGCGCGGGGGCGGCCGGGACCCCCGCCCCCCGCCTCGATCTCCGACGCCGAGTTAATTCGGCTCGATGCGCCAGACCGGGCCCATGAAGTAAAGGGGGCCCTCGAACCGTAGGAACGCCGGCGCGTCGCCGCCCAGAATCCAGCACTTCACGTCCGGCAGATCCGTCACGAGCAGCGACGCGAAGAGGCCAAGTTGAGGGCGGAGCATGAAACGCGTCGCCTGCATCGGGGAGTCGCCCACGAGGACCGCATCCTCGGCGACCGGCACGAGCAGCAGCTTGATGAGCCTGGGCTTCGGCGTGAAGGCAATGACGTGGACGGTGTTACTGGCTCCCTCCGGCATATTCTTCAACAGCGTCAGCACCATGCCGTTGTACGTGTCGGCCGGCAGCTCGATCCGCCCGTCGAACACTTCCTCGGCGCTATCGGGATCGGCTTTGTACCGGACCCGATACCGGCGTGTCTCGCGATCGACGAACGCATCGAGCGTTTCTGGGAACGATGGTCCTCGCTGGATCACCCGATACGACAGGAGCGTGAAGACGTCGCGCTGTGAGTAGACGAGGCTCTCCTCGTAATAGGACCCGTCGATGAAGCGGAAGATCATGCGGCTCTCGATCCGGTCGCCGTGCGGGATCTGGCTCAGGTCGCCCTGCGCCAGCTTCTCACCTTTGAGCGAGCGCACCACCGGAAAGCCTCGCGTCACGCCCTCGGTAAAGCGGACGGCGATCGGGTCCGCACGCACCGTCGCCGCCGAAAATGTCACGCCCAGGACGAGCATGACCCCGAGGGGGGAGGGATTCATGAGTCGGTAGCGAAGCAAGAAGGCTGCCGCTTGCGCAATTCTTCAACATGGCAACCGGGGCCGCGGCTCGTGCGGGCCGCTGATCGAGCGAAATTACGAGCCCTTTGGCTCCTGAACAGACGAAGGTCGTCGGTGGTGTCGTCGCCGAACGAATTCTTCGTTGAGTGGCACGCCCTTTCGACAGAGCGGGCAGTCTTGTGGATCGTAGGTGGGGAAATCCCTACTGACCAGACTGAAGACCGGCTTGCCGTCGAACGCAACGGAAGTCCGGCGCCAGAGGCAACCTACCCCGACCACGTGCGCCCCCACTTCTTCGACGAGGTCGATGAGGAGCGAGAGGGTGGTTCCGGTGCTCACGAGGTCTTCGATGAGGAGTACTTTCGTACCTTCGCGGATCAGGCGCTGGAACTCGACAGGAAGGGTCACCCGGCGCTTGCCGCCCGACAGCCCCTTCGTCCCGTAGACCAGCACTGGTCTCGAAGGGTGTGCGCGCGCGACGCAATGCGAGAGGATCAACGCCCCGGGGCCTGTCGACAGCACGACGTCGACCGGCCAGGGTGCGAAGTGCTTGGCGATCACGGCGCCGAGCCCCTCGGTGAACGAGGGCTCGGTCGTCACGAGCGTCTTCTCGATGTACTCCGACGTGTGCTGCCCCGAGGGCAGGAGGACATGGTCGTTCGCGTGATAGGCGCCGGTCCGCTTCAGGATCTCGAGGTGGATCTTCTCTCGGACCTCGACCTCGATGGTGGCGGGGTCTTTCTTCGGTACAGGCGTCATCCACGTCCTCCCTGTCGCGTATTATCGCACGCGCGCCGCGAACGGCACCGCGCGTGCGTGCTAGACTCTTGCCGATGCGGGTCCTTGCGGTGGAAACGTCGACGCTGGCCGGCGGTGTAGCCCTGCTCGACGGCGATCATGTCGTGGGCGAGTATCTGCTCGATGTTCGCGCCACTCACTCGGAGCGCCTCATGGCGACGGTCGACCGTGCTCTTGGCGATGCCGGGTGGAGCATCGACGACATCACGGGGCTCGCGGTCGCGATCGGCCCCGGGTCGTTCACCGGCCTCCGGATCGGCCTCAGCACCGTGAAGGGTCTCGCGCTCGCGCTCGGTGTCCCGGTGGCGGCGGTCCCGACGCTCGACGCGATGGCTGCCAGCCTGCCGTTTGCCGCGCTTCCCGTGTGTCCCGTGATCGACGCGCGCAAGGGCGAGGTCTACACGTCGCTCTATCGCTGGGCCGGCCACGCGATGCGGCAGGAATGGGAGTACCTCGCGCTCGCGCCGGAGGCGCTCGCCACGCGGCTGGATGAGCCGGTGATCCTCCTTGGTAATGGCGCCGCCGCGATCCGATCCCCGTACGCGCGGCTGGCGCCGCCGGCACGCCGGGTGCCGTCGCCAGGCTGCGTGGGACAGCTCGGTGTCGAGCGCCTGCGGCGCAACGAGACTGTCAGCGCGGCCGATCTCGTGCCGCTCTATCTTCGCCCCTCCGAAGCGGAGCTCAGGCGCCGTGGCGTCCCTATCGCTTGACCGGATGCGCTCGGGCGACCTCGACGAGGTCGTCGCGATCGAGCGGGTAGCCTTCACGCTGCCGTGGTCGCGCGGTGCGTTCCTCTACGAGATGGAGCAGAATCGTGTCGCGCGGTGCTGGGTCATGCGGGAAGGGACCCGGGTGGTCGGCTACATGTGTCTCTGGGAGATCGGTGACGAGATCCACGTCACGAACATCGCCGTGCATCCAGACTGGCGCCGGCGAGGTGTCGGTCGGGCGCTGCTCAGCAGCCTTCTGGAGGACGCCCGTAATCGCCAGCTGCGTCTGATTGGCCTCGAGGTGCGTCCGAGCAACCACGAAGCGCGCCCCCTCTACGAGTCCTTCGGCTTCGAGGTCGTGGGCAAGCGCAAGGGCTATTACTACGACACCGGCGAAGACGCGCTCGTGATGGAAGTGACGCTACGGGGGAGCCCGGCGCAGAACGAAGCCTCCGGTGGGAACCAGCGGCGGGCCTGAGGAGTTTCTTCGCAGAGTATCGTCGTCGCGGCGCGCTTGCGGTGAACGTCGAAATCGCATAGCCCACACTGGACAAGGAGAGACGATGAAACGACTGCTGAGGACCTTCACCCTCGTCACCGTGGTCCTGTCGTTTGCCGCTCACGACGCCTCCGCGTACTCCGGCGGCCCGCTGCGCAACGTCACGGACCTCAGCCCGACATGTGCCTCATGCCATTCGTCCTTCAACAAGGAGCAGCTCCGGAACGAGCCTGAAGCCTTCGCCGCCAGCCAGGTGAAGGAGACCAAGCACTACAAGGCGATCGAAGAGGGCATCGGGCCGTATCAGCAAATGTCGCCGGCCGACCGCCAGAAACTTCTGGCGGACGTCAAGCTGATGGATGAGCTCTCCTCGGTCTCGGTGAGCGCCCCCGCGACGCTGAGGCCTGGTCAGGAGGCTCAGATCACCGTCAACGTGAAAGGGGGACAGGGCGTCGTCGGGGTGTTCCTCGTCGATACCGATCTCCGCTGGCAGGCTCGACCGCTGCAGGGCGACGGTTGGGTCGTCGTCGGCGCGCCAAAAGCCTGGGGCAGCGACGGCAAGGAGCAGACGAAGTGGATCGACAGCCGCGCCTCGGGACTCCACAAGAACCTCAACAGCATGGTCCTCTTCGACCAGAAGTCTGACCTCGCGGCGAAGAAGGCCGCCGACGGCAAGGTGGTCTGGACGGTGAAGGCGCCCCAGGAACCGGGGACCTACACCGTGACCGTGGCGTTCCACTTCGGCACTGAAAAGTGGTCACCCGTGGGCACGGTGACGACGCCGACGGGCCAGGTGATGCCGCGAGGCGGCCCCGGCGGCGCCTCGAGCCGTGTCATGTTCGCGAAGCCGGTGAGCGTCAGCGTCAAGTAGGGCGCCCCGAACGCTTAGCCGGATCTCGGTCGCCAGGTTCGCACGCATCATCGGACTGGGGGCGGCGGGGAGCGCGGCAATCGCGCTCTTCGTCGCCCTCGCGCTGACGGCCCTCGCCGCGAAGGAGAGAGACAACACCTTCTGCGTTGCGTGTCATCTCCACGACGAGAAGTTCACGCGGCTCGTCGCCGCGGCGCCCCGGGACCTGGCCGGTCTCCACCACTCGAAGAAGGCCGACGTCGGATGTATCGCGTGTCACGAAGGTGCAGACCTACCGATGCGGCTTCGCGTCTGGACGGTGGCCGGTTTCGACACGCTGCGTTTTCTCGCCGGTAGCTACACGGAGCCCACCCACATGTGGGTCCCGTTGCGAAATGCCGAATGCCGGAAGTGCCACACGCCGATCCTCAAACCCTCGGTGGCGCAGAGCGGCACGAGCAGGGGA
This sequence comes from Methylomirabilia bacterium, assembly GCA_041490825.1. GTDB lineage: Bacteria > Methylomirabilota > Methylomirabilia > Rokubacteriales > CSP1-6 > JBGPTW01. The sequence continues at coordinate 10,357 of JBGPTW010000150.1, read as the reverse complement.
CCAGCAGGACCGGCGCGGGGCGTGAATCCGACCGATGAGTCGACGTTCAGCCAGGAAGCCGAGACCGAAGGCCGCGGGGGCAACTCATATCACGCGATCCGAGAGCACGAGACCGTCAGGATCGCGTGCGTGCGCTGTCACACTTCGCACACCACCGACAGCGATGCGGCGAACCGCTTCATCTCCAGAGCGACCGTCGTCCCGATGTGCCGCGAGTGCCACAAGACTCTTTGATCGATCGATCGCCGGTTGTTGCGTCAGGTCGCGATGCCGAGCACGAGCGCCAGTGCGACCAGCCCCGCGCCGAGCCAGCGTGCGTGACCCGCAAAGAGCGCCGTCGCGATCCCGACCGTGAGATGAAAGGCCGCGAGCCCGAGATAGAAGTCGGTGAACGCCATTCCGAACCCGTTGATGGTCACGAACCCCGCCGCGAGCGCAAGCAGCATTCCGGCCACGGGGCGCCGCCCGCGCAGGCCGATGACGACCAGGCACACGACATCGGCGATGAGCAGCCAGCGCGTTGCTGATGGTCCTGGGACGAGAAGCGCCAGCCGGTCGAGCCAGACACGCTGCGGTGTGAGTGCTCCGGAAGCCAGCAGCAGCCAGGTAAGCGCCAGCGTCGAAAGCATCCAGCGACGATCGTAGCATCGTTCAGTGACGTCCCGCGCACCGGCGGCCCGTGGGTCCTGCTAGAATCCACGACTCCAGCGATTGCAATATCCGGCAAGAGGTGACAAGTGAAGCGATACGCGGTGATGTGTGGTGTGGTTTAGTCGGAGCCTGTCGGAGTATCGAGGCGCGTCACAGCTGTGCTGGGGTGCGCCGAGCGTCTGGGGGTGTGGGGGCCATGTCGGGGCCCCCACGTTTACTAGACGTCTCCGTGTTAGAATCCGCCCGCTCGCCGATGGCAGGCTCTGAAGTCACTCCCCGTCGCGTCGACCCGGCCGCGCTCGTCGAGCGTATGCTGGCCGGCGATCGCCTGGCGCTGGCTCGACTCATCACGCAAGTCGAGAACCGGACGGGCGCGGTGCCCGCGATCATGCGCGCCGTGCACGCGCGCGACCAGCCGGCGTTCGTCGTCGGCATCACGGGCCCGCCGGGTGCTGGTAAATCGACGGTCGTCGACCGGTTGACCGCATTGCTGCGCGCCGAGTCCGCCACCGTCGGCGTCGTCGCCGTCGATCCGTCGAGCCCGTTCACCGGCGGCGCCGTCCTTGGCGACCGCATTCGCATGCAGGCGCACACGCTCGACCCCGGCGTCTTCATCCGCAGCATGGCAACCCGGGGATCGCTCGGCGGCCTCTCGCGCGCCACGGGCGAGGTGGTGAAGCTGTTCGCCGCCTTCGGGCTTCAGTGGATCCTGATCGAGACGGTCGGTGTCGGACAGACCGAGCTCGACATCATGAAGCTGGCCGACACGACGGTCGTGGTCTTGGTGCCCGAATCCGGCGACGCCGTCCAGACGATGAAGGCCGGGCTCATGGAGGCGGCGGACGTCTTCGTCGTCAACAAGGCCGATCGCACCGGCGCCCACGCGCTGATGGCCGAGCTGAAGTTCACCGCGCATCTTCATTACGCGAGCTCGACGTCGGCCAAGGACATCGATTGGGAGATTCCGGTGCTCGCGACGGAAGCGCAGAACAGCGTCGGCATCGCGGAGCTGCTCGGCGAGATCCGTCGCCACCGTGCGGTACTGGAAGCGTCGGGCGCGCTGGCCACCCGACGCAAGGCACGGCGGCGTGCCGAGTTCCAGGGCCTGCTGGTCGACCGCTTCAAGACGAAGATGGAGCGGGATCTGACGTCCGGCGATCTCGGCGCCACGCTGGATCAGGTGGCCGAGGGCTCGATGGATCCGTACTCCGCCGCGGATGCGATCCTCGCGCGCGCTGACTTCTCGGGACGCCGATGATATCGTCGGAGCGCCCATGACGCCCGCCGTCCCGTTCCGCGACACGTTCTGGAACGTCCCGCCAGCCGCGCAAGTGCTGCTCTACGTCGCCGCTACCGTGGCGATTGCGGTGTTCGTCTACGGGCTCTGGCAGCGCATTCAGCTCTGGCGATCCGGTGGACCGGAGAACCGGATCGACCACGTGCCGGAGCGCGTGAAGCTCGTGGCGAAGCACGCGCTCGGCCAGGTGCGCACGCTGTCCCAGGCGTATCCGGGGATCATGCACGCGATCATGTTCTGGGGGTTCCTCGCGCTGTTCATGGGGACGGTCCTCGCCACGGTCGACTACGACATCACGCTGCCGCTCTTCGGCTACAAGCTCCTCAAGGGCAGCTTCTACCTCGTCTACGAGACGGTGCTCGATCTCTTCGGCCTCTTCTTCGTGATCGGTCTCGGCATGGCGGTCTACCGGCGTTTCGTCGTGCGGCCGCACCGGATCGACCCGACGGCCCGGTTCGCGCGCGTGCTGACGCTGCTCTTCGTGATCAACGTGAGCGGCTTCATCATGGAGGCGTGCCGCCTCGCGGTCGTCCAGCCGCCCTGGGCGCCGTGGTCGCCGGTGGGCTACGCGCTCGCGCAGGGGATGCTCGGTCTCGGCGTGTCGGAGGCGGCGCTGCGCGCCACCCATCTCAGCGTGTGGCTCTTCCACGCGGCGCTCTCACTCGCCTTCATCGCGGTGATCCCGTACTCCTACTTCATGCACCTCATCACGACGCCGCTGAACATCTTCTTCTCGAAGCTCACGTCGCGAGGCGAGATCAAACCGATTGTCGACATCGAAGAGGCAGAGTCGCTCGGCGTCTCGAAGCTCGAGGAGTTTTCCTGGAAGCGACGCCTCGACTTCGACGCGTGCGTCGAGTGCGGGCGCTGCGAGGCGGCGTGCCCGGCGTACATGGCGGGCACGGCGCTGTCGCCGAAACAGATCATCGTGAAGCTGAAACGTCACATGCACGGCGAGCTGCCCGGCCCGATCCACGGCACGCTGATCCAGCCGAACGAGCTCTGGTCGTGCACGACGTGCATGGCGTGCGTGGAGGAGTGCCCTGCCTTCATCGACATCGTCGACACGATCATCGACCTGCGGCGCTACCTGACGCTGTCCGAAGGCGCGTTACCGTCCACGGCGCCGCAGTCGCTCCAGAACATAAAGCGCGCGGGGAATCCCTGGGGCTTGCCGGCGGCTGAGCGGTTGGCCTGGGCGGAGGGGCTCGACGTGCCCGTGATGGAAGCGGACAAGGAGGTCGAATACCTCTACTGGGTCGGGTGCTCGGCCTCGTACGACAGGCGCAACCAGTCCATCGCGCGCGCGGTGGTGAAGATCTTGAAGAAGGCGGGCGTCAGCTTCGCCGTCATGCAGGAGGAGCGCTGCCACGGTGAAGTCGCGCGCCGCCTGGGCGAGGAGTACCTCTACCAGACCGTGCAGCAGGAGAACATCCAGGCGATCAACCGTTACCGCTTCAAGAAAGTGATCACGCACTGCCCGCACTGCTTCAACACGATCCGGAACGAGTTCCCGCAGTTCGGCGGGACGTACGAGGTGCTGCATCACTCGCAAGTGATCAGCGAGCTCATCGCCTCGGGCCGCATCACGCCGAAGCGCGGTACCGAGCAGACGGTCGCGTTCCATGACTCGTGCTATCTCGGTCGCTACAACGGGATCATGGAGGCGCCCCGTGAAGTGGCTCGCGCCGTGCCCGGATTGAAACTCATCGAGCTGCCGAGGAACCGCGAGCGCGGCCTCTGCTGCGGCGGCGGCGGCGGCCACATGTGGATGGAAGTCCCGTCGGAGAAGCGGGTCAACATCATCCGCGTCGAGGAGATGCTGGAGGCGAAACCCGACGTCATCGCCACTGGCTGTCCGTTTTGCCTGGCGATGGTCGATCTCGGCCGCAAGGTGAAGGGCGCCGAGGACACCCTGCAGGTGAAGGACGTCAGCGAGCTCGTGGCCGAGAGCCTCGAATGAGGGCGCTGCTGCGAGCGCTACCCGACCTCGCGCGGCTGCTCGGGCGCCTGGTCCTCGATCCCGTCCTGCCCCGCGCGGTGAAGATCGCGCTGGCCGCCGCGGCGGTCTACCTCGTGAGCCCGTTCGATTTGATCCCGGACTTCATCCCCTTCGTCGGCTTTCTCGACGACCTGTTGCTGGCTGCTATCGTCGTCGACGGTGTGCTGAACTACGTCGATCGGCGGCTCGTGGTGAAGTACTGGCCCGGTAGCGAGGCCTCGCTCGAGCAGCTTGCCCGCTCGGCGCAACTGCTGGCGGCGTGGGTCCCGCGACGGCTCAAGACGCGGATCTTCTCTCCCGCATCGTAGCGAGCTGGTCGCGTGCCGCCGGATCCGGAACCCTAGGAGCCTGTCGGAGTATCGAGGAGCGCCACAGCTTTGCTGCGGCGCGCCGAGCGTATGGGGGTCTGGGGGCCTTCGAGGCCCCCAATTCGCTAGGAGCCTGTCGGAGTATCGAGGCGCGACACAGCTTTGCTGGGGTGCGCCGAGCGTCTGGGGGTGTGGGGGCCATTTCGGGGCCCCCACGTTTACTAGAAGCCGTTCCGGCGCATGCACGAGCGATATGCCGCTCGGTACGCCGGGTCCTTGGCGCCCGTGGCGTCCATGCCCTCGATTTGCGGATCTTTCGACTCGATGATCTTGCCTGTCGGGTCGGTGGTCTCGCGGCCGGCGCTTTCGCCGCGCCATTTTTCTCCGGCTTGCGCACGATCCTTGGCGGTCGGTGACGTCGGAGGCGATGCGTTTCCGCCAGTCACCGCATCGCGCGCTTCGCCATTGCAGGCGGCGAAGTTCTCGGCGGTTGGAACATCGGCGTAGGCCGCTGATGTCGCGGCGATCAAACCGGCGGTCAAAACCACCGTGGTCATGGAGACGCTCAAACTTGTCATGATGACCTCCTCATGAGCGGTCTTCAGCGTGTTCGGAGGACGCAAGGTCAATGCCATGGGCTCCGATGGTGACGCCGCTCCGCGATAGCGCGATTGACGCGCGCTATAGTCCGCTTGACCCAGGCAAGGTCTAGGGGTAACGTCACCTACCCTCTGACCGTCGCCCGTGGAGGTGCCACGCGATGCGGGGTTCATCGTTCTTTCGCCCCCTGTTCATGCTTGCCGTACTGCTCGTGGCGCTGGGCGCTCCCCACGCGTTTGCGGGTCCCTCAGCCGACGAGGCGGTCATGGCATGGCATGTGACGATTGCTCCGAGCTGGTTCGACCCATCCACCGCGCCGCCACAGATCACGCCGTTCGGGATGCTCTATGCGATCCACGACGCGTTGGTCCGTCCGCTCCCGGGCCAGAAGATGGGCCCGAGCCTGGCCGAGTCGTGGAAGGAGAGCCCGGATGGCGGCATGTACGAGTTCAAGCTGCGCCGCGGGCTCAAGTTCCACAACGGGGATCCCGTGACGGCCGAGGACGTGAAGTTCAGCGTCGAGCGCTACAAGGGAGCGGGGGCCAGGGAATTCCAGACACGCGTCCAGCAGGTGGAGGTCGTCGATCCGTTGACGGTGCGCTTCCATCTGAAAGAGCCGTGGCCCGATTTCATGACCTTCTACGGGACCACGGCCACGGCCGCCGGGATCGTCGTTCCAAAGAAATACATGACCCAGGTCGGAGAGGACGGTTTCAAGAAGCATCCGATCGGCGCCGGTCCCTACAAGTTCGTGAGCCACACGCCCGGGATCGAGGTGGTGCTGGAAGCCTACCCGGGATACTGGCGGCACGTGCCGTATGTCAAGCGGCTGGTCATGAGGAGCGTCCCCGAAGGCACGACACGCGCGGCGATGCTGAAGACCGGGGAGGCGGACATCGCCTATGCCCTGGACGGCCCCGATGCCGAGAGCCTGAAGCGAGACCCGCGTCTGCAGATCGTGCCCTCGAAACATGCGTCGATCTTCTGGCTCGAGTTCGCTGACCAGTGGGACCCGAAGTCCCCGTGGCATGACAAACGGCTACGGCTGGCGGTCAATTATGCGCTGGACCGAAAGGCGATCAACGAGGCCGCGTGCCTCGGCTATTGCCCGCCAGCCGGGGTCATCGTTCCTCGCGTGATGGATTTTGCGCTGCAGGTCGAGCCTCCGCCGTACGATCCGCAAAAGGCCAAGCAGCTCCTCGCCGAGGCCGGCTATCCGAACGGCCTCGACGCCGGCGAGCTGGTGCCGATTCCTCCGTTCTTCACGGTGGCGGAGTCGACGGTGAACTACCTGAACGCCGTCGGTATCCGGGTGAAGATGCGACAGATGGAGCGGGCAACCTTCTATTCCAACTGGCGCGAGAAGAAGCTGCACGGGCTCTTCATCACCGCGGTGGGCAACTCCGGCAACGCGGCGAGCCGCGTGCAGGAATTCATGTACTCGAAGGGAGGGTACGCCTATGGCGGCTATCCCGACATCGACGATCTGTTCCTGCAGCAGGCCCGCGAGCGCGACGTCAAGAAGCGCGAGGCGATCCTCTACAAGATTCAGCAGCTCACCATCGACCGGGTCATGTTCGCGCCGATCATGGACCTTCGCGCGCTGATGGGCGTGGGGCCGCGAGTGGCGGAGCACACGATCACGTGGATCCACAACTCGCCGTTTCCGTCCTACGAAGACATGAAGCTCAAGCCTCAGTGAGAAGGAGCGCCATCATGCAGAGTGACAAGGCTCGCCCAACAGGTACCCGGAAGCACGTCGATCGGCGCGAATTTCTCACGCGCGTGGGATGGGGCGGCGTCGGGATGACAGCCGTGATGGCCGGCGCCCGTCGGGCCCGCGCCGCCACCCCGGCCTCGGCTCAGTATCCCGACTGGATTGCCGCAAGCAGTAAGCCGCCGAAGCGCGGTGGGAGCCTGACGCGGGCCTCACAGTGGGATCCGCCGGTGCTCGATCCTCGGCTGACGCAATCGGTCGGACTCTTCCAGTTCGCCGGTCTCACGTCGAGCCGCCTCATCCGGTACGCGTTTCCCGACGAGGCGACAGGCCCGATCGACCTGACGCTCAAGGGCGATCTCGCGGAGTCCTGGCAGTCGAGCCCTGACTCCCGGACGTGGACGTTCAAGCTGCGCCAAGGCGTCAAGTGGCACAACCTCCCGCCCCTGAACGGCCGCGAGTTGGTGGCGGCGGACGTCAAATATTGCTTCGAGCAGTACGCCAAGGAAGGCGTGCAATCGTTCAACTTCCGCGAGATCGAGGCGATGGAGACCCCGGACAAGCACACGCTGCGCGTGCACCTCAACACGCCCAACGTGCTGTTCCCGCAGAGCGTCGCTGAGTCCGTCACCGTGATCTTCTCCCGCGAGGTGCTGGAGGAGGACGGCGATCTCAAGAAGCGCATGATCGGGACCGGGCCCTTCATGCTCAAGGAGCACACGCGCAAGGTGCGCGTCGTCCTCACGCGCAACCCCGACTACTACGACAAGGGCCGGCCGTACGCCGACGAGTACGTGATCCTGTCGACGCCCGATACGGCGACCCGTGTGGCGGCCTTCCGCACCGGCCAGAGCGACTTCATCTCGCTGGCGAGCCCGTCCGAGGTCGAGACCATTCGCAAGACGAACCCCGCGGCGCAGGTGCAGGCGTACCACAACACCCTGACCCCGTTCGGCCTGGCCCTCGCGCAAGACCGGGCGCCGTTCAACGACCTGCGGGTCCGACGTGCGGTCTCCATGGCCATCGATCGCCAGAAGCAGGTCGACACGGTCTACGAAGGCCACGGCATCCTCGGCTGGGGCGTTCCGTACATCTACTATCAAGACAAGGCGCCGACCGCGAAGGATCTCGGCCCCTGGTGGCAGTACCGACCGGCCGAAGCGAAGAAGCTCCTGGCCGAAGCCGGCCATCCGAACGGGTTCTCGACCACGCTGTTCTACTACGAGTACTTCCCGCAGATGACGTCGCAGGTCCAGCTCGTCCAGCAGGACCTCAAGAAGAACCTCAACATCGACGTCAAGATCACGAAGCTCGATTACACGACGTACTACGGCCGCTACGTCGACAACAAGTGGGACGGGATGTCGTGGGGGTTCCAGTCGGGTCACGCGGTGGGGCTCGACGAGCGGACCTACCAGTACATGCACTCGAAGTCGACCAAGAACTTCTTCCGCGTCAACGACCCGGTCATCGATGAGCTGACCACGAAGCTGCGGCAGACCCCGGATCGCGCCGAACAGGGCAAGCTCGCCAAGAGGATCGTCGATCGGGAGTACGACCAGGCGCTCCGGCTCTGGATGCCGTACGACAACGGCTTCCTGGTGTTCCAGCCGCACGTGCGGAACGGTGCACCCCTTGCCATTCGGCGCACGGACGCGTACGGGTCGCCGACCATCGCCCGGATGTGGCTCGATAAGTAGGACGGTGGCTCGATAAGCCGCATGGTGCGCGAGGAACGACGCCGGATGAGCGCGGACGCGGAGCCGGGATGCACAAATATGTGATCCGCCGGCTCCTGCTCGCTGCGCCGGTGCTGCTGCTCTCGTCGCTGATCGTCTTCGGACTGATGCGCGTGATGCCGGGCGATGCGTTGACGGCCCTGATGGGTGAGTCCGGCAACGTCGGCGAGCGAGAGCTCGCGAAGCTCCGCAAGGACCTTGGCCTCGCCCGTCCGTATTACCAGCAATACCTGATCTGGGTCTGGCAGATGGTCAGCCTGAACCCCGGCGACTCGATCTTCACTGGCGAGCCCATCGCGGTGAGCCTGAGGAAGGCGATCCCGGTCACGCTCGAGCTCGCGACGCTGGCGATGATCCTCGGACTGATCATCGCGGTTCCCATCGGCGTTCTTTCTGCCACACGGCAGGACACTCCGTCCGATTACGCCGGCCGCGTGGTCGCCGTCTCCGGCCTCTCGCTCCCCGATTTCTGGCTCGGCACGCTCGTCATCACGTTCGCGGCGATCTGGTTCCACTGGATCCCGCCGATCGGTTACGCGAGCATCTGGGAGTCGCCGTCGAGGAATCTTCAGCAGTTCGTGCTTCCGGCGGCGGTGCTCGGCTTTCGGCTGTCGGCCGCGACGATGCGAATGACCCGCTCCACCGTCCTCGAGGTGCTGCGTGAGGATTACGTGCGAACGGCGTGGGCGAAGGGCCTCGAGGGGCGGATCGTCGTCTACAAGCACGCGTTGAAGAACGCGCTGATCCCCGTGGTCACCATCGTCGGGGGTCAGCTGGGCGTGCTGCTGGCCGGCACCGTGGTCGTCGAAACGGTCTTCGCGCTGCCGGGAATGGGCCGGTTCACCGTGGAGGCGATCCTCTATCGCGATTACCCCGTGGTGCAGACGAACCTCATGCTCGTCGCGGGCACGCTCGTGACGCTGAATCTGGTCGTCGATCTCACCTACGCGTGGCTCGATCCACGGATTCGGTATCGGTAAGGGAGACAGCCATATCGACGGTGACCGCGCGCGTATCAGACTTTCCGCAACCAGCCGGCACATTGAGCCGGACTCAATTGCTGTGGGCTGTCGTCAAGCGGAAGCCGCTCGGGATGGTGTCAGCGGCGCTTCTCGCGGTCATCGTGGTGACGGCGATCTTCGCGGACGTGCTCGCGCCCTACGATCCGTTGGCGACGCAGCCGGAGATCCGGCTCTCTGCGCCGAGCTGGAGCCATCCGTTCGGCACGGATGACATCGGCCGTGATGTCCTGAGTCGCGTCATTCACGGCAGCCGGATCTCGCTGTGGGTGGGTTTGCTGGCCGTCGGCATCGGGACGGTCGCCGGCATGATCATCGGCCTCCTGTGCGGATACTGCGAGGGCCGCGTCGATCTGCTGATGCAGCGGGTGATGGACGCGATCCAGGCCATTCCGGGATTGCTTCTCGCGCTCGCGATCGTGTCGGTGTTGAAGCCGAACACGACGAATGCGATGCTCGCGATCGCCATCGTCATCATTCCGGGCAACTCCCGGATCGTGCGCGGCGCGGTCCTGTCGGCGAAGCAGAACCGCTACGTCGAAGCGGCGCAGGCGCTCGGCTGCCAGCATCAGCGGATCATCGTGAGCCACATTCTCCCCAACGTGACGGCGCCGATCCTGATCATCGCGTCGATCTGGTTCGGCAACGCCATCCTCATCGAGGCGACGTTGAGCTTTCTCGGAGTGGGGACGCAGCCTCCGACGCCCTCGTGGGGGCTGATGCTGAGCAGCACGGGGCGCGCATTCATGGAGCAGGCGCCATGGCTCGCGGTCTTTCCGGGCCTGGCGATCAGCCTGTCGGTGCTCGGCTTCAATCTCTTCGGTGATACGCTCCGCGATGCCTGGGATCCCAAGCTTCGACGTCAGGGCTAGCGCGGATTATTCCCGAACGATCGCGCGCGGCGGCCGCCGAAACCGAGCGCCGGGCTGGGGATCGCCCCGGAATTCCGCGAGCTGATGGCGCAAGCGCCGAAACGCTGGGGAACGCGGTCAGGGGCGTGGGTGTCCAGTCAATGATCGAAGCC
>JBGPTW010000149.1:0-14684 GCA_041490825.1 Methylomirabilia bacterium | reverse complement strand
CGCCTGTGGTCAGAGGACTCCGGCTGCCCGTCTCCCGCCGGATCACCGGCCGGCACGCACGTCACTCGTTCATGAATTATTCGCGGCCAGGCGCCTTACGCGTCTGTCGCCTGACCGCCGTCGTTGATCCTCCCGTGATCGTTCGACACGTTCGTGATTCCCGCCCTCGTCACGATCAGCAAGCGCATCGCCAGCGACTCGCCGCCGGGGCCTCCGCGACTTTGGCGGTGAGCCGAAGATAGGATATTGTCGGGGATCGTTAGGACCGCGCCGGTCCTGTGGGGACTGCGGCCGGTCCCGTTAGGACCGCGGTCGGTCCCGTGGAGGAAGCAGCGACGATGACGCGAAGCATGGGGTTCGAGCAGATCGTGGAGTCGGATCGCGCGGTGTGGGACGTCCGGACCAAGGACGCGGGACCGCAGGGAAGCCTGCCCATCACCGCCGAGATGTTGATCGAGCGTCCGAGCGGCGACATCTTCGGTTTGACGCAGAACGCGGGCATGGGATGGGACCCGAGAGAGCTCGGGCGGCCGCAGTACCTCATGCTCGGCACGAACGGTGGCATCCGCGCGCCTGACGGTCACCCCATCGCTCTCGGCTATCACACCGGCCACTGGGAGATCGGCTTGCTGATGCAGGCCGCCGCCGAAGAGTTCCGCCAGCTCGAAGGCCTGCCGTTCGCAGCCTTCTGCTCCGATCCGTGCGACGGGCGGACGCAGGGCACGGTCGGCATGATGGACAGCCTCGCCTACCGCAACGACGCCGCGCAGGTGTTCCGCCGGCTCATCCGCTCGCTCCCGACGCGGCGGGGCGTGCTCGGTGTGGCGACGTGCGACAAGGGACTGCCGGCGATGATGATGGCGCTCGCGGCGATGCGTGATCTTCCCGGCGTGCTCGTGCCGGGCGGCGTCACGCTGCCGCCGACCGACGGCGAGGACGCCGGCAAGGTGCAGTCGATCGGCGCGCGCTTCGCGCACGGCGAGCTGACGCTCGAGCAGGCGGCGGATCTCGGCTGCCGCGCGTGCGGTTCACCGGGCGGCGGCTGTCAGTTCCTCGGCACCGCGGCCACGTCGCAGGTCATCGGCGAGGCGCTCGGGCTCTCACTTCCCCACAGCGCGCTCGCGCCATCCGGCCAGCCGATCTGGATCGACATGGCGCGGCGCTCGGCGCGGGCGCTCGTCATGCTCGCCGAGCGTGGTATCAACGGCCGCGACATTCTGACCGATGCGAGCGTCCGGAATGCCATGGCCGTCCACGCGGCCTTTGGCGGGTCGACGAATCTGCTGTTGCATCTGCCGGCCATCGCGCACGCCGCGGGGCTCCGCCGGCCAACCGTGGACGACTGGACCGACGTGAACCATCGCGTCCCGCGGCTCGTCGACACGCTGCCGAACGGCCCGCATCCGACCGTCCGGGCGTTCCTCGCCGGTGGCGTGCCGGAAGTCATGCTGCACCTCCGGCGTCTGAAGCTCCTCGACGAGAGTGTGCTCACCGTGTCGGGTGAACGTCTCGGCACGTTGCTCGACTGGTGGGAAGGCTCGGAGCGACGGCGCACGCTCCGGGAGCGGCTCCGGGCCGCGGACGGCATCAGTCCCGACGACGTGATCATGGCGCCTGACAGCGCCCGCGCGCGCGGGCTGACCAGCACGGTCACCTTCCCGCGCGGCAATCTGGCGCCGCAGGGCTCGGTGATCAAGAGCACGGCCATCGACCCTTCCGTGGTCGACGCCGACGGCGTGTACCGGAACGTCGGCCCGGCGCGCGTCTTCACCCTCGAGCGCGATGCGATCGCGGCGATCAAGGGCCGTGGACCGAATCCGCTCAAGCCCGGCGACGTGATGGTTCTGATTTGCCGCGGTCCTCTCGGTGCCGGCATGGAGGAGATCTTCCAGATCACGTCGGCGCTCAAGCACCTCTCCTGGGGCAAGCACGTGGCCGTCCTGACCGACGCGCGCTTTTCCGGCGTGTCGACGGGCGCATGCATCGGTCACATCGGTCCGGAGGCGCTCGCCGGCGGACCGATCGGCAAGCTGGAAGACGGCGATCTCGTCCAGATCATCGTTGATCGGAACAAGCTCGAAGGCAGCATCGATCTGATCGGCCATGGCGAAACGCGCTTCGGCGCCGGCGAAGGTGCGCGCGTGCTGGCAGCGCGACCGCCGCGAGGCGATCTCGCTCCCGATCCCGATCTGCCGGACGACACGCGACTTTGGGCTGCGCTCCAGCAGCTCGGCGGCGGCACCTGGGGCGGCTGCGTCTACGACGTCGACGCCATCGTGGCCGCGCTCGGCGGAGCCCGCCGATGAAGACGCGTGACCTTCACGTCGAGAGCATCCGGCCGCTGCTGCCGCCGGCGATCCTTCTCGAAGAGCTGCCGCTGACCGAGAGCGGCTCGCTGATGGTGGCGACGGCCCGCGACGAAGTCGCGCGCATCGTGAACGGCCAGGACGATCGGTTGATCGTGATCGTCGGTCCGTGCTCGATCCACGACCCGCGCGCCGGGCTCGACTATGCGCGACGGCTCCGGCAGCTTGCCGACCGTCTCGCGGCCGAGCTTCGCATCGTCATGCGCGTGTACTTCGAGAAGCCGCGAACGACCGTGGGCTGGAAGGGTTTGATCAACGATCCTCACCTCGATGGATCGTTCGCGATCAACGAAGGCTTGCGCCTCGCTCGACACTTCCTGCTCGATCTCGTCGAGCTGGGCCAGCCGGCCGGCTCCGAATTCCTCGACCCGATCACGCCGCAGTTCACGTCCGATCTCGTGACGTGGGGCGCCATCGGCGCACGCACGACAGAAAGCCAGGTCCACCGCGAGCTGGCATCCGGGCTCTCGATGCCGGTCGGGTTCAAGAACGGCACCGACGGCGGCGTGCAGATCGCCATCGACGCCGTGCGCGCGGCTGCGCACCCCCACCGCTTCATCGGCGTCACCGAGCAAGGACTGGCGGGTATCGTGTCGACGCGCGGCAATCCGGACTGTCACGTGATCTTGCGGGGCGGCCAGAGCGGGCCGAACTACGACACCATGAGCGTGCAGAAGGTGCTAGCCGCGCTGCGAGATTCCGGACTGCCCCCGCGGCTCATGATCGACACCAGCCACGGGAACAGCGACAAGGACTATCGCCGGCAACCGCTCGTCGCGCGCGAGATCGGCGCACAGGTCGCCCAGGGCGAGACCGGGATCGTCGGCGTGATGATGGAGTCGTTCCTCGTCGACGGGCGGCAAGATCTCCGCGACGCCGCCGGCCTGAGCTACGGCCAGAGCATCACCGACGCCTGCATGGGCTGGGAGATGACGGTACCGGTGCTGGAAGATCTCGCGGCGGCTGTCCGATCGCGCCGTCGTCCGTAGCGTTCCACCTCGGCAATCTACCTCGCGCGGCGTCGCGAGGCCGGGGCGGCTCTCGGATCACAGCGTGATGCCGCCGTCCAGATACAGCGTCTGGCCGGTCATGTAGTCGGACGCGCGCGAGCCGAGGTACACCGCGAGGAGTCCGACTTCCCGGAGCTCGCCCACCCGCTGCAGCGGTACCGCTGTCTTGGCGTGCTCGCGTCGCTCGGCGTACCGCGTCTCCCCCGATGTCACCGGGTCGGGGAAGAGCCCCGGCGCGATCGTGTTCACCTGAACACTCGACGGCGCCCACTCGAGCGCCAGCGCGCGGGTGAATCCGACGAGCGCGCTCTTCGCCGCCGAGTAGATCGTGAGCGACACACCGCCGCGTAGCGACGCGAATGACCCGATGTTGATGACCTTGCCGGACCGACGCCCCAGCATGTGGGGCCCAACCGCGCGGGTGCAAAGCACCGTCGCCGTGAAGTTCACGTCCATGATGAACTTCAGCTCGTCGTCGGTGAGTGCGGTTCCGCCACCGCTCGCTCCCGGCACGAGCGGCTTCCTGATCGAGTCGCCGAGATTGTTGACGAGGATGTCCAGACGGCCGAAGTCCGAAAGGATCCGGCTCACCGCGCGCTCGACATCCTGGGATCTCGTCACGTCCGCGACGAGCGGTATCACGCGGCGGCCCGTCGCCTTCGCGATGTCCGCCGCGACGCCCGTGACGTACTTGTCGGTGAGGCTGTTGATGACGACGTCCGCGCCGGCTTCGGCGAGCGCCTGCGCGATGCCCTTGCCGATGCCGCGGCCCGCGCCCGTGACGAACGCGACCTTGCCGCTGAGGTCGTACTCGGGGATCATCATCGAATATTACCGGACGTCGACCCAGCGACCGCGCGCCGAGGCTTCAGCGATCGCGTCGAGCACCGCTTGCGCCCGCATCCCGTCTTCCAACGACGGCGACGGCGTCTGCCCCGTCTTGATGCCTTCGAGCAAGCGCGCGACCAGCGGCGCGATCGTCGCTCGCCCGATCTGGTCCATCGGGTCGCCTTCGACCGTCGGCGGCACGGGCCGCGTCTCGACGCGCTGAAATCCACTGCCGCCCTTCGCAAGCTTCAGGTCTCCGGCGTGCCAGCTCGGACCTTCACGCGCCAGTCGATAGCTCACCGCGCCCGACGTGCCGTACGCCTCGAGCGTGTGCTCGTTGGCGCCGTGCGCGACGCGGCTGACCGTGAAGGTGACCTCGGCGCCGCTCGTGAGCTGACCGACCACCGTGCAGTAGTCTTCGGCGTCGGCCGGTCGTGACACGCCGGGCGCCGAGCGCGACGGATACGCCACGCCCGAGTGCGCCGTCACCCTCGCGAACTCTCCGAAGCTCCACCGGATCATGTCGACCAGATGGACGCCCATGTCGCCCATCGCGCCGGAGCCGGCCTGCGCGCGATCCATCCGCCACGTCGCCGCCGCGCTCTCGTCGGCCCAGCGAGCGCCGAGCCACCGACCGGCCAGATGTAACGGGCGCCCGATCGCGCCGCCGTGGACGAGCGAACGGAGCTCCTGCATCCCTGAGGTGAAGCGCCAGTTGAAGTCGGTCATCGCGATGCGACCCGCCCGAGCGGCCGCGGCGATCATGTCGCGCGCTTCTCCGACGTTCATCGCGACTGGCTTCTCGCACAGCACGTGGGCGCCTGCCTCGAACGCCGCGAGCGCGATCGTGCGGTGAAGATGCGGCGGCGTGGCGATGACCACCACATCCGGCTTCGCGCGCGCGATCAGGTCTTGCCAGCGGGTGAAGACCTGAGGCACACCGTACGTTCCAGCGATCTTGCGCGCGGTCGCCTCATCGCGCTGGCAGACGGCGACGACGTTGCAGCCGTTCGCCTGGAACCCCGGGATGTGGGCGCGACCGTACCCGAGCCCGACAATGCCGACAGTTGGACGAGGCTCGGTCACGCTCGCGCTACTCATTTGTTGCGTCGTTTCGTCGCGTCGAACGCGCCTCAACTCCTACGGCCACCAGCCCGGTCGGACACGCCACGCCGGTGCCACCGAGGCCGCAATAACCCCGCGGGTTCTTCGCGAGGTACTGCTGGTGATAGTCCTCGGCGTAGTAGAACTCGGGCGCCTCGACGATCTCCGTCGTGATCGGGCCGTAGCCCGCCTTGTCGAGCACGCGCTGATAGGCGGCACGCGACGCCTCGGCCAGTCGACGCTGCTCGGAGGAATAGACGTAGATCCCCGAGCGGTACTGCGTGCCCACATCGTTGCCCTGACGCATTCCCTGGGTCGGATCGTGACTTTCCCAGAACGCCCGCAGCAACGCCTCGTAGGTGACGACTCGCGGGTCGAACACCACGCGGACCACTTCGTTGTGACCGGTCAGCCCCGTGCAGACTTCCTCGTACGTCGGGTTCGGGGTCAACCCTGCGGCGTACCCGGCCGCGGTGGTGAAGACACCGGGCTCGGTCCAGAATTTTCGCTCGGCGCCCCAGAAGCAGCCGAGACCGAACATCGCCATCTCGAGACCGGCCGGAAACGGCGAAGCCAGGGGATGGCCGTTGACGTGATGCGCCGCCGGCACGGGCATGCGGTCCTGGCGTCCGGGCAATACCTGGTCGGCGGCCGGCATCATCTGCTTCGTCTTCGAGAATCCAAACATGGTGGTTTCCTCACGTTCGATTTCGGGTATTGTCCGCGGGCGGTGTCACCGGGTCAACTGCCTCCGCCTCCGGGTAGTGTCTCAGTTTGAACTGAGACGCTACCCGCCCCGGACAGCGTGACGTTGCACAACCCCGCTCTATGCTGATAATCGCCGTATGACCACGAACGGCTGGCTCGAAACGTATCGCGGCACCGTGTTCCGCTGGGAGGTCGACAACGTCGACCACTTCACCGTCGCCTATTACTTCGATCGTTTCGGCGACGCGTCACTCACCATGCTGGACGCTCTCAGCCTGGGTCCCGCCTACACCCGGCGCGAGGACCGCACGTGCCTCACCGCCGCGTGCTACGTCCGGTATCATCACGAGCTGCGCGTCGGAGACATCATGCACGTGATGAGCGGCGTGATCCGGACCGGCGCCGGCAGTCTCGTCCTCGGTCACAAGCTGTTCGACTCCGGCTCCGGCGTGCTCTGCGCGACCGTCGAGGAACGCGTGGTGCATCTCGACGTCGACCGCCGGACGCTCATGTCATTCACCGACGTGCAACGTCGAGCCGCCGAAGGCAGGCGAATCGAATGGGACGGGCCGCCACGCGAGCGCCGGACGCAACCGAAGGGCCTCGACGGCTTCACGCAGAGCGCGCGTGACACCGTCAAGCCACGCGAGATGGACGTCCACGGCCAGAGCGCGATGTCCTCCTACATCCACCGCTTCTCGGCCGCGAACGCGCAGCACCTTGCCGGCTTCGGCATGACGCCCGCGTACATGCGCGACGCGGGACGAGGATTTTCGACGTTCGAGTTCCAGGTGAAGTTCATGCGCGGGCTCCGTGCCGGCGACGCCGTGTCGGTCAAGAGCGCCTTGCTGCACGTCGGCAACTCGTCGATGCGGGTCTTTCACAAGATGTTCGACGAGGCGACCGGCGACCTGGTTGCCAGCCTCGATCAGCTCGGCGTCCACCTCGACGTGGCGGCGCGACGACCGACGCCCTTGCCCGACGCTCTCCGCGACAAGGCCAAGGCGTTGGCCGCCGCGACCGTCGCCTGATCTCAGGGCTGGTTCGCCGCGAGCAGTCGGGCGCCGACCTCTCGAACGGTATCGACGAGCATCGCGACGTCTGCTTCCGTCGTTCCGTAGTGGAGCACGCAGGCGCGCAGGACGAAGCGGCCGCGGAGGACCGTCGCCGTCAGAAACACCCGCCCCTCGGCCTGGATCGTTTCCATCACGCGTTTGTTCAGGGCGTCGATGTCCTCGTCGGCGAGCTGCGTCGAAGGTGGGACGAACCTGAACGCGACGATCGACAGCGTGACCGGAGCGACCCGCTCCAGATCGGGAGCGGCATCCACGAGGTCCGCGATTCGATGCGCCAGCTTCACGTGGCGTGACACCAACCGGCGAACGCCATCACGCCCGAGATGTTCGAGCACCATCCAGAGCTTGAGCGCGCGAAATCCGCGGGTCTGCTGGAATCCGTATTCGGAATACCACGGCAGGCCGCCGAAGCCTCGCCCCTCCTCGGTGCGAAGGTACGGCGGGACCAGGCTCCACGTGTCGCGCAGGAGCGCGCCATCGCGAACGAGCGCGCATCCGCACTCCACAGGGACCGAGAGCCACTTGTGCGGGTCGAGCGCCAGGGAATCGGCACGCTCCAGACCTGCGTAGCGAGGCGCCAGGTCGGGATCGACGGCGCCGATCGCGCCGTACGCGCCGTCGACGTGTAGCCAGAGATTCTCGGCATGGCACAAGTCGGCGAGCGTCGCGAGCGGGTCGATCGCGCCCGTGCTCACGGTTCCGGCACTGGCCGCCACGCAGAACGGCCGGCGACCGTCGGCTCGGTCTCGTGCGACGGCGGATCGTAATGCATCGACGTCGATCCGGAACTCACGGTCGGTCGGCACGATGCGAACACTGTCCTCGCCGAACCCGAGGACTTCTGCCGTCTTGCGAATGCAACTATGTCCTTCTTCCGACGTGTACAGCACGAACGATGACGAATGCCCCTGCAACCCTCGGGCGCGGACGTCCCAGCCGTCCTTCGCCGCCGCGCGCTGCCGTGCGGCAGCGAGGCAGGTCAGCGTCGCCATCGACGCTCCGCTGACGAGCAGTCCCATGCTGCCGTCGAGCGGAAAACCGACGAGATCCATCAACCAGCGGACGACACAGCGCTCCAGATAGATCGCGGCGTGATCCCCACCGGCGCAGCTCGGATTCATCGCGGCGGCCAGCAGCTCCGCGACGATGCCGAGGGGCGCCGGCGGCGAGTTCACCCAGCCGAAGAATCGCGGGTGCCCGTTGCCCATCGGGTGCGGCAGCACGCGGTCCTCGAACATCCGGACGACAGACTCCGGTGTGCGTCCCTGTTCGCCGAGCGCGTGATCGAGCAGCGCGCGGCGATCTTCCGGCCGCATTGGCGCGAACACCGGCTTCGACGGAACGCTCGCAAGATAGTCGGCGACGAGATCGACGGCGCGGTGACCGAGACGGCGGAAGTCGTCGAGATCGACGGCAAGGGACTCGTTCATCGGTGGCCTCTTTTCGACGGAGCACCGGTGGTTCGTCGATGACCCGCTCGCTTGCCAGCGCCGTGGTGACGGCCGAGCTCCATCGCCAGGTAGTAGACGCACTCCGTCTTCCCGGGGTTGGCAAACGCGTGCCAGCAATCACCGGCGTAGTAGATGCTGTCGCCCGCGCGCAGGGTGTACGCCGTCCCGTCGATCGTCAGTCGCAGCGTGCCACGCTCCATCGCCAGGTACTCTCGAGCTCCGGCGGCGTGGGGCGCAAACGCGCCGGCGTCTACGCCGCCGGGAATCGTCGTTCGCATCAGCTCGAACTCCACGCCCGGCAATACCGGGGACAGGACGACGCGTTCCCAGCCCGACGAATCGTGGACGACGTCCTGCTCTTGACGCTCGAGGACGACGACCCGCGCGGCTCGTTCCTCACCAAGAAGCCGCGCGATGCTCGTGTCGAGGCCGGTCGCGATCCGGTCGAGCACCAGCACGGTGGGCACCTTGCTGCCACGCTCCACCTCGGACAGCATGCTGCGACTGACGTGCGCCCGGCCGGCCAGCGCTTCCAGCGACAGCCCGCGCCGGCGCCGCTCGTCGCGCACCCGCCGTCCAAGCTCGGCCACGCTGAGCTCCGTGCCGCGCTCCTTCATCTCTATAGAGGAAGTACTCCTCTTTAGTGGAATAAGTCAAGACCGCTTCGTCCGCGCCGCAGCATGGGCGGGTGACGAGCGACCTCCGCATTGTCGATGCGCACCAGCACTTCTGGGATCTCGAGCAGAGAAGCTCTTCCACGACAACGCCGTTCGGCTCTATCGCATCCCGGCCGGCGCGCTCTGCTCGTAGCGGGGCTTGCGCCGTAGTAGAATCCGCGCGAACTCTCCAAGGAGGCGACGAATGCACCACCGCACGCTTGGCAACAGCACGCTCCGTGTCTCGGCCATTGGCCTCGGTTGCATGGGCATGTCCGGTGTCTACGGCCCGGGCGACGACGCCGAATCGATCGGCGTGATTCAGCACGCGCTCGATCGCGGAATCAATTTCGTGGATAGCTCCGACATGTACGGCTGGGGCCACAACGAAGAGCTGATCGGTCGCGCCATCCGTGGCCGGCGCAGTGACGTGGTGCTGGCGACGAAGTTCGGTCAGGTGCGGAATCCGGAAGGGCGCAACCTGGTCAACGGCCGGCCCGAGTATGTCGCCCAGGCGTGCGACGCGAGCCTGAAGCGGCTCGGTGTCGACGTGATCGATCTCTACTATCAGCATCGCGTCGACCCGGCCGTGCCGATCGAGGACACGGTCGGCGCGATGGCGGCGCTGGTGAAGCAAGGCAAGGCTCGCTACCTCGGTCTGTGTGAAGCCGCGCCCGCGACGATCCGGCGCGCGCACGCCGTACATCCCATCACGGCGGTCCAGAGCGAGTACTCCCTCCTCTATCGCCAGGAGGCGGAGGAGACGGTCCCGACGTGCCGCGAGATCGGCATTTCGTTCGTTGCCTATTCCCCGCTCGGGCGCGGGTTCCTGACGGGACAGATCCAGAAGCTCGCCGATATTCAGGAGAACGATCGCCGGCGCGACCATCCCCGGTTCCAGGAGGGTAACTTCGCTCACAACCTGGACCTCGTGCACGCGATCGAGACGATTGCCCGCGAGAAGCGCTGCACGCCGTCTCAGCTGGTCCTCGCGTGGCTGCTCGCGCAAGGCCACGACATCGTCCCGATTCCCGGAACCAAGCGGAAGACCCGCCTGGACGAGAATCTCGGCGCGCTCGACGTGACGCTCGAGCCGCAGGACGTGCAGCGCATCACTGCCGCCATGCCGGTTGGCGCGGCCGCCGGCTTGCGGTACCCGGCGCCGCAGATGAAGACCGTGTATATCTGATGCGCGCGAGATCCGAGCGGCGTGACGCCGGACGAGATCGCGAAGATCCCGGTGGTCATGACCGCCGTCGGCCCCGAGGTCGTGTACCGCGCGCAGCATCACGCGATGGTCGACATTCTGCTTGACCACTCTGCCCGTTCGGGATGAAGAAGAGCGTCGGCGATCAGCTCGCGTCGAAGTACGAGAAGGGCATGTCGAAGTACCCGCTCGGTCAGTACCGGGATCGCGTCAGCAGCAACGTCGAGATCGTGTACCAGAAGGTCGTCAAGAAGGCCTGACGCGCCCGATCGGGCGATCGGCACGACTGTGCTCACGATCTGGGCGATCTCATGTGTCGGCAATCCGCCGCCCTGAAAGCCATCCCCGGGGACCCGACGCCCGTGGGCGAGCCCACTCCGAACGGTGGCGACCCGAGATGCGAGAAGTTTTTCCCCGGTGAACGCCATTCTGTGCTTTCGCACTGTTCGGTTTCGCGACAGGTGATTTCCCGTTAGATTGGCGTTCATGGCATCGACGGTGCGCGAAGTCACGATCGAAGCGCTGATCGAGCGCTATGCGGTTCTGCTCCTCGACGCATACGGAGTGCTCGTTCACAGCTCCGGAGCATTGCCGGGCGCTGCTCAGTTGATCCGGCGGCTGAATCGCAGCGGCCAGACGTACTACGTGGTCACGAACGATGCCTCGAAGCTGCCGGCGACCGGGGCTGCACGTTATCGAGGTTACGGGCTCGATCTCGATCCCGAGCGAATCATCACCTCGGGCACTCTGCTCGCTCCGCATTTTGCCGCCCACGGTCTGGTCGGCCGCCGCTGCGCAGTGCTGGGTCCGGCCGACAGCATGGCCTATGTCGAGCAGGCGGGCGGGCGGCTCGTGTCACCCACGGACGGCTTCGACGTGCTCGTCGTGTGCGACGAGTCAGGGTTTCCGTTCCTCGAGACCGTCGACGCGGCGCTGAATGGTCTGCTCGCGGCGCTCGACCGCGGCCAGGTCGTCCATTTGATCCTTCCAAACCCGGACCTCATCTATCCCTCTGCGCAGGGCTTTGGGATCGCGAGCGGGAGCGTGGCGCTGATGCTGGAAGCTGCGCTCCGCATTCGCTATCCCGGCCGCCCAGAGCTCCGGTTCACGCGTCTCGGCAAGCCACATCGCGCCATCTTCGACGAAGCGCTGCGTCGCAGCGGGACCCGCGACATGGTGATGATCGGCGATCAGCTCGAGACGGACATCCGCGGCGCGCGCGCGTTCGGGCTGGATGCTGCTCTGGCGTTGACCGGAGTCACCGTCGATGGTGCCGCCGCTGCGTCAGCGGACGCCCGGCCCACGTACGTCATTCGTTCACTCGCGTGATGGACTTCGACGTCTTCGGGGTCGGCGATCTGGAGGGGCTCCTCGCGGTGACAGCCAGCGCCGCGTGGCTCCATACCGCGGACGACTGGCGCGCGATGCTGCACGCGGGGACCGTCTTCGGTCACCGGAGCGGAACAGGCGAGATCGTTTCCACCACCGCGGTCGTGTCGTACGGCACGACACTGTCATCGATCGGCATGGTCATCGTGAAGCCGGAGTGGCGCGGCCGCAGCCTCGCTACGGCGCTCATGCAGCACGCGCTCGCTTCGTGCCTTGCTTCGGTCCGGCCGGCGGTGCTGATCGCGACGCCGTTCGGGTACCCGCTGTACCAGCGCCTGGGATTCAAGACTATCGCTCACGTGTGTCGGATGACGGCGACGAAGCCACCACCTGCTCGGTTGCGAGCCCCCACTGGAGAGATCGATTTCGCGCCACTCAGCGATGCCGAGCGGGCGATGGTGTATGAGCTCGACGCCGCCGTGATGGGCCTCGGTCGGTCTCGTGTCCTCGAAGCCCGCGCCGCCTACAGCCGGCGCACGAGCGTGCTCCGGCGCCGTGATGGAACGATCGTGGGATTTGCGCTGGCGACACCCCAACGGGATCTGCTGTCGATCGGTCCGGTGATCGCGCCCGACGCTGACGGCGCCGGCGCACTCATCGGCGACGTCGCAGCCGATCACGCCGGGCCCATCCGAGTGGACGTTCCGACGGATCAGGCCGCGTTGATGACGTCATTGACGGCGGCCGGCTTCACCGCGGCCGACGAGGCGCCTCTGATGATGTACGGCGGCGAACGCCTCCCCGGCGATCGCCGGCGGCTGTTCGCGATCGCCAGTCGAGGGTTCTGCTAGCCAGTTTCTGTCGCGAAACTCAGAAAGCATTAGTTTTCCCACCAGTTAGCAGGCGCTAAGCCGTCGGTCCTTAGCGGCCGCGCTGGAGGGATCGCCGCGGAAATCGCGGCGACCCGTCAGCGCGCCCGTGCAATATCCCCCCATCCCACGCCGGCGGTCCGGGGCCCCGCCGCTGAGGGGCGGGGTGAATTTTTGTAGACGAAATGTGTTGGGTAGTATATATACTATCCCTTAATGGCGCGGTCCCTCAAGACGAGCCCGGCGGGCCAGCGGATCCTCGCGCGCGTGCGCACCCTCGGCCCCTTCCTCGAAGGGTCCCTCACCCTCAGCACCAAGCGGTGTGGCCGACCCACCTGCCGCTGCGCCACCGCGGGTCCCCTCCACGCGACCGCGCTGTTGACCTGGAAGGAGCAGCAGAAAACCCGCACGCTGTACATCCCCATCGCCTTGCGCGAGGAGGTCGCCGGATGGGTCGAGGAAGGCAAGCGTCTCAAGATGCTGATCCACCAGATGTCCGCGGCTCAGCGGGCCTTTCTGATCGCCCACCGCCGGGGCGCGCACTGAGGCGCGCTGGATGAGGCCGCGGGCTCGCCCCCTCAGCTTCGCCGATTTCGAACTGCAGTCCCAAGGGGTCGCGCTCGAAGCGACCCTGCAAGCCCTCGCCGACTTCCTCGACGAGCATGCGGAGCTCGTCACGCTCGTCCATCACGATCTGGTGCGCGGGCTCACGCGTCCCCAGGCCGGGCGCGACGGCCTGAGCGCCGCCCAGGTCCTCCGGGCCTTCGTGCTCCAGCGGGTCAAGGCCTGGGATCTCCGCGAACTGCGCGAGCGCATTGCCGACGGCTACACGCTGCGGCTCTTCACGACCTTCGACAGCCAGCCCGTGCCCAAGCACGATGCCTTCCATCGCGCCTTCTGCCGGCTGACCCCCGCGACGGTCCGCGCCCTCAACGACGCCGTCGTCCAGGCCGCCGTCGGGCTCGGCCTCGAGGAGGGCGCCCAGCTCCGCGTCGATACCACCGTCGTGGAAACCAACATCCATTGGCCCACCGACAACACGCTGCTCTGGGATGCGGTGCGGGTGATCACCCGGCTGGTCACGCGCCTGGGCGAGCACGTGCCGAGCGCGCGGAGCGGGTTTGCCAATCGCACGCGCCGGGCGCGGCGCCGCATGCAGGAGATCAGCCGCCTGACCCCGGCGCAGCGCCCGCGCCAGCAAACGCGCAAGTACCGCGATCTCCTCGGCGTTACCGCGGGGGTCGTGGCGACGGCGCGCGCCGCGGTCGCCACGGCCCAGGCGGCGCCGCCCGCGGATCCGCTCGCCGCTGCCCTCGTCACGGGCCTGGGCGGCGAGATCGAGCACTTCGCCGGGCTCGCCGACCAGGTCATGGCGCAAACGCGTCGCCGGGTGCTCGAGGGGGCCCAGCTCGCCGTGCACGAGAAGATCTTCTCGATCTTCGAACCCCACACCGACCTCATCAAGCGCGGCAAGGTGGCGAAGCCGGTCGAGTTTGGCCACAAGGTCTTCCTGGCCGAGAGCCGGCACGGCCTCATCACCGACTACCGCGTGCTCGACGGCAATCCCGTCGACGAAGTCCACGTCCCGCCCTCGCTGACGCAGCATCAGGCCACCTTCGGGCGCGTCCCCGCCCTCTACGCGGCCGACCGCGGGTTCTACACGCCGGGCAATGTGGAGGCGTTGACCGCCGCGGGCGTGGGCACCGAGTGTGTCCCCCAGCGGGGCGAGGGTCCGGGGTGTGCAAGACTCCGGGCCCTCACCCCTCAGCGCCGTCGGCGGGAACGATCTACCTCAAGTCAGCGTGCCCCTGCAACTCGCTCGATGACGGCCCGTCGGAAATTCCGCGCTTTCTGGTGATCGTCAACAGGCGGCCTCTTCCTCGGTCCGCCCGGCACCGGCAAGAGCCATCTGGCCCACGCGATCGGCTTCGCCGTCATCCAGCAAGGCCATCGGGTCCTGTACCGCGAGGCCTACGCGCTCGTCGACGAGCTCGCTGACGCCCAGCTCGCCGGAACGCGCAAACAGTTCCTTGCGCAGGTCACCAGCGTCCCCCTGCTGGTCATCGACGATCTCGGGATG
>JBGPTW010000148.1:0-14788 GCA_041490825.1 Methylomirabilia bacterium | reverse complement strand
GCCCTGTTGACCGATGACCGGCGAGCCGTTCCCACTCCTGGCCTGGGTGCCCTCGATCGGACGCTCCGGGAACGGGTCCGCCGGCCCCTCACCGACCCGGCCGGCCCGCGGCAACACGCTGTCGCTGGTCTCGGTCGTTCAGCGATGATCCGCACGCGTGATTCATGAACGTCTATAACCAGGGTCGGCCGGTGGCCCGGCGGGAGATGGGCCGCCGGGGTCCGGGTGACCCATTCCCGTCACGCGAGGTGACGACACAGCCGTGACGATTGGGAAGTGCTCGGCGATGATCGGGGCGACGGCGCCTGTGGTCAGAGGACCCCGGCTGCCCGTCTCCCGCCGGGTCACCGGCCGGCACCCGCGTCACTCGTTCATGAATAATCCGGTCTAGGAACCTCTTGGACTCAGCTCCGCGCGAGGGGTCGTGAGCTCTCTTCGAATGCTCCGATCCGTCGGAACTTCTCGTGGCGCTCGGCCAGGAGCGTCTCGGGCGCTTTCGCGCGGAGGCTCGCGAGCTGCTCGCGGAGCGCCGCCCCCAGGCGTGCCGCCACTCCGTCCCAGTCGCGATGCGCGGCCCCGACCGGCTCCGGCACGATACCGTCGATCACGCCCAGACGGAGGAGGTCGGGCGCCGTGATCCGCATGAGCTCGGCAGCCTCGGACGCTTTGGAGGCGTCGCCCCACAGAATCGCGGCGCACCCTTCGGGCGAAATCACGGAGTACACCGCGTACTCGAGCATCAGAACACGATTCCCCATGCCGATCGCCAGGGCGCCGCCGCTCCCGCCTTCGCCCGTCACCACCGCGATGATCGGAACCCGAAGCGCAGCCATGGCGCGCAAGTTGCGCGCGATCGCCTGGGCCTGCCCGCGTTCCTCGGCGGCAATGCCCGGGTAGGCGCCGGGCGTGTCGATGAACGTGATGATGGGCTTGCGGAACTTGTCCGCAAGCTCCATGAGCCGCAGTGCCTTGCGGTAGCCTTCGGGGTGCGGCATCCCGAAGTTGCGTGCGATCTTTTCGCGCGTGTCCCGGCCCTTCTGGTGGCCGATCACCACGACGCTCTGCTGCTCGAACCGGGCCAGCCCGCCCACGATCGCCGGATCGTCGCCGTGGAGTCGGTCACCGTGGAGCTCGACGAAATCCTCGAAGAGAAGCCGGCAGAAATCCCGCGTGTGCGGCCGCTTGGGATGTCGCGCGAGCTGGGTCCGTTGCCACGCCGTCAACCCCGCGTAGAGCTGCTGGCGCTCGCGCGCCAGGTCTTCCTCGCGGCGGGCGATGCGTTCCCGCAGGCGCGGCGAATCGTCTTGAGCCCGCAACTCCGCGATCTCGTTCTCGAGCTCGACGAGTCGTGCCTCGAATTCAAGCGCGTCCGGCATGCTCCACCAGCACGGCGCCGGATCCGAGCAGCGCCTCCAGCTTGGCGACCAGCTCTGCGCCCGCGTCCACGCCCGGGCCCCGGCTCCGGAGCACCACCTCGTGCGCCGGCAGCAGGACGTGCACGAACAGCGGCACGCTGCCCGGATGCTCGCCACACTCGCGCCGCACGGCGGCCAGCAACGAGGCTGCCTCGTCCGTGACGCGTACCCGGACCCGGCACGCATTCGGCACGGCGTCGGCCGTGGGGGACGCGGGACGAGCCGCATTTTCCGCCAGCGCCTGTTCCAGCAGTCGGACGTCCTCGGCGAGGAGCACACGGCCCTTGTCGCCGTCATCGATCCGCCCCCGGACGAGCACCGGCTCACCCGACCTCAGCGCCTCGGCGCCGCTCTTGAAGGGTTCTGGAAACACGGTGACCTCGACGGCGCCGTCCATGTCCTCGAGCGTGAAGAACGCCATGCGATTGCCGCTCTTCGTCGCGGTCTCCTTCAAACTACCCACGTGGCCGAACAGCCGTACGCGCGCGCCGGAGCTCCGGCTCGCGATCTCGGCGGTGCCGATGATGCCGAGTGACTCGACGAGCGGCCGGAATCGCGCGAGCGGGTGGCCGGACAGATAGAATCCCAGCACCTCTTTTTCGAAGGCGAGCCGCTGATCGTCCTCCCATTCCGCCAGGACCGCGGTCTCGACGGCGCGCGGCGGCGCGGGCACGCCCGGCAGCAGATCGAAGAAGGATCCCTGCCCTTCCGAGCGGTCGCGCTGCTGTCGTTGACCCCCTTCCAGCGCGGCGTCCGCCGTGGCGAGAAGATGGGCGCGCGGCAACCCGAGCGAGTCGAACGCGCCCGCCTTGATCAGGCTCTCGATGACCCTGCGATTGACCAGTCGAAGATCGACGCGGCCGCAGAAGTCGTCGAGGGATTTGAAGGCGCCGTCGGTCCCGCGCGAGACCAGGATCGACTCCATGGCCGCCTCGCCCACGTTCTTGATCGCGGCCAGTCCGAAGCGGATCGTGTCGCCGGCCACGCTGAAGCGGACGGCCGACACGTTCACGTCGGGCGGCTCCACGTGGAGGCCCATCGCGCGGCACTCTTCGACGTACTTCACGATCTTGTCGGTGTCGCCCATTTCCGACGTCAGCAGGGCCGCCATGAACTCGACCGGATAGTTCGCCTTGAAGTACGCGGTCTGATATGCGACGAGCGCGTACGCCGCCGCATGGCTCTTGTTGAACCCGTAGCCCGCGAACTTCTCCATCAGCTCCCACACGCGCTCGGCCTTCGGCGCGGGGATCGACCGCTCGGCGCAGCCCGCGATGAACTTCTCGCGTTGCCTGGCCATGAGCTCGCGGTCTTTCTTCCCCATGGCGCGGCGGAGTATGTCCGCCTCGCCCATGGTGAAGCCGGCCATCTCGGAGGCGATCTGCATGATCTGCTCTTGATAGACCATGATCCCGTACGTCTCCCGCGTGAACTTCTCCATCGCGGGATGCTCGTACGTGATCTTCGCCCGGCCGTGCTTGCGCTGGATGAAGTCCGGGATCAGCTCCATCGGCCCGGGGCGGTAGAGCGACACCATGGCAATCACGTCTTCGAGCCGCTCGGGCTTGAGACCGCGGAGCGCCTCACGCATGCCGGACGACTCCAGCTGGAAGACGCCGAACGTCTTGGCCTCGGCCAGCAGCGCGTAGGCCTTGGCGTCGTCGAGCGGCAGCGTGTCGCAATCGATCTCGATCCCGCGTGCCTCGCGAATGAGCGCCGCCGTGTTGGCCAGGACGGTCAGCGTGCGCAGGCCGAGGAAGTCCATCTTCAGCAGCCCGAGCTTCTCGATCGGCCCCATCGCAAAGCCGGTGATCAGCTCGGGCCGCTTCGGGTCCTTGTAGAGTGGGATGTGCTCGTCGAGCGGCTCGTCGGAGATCACGACCGCCGAGGCGTGGACCGAGGCGTGACGCGTGCAGCCTTCGAGCGTGCGGGCGATGTCCCAGAGCTCCCGCACCTGCGTCTGGCTGCGCACCATCTCGGCCAGCGGAGGCGACTTCTGATGCGCGTCCTCCAGCGTGATGTTGAGCGGGAAGTTCGGCACCAGCTTCGCGATGCGGTCCACATCGGCGTACGTCATGCCGAGCACGCGCCCCACGTCGCGGATCGCGGCCTTCGCCCCGAGCGTTCCAAACGTGATGATGTGCGCCACGCGATCGCGCCCGTAGCGGTCGGCCACGTAGCGGATGACCTCGTCTCGCCGGTCGTCGGCGAAGTCGATGTCCATATCCGGCATCGAGATCCGCTCGGGATTCAAGAATCGCTCGAAGAGCAGGCCGTAGCGGATCGGGTCGACGTTCGTGATGCCGAGGCAGTACGCGACGAGGGAGCCGGCCGACGAGCCGCGGCCCGGGCCGACGGCGATCCCGTGCAGGCGAGCGTAGTGGATGAAGTCCCACACGACCAGGAAGTAGCCGGCGAACCCCATCTTCTCGATCACGGCCAGCTCGTGCGCCAGGCGCGCTTCGACCGCGTCGCCCGGCGGCGAGCCGTACCGGCGGCGCAGGCCTTCGCGCGCGCGCTCCTCGAGATAGCTGTTGAGCGTGTGGCCCTCGGGAATCTCGTATCGCGGCAGATGGAACGTCCCGAACTCGAGGGTCAGATTGCACCGCTCGGCCACGGCGAGCGTGTTCGCGTACGCCTCGGGCAGCTCCTGGAACACCTGGCGCATCTCGTCCGCGGACTTCACGTAGAACTCTTGGGTGGCGAACCGCCAGCGGTTCGGATCCGTCAGCGTGGCGCCGGTCTGGATGCAGAGGAGCGCCTCGTGCGCCCGGCCGTGGCCCGCCTCCAGGTAGTGCGAGTCGTTGGTGCCGGCGATCGGCGCGCCGATCGCCTTGGCAATCCGCACCGTGTCCGCGGTCACCTTCACTTGCTGCTCCAGACCGTGCGACTGGACCTCCATGAAGTAATGGTCCTTGCCGAACACTTCCTGGTGCCAGCCGGCCGTGTGGCGCGCCTTCGCCTCATCGCCCGCCGCAAGCAGCCGGGAGACCTCGGAGTTGAGGCAGCCGGACAACACCAGCAGGCCGTCGGCATGGGCCGCGAGCAACTCCTTGTCCACCCGGGGCTTGTAGTAGAAGCCTTCCAGATATGCCTTGGACACCAGCTTGATCAGGTTCTTGTACCCGTTGGCGTTCCGGACGAGCACCGTCAAGTGATTCGCGCCCTCGTAGCCTCCGTCCTGCGACGCGCGGTCGCGCCGCCCGGCCGGGGCCACGTACAGCTCGCAACCGACGATCGGCTTGATGCCCGCCTTCTGCGCGGCGAGATAGAAATCGATGGCGCCGAACAGATTGCCGTGGTCGGTCAGCGCGATCGCGGGGAAGTGGAGATCCTTCGCGCGCTGCACGAGCTTCTCGAGCTGCGCGGCGCCGTCGAGCAAGCTGTACTCGGAGTGGACGTGCAGGTGGACGAAGTCCGCGTGATTCACGGCCGGCCGAGCTACTCCCACTCGATGGTGCTGGGGGGCTTGGACGAGATGTCGAACACGACCCGGTTCACCGCCTTCACCTCGTTGATCGCAGCACGGAATCGCCGTGACTCATCCAGACCGCGAGGCGGTTATCCACGTCCGGGACGACGCCGCGGAACAGCGTGCCCGAACCATGCAGGACGATCTCGGCCTTGCCGTATTCGCGGTGCTCGCACGGCACCACGTGGCCGCCAAGCAGATAGCCCATCGCCTGCATGCCGTAGCAGATACCCAGCACGGGGATGCCGAGCTCGAACACGTCCTTGGCAGGAAGCGGCGCGCCTTCCTCGTACACGCTCGAGGGGCCGCCGGACAGGATCACGCCCTTGTAACCGCCCTCGACGAGCGCCTCGACCGGATAGTTCGGCGGAAGGATCTCCGAGTACACGGCCATCTCCCGGATGCGACGGGCAATGAGCTGCGTGTACTGAGAGCCGAAATCGAGAACCGCGATCTTCTCGTCGCCGGCCACGGGGGTGCCGCCGCTCTACCGCGGGCGGCCCAGCTTCTGCGCCTGCTGGAAGACCTTCCCTTCCGTCTTCATCGCGGGAGCGATGATCAGCTCCGTCTGCTGCAGCTCCTGGATGTTGCGGGCGCCAACTGATCCCATGCAGGTCCGGATGGCGCCGACGAGGTTGAGCGTGCCGTCCTCGGTGAACGCGGGACCGAACAGGATCTGTTCGAGCGACCCGGCGATCCCCACGCGGATCCGTGTGCCGCGCGGGAGGTTCGAGTGCGGCGTGGCCATGCCCCAATGGTACCCGCGCCCCGGCGCCTCGATGGCGCGCGCGAACGCGGAGCCGATCATGACCGCGTCGGCGCCGGACGCAAGCGCCTTGCAGACGTCGCCTCCGGTCGTCATCCCGCCGTCCGTGATGATCGGGACGTACTGCCCCGTCCGCTTGTGGTGGAAGTCCCGCGCCGCGGCGGCATCCGCGGTGGCGGTCACCTGCGGCACACCGAGCCCGAGCACTTCACGGCTCGTGCACGCCGCGCCCGGCCCCACGCCGATGAGGAGCGCGTCGGCGCCGTACTCCATCAGCTCGAGGCACGCCTCGTACGTCACGACGTTGCCGATGATGAGCGGGATCGCGAGCTGCTTCTTCAGCTTCCGGAAGTCGACCGGCGTGTACTCGGTCGCGAGGTGACGGGCCGTCGTGACGGTGGACTGCACGACGAAGATGTCGGCGCCGGCCTCCTGGGCGATCTGTGCGAACCGCTCGGCGCGCTGGGGAATCGACGAGACGACCGCGGCCCCTCCGCCCTTCTTGATCTCCTGGATGCGGCGGTGAATCAGCTCTTCCTTGATCGGCTCACTGTAGATCGACTGAATGATCTTCGTGGCTTCGTCCTGGCTGGCCGACACGATGCGCTCGAGGACGGCATCCGGATTCGCGTAGCGCGCGAAGATGCCCTCGAGGTTGAGCACGGCGAGCCCGCCGTGTCGTCCCATCTCGATCGCGAGTCGCGGGCCGACCACACCATCCATCGCCGCCGCGATGATCGGGAGATCGAAGCGCCGGCCGCAGAGCTCCCACGAGACATCGACCTCGTTCGGGTTGACGGTGAGAACGCCCGGGACCAAGGCGATGTCGTCGAACCCGTACGCGACTCTGGCCTTCCTGCCCCGCCCGACCCACATCCCCATCGATTAGGCCTCCCTCGTTATCGCGTGCGTTTACGGCCGTGGCCCAGACGGTCTCGCGTCGAGTTGACCGGACGAGACCCTGCATATAGCGCTACCAGCCACGAGGTATACAAGATTTGGTGCAGTATACCGGCCGGGTCCAGGACTTGTCAACGGACCAGGCTATCGATTCTTGCTGCCAAACCGCTCGTGCAGCATGCGGAGGCCGATCATCCGCAGATCCGCGTTCACGTGCTGGATCGAGGTCGCGACATCGCAGATGAGCGAGGCGAGCCCGCCCGTGGCGATCACCTTGGGAGCGCCGCCCATCTCCTCCTTCATCCGCGTGACGAGCCCATCCACGAGACCCGCGAATCCGTAGACCGCGCCCGATTGGATATTGGTCGTGGTGTTCCGCCCGATCGCCTCCTTGGGACGCACGAGCTCGACCCGATACAGGCGCGCGGCGCGGCTCACGAGGGAATCGACGGCCGTCATGACGCCCGGGGCGATCGCGCCGCCGATGAACTGTCCCTGCGCGTCCACGCAATCGAACGTCGTCGCCGTGCCGAAGTCGACGACGATGAGCGGAGGCACGTAGAGCGCCGTGGCCGCGAAAGCATCCACGACCCGGTCGGCGCCGACTTCCCGGGGATTCTCGATCGCGAGCGGCAAGGGCGCGTCGACGGTCGGCTCGACGAAGTAGGGTGCGACACCGAAGTAGTGTTCGCACATCCACTCGAGCGTCTGCTGCACCGGCGGGACGACGTTCGAGATGGCGATCGCATCGATCGTCTTCCGATCCAGGCCCCGCGTGTGAAGGAGCGTCTCGATGAACAAGCCGTATTCATCGGCCGTCTGCTCGCGCCGGCTCGTGAGGCGCCAGGAAGCAATCAGCGCCGCGCCGTCGAAGACACCGATCTTCGTGTTGGTGTTGCCGACGTCAGCGACGAGCAGCATCTCGATTCCCGCGGCCGGCCCGGGCGCTGCCGGGGACCGTGCCGGTCGTCCCGACGGCGCTGTCCGTATGCTCCCTCACATCCCCGGCGATCACGGCGCGTACCGACGATCCGACGTCAATGAGGAGCGCGCCGTCCATCGCCAGATCGAGGGCGATGCCGGTCACGCCGTCCACGGCCACCTTTCGGCCGATCGTGTCGGCGAGCGCCAGCCAGCGAGCCCGTAGCGGCGCAAAGCCATCCTGCTCGAGCCGCGCGCGCCAGTGGTGGATTTCGTCGAGCAGCACGTCCAGCGTCGCTTCACGGTCGATGCGGCATCCGGTTTCGAGAACCAGGGACGTGGCCGTCTCCGCCACGGGCGCGGGAAAACGTTCCTGCGCGAGGTTCAGTCCAATCCCCGCCACGACGACAGCGCCGGAATCGGACACACGAGACTCGAGCAGAATACCGGCAATCTTGCGGCCGCTGACGAGCACGTCGTTCGGCCACTTGAGACGCGGCGCGACGCCTGCGAGGCGCTGGATGGTGCCGGCCACGCTGAGAGCCGCCGCGAAGGACAACAGCGGCAGCGATCGTGGCTCGAGCCGCGGCCGCAGCACGATGGAGACGAGCAGACTCGTGCCAGGCTCGGCGTACCAGACGCGGCCGCGCCGGCCGCGACCCTCGGTCTGCGCGTCGGCCACCACCGCGGTTCCATCGGCGGCGCCACGCTCGGCAAGGTCGAACGCGATCGCCTGGGTCGAGTCGACAACCCCGCACCTTACGACGCGGCGCGCGTTAACAGGCCCCGTCATCGATCCAGCCGAGACTGGCTACCAGCTTGTCGTGAACACCCCGCTGCTCGGCCAACCGCTCTCGCTCTCTCTCGACGACCTCGGCCGGCGCTCGTGTGACGAACTCCGGCCGCGCCAGCTTTCCTTCCAGAAACGCGATCTGCTCACTGGCGCGCGCGATCTCCTTGGCGAGTCGCTGCCGCTCGGCGGCGAGATCGACCACGCCAGTGAGATCGACGTACACCTCAGAGGCGCCAACCACCGCCAGCGCGGAGTTCGGCGGCCGCATCGCCCCGGCGTCGACGCGGAGCTGCGCGCGCGCCAGCGACTCGATGATCCGCCCGGCGTCTTCGAAGGCCTTGACGTGTTCGGGGCCGGGGCGAACGGTCGCGGCGAGCGTGACACCCGGCGCGATACGCATCTCCCCACGGATGTTCCGGATCGCCGTGATCAGCGCCATCACGCTGCCCATTTCCCGCTCGGCATCGGCGTGGACCGCTCCGCGTCGCGGCCGCGGGTAGGGGGCGATCATGATCGAGTCGCCCTGATGCGGCAGTCGCTGCCAGATCTCCTCGGTGATGAACGGCATGAACGGATGCAGCAGACGGAGCGCGGTCTCGAGCACGGTCACCAGCGTGTGCTGGGCACGGTTCCGCTCGGCCGGCGTGGCGGCCCGGTACAGCGAGAGCTTGGCCATCTCGAGATACCAGTCGCAGAGCTCATGCCATACGAACTGATACACGGCCGAGGCCGCGTCGTTGAACCGATACCGCCGGAGATGGTCGCGCACCGACGCCACCGCCACCGCCAGCCGGCTCTCGATCCACTGCTCGGCCAGCGACGGCGCCGTACGCTTGGCCTTCGCGGGAACATACCCGTCCAGGTTCGTCAGGACCAGACGCGAAGCGTTCCAGAGCTTGTTGGCGAAGTTCCGGTACCCCTCGATGCGATCCTCGGAGATGCGGATGTCGCGCCCCTGAGCCGCAAGCGCGGCGAGCGTGAAGCGGAAGGCGTCGGTACCGTACTTGCCCATGACTTCGAGCGGATCGGCGACGTTCCCTTTCGACTTCGACATCTTCTGGCCTTCCGCGTCGCGGACGATCACGTGAAGGTACACATGGCGGAACGGCACGTCGCGCATGAAGTGAGTGCCGAGCATCGCCATGCGGCAGACCCAGAAGAAGAGGATGTCCGGCGCGGTGACGAGCACGGAGGTCGGATAGAAGGTCTCGAGGTCCGGGGTCGTGTCCGGCCAGCCGAGCGTCGAGAACGGCCAGAGGCCGGAGGAAAACCACGTGTCGAGCACATCCGGGTCCTGGCGCACCGATCCTCCGCACGTCGGACACGATGCGAGATCCGTGCGCGACACGTGGACAGAGCCGTCGTTCTCGCAGTACCACGCCGGGATCCGGTGGCCCCACCACAGCTGACGCGAGATGCACCACGGCCGGATGTTCTCCATCCAGTGGTAGTACGTCTTCGTTGCGCCCCGGGGCACGATCTTGATGCGCCCCTCGCGGACGGCCTTGATGGCCGTCTGGGCCAGCGGCTTCACTTGCACGTACCACTGCTTCGAGACGAGGGGCTCGACTACGGTCTTGCAGCGGTAGCAGACGCCGACCGCATGCCGATATGGCTCGATGTGGTCGATGAGACCGAGCGCCTTCATGTCCTCGACGATGCGCTTGCGCGTTTCGAAGCGGTCGAGGCCCGCATACTTGCCCGCAGCCGCGGTCATCTTCCCGTCGAAGCCGATGACCGTGCGCACGGGAAGGCCGTGGCGCCGGCCGATCTCGAAGTCCACGGGATCGTGGCCCGGCGTCACCTTGATCACGCCTGTGCCGAAGTCGGGATCGACGGCCTCGTCGGCGACCACCCGGACGGAGATCGTGCCGTCGATCGATGGGACCTCGAGCGTCTGGCCGACCAGGTGCTTGTAGCGCTTGTCCTTGGGATGCACGGCCAGGCCCGTATCACCGAGCTTGGTCTCCGGTCGCACCGTGCCGAGCGTGACCGGACCGTACTTGATGTAGACGAACTCGGCGTCGCGCTCCTCGCGCTCGACCTCGAGGTCCGACAGAACCGTCTGGCAGCGCGGGCACCAGTTGACGATATAGTCGTCGCGGTAGATCAGTCCTTCTTCCCACAGGCGTACGAACGCCTCGCGGACGGAGCCGGACAGTCCCGGGTCCATCGTGAAGCGCTCGCGTGACCAGTCACAGGACGCGCCGAGACGCTTGAGCTGGCGGATGATCGTGCCGCCCGACTCTTCCTTCCACTGCCACGCGCGCGTGAGGAAGGCGTCGCGCCCGAGGTCCTCCTTCGTCTTGCCCTCGGCCGCGAGCTGCCGCTCGAGGATGACGTGGACCGCGATCGACGCGTGGTCGGTTCCGGGGAGCCACAACGTGTTGAAGCCGTCCATCCGCTTCATCCGGGTGAGGATGTCCTGCAGAGTCATCGTGAGCCCATGGCCCCAGTGGAGCGACCCGGTGACGTTCGGCGGCGGCATGGAGATCGAAAACGGCTTCTTTGCCGAGCTCGCGTCGGCGCGGAAGTAGCCGCGCGATTCCCACCACGGGTACCAGCGCGCCTCGACGGCGGCCGGCTCGTAGCGATCAGCGATGTCCCCGGTGCCGGCGTCGGCGCCTGTATCCGCGACCTCGTCGCTCTCTCGGGCGACCTCGTCGCCCTCTCGTCGGCTCGTCACTGGATCACCGGCGCAGCGCTGACGAGCCGCCAACGAGTCCCATTGCGGTGGAACGTGAGCTGCCACGGCCCGTGCTCGGCGGTCGCCGCGACGGAGACGCTGTCGGGATTCGTTCCATTCGGCGCATCACAGGCAGGTTCCGCGCGCAGCGTCAGTGGCAACCGGCTGCGAATCGTTGCGTCGGGGACGAGCCCTGTCAGCGTCGCACGGTCGCCCGACGACAGCGCGCTGAAGAGCCGGCCCACGGCCACGCGAAAATCGCGATGCCAGGCGTTGTATTGACGACGCCCGGCCCGGATGAACGTCCCCGTTCCCGGCGCGAGCCGGTACACATCCTCCTGCTCCGTCTGGCCGTCGCACCCGGGCGCCCAGCCCGGATAACGTAGCTCGTATTTGATGCGGATCTCCGAGCCTCCGACGCTGAAGCCGCGCGCGGCCAGTCCGTCCGGAAACATCTCGGCGGTGCTCCAGACGGTGCGCACGCCGTCGCCCGCCTGACGCAGCTGATCGACCAGCAGCGCGCGTGAGCCGCGGCCTGACACCGCGCCTTCCCAGGCGACGAGGAATTGTGGCAGCCCGTCGGACGGCGGCAATTCATAGAGCGTCGGGTGGCCCTCGCGGGAGATCGTGTCGAGGAGCGCGGGCTCGCCGTGAAGCGCCCCGTAGACTCGCACGCTATTACCCGCGTGACTGTCGCTCAACTGGAACGCGCCGACCAGCAGGCGTCCGACACGACGGAGCTGGACGACGGTGGCACCCCACGCCTCGCTGAATGCGTCGAGCCGGTCCTGAAGAAATGCCGTCGACGCGAAGACGCTGCCGCTGCCGAGGCTCTCGACGATTTCCTCGTCGAAGAGGCTGTAGATTTCCCGATACGTCTCGGCCGCAGTCTCGTCGGTGAGCTGCGCCGGCGCCAGGCGCGCGGCGGCGAGCGCACGGAAGCGGTCCAGCCGATCGGGGACACCGGCCTCGCCGGCGAGGACGCCGACGAGCAGCGTGAGCGCCGCCGCTGCGCTCACCAGTGCGGCGATCGACTTCGACAGCACGCGCCTATGGTACAACAGACCGGTGAGGTCGCCAGCCGTCCCGGTGATCGATCGTTACATCTTTCGCGAGCTGGTCCCTCCCTTCCTCTTCGGCGTCGCGCTGTTCACGTTCTTCCTCGTGATCGACCGCATCTACCACCTGACGGATCTGGTGATCACCAAGGGCGTCCCGCTCCATCTCGTCATCGGCCTGCTCGTATTCATGCTGCCGGCCTTTCTCGCTCACACGTTGCCGATGGCCGTGCTCGTCGCCATTCTCCTGGCCGGGGGCCGGCTGGCTGGCGACCTCGAGATCGTCGCGTTCAAGGCCATGGGGGTGAGTCTCCTGCGTCTGTTGCGGCCCATCCTCGTCGCCGTGAGCGTGGTCAGCGGGGTCGCGGCGGTGCTGAGCCTCGTCGTCGGACCGCTCGCCTACCACGAGTTCCAGCGGCAGCTCTTCAAAATCTTGCAGACCCGCGCCGTCACCGGACTCCGCGAGCGCGTCTTCAACACGACGTTCGGTGACGTCGTCATCTACGTGGAGGACGTCAGCCCGTCGCAGGTCGCGCTCCGCGGGCTGCTCGTCTCCGACGAGCGCGATCCGAAGCTGTCGCGGATCATCACGGCGTCCGAGGGGCGTTTGCTGTCGGACGAAGCGAACCGTCGCATCACGCTCAGGCTGATGAATGGCGCGGTGAACGAAGCGGACGTCGTGCCCGCGGACGCGCCGCCGCCGGAACCGGGCAAACCGAAACCGCGCGGCGGCGCCGCGTCCAACGCGCGGTATCGCTACTCGCTCTTCAGCATCTACGACATGTCGCTGTCGGTCGATTCTCCCTTCAGCGCGAGCCGCCGCGAGGAAAAGCCGGAAAAGGAGATGTCGCTGCCGCAGCTCGCGGGCCGCATCGCGGAGCTCGAAATCGATCCGTATGGACGGATGCCATACCAGGTGGAGTGGCACAAGCGGTTCGCTGTTCCGTTCGCCGCCCTCGTCTTCGGGCTCGTGGGATTCCCGCTCGCCGTGCGTTCGCCTCGTGGCGGCCGCTCCATCGCGATCCTGGGGAGCCTCGTCATTCTCGTCGGATACTACATCGTCCTCACGTCGCTCGAGGGCATGGCCCTGCGGCTCGTCATCCCGGCCTGGGTCGCGATGTGGCTGCCGAACGCGCTGTTCGGCGCGCTCGGCGCCGTGTTGCTCACCGCCACCGTGCGCGAGTGGCGCACTCCCAAGATGCCGGGGCTCTGGCGCCTGGCGGAGCAACTGCGGGCCCGCCTGCCGCGCGAGCGCGCGACGATCGCGCCGGCGCACCCGGGCGGCGCGCGGGACTCGACGCACATCGTCGACCGCTATCTGATCCGGGAGCACGTGACCTTCATGGCCGTCGGGCTCGGCGTGGCCGCCACCCTGTTCGTGATGGTCGACCTCCTGCAGACGCTGGACAGATACCTGCGCGTGAAGCCGCCGCTGACGTACATCTTCGAGCACTTCGCGTACCGCCTGCCAGCCGCCCTTCACGACGGCATGCCGATCATCATGCTGGTGGCCACCGTGTTTCTCTTCCTGACGCTGAACCGCTATCACGAGCTGACGGCGCTGAAGGCCGCCGGCGTCAGTCTCTATCGAGTGAGCGCGCCGGTGCTCGTGCTCGGCCTCGCCGTCGCGATCGGGTCGGCGCTCTTCCAGGAGCTGGTGCTCCCCATCCTCAACGAGCGCGGCGACGAGGTCGACCGGGTGAAGATCCGCGGGCAGCTTCCCCGGCATTTACAGTCACAGCAACGCCTCTGGCTCCGGAGCGCCGACACCCGCTTCTATCGCGTGGAGCTGCTCGCCCCTGGAACCAACGACCTCTACGGAGTCACGGTGCTCGAAATCGACCGGGCCTTCCACCTGATCGACCGCCTGGACGCGCGGCGGGCCCACTGGACGCCGGCCGGCTGGGAGCTCATGGAAGGCGCGTTTCGGGACGTCGCCCGCAACGGTCAGGTCGAGACCGTCCCGTTCGTGCGGACGGCGCTCGACCTGCAAGAAGACATCGAGGATTTCACGCGCATCCAGAAACCGGTCACCGCGATGAGCTATCTCGAGCTGCGCGACTACGTGACGCGCCTCGAAGCCGCGGGCTTCCAGGTCAAGAAATACCTGGTGGAGCTCTACTCGAAGCTGTCGTTCCCGCTCGTGAATCTCATCATGGTGCTGGTCGCGATCCCATTCGCCGTTCATTCCCCGCGCGGCGGCCGGCTGTTCGGCATCGGTCTCGCGATTGCCATCATGGCCGGCTACCTGGTCGTCCACTACGTGGCCGTGTCGTTTGCTCGCGCCGATCTTCTGCCGCCGCTGCTGGCCGCCTGGACGGCGAACATCATCTTCATGGGCATTGGCGTCTCGCTGTTCGTTCGCGCTCGTACGTAGTGCGCGCTGGCGCGGGCGAGGGGGCGGGGCACGGGGAAGCTCCGTTGCTCGAATACCCCACTCGCACGGAGCATCCCCGTGCCCCGCCTCGTCGCCCGCCTCGCGAGCCCCTGTTCGGCCCCGACGATCAGCGACGTCCGCCGTCGAGCATCAGCCCACCCCTCTCGGGACCGAACGTTCCACCCAACGACGAGCGACGTCTCGAATGGCCATCGGATGCCGGCGTGGCGGCGCAGTGTGCTGGGCGCACTCGACGTCGAGGCAAAGTTTCGCAGGACCCGCTTCGTGCGCTTGCCGAATTGTGCGGGCAGATGCTTCTCGCGGCGGCGGGGGGTGGGGGGGGGCGGGTGGTGGGGGCGCGGGGGGTGTGGGGGGGGGCGCGGGGGGGGGCGGGGGGGGC
>JBGPTW010000147.1:0-14798 GCA_041490825.1 Methylomirabilia bacterium | reverse complement strand
GCAATTCCCCACTGGACGTGCACTGTGGTAAGCCTCGCCGAGGTGCAGTTCCGTTCCAGGCGCTTCATGCGCTGGGTCCTCCAGGCACTCTCGACGAGATCGCCACACTCGCATCGCTGGCATCGTACAGGGTCCACCGGCCCCCCCACCGACCCGGCCGGCCCGCGGCGACACGCTGTCCCCGGCCTCGGTCGTTCGCCGATGGTTCGCGCGCATGGTTCATGAACGTCTGTACCAGGGTCGGCCGGTGACCCGGCGGGAGATTGGCAGCCGGGGTCCGGGGGAGCCATTCCCGCCTCGTGAGGCGACGA
Source organism: Methylomirabilia bacterium (assembly GCA_041490825.1). Lineage (GTDB taxonomy): Bacteria > Methylomirabilota > Methylomirabilia > Rokubacteriales > CSP1-6 > JBGPTW01. The sequence goes on along the minus strand of JBGPTW010000147.1, from coordinate 14,487 downwards.
CACAGCCGTGACGAGTGGGAAGTGCTCGGCGATGATCGGGGCGACGGCGCCTGTGGTCAGAGGACCCCGGCTGCCCGTCTCCCGCCGGGTCACCGGTCGGCGCGCGCGTCGTTCGTTCATGAGCAATCCGGGCTAAGACCGTCTTAGCCCCGGGCTAAGACGCACCCTTGGCCCGACCGGTCATCCAGTCATACACGGAGTTCGGGGCCAAGGTGAGCACCCGCATGATCATCGCCATCGGTCGCGGGAAGACGCAAAGGGCCTTGCGCTCTGACCGTTGATCCGCGCGGTCAGCTCGACGCGTAGACTCTCGCAGAAGGTAATCATTGCTGATTTGGACGCATAGTAGGCCGCATGACCCTGGAGGCCACGAAATCCGGCGACGCTGGCCATGCCGACCAGGTGAACTGAGTTCCGCGCCACCATTCCAGGCAGTACTTTGGAAGCGTTCGAGCTCGGCTGAATCGCGAGCCGCCGGACGTCGCGAAGGGCAGGGCCTCCGGCCTCTGGGATGGATACCGGCCCGGAACGGAGGCTGCAACGGTCTGCCCAGTTTGGCGAGAATCGATGCGGCGCCCCGCGATCTCGTGGAGAGTCGGAGCCGCCGCAATCGTCGATGTGCCGTGCGGCTATGCTGAATCGCGCGTCATCGATGGCCCGGCATGTTCCTTGCCATCGAGGTTGTTGCAGTGAGTTGGCCATGAACGCCGTGACGAGCGCCTTTGCCCGGCGGGGAAACGGGTTCGTGGAGGCGTTCCCCGCCAGCCGATAGATTCCCTCAGCGACAGAAGGAGAGTTCGTGGGCAGCACGTCTGAGGCTTCACAATCGCCCGAGGCGAGGACAAAGGCGAGGCCTCCCAGGCTTCGCGCCGCCTCGTTCAAGGACCATGAGCAGATTGCTCTGCTGGAGTCCCGGTACGGGCTCGTCTCCAAAAGCTACGAGGAGTGGAGCCATCTGTGGCTGGGCAATCCCCTGTACCGGGAGCTTCGAGCGGGCTGGAGCATCGGGTGGGTGCTCGAGGATGAAAACAAGCAAATCGTCGGCTCGATGGCAAACATCCCTCTCCCGTACGAATTCGAGAGAAGGAGAATCCTGGTAGCCTCAGGCCACAACTGGGTGGCCGAACCGGCTTACCGGAGCGCCTCGTTATTACTGCTGGATCACGTGATCAACCAGCGCGATGTGGACCTTTATGTGAACAACACCGTCAGTGCGGCGTCCACGGCCGCCGTTAGCACCTTCGGGTGCTCTCGTGTGCCGGTGGGCCAGTGGGACACGTCGGTCCTTTGGATCACACATTACCAGAGCTTCTTCGAGCTCCGCCTGGTCCGGAAGAATTGCCCCTTCGCCACACCGCTCAGCTATGCGCTTTCCGCTGCGGTCTTTCTCAGGGACCGGCTGACGACGACGGCTCTGCGCGAGGGCGACGTCGAGGTGACGATCTACCCAGGTTTCGATGAGCGCTTCGACGACTTCTGGGTGGACTTGAAACAAAGAAACCCGCATCTGCTGTTGGCCGTCCGCACGCGCGAGATGCTGGACTGGCACTATAAATATGCGTTGCTGAACGGCAAGCTCTGGATCGCTGCCGTTGTCGATGGCCCTCGTCTGGCCGCCTATGCCACTTTTCAAAGACGGGACAAGCCCAGGTGGGGTGTGAAGCACGTGCGGCTCGTAGACTTTCAGTCGCTCGCCGGAGGGACGGCGTTGCTTCCGCCCTTGCTGTCTTGGGCCTTGAGAAAGTGCCGGGACGAAGGAATCCACACGCTGGAAATCGTTGGTCGCTGGCTGGAGAAAGGAGAATTGATCGAGACCGTCGCCCCCTATCCGCAAAAGCTGCCCACGTGGAAATACGTCTACCGCGCAAACAGTTCAGGGTTGGCGCAGAGCCTGAGAGACCCGCGCGCGTGGGCGCCTTCTCTGTTCGATGGCGACGCAAGTCTGTAGTCTTGGAATAACTCTAGAAATGTTGACGCAAGCGATCGTCGCCGAAGCGCGCGCTCACGAGAGCCAGCCAGCGTTCCTCGCACCTGGCCGGTCATCGCTGACCTACGGAGAGCTGGCGCGTCACATACTCGACGTGGCCGATGCGCTGCGCGGCCTCGGCTTCCACCGGCAGGATCGCATTGCCCTGGTTCTTCCTGACGGGCCTGAGTTGGCCAGCGCAATCGTCACGGTCACTGCGGCGGCGGTAGCCGCTCCGCTCAATCCGACGTATACGGTGCGGGAGTTCGACCAGCATTTCGACACGCTCGGAGTGTCAGCGCTCATCGTGGAAGCCGCCTCGCCGGCGGCGGCTCGCGTCGCGGCCCAGCAGCGCGGCCTTCCGATCATTGAGTTGTCCCGGCCGGTGGACGCCGCTGCCGGCCTCTTCACTCTCGACGGTCACCAGCGCTCGGGTGATGGTCGCTCAGGTCCGGCTTGCGGCGACGATGACGAGCTCGCGCTGGTGCTTACCACATCGGGTACGACCTCACGCCCGAAGATCGTGCCGTTGACGCAGCGAAACCTGACTGTCTCCGCACGTAACATTAGCCAGGCGCTCAGCCTCAGTCCGAACGATCGGTGCCTCAATGTCATGCCCTTGTTCCATATCCACGGAATCGTTGGCGCGGTCCTTTCGTCGCTCGTGAGCGGGGGCAGCGTGGTCTGCACGCCGGGATTCTCGGCCGATCATTTCGTCCAATGGGTAGAGGAATTCCGCCCGACATGGTTCACGGCGACGCCCACCATTCATCACGCCATCGTGGTCACAGCCGTCTCCCAGCGTGAGCGCTTCGCTCGAGCGAAACTGCGATTCGTCCGCTCGTGTTCAGCAGCGCTCCCACAACGGCTGCTGTCCGACATGGAAGCGCTCTTTCAAGCCCCGGTCGTTGAAGCCTACGGCATGACCGAGGCGGCGCATCAGATTGCCTGCAATCCGCTTCCCCCTGCAGCGCGCAAGCCCAATTCGGTCGGGATCGCGACGGGGACCAGCCTGGCCGTCATCGATGACGCGGGGAATGTGTTAGGCCCCGATCAGACCGGCGAGGTGGCGATCCGTGGCGACAACGTCATGCGCGGCTATCTCGAGAATCCCGAAGCGAACGAACGCGCCTTCGTCAACGGATGGGTGCGGACCGGCGATCAGGGTCGTCTCGATCGGGATGGCTACCTGTTCCTTACAGGCCGACTCAAAGAACTGATTAACCGAGGCGCGGAGAAGATCGCCCCCAGGGAAATCGAGGAGGTGCTCCTCGAGCATCCTGAGGTGGCCGAGGCTGCCGCGTTTGCCGTTCCGCATCGCACGCTCGGGGAGGATGTTGCCGTGGCGCTTGTCGTGCGGCCACCGGCATCCCTCACGACCCAGGAGGTGCGGAGGTTCATCGCCGGTCGAGTTGCGCCATTCAAAGTGCCGCGGCACATCGTCTTCGTCGAGCGCATCCCCAAGGGGCCAACGGGCAAGGTGCAGCGCAACACTTTAGCGACCACGCTCGGCGTGGCCCAGCGCATCGAGCCGCGCGCTCCAAGCACTCCCCGCGTCATCGAGACGGTGGAGCTCCAGTTGATGGACATCTGGGAGCGCGTGCTCGGGCTCCGCCCGCAGCGGATTGACGACGACTTCTTCGAGCTCGGAGGCAACTCGTTGCTTGCCGCGCGCGCGATGGCGGAAATCGAGGGAATATTCGGCCGGCGCTTGTCGTTGTCGACCCTCTTCGAGGGAGCGACGATCGAGTACCTGGCTCGCGCGCTCCTCGCCGAAGAGTCTGCGGCAAGCCAGTCGCTGCTCATCCCGGTCCAGCCACATGGCGCCCGAGCTCCGTTCTTCTTCCATCACGGAGATCGCGACGGTGGCGGCTTTTATTGTCTGAGCCTGGCGCGTCATCTTGGGCCTGATCAACCGTTCTATGCCCTCAAACCGCACGGCACTGAAGGCCCCCTCACCATGCGAACGATCGAGGAGATGGCCGCCGATCACCTCCGGCTGATTCGGTCGGTCCGGCCGAACGGGCCGTATGTCCTGGCGGGCTTCTGTCACGGGGGCCTCATCGCTTTCGACATTGCGCGGCGACTCGTGGCGGACGGAGAAGTCGTCGCGTTCCTGGGCCTGATCTCACCGCCTTTGCTGGCTCGATCGACCTCCGAATTCGTCGCGCGCCGGATCCTCAGCGCGCTCATCGCTAGCACCGCGGCGCTCGCCGGGCGGGATGTCCACGCAGGCGTCCACGCTTTCGTGTGGCTGTGTGAACGGCTCAGCGCGCTTCGTCAGGTTGTCCGGGGAACCGTCACCGAGCCGGGGGACCATCGGTCTATCTCCGATCATGCTCGGCAGCTCGAGGAAGCGTACAACCGGGCGGTCGAGGGCTATGTCCCGCGATCGTACCCAGGCAGGGTCACGGTGTTCTGGCCAGAGGGCAAGCGGGTCGGCGGCCTGGGCGACGTGACCATTGGCTGGCGCCAGGTCGCCAAGCACGTCGAGCTTCACGTCGTTCCGGGCGAACATCTCACTTCGATCACCCGTCATCTTCCTGCGCTCGCTGCCCTGTTGACAACCTGCCTTGACACGGCCGAGGCGGGTCTCGGGCCGGCCATCGCATCGAGCCGTCACGGCAGCTCTGAGATCTTTCAGCAGCCAGTTTTCGGCGGCATGACGGTCGCGGAATCCATACGTGCCTTTGGCGGTCGGAACGCATGGCTTCCGGTGCGATGCCACCGACATCGGTCACCGGCGACACCGCGCGAGTGTCTCGGGGGCGGCAATTCCGGTGTTGGGGCTGAGAAGGTTATGAGGAGGAACCGCCCATGAACGTCTCCGTGATCATCCCCACCTATAACCGCGGCCATGTGATCGGGGACGCGATCGCGAGCGTTCTGGCGCAGTCCTTCAGTGATCTCGAAGTGCTCGTCGTCGATGACGGGTCCAGCGATGACACCGAGCAACGCGTCCAGGCCGTGCGCGACGACCGGGTGCGCTATATCCGCGTGCCGCATGCAGGCGTGTCCGCCGCGCGGAACACGGGCGTCGGGTTGGCGCGCGGCGCTCTCCTGTCGTTCCTGGACTCGGATGACGTTTGGAAGCCCGAGAAGCTCGTGCGCGAAGTGGCGTTTCTGTCACGGCATCCCACAAGCGGTGGCGTGTTCGATGATGCTGACAAATATCACGGCGACATCTACGTCCCATCCTTCATCCGGCAGACGCAGGTCTTTTCCAGACGCTTCACCTGGGCGACCGATCCTGAGGGCGTCGTACTGCCGCAACGGGATCTCGTGCTGTGCTTGCTCGAAGAAGTGCCGATCGTCACGATTGCGTTCACGCTTCGCCGCCAGGCCTTTCAGCAGACCGGCGGATTCAACGAGGCGTGGACCTCCTTCGAGGATTGGGAATTCTTCCTGCGATTCGCCCGTGGCCATCGTGTGGGGTACATTCCCGCGTCGCTCGCGACCATTCGGATGTCCGCGGATTCACTCCATCTGATCGACGCCAAGCAGGGGCGCTCGGCCATGGCTCAGTTGCTCGCCGAGGAACGGCGTCGGCTCAAGGGCGACCCCGAGGCGGTGGCCGCGGCCACTCGCGGCCTTGCGCGCCTCAGCCGACGGCTGGCCTGGTATCACGAAGAGGCCGGGCACCGCGGCCTCGCCGTGCTGGCATGTCTGCGGGGATATCGGCAGACGGGCGACCTCGGTCTCGTCCTGTGTGCCGCGTTCAACGCCATGCCGTACCCGCTTCAGCGTCTCGTCCGCTCGGCGCGGGGCAGAACGGCACCGCGGTCCATCACCGCGAGCGTGTGAGGAGGCTGACAGTTGTTCAATAGCACCCTTCGGTGGCTGTATGCCCACTCGCTTCCGCGACCTGCTCGGAGCACGCTGCGTCTGCACCTGGAGCTGATCCGCGAGCAACGCTGGCCCGCGACCATGGAGCTTCCTGCCGGCCATCGGATTCTCGTTCTCGCGCCTCACATGGACGACGAAGTCTTCGGGTGCGGAGGAACGCTGGCCAAGTGCGTCGCGACTGGTGGCGAAGTGACCGTCGCCTATATGACGGATGGCAGCAAAGGATACCAGCGCCCCGAACCGTTGCCCTCGGCCGAACGCCTCGCCGAGATCGAACGCCAGCTCGTAGAGACGCGCAAGGACGAGGCGCGCCGTGCCGGCAAGCGGCTGGGCCTTGGCGAGCCGGTGTTTCTGGACCTTCCCGATCGAGACGTTCGCATCACGGCGGAGACGGTAGCGCGCCTGGTGCGAGTGTTCCAGCAGGTTCGTCCCGAGCTCATTTGCTTGCCGTTTCTGACCGATACCCATCGCGATCACTGGATGACGAACTGTTTGTTTATTGAAGCAGCGCGACGGGCTCGGCTTCATCCGACCCTGCCGTGCTGGGGCTACGAAGTATGGACGCCGCTGGTTCCGAATCGCGTCGTCGATATCACCGAGGTGATCGACGCGAAACGCGACGCCATGGCGGAGTTCGCGAGCCAGCTCGCGGAGTACGACTATGCCCGCGCGATGCTGGGCCTCAACGCGTATCGTGCGCTTCTTGCCGGGCGAGGGCACGGATTCGCGGAATGCTTTTACGTCGCCGACCTTGCGCTGTATGAGGATCTCTACCGCCGCGTGGTCGTGTATCCGCATGGCTACGAATCCTCGACGCTGGCGACCGGAGCTTGGGCGGCTTAGTTCCGGGGACCGCTCACTTCGAGCTGCACGTTGTCGGGATCGCGGAACACCAGGATGCAGATCCCGAACGCCTCGCCGAGGTCCCTGATCTCGCTGTGGGCGACGCCGTGCTCGTCGAGGACTCGCACCGCGTCGTCCAGCGCGGCTCGTGACGGCACGGCGAAGCTCATGTGATCGAGGCCGATCCGGTTCTCGTCGAAGCGGTCGTTCTTGATCGCGCGATCCGGGAACGGATGCGGCCCGAGACCGAGGCCGACGCTGCCGTTGCTCAGAAACGCCCCCGGATTGAGGTCCATGAGCTTCTTGAATCCGAGGACCTCCGTGTAGAACTTCACGGCGCGCTCGACGTTGCCGACGGTGAGCCGGAAGTGGTGGACGTCCTGGGTGGCGATATGGTCCGGCATGATCGCGCCTCCTTACCCCTCGCGACTCTCCGATTGCCTGCCGTGGTTGTCAAGCGCTTGATCCGGGTGCTAGCGTGAGCCGCACGCGGAGAGGTGGCTCGTCGATGAAATGTGTCCGCTGCCAGCACGAGAGCCCATCCGGCGCAAAGTTCTGTGCCGAGTGCGGCGCGCCGCTGGCGCGAGCGTGCGCGCGCTGCGGCACGCGGCTGCCGTCTGACGCGAAGTTCTGTCCCGAGTGCGGTCACGCGGTCGGCGCCCCGGCGGCCAGCGCCGAACCCCGGTTGGTCTCGCCGGTCGACTACACGCCGAGCCACATCGCGGAGAAGATTCTCAGCTCGCGCGGCGCGCTCGAAGGCGAGCGGAAGCACGTCACGGTGCTGTTCGCCGACCTGAAAGGCTCGATGGAGCTGCTCGCCGAACGCGACGCGGAGGACGCGCGGCGACTGCTCGACGCCGTGCTCGAGCGAATGATGGAGGCCGTGCACCACTACGAAGGCACGGTCAACCAGGTGATGGGTGACGGCATCATGGCGCTCTTTGGCGCGCCGATCGCGCACGAGGATCACGCCGTCCGCGCCTGTTACGCCGCGCTCCGCATGCAGCAGCGGGTCAAGGAGTACGCCGAGGAGGTGCATCGCACGCTTAAAGTTCCGATCCATATCCGCGTCGGCCTCAACGCGGGCGAGGTGGTTGTCCGCTCCATCGGCAACGATCTCCACATGGACTACACCGCCGTCGGGCAGACGACGCACCTGGCCGCCCGCATGGAGCAGATGGCCATGCCGGGCACGATCCTCATGCCGTCGGATACGCTCGCCTTGGTCGAAGGCTACGTGTTGACTCGATCGCTTGGACCGCGGCCCGTGAAGGGCCTGGACACGCCGCTGGAGGTGCACGAGATCCTCGGCGCCTCGCCGATCCGATCGCGCTTGCACGCCGCCGCCGCGCGCGGGTTCACGCGATTCGTCGGCCGCGACCCCGAGCTGAATCAGCTTGCTCGCGCTCTCAGTCGCGCTCGGTCAGGATCCGGCCAGCTCGTGGCCGTCGTCGGGGAGCCCGGCGTCGGGAAATCGCGTCTGTACTGGGAGTTCACCCATGCTCAGCTCACGGACGGATGTCTGATCCTCGAATCCACGTCCGTCTCGTACGGCAAGGCGACGGCGTACCTGCCCGTGATCGACCTGCTCCGGACGTACTTCAAGGTCGACGATCGCGACGAGGCGCGTACCGTTCGCGAAAAAGTCACCGGCAAGCTGCTGACACTCGACGAGAATCTGCGCGACGCGCTGCCGGCGCTGCTGTCGTTGCTCGGCGCCCCGGTCACTGATCGGCGGTGGGAGGCGCTCGACGCCGCGGAGCGCCGCCAGCGAATTCTCAACGCGGTCAAGCACGTGGTCCTGCGCGAAAGCCAGGTCCAGCCGGTCGTGCTGGTGTTCGAGGACCTGCACTGGATCGACACCGAAACGCAGGCGCTCCTAGACAGCTTGGTCGAGAGTCTTCCCATGGCTCGCGTGCTGCTGCTCGTCAACTATCGTCCCGAGTATCACCACGGCTGGGGCGGCACGAGCTACTACACGCAGCTGCGCATCGACCCGCTCGCCGCCGAAGGCGCCGCGGCGCTGCTCGATGCGCTGGTCGGTGCGGGACGCCCGCTCGAGCCGCTCAAGCGCATGCTGATCGACCGCACCGAAGGGAATCCGTTCTTTCTCGAGGAAAGCGTACGGACGCTCGTCGAAACGGGCATGATCGTCGGCGATCGCGGCTCGTTCCGGCTCGCGAAACCGCTCGACTCGATCCAGGTTCCGGCGACGGTGCAAGCGGTGCTCGCCGCGCGAATCGACCGCTTGCCGCCTCCGGTGAAATCGCTGCTGCAGTCGGCCGCGGTCATCGGCAAGACGGTCCCGTTCACGCTTCTGGAAACCGTTGCCGAGACGCCGGCGGCAGAGCTTCGGCGCGGGATCACGCAGCTCCAGGCCGCGGAGTTCCTCTACGAGACGAGCCTGTTCCCGGAGCTCGAGTACACGTTCAAGCACGCGCTCATGCTGGAGGTGGCGTACCAGAGCTTGCTGCGCGAGCGCCGTCGTCTGCTCCACGCGGCGGTGCTGCGCGCGCTCGAGGCGCGCGGCCGCGATCATGCGCCCGAGAATATCGAGGTGCTCGCCCATCACGCCGTGCGGGGCGAAGTGTGGTCGTCCGCCGCGTCCTATCTCTACCGCGCGGGCGCCAAGGCGCAAGCCGAAGCGCGATACACGATGGCGATGGCGTTCTACGAGGCGACCGTCGACGCGCTGCACCGGCTCGGCGAGATGACCGATCGTACCCTCGAAGTCGACGCGTACCTGGAGCTATGGTCCACCCGGATCTCGACGGGACACGTCGAAGGGCTCAACGAGCTCGGTCAGAAGGTCGAGGCGCTGGCGCGCGCGCTCGACGACGGGCCGCGACTCGCGCGCGTCCAGGTGCGCCAGGCCCAGGCGATCGCTCTGGCCGCCGCCATTCCCGGCACGCTCCATTCGGCGCTCGCGCGTGCACGTGAAGCCGCCGCGCGCGCCGACCCTTCGGATCTCCGAACCCGCAGCTACGCGCGATTCATTGCCGCCGTCGCGTGCCGGGACATCGGGCGCATCGAGGAGGCGATCGGGGAGTTCAACACCGGGACGAAGCTCTTCACGACGGATGCGGAGAGCATTCAGGAGCCGGGACTCATCTACCCGATCTTCGTCAGTCTGTGTGGATGGCGATCGGAAGCCGAGGCAAGCCTCGGGCGCTTCGACGCGGCACTGCTGTCGGCGAGCGAGGCGCTGCGGATGGCGTCGGAGATCAAGCACGCGTCCAGTCTGACGATTGCGAATGCGTTTCTCGGATACGTGCATCTCCTGCAGGGCCAGCTCGACCAGGCGATTCCCGTGCTCGAGCGCGGTCTCGCGATTTCCGAGGAGCACGATCTCGTTCACGGTATCTGCGCCAACGCGGTCTATCTGGGCTGGGCCTTGCTGTTGAGCGGCAATCGCGCTCGCGCCGTCGAATGTCTCGAACGCGGCTTCGAGCGGCCGGCGGGCGCCTTGCTGCAATGGACGCGATTCGGTACCGTCACGGCGGCGGCGTACCTGGCCGCCGACCAGCCAGCCGAAGCGCGACGCGTGATCGTGCGCGGGCTGAGCGCCGCGGCCGAGCGCGACGCGAGAGGGTATCGCGCTCCGCTGCTACGTCTCGAGGCGGAAGTTCTGCTGCGTGACGGCGACGCGGATACAGCGCGGCAGCGGGCTGACGAAGCGCTCACGGTGGCGCACGATCTCGCAACGCCTCCGGACGTTGCCCACTGTCACGCCACGCTGGCGCGCGTCGCCACGCAACGGGGCGACGCCACGGCAGCCGACGACCATCGCAGGACGGCACGGCGGATGTTCCGGGAGCTCGGGATGGCGTTCTGGGCCGATCGAGTCGATGACGCGACGTAAGCTGGGGGCCTCGAAGGCCCCCAGACCCCCATACGCTCGTCGGTCGCCGGGGCACCCGGCGCCCGCCTCGGTTAATCCGGTAGGCTCCTCACGGCGCGGGCGCTCGTCATCGCGTGCGGATCGTGGCGCCTGACGTCGATCGCTCTGATGGAAGGAGTCCATGATGAGAGTGGGACGACCGCTGGGCGTACTGATCGTTGTCGCCGTCGCTTCCCTTGGACCACTCGGCGTGATTGCTGCCGCGGCGGCCGCGCCGAGCGGCCAGATGACGTTGGTCCACGGCATCACCATCGCGCCGCGGTGGTTCGATCCGGCCGAGTCCGAGGGGCTCGTCACGCCGTTCATCTTCTACTACGCGATCCACGATGCCCTGGTGAAGCCCATGCCGGGCAACCCGGCGGCGCCCTGTCTCGCGGAGTCGTGGCGCGTGTCGGCGGATGGGCTCACGTACGAGTTCGTGCTGCGCAAAGGTGTGAGGTTCCACAACGGCGAATCGGTCACCGCCGCCGACGTCAAGTTTTCGTTCGAGCGCTACCGGGGCGCCTCGGTCAAGACGCTGAAAGACCATGTCGCCGCGGTGGAGATCGTCGACCCGCAGCACGTCCGCTTCCGCCTCAAACGGCCGTGGCCCGACTTCATGACGTTCTACGGCAGTCCGGCCACTGGCGCCGCCTGGATCGTCCCCAAGAAGTACGTCGAGAAGGTCGGCGACGACGGATTCAAGAAAGCGCCCGTGGGGGCCGGTCCCTACAAGTTCGTCTCGTTCACACCGGGCGTCGAGCTGGTCCTCGAGGCGAACGAGCAGTATTGGCGCAAGACACCGTCGGTGAAGACGCTCGTCGTGCGATCCATTCCCGACGACTCCACACGTCTGGCCATGTTGAAGCGCGGTGAAGCCGACATCGCGTACGTCTTCCGCGGCGCTCTGGCCGAAGAGCTGAAGCGGACTCCGGGCCTGACGCTGAAGCCCTACTACCTGCCGCTTCCGGTCTGGTACGTCTTCACCGAGCAGTGGGATCCGAAATCACCGTGGGCGGATCGGCGCGTGCGTCTCGCGGCCAACCTCGCCATCGATCGTCAGACCGTGAATCAGGCCGAGACGCTCGGGCTCTCCAAGGTCACCGCGAGCATCATTCCCCAGGGCTTCGAGTTCTACTGGCCGGCACCGCTCTATCCGTTCGATCCGAAGAAGGCGAAGCAGCTCCTGGCAGAGGCGGGTTATCCGAATGGCTTCGACGCCGGGGCGATCGCTGTCGATGTCGCGAACGCGTCCTTCGCCGAAGCCGTCGCCAGCTACTTCGGGGCGATCGGGATCCGCGTGACGATCCGGCCGCTGGAGCGCGCCGCCTTCTTCAAGGAGTATCAGGACAAGCGACTCAAGCAGATCATCCAGAGCACGAGCGCCGCGTTCGGAAACGCCGCGACCCGGCTCGACGCGTTCGTGGCGGCGGGTGGCCTCTTCACCTATGGGACGTACCCTGACATCGAAGGGCTCATCAAAGAGCAGGCGACGGAGGCCGACCGCGGGAAGCGCGAGGCGATTCTCCACCGGATCCAGCAGCTCATTCACGAAAAGGCGATGTACGCTCCGCTGCTCGAGCTCGCCATTCCCGGCGGATACGGGCCACGCGTCGCGGAGTCGGCCATTGGCCTCATCACGAACATGTCGAGCTCGGCGCCGTACGAGGAGCTCCGACTCAAAGGACGGTGAGCGTCGAACGAGGAGGACCGCATGAAAGCTGGTCCAAGAACATGACCTGCCTGTCGTGCACCACAGCTTGACCTGCGTCGAGCTTTCCCTTGGGAACGTCTCTCCCGTGGACGGGAGTATAGTCGCGAGCACGGGATCGCGGAACCGATCGGGGTCAGGAGCTCGGCCATGGCGACGAGGGAACCATCCTGGTCATGATGAGCCCCGACGGCGGCGAGCGCTCGGCCCGGGCCAGCGTGGGGCGGGAATTCGACGAGGTGTCGTCGATCGTCTGGATCGCTCAGTAAGAGGCGCGAGGACGCGCCTGACTCGACCGCGGGAGGTTTTTCATGAAAGATGGTTTCCGCGCGTTCGACGCCGATACGCACGTCAACCCCGCGGCGGAAGTCCTCGACCGCTACGTCGATCCGAGCTTTCGTCCGCGCCTCGCGGATCTGGCTCCGCACAAAGTTCCGTCCGGCAAGATGATCGGCGGCACGCCCGACACGCATCAATATCGGATCGCCACGAAGTTCTATCGGCGCGTCCTCGGCGAGGCGAGCGCGCACGAGACGTTTACCGGCCGGGGCACGCACTGGATGGGGACGAAGCAGCCGAGAGTCGGCGTGCAGGACGATCAGGCCGAGAATCGCCTCAAGGACATGGACGAGGAAGGGGCCGATGCGCATTTCCTCGTCCCGACACTCTGGGTCAGCGTCGTCGGTCTCCCGGACGTCGAGCTCGAAATCGGATTGATCCGCGCCTATCACCGTCACGCGAGTGATTTTTGCGGAACGTCCTCGACGCGGCTCAAGACCGCGATCGTGGCCTCCACGCGCGCCGTCGACGAGGCCGTGCGCGAGATCAAGCAGTGGGGCACGTCGAAATGGGCCGCGGCGGTTCTCCCGGTGTTCGCCAAGGACATCCCCGTGGACCACCCGGACCTGGAGCCGATCTGGCAGGCGGCGCAGGAATACGATCTCCCGATCGTGCACCACAGCAACACGTGGAATCCGCCGTACTTCCCGGCGTATCAGGATCTGTGGGACAACATCTTCCTCGGTCGTCTCGCCTCGCATCCCTGGGGCGGTATGCGGTTCATGGCCGCCTTCATCGGAAGCGGGATCCTGGATCGCTATCCGAGCTTGCGCATGGGCGTGCTCGAATGCGGCTTCGGCTGGCTCCCGTTCTGGGCCAAGCGCATGGACGAGCAAGCGGTGTACGTCGGCGGCATCGCGCCGCTCGAGCACGCGCCCAGCGAGTACATCACGAGCGGACGGTTCTTCTGCACGATCGAGCGCCACGAGGGCGAGGGCCTCTTCAATTACGTCACCAGCGTCTTCGGCGACGGCGTCCTGATGTACGGCTCGGACTATCCGCACTCGGAGTGCCAGTTTCCGAATTCCGTCGACAACATCGTGAAGTGGTCGAGCGTGAAGCCGGACACGAAGAAGAAGCTCCTGTGGGACAACGCGGCCCGGTTCTACAAACAGAGCTGAGAGCACCGGACCTGAGAGCGGGGTGAGGCATGCCACACGTCATCGGGCTGGGTCACGTGGGACTCTACTGCAACGACCTCGAGACGATGCGGGACTTCTACGCCCGCGTGCTCGGCCTCACGATCAGCGACGAAGATCTCGAACGCGGGATCTGCTTTCTGAGCGCGGCGCCTGACGCCGAGCATCACGAGCTCGCGCTCGTGCGAGCGAAGGACCCGACGCAGAAGACGCACAACGTGCAGCAGGTCTCCTTCAAGGTGAAGAGCCTCGACGACGTGCGCGCGTTCTATCACCGACTTCAGAGCGCGAACGTGAAGATCGACCGCACGGTCACGCACGGGATCGCGTGCAGCGTGTACTTCTACGATCCCGAGGACAATCGCATCGAGCTGTACTACACGACCCCGTACAAGATTCGCCAACCGCTCGGCGAGCCCATCGACCTCGACAAGCCCGACGCCGAGTTGCTCGCCTTCGCGAAATCCTTCGAGGAGAAGCAAGGGCCGCCGCGCGGTGCGCAGCAGATCGTTTGAAATGGGGGCCCCGAAATGGCCCCCATACCCCCAACGCTCGTCGCGTCCCGGCCAAGCCGTGACGCGCCTCGATCCGCAACGTTCGGAGGTCTCCGGCTCAGCCGGAGACCTCCTCTAGCTCGGATTATTCATGAACGAACGACGCGCGCGCCGGCCGGTGACTCGGCGGGAGATGGGCAACCGGGGTCCTCTGACCACAGGCGCCTTCGCCCCGATCATCGCCGAGCACTTCCCAATCGTCACGGCTG
>JBGPTW010000146.1:0-15208 GCA_041490825.1 Methylomirabilia bacterium | reverse complement strand
CCGGCAACGCCGCCGCCGTCCTCGGTCCCACGCCCCCCCACGCTCGTCCGGCACCGGCAACGCCGCCGCCGTCCTCGGTCCCACGCCCCCCCACGCTCGTCCGGCACCGGCAACGCCGTCGCCGTCCTCGGTCCGGCGATGGGATCCGTCAGCGCGGGGACATGCGGATCGCGCCGTCGATCCGGATCGTCTCGCCGTTCAGCATCCCGTTCTGCACGATCTGAAGGACGAGCGCGCCGAACTCCTCGGGACGACCGAGTCGCGGCGGGAACGGGACCTGCCTGGCCAGAGACTGGCGTACCGATTCGGACAATGTGCCGAGCAGCGGCGTGTCGAAGATGCCGGGCGCGATCGTCATGACGCGAATGCCGAGCTCGGCGAGATCCCGCGCGATGGGTAACGTCATGCCGACGATACCGCCCTTGGAGGCGGAGTATGCGGCTTGACCGATCTGGCCGTCGAATGCCGCCACCGACGCCGTGTTGACGATGACGCCGCGCTCGCCGCCCGGGCCCGGCTCATGCTTGGCCATGAGCGCGGCAGCCAGGCGAATGCAGTTGAAGGTCCCGATGAGGTTCACCTGGATCACCCGGGTGAAATCCTCGAGCTTCGCCGGTCCAGATTTGCCAAGAGTCTTCATGGCGGTGCCGATGCCGGCGCAGTTCACGAGGACGTTGATACCGCCGAGTGAGGCCTCGGCTCGATCCAGGGCGGCGCTGACATCGTCGGCGCTGGTCACGTCACCCGACACGAATAGCGCTGCGGCGCCCAGCGACTTGGCGACGTCAGCACCGGCCGAGGCAGGACGATCGAACAAAGCAACGTGGCCGCCGGCCTCCAAGAGCGCAGCGGCGGTGGCGCGGCCAAGCCCTGAGGCTCCTCCGGTGATCACGGCTCGAACCGAGCGAAGCTCCATCGATTCCTCCTGAGTCCGGAATTGTAGCCCAGGACTATCAAGTGAGGGGCCCCGAGATGGCCCCTCACACTCCCCCGCGCTCGGAAGCGTCCCGGGAAACCCGGGACGCTCCTCGACTCTCCGACTACCCTCACACTCCGGTTCTCCGAACCCCTCACGTGCCCCATCCGGCAGCACTCTCGAGGCAAATACGCTATGCTTGGGCTCGAACGCATGCGGACTCACTACGTTCCGGCCAGCCGTCGCCGAATCTTATGTGTGTTTCCGCGTTACGCGAAGTCCTTTGGCACGTTCCAGCACTCGTACCCGCTCTTCGGCGGCCACGTCACCGCGTTCATGCCCCCCCAGGGGCTGCTGGTCATCGCTGGGTATCTGCCCGATACGTGGGACGTTCGCTTCGTCGACGAGAACTCGCGCGCGGCCACCGCCGAGGACTTCGAGTGGGCGGACGCCGTCTTCACGTCGGGAATGCACATTCAACGCGCCCAGATTCTCGACATCACGCGACGAACGCACGCCTGGGGTAAGCCGCTCGTCCTCGGCGGTCCTTCCGTGTCCGGCTGCCACGAGTACTATCCCGACGCCGACATCGTTCATCTCGGCGAGCTCGGGGACGCCACGGACCGGCTCATCGAGCATCTCGACACACAGAAGGACCGTCCGGTCCACCAGCTACGCTTCGAGACGGCCGAGCGGCTTCCACTCTCCGACTTCCCGCCGCCCGCCTATCATCTGATTCCGTTGCGGGAATATTTCATCGCCAGCGTGCAGTACTCGAGCGGCTGCCCGTACTCGTGCGAGTTCTGCGATATTCCCGCCCTCTACGGCCGGAATCCGCGACTGAAGACTCCGGCGCAGGTGCTGGCGGAGCTCGATGAGCTGGCCGCCGGCGGCGCCATGGCAGTGTATTTCGTCGACGACAATTTCATCGGCAACCAGAAGGCGGCGCTCGAGCTGCTGCCGCACCTCGTCGAGTGGCAGGTCAAGAACCGCTATCCCCTGCGGTTCGCGTGCGAGGCCACGCTCAACATCGCGAAGAACGAGCGCGTGCTTTCGCTGATGCGCGATGCCGCCTTTCACACCGTCTTCTGCGGCATCGAAACCCCCGAGCCGCACGCGCTGCACTTCATGTCCAAGGACCAGAACCTCCGGATGCCGCTGCTCGAGGCCGTGCGGAGAATCAACAGCTATGGCATCGAGGTCGTCTCGGGGATCATCCTCGGGCTCGACACGGACGGCCCCCTGACCGCCGACCACATCATCGAGTTCATCGAGCAGTCGAAGATCCCCGTCCTGACCATCAACATCCTCTATGCGCTACCGAAGACGCCGCTCTGGCGACGGCTGGAGGCTGACGGGCGTCTGCTACCGGATGGCGTCCGGGAATCGAACGTGGTCTTCCTCATGCCGTACGAGACCGTGATCGGGATGTGGCGCGAGTGCATCGCCGCCGCGTATGCGCCGGAGGCGGTCTACGAGCGGTTCGCTCACAACGCCGTGCACACGTACCCCAACCGCAAGGACATCCCGACCAGCCCGCAGCGCGCATCGTGGTCGAACGTCATGATGGGATTCGGGCTGCTGGGGCGGATCCTCTGGCGGATCGGAGTGCGGAGCGACTACCGCCGCACGTTCTGGCGGCTGGCCCGGCCGGCGTTGCGCGCCGGCAAGATCGAGCTCGTGATTCACGTCGCGGTCGTCAGCCACCACCTGATCCAGTTCACGCGCGACTGTCTTCGCGGATCTGGCGAGTCGTCGTTCTACTCGCCGTCCGCGCCCGCGGCGCAGACGGCGCAGACGACCGCGGCGGTGTGAACACCGGACGCTCTCGGATCGAGGAGCGCCCCGGGTTCCCCGGGGCGCTCCGAGCGTTGGGGGGGAAGGGGGCCTTTCGGAGGCCCCCTTCCCAGCTCAATCAGGCTGCTTCGCCGGTGTGCGCCCAGAAATCGTCATCGCGCTCGCACTGTGACAGGCGTGGCGGCACCTTCTTCCGATGGAAGAAGTCGCACATGATGCGATTCGCCACCGCCCAGTCGTCACCGTATACGCAATGATGATGAGGGCACAGCCCGGCGTCGCCGGAAAGCTGAAGTCCGCACGATGCGCAAAGGCTCATGCCTCGGAGATGTAGCGAAGCCCGTGCCAAGTCCGAGGACGGTAAGTTCGTACCCTGGCGAACGAAATTCCCGCTAGGTGGCTGCCGGGCAAGGGCGTAAATTGCGAAAGTTCGACCGCTTGGCATTCGAAGGAGTACGCATGCGTCTCTGGTTATGGATCGTGTTCTTTGTCATCTGTAACATCATTGGTGTCGAAGTCTTCAAGGCCGCGCTGACGCTGCCGTTCGACGAAGCCGTCCTGCCGGGAATCCTGTCCGTGCCTCTCATCGGGCTCACGGCGCTCGGAGCCACGCGCGTCATGAGCGCGTTCACCGCGCGAGAAAAGTAAGCGCCTGGAGCAAGTCTTACATCGGACCTGCTGGCACCCACCGTGCAAAACCGTCCATGGTGCGCGGCGTCGATTCGCGCGACGTGGGAAAGGAGTTCACGATGGACGTGCTGTTGTGGGTGCTCTTCGGTCTGGTGGTCGGCATCGTGGCCCGACTGATCATGCCAGGGTCCGATCGCGGCGGGGTCATCATGACCATCATCCTCGGCATCGTCGGGGCACTGTTGGGCGGCTGGCTCGGGCGCGTCCTCGGATTCTACCGGGAGGGCGAAGCTGCCGGCTTCATCATGGCCGTGATCGGCGCGGTGATCATCCTTGCCGTCTACCGCCTCGTCCTACCGTCTCGAACGCGCCTCTGATCCACGAGACCGCCGCCGCGTCGTCCGGTGGGGCCCTGCCCCGGCGCGGCGGCGATCACAAGAGGTCGCGGATGGGAGCGGCCAGCAACTCGAACAGCCGCTCCCTCACGCCACGCGCTCGCCAGCGCCGATAATCCACGCGCCGCGCGTGCTGGATGTCGTCGGCGAAGACGTCTTCCAGGCTTCGCGCGACGCCGCCGTTGTAGACCACGAGGTTCAGCTCCTCGTTGAGCGCGAACGATCGATTGTCGAGGTTCGTGCTCCCGATCGTCGACCAGACTCCGTCCACCACCATTGTCTTCGAGTGGAGGAGCGCCGCGCTGTACTCGTAGATCTGGATTCCGGCCTTCAGCATCCTGCCGAACTGGCCGCGACTGGCCTGGCGGACGATGTTGTGGTCGATCATGCCGGGAACGAGCACCACGACCTTGGCGCCGCGGTGCACGGCCTGGATGAGCGCCCCTTGCATCGCACGGTCCACCACGAAGTACGGGTTCGTGATGAAGATGGACCGCCGCGCGGAGGAGATCGCCAGGAGCAGGGTGGTGTACATCGCGCCGCTGCCGCCGGCCGGTGAGCTCCGCACGATTTGCGCGTAGACCTGGCCGCGCGGCTGCAGCGGGCGCGGGAAGTAGATCTGGCCGCCCAGGACGACACCAGTCGTCTCGAGCCAGTTCTCGGCAAATGCGCCCTGCAGGTACTCGACGACCGGACCTTCGACCCGGACGTCGGTGTCACGCCAGTGGTCGGGGACCCGGCCGTCGCCCATCCATTTCCGGCTCACGCCGGATCCCCCGGTGAAACCGATCCGGCCGTCGATCACCAGGATCCGGCGATGGTTCCGCTTGGTTGCGTTGCCGAGGACGGCGTGCGTCAACGGACGGAACACGGCAACCTGGCAGCCGGAGCGCTTCATGAGGTCGACGTACTCGCTCGGCATGTTGAGGGTGCCGAAGGCGTCGAGTAGCACGTTTACGCCGAGCCCGGCGCGGCAGCGCTCGGCGAGCGCGTCGGCGATGTCGCGCGCGATCGGTCCGTCCTCGTAAAAGTACTGCGCGTACGTGATGCTCTTCTCGGCGCCCCGGATCGCATCGAGCATGGCCGGGAAGATCTGCTCTCCGTTGAGGAGGATCTCCACCGTGTTGCCGCCCACGATCGGCGCCGACGCGTACGCCTCGAGCGTGGGGAAGAACGATGGCTCGCCCAGCGTCATCTCCGGCAGCGAGAGGGGAGGAGTCACCCGAGCGCAGCCGGCGCCGATGATCAGGATGGTGGCAAAGCCGAGCGTGAGCTGAAACCGAGAGGGCATCGATCGTGTGCGTGACCTGTCTCGCGCCGCCTCTACATCCACGATACAACGGTGTCGCCGGCCCCGCATCCGAGCGGCGCGGATTAGTGAGCTGGGGCCTCGAAGGCCCCCAGACCCCCATACGCTCGGCGGTCACCGGGAAACCCGGCGCCCGCCTCGATACTCCGACACGCTCCTCGATTCTCCGACACGTTCCTAGACTAGCGCCGGACGATGAGCTCGACGTCCCCCCGGCGCGTGATCAGCTCGACGGACGCTCCTTCCCGACCCTGGCTGATCGCCACATCGAGGCTGGCTGAGCCGACCCGCACAGCGTGCAGCTCCACGAAGCGGAGCCACGGAGGCAGCACCGGTGCGTGGAACGTGATGCGCCGTCTTATCGCGTCCGCCTCCATTCCGGTGAGCGCGGTGAGGATCTGGAACACGCTGCCGGCAGCCCAGGCTTGCGGGGAGCACGCGACCGGATACGAGATCGGACCGTAGTCGGCGTGACGGGGGAACCCGCAGAAGAGCTCGGGCAGGCGTGAATGCTCGAAGGCCCGGGCGGCATCGAAGAGCGCTGACGCGATCGTGATGATCGCGCCCGGAAGGCGCGCGCGCCGGAATCCGGCGGCGGCGATGGCGTTGTCGTGCGGCCACACCGAACCGTTGTGGTAGCTCATCGGATTGTAGCGTCGCTCACGCGAAGACAGTGTCCGGATGCCCCAGCCCGTGAACATATCGTGAGCCAGCAGTCGCTTCGCCACCGCCGCCGCCCGACTGTCGTCGACGATACCGGTCCAGAGTGCGTGACCGGGGTTCGAGGAGATGACCTCGCAGCGGCGCTTGTCAGCGTCGAGGGCGATGGCATAGCATTCGTCGGACTCCATCCAGAAATCCGAGTTGAAGCGCTCCCGCAAGCGGCTGGCCTCGGTACGCAGCTCTGCGGCCGCCGCGTCGTCGCCGAGCAGTCGAGCGAGATCCGCGGCGTCGCGCAGCGCCGCATACGCGTAGCCCTGCACCTCGACCAGCGCGACCGGCGTGGTGGCCAGGCGGCCGTCGGCGTGGCTCACCGCGTCCACGGAATCCTTCCATCCCTGGTTTGCCAGGCCCAGCGGCGAGCGCGTGACATATTCGAGGTACCCGTCGCCATCGCGGTCACCGTAGTGCCGCATCCAGTGCAGCGCTGCACGGGCCGCCGGCCACAGCTCGCTCGCGAAGGTGAGATCGGCCGTCCACCGCACGTACTCGGCGAGCAGCATCACGAACAGCGGCGTGGCGTCGATCGTCCCGTAGTAGGGAATGAACGGGATCTCGCGACAGTTGGCCATCTCGCCCTGGCGGTATTCGTGAAGGATCCGGCCGGGCTCCTCGTCACGGAAGTCGTCGACGCGGCGGCCCTGCCATGCCGCCAGGAACCGGAGCGTGCTGGCCGCGACGTGAGGCTGATACGGCAAGAGCTGCATGGCCGTGATGATGCTGTCGCGTCCGAACGGGGCCACGTACCACGGGACGCCGGCGTACGGAATCCGCCCCTCGTCGGTGCGGGTGAGCAGCATCTGGAGGTCGACCAGCGAACGCGCGATGAGCGTGTTGAATGACTCGTTGTCGGTGTCGACGCGAACATTCGTCGACTGCAGTCGATCCGGAGCGCTCCGGAGGCCGATGATCGCCTCGCCGATCTGAGGGGCGGCGTCCACCGTGTCGTGCTGACCTGCCGTCACGCTGACGTCGAGCCGCAGCGAGGCATTCGGCTCGAGCGCGATCTGGTAGACCGCGCGATTCGCCGCAACGAGCGCCGGGGGCGGCGAGAACTCGATTTGCGTGATGCGGACGACGCCGTCGAGACCACGATAGCGGAGACGGACGGTTCCGGCGTGACGTTCTGGGCCGAGAAGCTCGCCGCGCTCGGGCCGATGCATCCCGCGGACCTCGAACACGTCCCGGAAATCGGCCGAGAAGATCAGCTCGAGCGTGAGCTCGCATGGCTCGTTGTGGTAGCTGACGATCGTGAATGACTCGAGGAGATGCGGCCCGGTGACCGACACGAGCCGATCGAGATAGATGCTGTTGCGTGGAATCGATCGATCGACCCCCGCGATGTCCGCGTTGGTGAGGCCGACGAGCACCTGGTCGTTCTCCGGCGCGACCTCGGCGGTGAGCAACAAGGGCCGCTCGCCATTCAGACGGATCTCCAGCCAGCGCAGGTGGCGGGTGCCGCGATGGTAGAAGCCGAGCTCGCCCTCGAAATGCGCGGGGAAATCACCACGCCGGTCGGAGACGAAGAACGATTCGTCGTGCTTGAGCACGAGCTTTCCGATTGCTCCGGCGTCCGACGACGCTTGGATGTGGAAGTCCGCGGCGGGAATGTGGTCGTCCACGAGCTGACTCCTTCCGGCACCCGGGTTGCATCGGCGGTGCCAGGTATGCGTATTGCTCAAGTCGCTCCCCTGTACGAAAGCGTTCCTCCGAAATTGTATGGCGGCACCGAGCGGGTCGTGGCGTGGCTCACCGAGGAACTGGTCCGTCGTGGTCACGAGGTCACGCTCTTCGCCACCGCCGACTCGCTCACGTCCGCGCACCTCGTCGCACCCTACAAGCGCGCGCTCCGGCTCGATCCCGCACGCCCTGACCCCGTCGCCCTGCACACCGTCGAGCTGGCTCAGGTTTTCCGGCGAGCCGCGCAGTTCGACGTGATTCACTGCCACGTTGACTATCTGGCATTCCCGTTCGGCCGGCTCGTGCCCACGCCGGTCGTCCACACGCTGCATGGCCGGCTCGACCTGAAAAGCTTGGCGCACGTCTTCAGGGAGTTTTCCGACGTGCCGCTCGTGTCGATCAGCGAGAGCCAGCGGGAGCCGGTCGGGTCGCTGCCGCTCAACTGGGTCGCCACGGTCCATCATGGCCTGCCGCTCGACGACATTCCGTTCCGGCCCGCGCCCGGACGTTACCTGGCGTTCCTCGGTCGGATCTCGCCGGAGAAGCGCGTCGACCTCGCGATCGCCGTGGCCAAGCGCGTTGGATTACCACTCCGCATCGCCGCCAAGGTGGACGTGTCCGATGGGGCGTATTTCGAGCGCGAGATCCGACCGCTGCTCGATCATCCGCTGATCGAGTTCGTCGGCGAGCTCGGCGACGATGAGAAGGTCACCTTCCTCGGTGAAGCGCTGTGCCTGCTCTTCCCGATCGACTGGCCCGAGCCGTTCGGCCTTGCCATGATCGAAGCGCTGGCGTGTGGCACTCCCGTGGTTGCGCGTCCATGCGGCTCCGTGCCCGAGGTCGTCCGTGATGGCGTCACCGGCTACCTGGGCGAATCGGTCGACGAGCTGGCGAGAGCCGTGAAGCGCATCGACCTCGTGGACCGTGCGCGGTGCCGAGCCGACGTCGAAGAGCGATTCTCGGTAGGAGCGATGGCCAACCGGTACGAGGTCGCGTACCGCAAGGTCATCGGCTGACGGACGAAGGCCGGGGACCGGTACCCGGCTTTCGGCCGCGCCGCGCGCGGCCGCGCTACTTCGTCCCGCTCGTCCCACCCGAGGGACTCGATGACGTCCCGCCGGATGACGTCCCTCCAGTCGAGCTTCCACCCATTGAGGAGCCCCCGGTCGACGGCGACGAGGCTGCGCCGCTCGACGACCCACTGCTCCCACCAGGCGTCGCGCTGCCGGACGTCGACGGCGATGCGCTGGGGCTGCTGCTCTCCGTGGCGCTCGATTTGCCTTCGATGCCGAGCTTGGCCATCGTCTCGGAGTCGAGCCGGCCGCTCTCCTTCAGGCCCTCGGCCTTCTGAAAGTCCTTCAGCGCAGCTTTCGTCTTCGGACCCATGACACCGTCGGCCGCGCCTGGATCATGGCCCTTGTCCTTGAGCGCTTGCTGGGCGGCCTTCACTTGCTCGGCGTTGCCACCGTGCGCGCTCTTGTCGGCCTTGCTCGAACTGCCCGACTTCATCATGTCGGATTTCATCATGTCGGATTTCATCGTGTCGGTCGTCCCTGTGCCGCTGCTGGTCGACGGGCTCGCCGAGGGGGACGCGGACGTCCCCGAGGGTGACGTGCCGGTTGAGCCACGGTCAGATTTCGAGGGGCTCGACGATGTGTCGCTCGATTTGTCGTTCGGGCTCGCCGGCGCCTGGATGTCGCCCGGCGATTTTGTCTGGCTCTGTTGCGCCCAGGCGGGGCCGGTCACGATCGTGCCGACCACGACGAGAGCGAGGAAGCTCTTCCACTGTGCCATTGACTCCTCCTTCAGCGTTTGTCCGATCCTGCTCCAACGAGTCGATATGCGCCGTGTCGAGCAACCGATGTGCCACCGGTCGCGGCGGCTCAGCTCGCTTGGCGATCGATTGCGGGCTTGCGCATCTCCTGCTCCGGGGTCGGGGGCGCATCGATGCGGGCCAGGCGCGGTAAGGTCACCGGCCGCCCGTCGCGCCCAGAACGATAGATGGCTTCCACGATCCGCACGTCCTGGAGACCTTCGACGCCCGACGGCTCGGGAGGCTTGTCCTGGAGGACACAGGTGGAAAAGTATGCGATCTCTCCGGCGAACTGGTCGCTCTCCTCGAACACCTGTTCTTCCACGTCGCCGCCGCGCACGATCTCCATCGTCATCGGTCCGGTGTATTCGTAGGCGTTCGTGAGCCGGATGTAGCCGTCCTCGCCGTACATGGTGAACACGGCAGTACGCTCTTCGCCGAAGCTCGAGTGGAAGTGCGCGAGCCGCTCGCCCGGGAATCGAATCAGAGCCACGGTGCTCTCGTCGCCGTCGCCGCCGTACCGGCGACTGGTGCGGCCGGTCATGGCCATGACCTGCGCCGGTTCCGCGCCGAACAGGTTCCGGGCGGTGTTGATGGAGTACACCCCGAGGTCGTACACGGTGCCGCCGCCGAGACGTCGCTGGAGACGGATGTCGTCGGCAGCGTCGATCTTGATCGTGAAGTCGGAGCTGAACGTCTTCGGCATTCCGATCGCGCCGGTGCGGACCAGCTCGATCGCCCTGAGGTTCGCCGGCTGGAAATGAAGGCGATAGGCGATCATGAGCTTCACCCGGTTCGTCTGGCAGGTCCGGATCATGCGGCGGCACTCATCGGCGGTGACGGCCATCGGTTTCTCGCAGAGCACGTGAACGCCGGCGCGAGCCGCTTCGACCGTGTAATCGCAGTGCATCGAGTTCGGCAACGCGATGTAGATCGCATTGACGTCGTCGCGCTGGAGGCACTGCCGGAGTTCGTCGTAGTGGTACGGCGTCGCGTGATACTCCTGCGCGAGTGTCTGGGCTTTCGCGCGATCGCCCGACACCACCGCGACGAGCCGGGAATTCTCGGTGGCATGAGCGAAGGCAGGCAGCACGGCCTTTTGAGCGATATCTCCCAGGCCGACCACGGCGTATCCGATTTGCTTGGCCATCACGGCATCTCCCGAAGTGCCAAAGTTCTTCGGAAATGGAAAGGTGCAATGCCAAGGCCATGACAATCCTTGCATTGCGCCGTATCTTGGGGTTCCAAGCCGGCCGGCCCCCATATCTGCGGTCTTGTCTGATACTCAACATATGATAAGCAATGAATCATGCAGGACTGGTTACCTGAGCGCGGAGAAATCACCGAGGTCGTCGGACGGCTGTCTTCGGGACGAACGAGTCTGGGCGTCAGATGGCTCGCCGCGCTCACCAGTCGCGGCGCTGTCACCGCGCTCGTCGACACCGACAACGTATTTGATCCCACCTCGGCGATGCGCGCGGGTGTCGATCTTCACCGGTTGTTGTGGGTCCGCTGCCGAGGCCGGCGGGACACGGCACTCTGCGCGATGGACGTGCTCGTGCGATGTCCGGGATTCGCGCTCGTCGTGCTCGACACGGGAGAGGTGCCGCCACGGCTCGCGTTGACGGCAGCGTTCCGGTTGAAGCTCGTCGTGCGCCGCAGCGACATCGCTCTGGTCATCCTCACCCGGCGGCGGCTCAGCGGACCCGCTGCGACCGTTGCGCTCGAGACCATGCCCGCCGGGGTCGAGTGGGCCGGGCAGCGCCCACGCCGGCTCGATGCCTTGCGCACGTCCTTGCATCCTCTACGCCCGCAACGTGCACGCCACCCGGTCACCGGCGAGGCGTCGCGGCCGGCACGCTGGCGGTGGAGTGCATGACCCGGATCGCGTGCCTCTGGATTCCGTGGTTCACCGCCGCCGCGCACCTGCGGTCGGAGCCGTCGCTCGGTGACCGTCCGCTCGCGGTACTGACTGGTACGTCGCCGGCAGCGCGCGTCAACGAGGCGAACAGTGCGGCCCGAGAACACGGGGTGCATCCCGGGATGGCGGAAGCCGAGGCACGCGCCCGTTGCCCTCAGCTCGTCACGAGGAGTGTGTCCGAAGTTCTCGTGGCCTCGGCGCGCCACGCCATGCTGGACGCGGCGCTCGGCGTCTCGCCGCGTGTCGAAGACGGCGGTCCAGGTATGGTCTATGCGGATATCGACGGACTCGGACGGCTGTTTGGCGACGACGTCGCCATTGCGCGGCGGCTGTTGCGCGCCGCCCGAGCCGTCGGGCTCACCGGACACGTCGGGGTCGCGGGGAGCCGCACCGCCGCTCGCATCGCCGCTCGGGGGAGCCAGTCGATCACCGTCGTCCCCCGCGGCGACGACGAGACGTGGCTGGCATCAGCGTCACTCGACATGCTCGAGCTGCCGGCGGCATTGGCGGAGACGCTTGCCCGCTGGGGCGTCGTCACGCTCGGCGCGCTCGCCACCTTGCCACGCAATGGTCTTGCCGTGCGGCTCGGAGCCGTGGGGCTCGTGGCGCAGGCCCAGGCGCGCGGCGAGGACCGTGAGCCGTTCGTTCCGTACACGCCGCCCCCGTTCTGGGAAGAAGCCCAGGGGCTCGACTGGGAGATCGATTCGTGGCCAGCGCTGGCGGTGGTCGTGGGCACGGTGTTGGAACGGCTGTGCGCGCGCCTCGCCACAGCGTACGTCTCCGCCGATGTGCTGGTCGTCCGTCTCGGGCTCGCGACCGGCGCTCACGACGAGCGCATGGTCTCGCTCGCCTATCCGTCGCGCCAGGCGAGCGCGATGCTCTCGCTCATCGGTCTCGAGATCGAAGCGCATCCAGTCGCCGCCGCCGTCACCCATGTGTCGATCAGCGCCCATGCGGTCCGTGTCACTCCCGGGCCCGCGACGCTGTGGCAGCCGCCGTCGCCGGCGGTCAGAGATCTGGCCGCGGTACTGGCCCGGCTGGCGGCGTTGGTCGGGCGTGAGAATGTCGGCTCGCCGGTCGTCCTCGATTCTCATCGTCCTGACGCCATCATGCTGACGACGTTCGATCCGTCGTCCGGCGGAGAGCTCGCAGAGGCGTCCGGAGGCGAGCCCGCACCGCGACTGGCGTTCAGGCGCTTGCGCCCGCCGCGTCCGGTCGACGTCGATGCCGTTTCTGGCGATCCTCGCGGAGTTCGACTTCGCGCGGATCGGGCGGCTGCCATGGAACCCGTCGTCGCATGCGCGGGACCGTGGCGCGCGTCGGGGCAGTGGTGGGACGAGCGCGCCTGGGCGCGCGACGAGTGGGATGTCGCCTTCGCTGACGGTTTGCTGTGCCGTCTCAGCCACGATCGACTCACCGGTCACTGGTATCTCGACGGCGCCTATGACTGACCCTCGGAAGTCGAGGCGGGCCCGGGTTGACCCCGGGACCGCCGAGCGTGTGGGGGGTGTGGGGGGCCATGTCGGGGCCCCCCACGTCTAATGTTCATCGAGCTACACGCCCAATCCGCGTTCTCGTTTCTCGAAGGAGCTGAGCAACCCGAGACGCTGATCGACCAGGCAGCGCGGCTGGACATGCCGGCCATCGCCCTGGTGGATCGCGACGGCATCTACGGGGCTCCGCGGTTTTACCGCGCCGCGGTCGCGGCAGGTATCAAGCCGCTCGTCGGCAGCGAGATCACGCTTGCTGACGGCTCGCGGCTGCCGCTGCTCGTCGAGGATCACGAAGGCTACCAGAACCTCTGCCGTCTGCTCACCGCCGTGAAGCTCGGGGCGCTCAAAGGGCGTGCCACCGCCACGCTCGAGGATCTTGCAGCGTATGCCACCGGGCTCGTCTGCCTCACGGGTGGCGATCGCGGACCGCTTGGCGATGCAGTGGCCGCTGGAGATGTCGCGCGCGCGCGGCAAACACTCGAGCGCCTCGTCGGCATCTTCGGGCGCTCGAATTGCTTCGTCGAAGTGCAGCGGCATCTCACGCGGGAGCAGGAAACACGGCTCGAGCGGCTGGTCGCGCTCGCGCGCCATGCAGGGGTCCCGCTGCTCGCTGCCAATCAGCCGCTGTACGTCCGGCCGGGCGGGCGGGCGATCACCGACGTCTTCACCTGCATCCGCGAGAAGACCGACGTCGATCATGCCGGTCGGCGGCTCGCGGTCAACAACGAGCGCGGGCTGCGAAGCGGAGATGCGATGGCGCAGATCTTTGCAGATCTTCCCGACGCCGTCGCCAACACCGGCGAGCTGGCCATGCGCCTCGGCTTCACCATGAAGGATCTCGGCTATCGGTTCCCGGACTTTCCGGTGCCGCCGGGCGAGACGCCGCTCACGTATCTTCGCCAGCTCGTGGACCGCGGTGTGAGCGAACACTACGGCCACGGACCGCTGCTCGAGCGCGCGCGAGCGCAGGTGGCGCACGAATTGGGCGTGATCGGCCGGCTCGATCTGGCCGGCTACTTCTTGATCGTCTGGGACATCGTCGACTATTGCCGCGATCACGACGTCCTCGTCCAGGGGCGTGGCTCGGCCGCCAACAGCGCGGTGTGCTACGCGCTCGGGATCACAGCGGTCGATCCGGTCAAGATGGATCTGCTCTTCGAGCGCTTCCTGTCCGACACCCGCGGCGAGTGGCCGGACATCGATCTCGACCTGCCGAGCGGAGACCGCCGCGAGTCCGTGATCCAGCACGTCTACCGGCAGTACGGACGGCGGGGGGCGGGGATGACGGCCAACGTCATCACGTATCGCGGCCGTAGCGCCGCGCGCGAGATCGGCAAGGCGCTCGGGTTGCCGGCCGACATGCAGGAGCGCCTCTCGAAGCTCGTCGACACGTGGGGCTATCAAGATCCCGATCGAGTGCTGACGCGCCATCTGGCCGAAGCCGGCTGCGATCCGCGCCATCCGCGCATTCGGAAGTTCGCGGCGCTGTGGGCGGGCGTGCAGGATCTCCCGCGTCATCTCGGGCAGCACTCGGGCGGGATGGTGATCGCCGCCGGGCGCCTGGACGACGTCGTCCCGCTCGAGCCGGCGACCATGCCGGGCCGCGTGGTGATCCAGTGGGACAAGGACGACTGTGCCGCGCTCGGCATCGTGAAGGTCGATCTGCTTGGCTTGGGGATGATGTCAGTGCTCCAGGAATCGCTCACGCTCGCCCGCGAGACGGGCGCCGACGTGGACCTGGCGCATCTGCCTGACGACGATCCGGACGTCTATCGGAGTCTCCAGCAGGCCGACACGATCGGGGTCTTCCAGGTCGAGAGCCGCGCGCAGATGGCGACGCTCCCGCGCATCCACCCCGAGCGGTTCTACGACATCGTCGTGCAGGTCGCGATCATCCGGCCCGGTCCGATCGTGGGGAACATGGTCCATCCCTACATCCGCCGTCGCCGCGGGCGTGAGCCGGTCACCTACGCGCATCCGAGCCTCGAGCCGATCCTTGCGCGCACGCTCGGTGTGCCTCTCTTCCAGGAGCAGCTGCTCAGGATGGCGATGGTGACCGCCGGGTTCACCGGCAGCGAGGCGGAAGAGCTACGCCGTGCCTTCGGGTTCAAGCGGAGCGAGGCGCGGATGCGTGAGGTGGAGGACAAGCTTCGCGCGGGCCTGGCGCGTCAGCGCATCGACTCCGCGGCGACGGAAGAGATCGTCCATGCGATCACGTCGTTCGCGCTGTACGGCTTTCCGGAGAGTCACGCGTCCAGCTTCGCGCTGCTGGCGTATGCCAGCGCGTATCTGAAAGTTCGGCATCCCGCGGCCTTCTATGCGGCGCTGCTCAACAATCAGCCCATGGGGTTCTATCACCCGGCGACGATCGTCAAGGACGCCGAGCGCCACGGTCTTCGGATCCTCCCGATCGACGTCGCGCGCTCGGCTTGGCTCTGCACGCTGGAGTCCGGTGAGGCGTTCGGAGCGGCCGGCAGCGTGGGGCAGGCCCGATGGCTCGAACTACTCACTCGCCCCTGGGCCTGCCCCACGCT
>JBGPTW010000145.1:0-15544 GCA_041490825.1 Methylomirabilia bacterium | reverse complement strand
GCTCGTGCGCGCCGCCGCGCTCGAAGCCCAGCGGGCTGCGGTCCCCAAGCGCGTACCCGTGGGAGACGTCGTCGATGGGGACGTGGTCCGCCTCGCCCCGGAGCGGAAGCTGCTGACCAACCTCATCAAGATGGTGGCGTACCAGGCCGAGAGCGATCTCGTCCGGCTCGTCGCGCCCCACTACAAGCGCGTCGAGGACGAAGGCCGCACGCTGATCCAGTCCGCTCTGGCCGGCGCCGCGGACCTGATCGTCACCGACACCGAGCTTCGCGTCGTCCTCGCCCCGCTCAGCTCGCCCCATTGCACGCGAGCGCTGGCCGCGCTCTGCGCCGAACTCGACCGTGCCGGCACCCGCTTTCCGGGTACCCGGCTCCGCCTCCGCTACGCCGTCGCGGACCCCGCCTGAGGGCGAAAGCGGACAGTTTCGTCGAGCACTATGTCAGGAGATCTGGATTCCAGACCTCCAGTGTGACCCCGCCGAGACTGCCTCCAACGCTCCGCCACAGCTCGTCCCGCGCGTAGCGGCTGACTAGGGTTAGTGGGTTCTTGTTAACTCAAATCTTCCACCCGGCGGCGACGCCCCAGACTTCGACGCCCCGGTCCGCACCCTCGGTGAACTGCTGGCCGGAGCGATCATCAGCCGCGCCACCTATGGCAATGCACCCCGGCGCCTGATATGCTTCCGCCGCTCCTACAGCCACACGGAGGGGCTACGGCGAGGTTAACAATGGCGCTACGTTCACAGGCAGGAATAATTGTTCTGGCACTTACGACTCTTCTGGCTGTGGCGCCGCTGGCCAGTGCCCAATCAGTGACTCCGATCAGTCGAGAGCCGGAGGGTTTTAGGCTCGGCGCGGCAACCGATGAGGTGGCGGCGCTCCTGAGGCGAGATTGGGGGAAGGAATACGTTACCGCAGGCTTTTCGCACGACGTGTATCCAGGGCGGCCGAGAGACGCTCACTTCAATCCAAGGCATTGCGGCCCAATAGCACCGCGCCCCGTTTGCGAGAGGACCCGCTTTGGAAAAACGGACGGTACCGGCTTGGAACTGGTTGCGTTCGGCGCCCATGTATTCGAAATAACGATCTGGCCAGCAAAGGGACCCAGCCGAAAAGTTCAGAATGGCTATATCCTGAAGCTTTTGACCGAAAAGTATGGGCCAGGTACTTTTGTTCCTTTCACCGGCCATACCCACTGGCGCGATGGCCGAACGAACCTGACGTTCACTGGTGCTGGTGCAGGCTATCAGGATGTCGGAAAGGAAGTGGTTGGACGAGTGATCTATACAGACAATGCCCTGGAGAGGGAAGCTTCTAAAGCCACGACTCGAGAGAGTGAGAAACAGGAACGTGAGCAGACGGATGCTAGCAAACGCGCGCCACGCGGTTACTAGCCTAGCAGGATGCTGAAAAACCCGACTGTTGATATCGGGTCAGTGTGAGAGTTCGTCTACCATGCGCATAGCTTCTTCCAGGAGGGCGCGCATGCGGGGTGACGATCGGCGGCCGGACACGATGTTCAGCTACGTGTCGATGGAGGCTCGCATTCTTGTACCTGCGGGAGCGCAGCGGCAAGACCCACCCGATGCGGCGTCGGGAGAGGGCGGGAACCTTCCGCGAAAGGGCGTTTACTGTATGTCTCTTTCGCTCCGCTCCCAACCGGAGCGCGCCACGATCGACTGGTCCTCGTCACGAACAACGCCGCGCCACGACGGGGCGCGCAACCGGCTGTCGATGATATTCTCTATAGGTGACCTCGGCCGCAGTCGCGGCTCCAGCCAGACCGCGTTTCGCATCGTCCGCAGATCCGCGAACGGCGACCCCGGCGTTCCACGGAGGGACGAGACGTTCGGCGCCGCGTCCGCTCGCGGTCGCGCGCCGTCGAACGTGTCGCGGTCGTTCCGAGAACGCCGTTTAAGCGAGATCCAGTTAGGCCGCGACAGAACAAGGAGGCCGAATGTCATCTGAACGCCGCTCAAGACAGTTGGCCCTTTCTTTGCCTCTCTGGGCGAAGGTCCTGGTCATCAGCGCGGCAGCCCATTTCCTCCTCACAATTGTCGCCCCAACCCTCATCGGCTTCCCGGCCTGGGGCTACGACTTGCTCGAGGTTCTCAGTTGGCCGGTAGAGCACATCTTCCGCATCGGAGCACCCCTCTCCTATTGGGCCTGCGCGGCAGTCACGAGCATTTTGTGGGGAGCTGGCCTGACTCCTGTCTTCATCGTTCTTGCTATCCCGCGGAACCGGGACCGATTGCTGCGTACTGTACAGGGCAGAATCGCCCCAATATGGGGAGCTACTCGCTCACTGGGTGCGCCAGCCCCCTCCGCGGGCGGGCGACCCTCGTTGAAGGAGAAGCAAGTGAAAGTAATATGCACGCTTGTAGGCGCCATCATCGGGCTAATGGTGGTCCGGGGTTTTCTGCTTGACACGATTGAGGAGATGGGCTGGAGAATGTTCTGGCATGGGTTCTTCAATGGGAAGCTTAGATCGCGCGACATCCAAATGGTGTTTCAGTCAGCGACTTTCATGAAGTCGATCCTAGGGATTATAGCTGGTGGTGTGGCTGGACTAATTGTGGCAACAAAATATGGCTCGTCTCCCAAAAGTGTCAGGCGCGTAAGTGCTTGAAACGCTGTTGAGATCGCGTCTCGACCCGTGGCCGCCCAGCAATCGACCTCTTGAGTCCCCGAGTCGAGCCCGTCGGGACTTCTGGGCAACTCAAGTGGGGTGCTGGCCTGGAGAGTACTTCGAGCTCCACGCGGATCCTCGGGTCCGCCTCCCTCGGTTTTCACGAGGGTTCTGCCCAAGCCTATGCAGCCTGAAGGTGCTTTCATTCGACTTTTCAGAGGCTTACCTTGCTGACACTTTTCGGAGAAGAACCCAAAATATTTCCAGGCGAAGCCCGGAGAAGGCCCCCGTCGGCAAGCGGAACGATAGGCCCCAGGACAGGAGATCCCAACATGAAGAAAGCCCTCAACCTCCCATACAGCTTATGTGCGTGTCTCTGCTGCTGCTCACGTCAAAACTCGGTTTCTTGGGCGCACGATCTGCGCGGGACGGTCATTGGAGTCGTCCCGAACACGCTGGCGGCTCCTGAGCGCTGCGACGTGGCGAGTCTATGAGAAGGAGAAAGCTTCGCCTGATCGGCGTGGTTGCGGTGTTTTCCGTTCTATTCGGTTCGCACCCCGTACATGGACAGGACGTGCGGGCAGCAGTCGAGCAGCTCGCAGCCCAGCTCTCAAAGGGAGCCCCTGAGAACCGGGAAATGCGGGTGGCAGTGGCTGACTTCCCGGACCTGCAAGGTGTCACGAGCGAACTCGGTCGCTTTGTCGCCGGTAGATTGACAACACGCCTTGCCCAGAGCCCGAAATTCTTCGTTGTTGAGCGCCAACGACTCAGTCAGGTCCTCGCGGAGTTGAAGTTCAGCATGTCGGATCTCGTCGACCCGGCCAAGGTTAAGCAGCTGGGGAAAATGGCTGGGGTTGACGCAATCGTGGTCGGTTCGATCTCGGATTTTGGCAATCAAGTGGATGTTGACGCCCGCATGATCGACATCGAGACGA
Organism: Methylomirabilia bacterium; assembly: GCA_041490825.1. GTDB lineage: Bacteria > Methylomirabilota > Methylomirabilia > Rokubacteriales > CSP1-6 > JBGPTW01. Next base: position 11,981 of record JBGPTW010000145.1, on the reverse strand, counting down.
ATCGGATGTTCCTCGGAACATCCGTGACCATCGGAAAGGACCCATCGGTCGTGGCGATGATGGAACGAGGTCGACAGGAAACCATCGCGCCTCAACCGACACCGACTCCATCTGATGGTCCCAAGAATCCGCCAGGGCTGGCGGTCGGGAAGTTCCGGTTCAGCAGTGAGGCGGTATCCTTCGACCTGGACCGCGTAGAGATTGCTGGAGAAGAGATCAAGTTCCTGTTTGTCTACACAAACCGACGACAGAACGATTCTCATGGCGGGGTTTCCGCCGCGCGCGAGTTGAACGAAAACTATATCGTAGACAATCGCGGAACCCGCTACGGCTACACGGGAGACTCCCTCGGAGGCCAGTATCGGCTCTTCGCGCCCCAGGTACCCGAACGCCTGTGGGTTTCGTTCAAGAAACCGGAGCCCGGAGGCTCAACGGTTACTTTGAGGATGAATTGGAATAACGAGCGAGTCTTGATTCGCAACATTCCGATGGGCCGCTAGCGGAGCGCAGGTTCCCGAAGGCGGTTGCGGTGCGACGGTCGCGGAAGGGGTGAGGCCGCTGCCAGTTTCGAGGCACGGGAGAGGGAACTAGTCATACGTAGTGGTCTCTCTGTCGCCAGGCTCTTCGGTGCATTGGTGCATCCATGCGCCTCCAACAATCCCGCGCACTTCAACCCTCCAAACGCCCTCGAATCCCGTTCGGGATTAAAACTCCCAGGGTGGCTCGAGCTCGAAGCGCAGCTCCAGAACGCTCGGTCCTTCTGACGTGAGCGCGCCGGCTATCGCGCCCGGCAACGCGTCGGCGTCCGGCACTCGCTCGCCCCGCGCGCCGAACGCCCGCGCGAGCGCGACGAAGTCGGGATTCGCGAGATCCGCTTCACCCCACCGTCCCGCGAACATCTTCTCCTGCAGCCACTTGATCGCGCCGTAGCGGTCGTCGTTCATCAGCAAGAACACTACCGGCAACCGGTACTTCACCGCCGTCGCCAGCTCGTTGACCGAGAACATGAAGCCGCCGTCGCCCACCACGGCAACCACCGGACGGCCCGGATGCGCGATCTGCGCGCCGATCGCCGCACCGACCGCATAGCCCAGCGTGGCTGAGCCGACCGGATAGAGGAACGTCCGCGGGGCCAGCACCGGGAAGCACGTCTCCATCCAGTAGTTCACGCCGGTCTGATCGTTCACGACGATCGCGTCGTCCGGCAACGCGTGGCGTAGCGTCTCGATCAGATGCGCCAGCGCCGGCGTGTAACGCGAGCTCGTGGTGACGCGAAGCTTCGCCAGGCGCGCCCAGTCCCAGCGTGCGCGCGCCGTACCAGGGCCGAGCGCCTCGAGCAGACGGGTCAAGCCGTCCTTCGCGTCACCGACGATGCCGAGCTGCGGCTTGAAGAGCTTACCGATCACGGTTGGATCGAGGTCGAGGTGGATCAGCGTCTGGTGCGGCGCGAACGACAGGTTCAGCAAGAGCCCTTGCGTGGAGCGCGCAGCGAAACGACACCCCACGGCAAATACCACATCGGCATCGGCGAATACGGGTGCGCTCGCGTGCTTGTTCGGCAGCACGCTGTGCCAGAGCGGATCGCGCTCACTGATCACGCCGCGTCCCATGACCGTCGTGATGACGGGCGCCTGGAGGCGGCGTGCCAGGGAGACGAGCTCGCTTTCAGCACCCGCGCTCACCACGCCGCCACCGGCCACGATCAGCGGTCGCTCCGCCCCGGCAAGGCGCCGCGCCGCCTCGGCGATGTCCGCCACGTGGCACGGCGGGCGCCGTCCCCCGCCCGCCCTCGTGGCCGATTCGCTCTTGCCGAAGAGGAGGTCGTTCGGAATCGACAGCGCGATCGGGCCGGGTCGCCCCGTGCGAAGCAGATCGAACGCGCCCCCGATGGCCGGCGCGATCGCCGCGCCGTCGGTGATCGTCTCTGCCCAGCGAGTCACCGGGCGGAAGCAATCGATCTGATTGTTGACCTCGTGCAGCGCGCCGAGCTCGCGCCCCAGATGTTCCGTGGCGATGTCGGACATCACGACCAGGATCGGGATCGAGCCCGAGTACGATTCGGCGAGCGGTGTCAGCGTGTTCATGGCGCCCGGACCGGTCGTGACGAGCACGACCCCCGGAAGTCCGGTCGACCGCGCGTAGCCGTCCGCCATGAACGCGGCGCCTTGCTCGTGACGGGCCAGGACGTGCGTGATGTCCGATTGCTGAAAGAGCGCGTCGTACACCGCGAGATTGTGGACACCGGGAATGCCGAAAACGTGTCGCACGCCTTCCGCGCGCAGCGCCTCGACGACCCATTCGCCCCCGGTTCGCGTGGCCATCACATCATCGCCTTGAAGCCGCGGTCGATCACGACGTCCACCAGCGACGGCCCCGGGTGCGCGAGGCACGCGGCCAGCGTGTCGCGCAGATCGCCCGGCTTCTCGACGCGCTCGGCCCGGACGCCAAGCGCGCGCGAGAGGCCCACGTAGTCGATCTCCGGCTCGACGAGATCCATGCCCGGATAGATGTCACGCTTGGCCGAGTCGAGGCCGAGGCTCAGCATGCCGGACTTCAAGATCGCATAGGACGCGTTGTTCGGAACGACATAGGTAATGGGCAGCCGATAGTGCGCCGCGGTCCAGAGAGCCTGGGGCGAATACATGACGGAGCCGTCACCGATCGTGGCGATGACTTTCCGTCCCGGCGAAGCAAGCTGAACGCCGATCGCGGCGCCCATCCCCCACCCGAGCGTGCCGGTCTTCGAGCCAAAGAACGAGCCCGGCGTCTTGAACGGAAGGAATCGCAGCACGTACGGCAGCGACGTGGCCGACTCGTCGACGACGATCGCGTCATCTGGCAGAAGCGTGGCCAGCGTGTGCATCAGATACGCCTGCGAGATCGGCGTGCGATCGCCGTCGGCCGCTGCGGCCGCGCGTGTCTTTGCGACGAACTCCGCGCGCACGCGCCCGAAGTCGGCAACGCGTTGCCGCGCCGCGGCTCGCTGGGCCTCGCTGAGCTTCGGCTCGAGAGCTCGGCGAAGCGCCTCCAGACCCGAACGGCAATCACCGACCAGGCCGAGCGTCACGCGATAGCTCCGCCCGATCTCCCAGGGGTCGTCGTCGAGCTGGACCACGGGCACGCGCGCCGGAAAGGGCTCGCCCGGCACGTGCAGAAACCACGTGAAGACGTTGGCGCCGATGATCAGCACGGCATCGGACTCGTCGACGGCCTTGCGGACCGCGGGTGGCGAGGGAAACAGACCGCCGCGCCACAGCGGATGATCGGCCGGGAAGTTCGTCCGGCGATAGATCGGCTCGCCGTGCACGCGCGCGGCGAGCAATTCCGCGAGCTGGACGAGCTCGGCCATCGCGCCCGCGCGCGCGATGCCATCGCCGGCGATGATCAATGGCGCCTTCGCCCCCGCGAGAATGTCCGCTGCCCGCGCGGTCGCGCCCGCCTCGGGCGTGGCGCGCGTGGCCACCTCGCCCGGCGCGTCGCCGGCGTCGTCCACCGCGTGCGTCAGCAGATCCATCGGCAGCGAGAGGAAGACGGGGCCTGTCGGCGGTGTGATCGCCAGCGTGAGCGCGCGCCGGAGCGCGGCCGGCGCCTCGTCCGGTCGACGCACCTCGTAGGACCACTTGGTGAACTGCTCCGTGAGCTGGACGAGATCGCCGGTCAGGATCGGCTCGTCCATGAGGAAGCGCGAGTCTTGCTGCCCTGCCGTGACGAGCAGCGGGCTCTTGGCGCGCGAGGCATTGTGGAGAGCGGACAGCGCGTTCGCCACGCCGGGCGCGACGTGGACGTTCACCACGCCCGGCCGGCCCGACGCCTGCGCGTACCCGTCGGCCGCGGACACCGCGGTCGCCTCCTGGAGTCCGAGAACGTACTCGAGACGGGAGTCGGCGAGCGCGTCGAGAAACGTCAGCTCGGTGGTGCCGGGATTGCCGAACAGGTACCGCACGCCGGAGCGCGCCAGGATCTCCATGAGAACAGCGGCGAGCTTCATCGGCCCTTCGGCGGCGCCGGCGTCGGCGTGGGTGGACCGTATTTCGAATACGAGGCGTCGACGTACTTCCGGATGTCGGCGACCGACTTCCCGGCCTTCTTCATGCGCATCACGTCACGCGTGATGTCCATGCAGACGCCTCAGGTGGCCGCGTGGCTCGTGAACGTCACCCGCCCCGGCGGCTCGTCCTTGATGTAGCAGGCGCGATTCGACGCGTGACCGATCGACGCGTCACCGCATCCGCACGTGCACGGCATGAAGCGAAGCGTGTCGGGATTGTCGACGGCAAATCGATAGAGCGCCGCCGTGTCGGCGTTGCTGGCGAACACCGGAAGCTGCCCGCGCGGCAGTGTCTGGTTCTGATCGCCGATGCGATCCACCGTGACCGGCTCGGCGCCGGTCGCGACCCAACGGCTGGCGCCGATGACGGCGACCGTGATGGCCAGAGCGAGAACGAGGATCTTCATGCGGACCTCCGCAAAACGTAGGCGTGTCCACCCAGGCGCAGTGTGTCGTGTCCCGTGGCCGGGTCCGGCTCGACGAGTGCCAGGAGCTGAAACGCCGCCGCCTGGCTGAAGCGCGCCTCGAAGCGGCTGTCCTTCACCGGAGCGTACGGAACATCATTGGCGTCGATGCGCACTGACCCGGGATCCAGCATCGTCTCCGTTCCGTCGTTCAGGATGCCGTGCAAGCGCTCCCCTCGCCGTTCCAGGCGCGTCACGACCCACGGTCGATCTTCGACCTCGACCGGGATTCGGACGCGCGTCTGGATGAAGTAGCCGTCGGCATCGTGGCGCAAGTTCTGCCGGAGATTGGCGAGGATGCCAGGATGCGTGATCTCGACGTCGTCGTCGAACCAGTCCCCGCTCCGGTCGATGCGGAGCCGCGGAAGCTTCCAGTCCGATGGGAGCGGATCGACTTTCATCGACTCGCCTCGCCCGGGCTCCGCCTGCGGCTCCGCCGACGGGCTGCGGCTCGCACGACCATTAGAAGCTCACGCTCGCGTAGGTGACCACCGCGTTCGGGTCCGGCCATTGACCATAATGTCGGAGCGCTCCAGCTTTTCCGACGAGTCGCAGCAGGGCGTAGATGGGTGAGAGCCCGCAGATGCGCCGGCGGTCGCCGTCGGCGGCCACCGACTCGAAGAAGGCCCGGGCGTCCCCCTTCTCCACGGCTCTCAACATCTCCCGGTCTTCGGCTTCAACGCCCGCGAGGGCCTCGGGCGACAGCGGCTCGGGGTCACCGAACCGCGGACCGACGTGCGCCAGATCGGCGCCGGCCACGAACGCCACGCGGCGGCCACTCGCGGCGGCGGTCTCGGCCACCGCGTCGAGGAATCGGGCGACCCGAACGTCATCCTCGACACCCTGCCGTCGCACGAGCGCTTCGTGCGCGAAGCTCGCCAGGATCGGCACCACCGCGATGTCACGACGATCGCCGTAGAGATATTTGAGAAAGACCGCCTGGAACTCGATGGAGTGCTCCGACCGGTGCGCGATCTCGGACCCGAAGCAGTCCTGCCGGGCGCGCGCCGCGACAGCCTCGACGAAGTCACGGTCCACCGCCGCCGCGCCGAATGGTGTGTCGTAATCCTTGCGGGTGAGCGCGAACGGATCCCGCATGCCGGCGTGACAGGTGCCGAAGATCACGAACACGTCGGCGGCACATCGCTCGGCCAGATCGCGATACGCCCACGCGTAGGCCGGCCCCCCGCGATGGAAGTCGATGTGCGGCGCGATGATCGCCTCGACGGCCGATCCGTGCTCCGGCGCGGGTCCCGACCACGCGATCGCGCCTGGTCCCGCGGGCGGCGTGAAGAACGCGTTCATCGCTTCCCGGAGCTCCGCGACATCGCTCGCATACGCGCCGCCGGCATGAGCGGCGGGCCGCATCGCTGAAGTCAGAAACGCCCGCTCGATCGCCGCGCGGCGCTCGGCGAATAACGGGCTCTCCAGGAAGCCGTGCTCGTCGAGCGTCGCGAGCATCTCCTCGATCTTTTCCCGCAGCACCAGCTCGCCGCGCCGCTGCATCAGCGCGGCCTGGATGTCGATGATCGAGTGCTCGCCATCGAACCGCGCGACGATCTCCACCAGCGGCTCCGGCAGCAGCAGGACTGACGAGGTGTAACCTGCCGGGTCGCGGAGTCCGAGGAAGCGCTGACCTTCGTGCTCCACCGGGAATGCTTCGATCGGGCGGAGCCTGGGGCGGTCGTCGCTCATTTGAGGAAGTTGAGAGCTGATACTACGTAAATCCTCGCAGCTTCAATGATTTCCTTGACCTCGACATACTCATTGACCTGATGCGGGATCAGACGCGTGCCCGGACCGCACGTCACGATCGGGATGCCGAGCGTCATCCTCAGTATCGTGCCGTCAGTGGAGCCTGGCACGCCGCCGAAGCGCGCGCGCCGGCCGGTCGCCTGCGTGACGCCCGCGACGACGGCATCGACCAGCGGCTCGCGCCGGGGCACCTGCGTCGCCAGGCGGAAGCCGTTGATGGGCGCCCACTCGATCGAGATACCCCGGCACGCGTTCATCGTGTCGCGACAGAGCCGGTCGATCGCAGCCGAGACCGCGGCGGCGTCAGGTCCCGGGGTCAGTCGGACGTCGAGGACGACCTCCGCCGCGGACGGAATGACGTTCGACTGCGGAACGCCCTGCGTCGGCGCCCTCACCACGGTCGGCGTCACCGTCGCCGGTTTCAGGTGACGGCTCGGCCGACAGATGCGTCGCAGGCGCGACTCGAGGCCGGGACAGCGACGCACGAGCTCGCCGACCGCGGTGATGGGATTTCGCCCGGCCTCCGGCATTGCGCCGTGAGCCATGCGCCCGCGGACTGTCACGCGAGCCCACACCACGCCGCGCTGCTCGAGACACACCTCGTTCTCTTCAGGCTCGCAGATGATGGCGGCATCGAGCTCGCGCCCGATCGGCGTCGTGCAGAGATGCTTCACACCGATCATGTCGCCTTCCTCGTCGACGAGCGCGCCGACGACCAGGCGCCCGCGGAAGCCGACGCCACTGCGCTTGATGGCCGCCGCAGCGACCATGGCGGCGGCGAGCCCAGACTTCATGTCGGCGGTGCCGCGCCCGTAGATGCGGCCGTCGACGACGTCGGCGCCGAAGGGCGGATGCGTCCACTCGGCAGGATTGCCCTCGGTCACGACGTCGGTGTGACCTTCGAGCAGCAGACTTTTCCCCGCGCCCTTGTCGCCGATCCACGCGATGACGTTCGGGCGACCGGGAGCGACCTCCTGCACCTCGACGGCGAAGCCTTCCTTGGTGAGCCATCGGCGGACGTGCTCCGCGACGGCGGCCTCGGTCGCCATCGGATCGTCGGGGCGGATGACGCTGGGGATGCGAACAAGATCGCGCGTGAGCGTGATCAGTTCCGCATCGTCGATGCAGGCAAGAACGTCGTCCCAGGCCATGAGGCCGCCCGGACGGATGAGACGACTACTCGTGAGGAAAGGAGAGGATGACCGAGTCGAGTCGGATGACCCGATATTCCTCGCCAGCGATCCGGAAATAGTGGCCCTCGACCTCCTCGGCGCCCTCCTCGAATGCCACCACGCTCTTCAACGCGGGCATCTCGCGAAAGGCGTTGGCGCCTTCATCGAAGCCATCGCCCCGGGCCGTCACCTCGCCGTAGAGGATCGGAGAGCCCTTCGGGCAATGCACACGCACGTCGGCAGGTGCCTCGGGCATCAGCCGGATCATGAGATTGATGCCATAGACCTGGATCGGGATATTAGTCATCGCCCTCCTCGACGAACGTGGGATAGCGCTCATAATACCACGCTGTTCGCGACCTGTTCATCGCGGGTGGCACGCACGACGTAGGCCGCGAGGCCGCCTGCGACGACGATCGCGACGATGCCCCGGACCGGCCGGCCGAGCACGAGATCTCCGATGCCGAAGAGACCCGCGTAGACCACGAGACACCCGAGGAGCCACTGAACCAAGCCGGTTCCGAGTCCGCGCTCAGGAGCTGTGGGAATGCCGGCACCACGCCAGCCCGGCCCTTTGGGTCTCACCCGCTGGTAAAACGCCATGAGCCGGTCCGGCGGCTCCGGAGCCGTGAGATACGTGGTCGCGACCCAGACGATAGTCGTGCCGACGGTCGTCAGCAGCAGCAGCCACGCGAAGCCGCGCGGATCATCGGCGCTCAGTCCAGCCGATTGGGCGATGAGGGAGAACACGAGCGCCGCCGCCATCGCGCTCACTTCCGACCACGCGTTGATGCGCCACCAGTACCAGCGCAAGAGATACACGAGACCGGTGCCAGCGCCGATCGCCAGCAGAAACTTCCAGGCGCCTTCGACCGTCCCGATGTAAAGCGTCACCACGCCGGAAATGATCATCATCAAGATCGTCGCGACGCGGCCGACGCCGGCGTAGTGGTGTTCCGAACGACCGGGCCTCCAGAAGCGGCGATAGACATCGTTGACCAAGTACGACGCGCCCCAGTTGAGCTGGGTGCTGATCGTCGACATGTACGCGGCAAAGAACGCCGCGAGCAAGAATCCGCGCCAGAACGGCGGCAGGACGTCGATCATCACCTTGACGTAGCCGGACTCGGGGTCGGCCAGCCCCGGATAGAGCACCATCGACACGAGCGCGACGATGATCCACGGCCACGGTCGGAGCGCGTAATGCGCGATGTTGAACCAGAGGGCCGCGAGCAACGCATGCCGCTCGTTCTTGGTCGACATGATGCGCTGCGCTACGTAGCCGCCGCCGCCCGGCTCCGCGCCGGGATACCACGAGGCCCACCAGTTGACGCCGAGGTACACGAAGAACGCGATGGCCGGCATCCAGGCCGAGTCGAGCGACGGCACGAGCTGGAGCGGCGCGTCGTCGGGGAACTTCGAATGCAGCGCGGCGAGCAAGCCGCTCATGCCGCCGACGGCGCCGAGCGCGAAGATCGCGAGCGCGATGCAGCCGGTCATGGCCAGGATGAACTGAAAAAAATCCGTGACCATCACGCCCCAGAGTCCGGAAACCGCGGAGTATGCTCCGGTGAGCAGAAACAGTCCCACGGTGGCCTGGCCCTTGCCCACACCGAGCGTCATCCCGACGATCTTGGCCATCGCGGCCGTCACCCAGCCGATGATGATCGAATTGACCGCGAGCGCGAGATAGCAGGCGCGAAAGCCACGGAGGAACGCGGCCGGCCGGCCGGAATAGCGGATCTCGGCGAACTCGGCGTCGGTCATGACCCCGGCGCGACGCCAGAGCCGCGCATAGAAGACGACCGTCAGGATGCCGCTCATCACGAACGACCACCAGAGCCAGTTGCCGGCAATTCCGTACTTCACGGTGAGCCCGGTGACGGCGAGCGGCGTGTCGGCCGCGAACGTGGTGGCGACCATCGACGTACCCGCGAGCCACCAGGGGATCGAGCGCCCCGACAGGAAATACTCTTCAGCCGAGATCGACGCTCTCCGCGCGTAGATGACACCGACGACGGCGGACACAATGAAGTAGAGCGCGATGACGACCCAGTCGATCGCCGTGAGGGTCACGCCGAAGACTCTCCGACGTCGAGCTGCTTTGGGAGCTCCGCGGCTGACAGCTCACGGGCCTGAATGTCGACCCCGTCGAGCGCCGGGATCTCGTCACCGCCGGCCGCGCCGAGATCGCGAAACCGCCGCGCGGCCGGCAGCACCCGGGACTCGAGCGATCCTGTGGCCTCGTTGTAGGCGCTGACGGCGCGCCCCAGGGACGCGCCAACCTTTTCGAAGTGATCGAGGAACCTGCGAAGCCGCTCGTACAGATCCTTGCCGAGATCGCGAATCTTCTCCGCGTTCTTCGTGAGCTGTTCCTGGCGCCAGCCGTAGTGCATCGCACGCAACAGGGAGATCAGCGTTGTCGGCGAGGCGACGACGACCTTCCTCGCCATACCGTCCTCGATCAGCGTGTTATCGGCGTGCGCCGCGGCGGCGACAAACGACTCGCCAGGAATGAACATGACGACGAAATCGGCGGACTTGGCAAACTCGTCCCAGTAGGCCTTCGTCGCCAGCGCGTTCATGTGTTGCCGCACCTGCTGAGCATGACGAGCCAGCGCGGTCTGGCGCTCGTCGTCGGTCGCTGCGGCCATGGCATCCAGGTATGCGGCCAGCGGCACTTTGGCGTCGACGATGACTTCTCGCCCGTTGGGCAGGTGGACGATCATATCGGGGCGCAGACGACCACCTTCTCCGTCGACGGTGACCTGCTCCACGTAGTCGCAGTACTCGACCATGCCCGCAAGCTCGACGACCCGGTGGAGCGCGACCTCTCCCCACCGGCCGCGCACCTGCGGCGCGCGTAGGGCCGTGACGAGATTTCCCGTCTCACGCTGAAGCGCAATGCTCGCGATCGCGAGCAGCTCGAGCTGGCTCTTCAAGCCACCGTAGGCTTCCTCGCGCTTCGTCTCGATATCGTGGACCTGCTGTCCGTACCGTTGCAGCTCCTTCAGCAACGAGGTGACGAGCCCGTCCATCGCCGTCTGCCGCTGACCGAGCTGCGAATCGATCTTTTGCTCCGCAAGCTGGAGAAAGTCGTCCTTGCTCTTCTTCAGCGCTTCCGCGCTGAGATCGGCGAACGCCGCGTGCAGCCGCTCGCGCGCTTCTTCGAGAAGCTTCCGCTGATCCTCGATGTTTCGACGAGCTGCCTCCGAGCGCTCCTCAGCCTGCGCTCGGAGCTTCTCGACGTCCGTCAAGCGCGTCTGAAGACTCGCCACCTCGCGCGTACGCTCTTCGAGCCGGCGCTCCAGCTCTTCGCCGCGGGCGCGTTCCCCCGCCAGCCGGGCCTGGACTTCGGCGACCTGGCTGATTGTGTGCGAGCGCATATGCGAGTGCACGAGAACCCAGGTGACCACGCCGCCGGCCACAACGCCGACGAGGACCAGCAGCATGTCAGGCACGGCGCTTCCCTCGCCAGTGCCGGCACACATCACGCAAGCCGCACGGCGCGCACACCACCGCGTCGCGACGATCGAGGCAGTCGCCCGACATGCGCTTGTGACACAGCGCGAAGTCGTACTTCACGGGATCGTCGCGATCGATGGCGGCGAGGCGCGCGGTGATCTCCTCCGCCATGCGCCAGTTGCGCGAACGCCGGCGCGTGAGGCCGATCGCGCGGGTCATGTTCTCGATGTGCGTGTCGACCGGAATGAGCAGTCGCGCGGGCGACAGTCCAGTCCACAGCCCGAAATCCGGCACTTCACGACGCACCATCCACCGGAGGAACAGGTGCAGGCGCTTGCACGGGCCTCCCGCCGACGGCAGCGGGAACAGATGTCGATAGCCGCGCGTGTAGCGGCCCCGGGGAAATACCTCTCGCAGATCCGCTTCGAGAAATGCGCGGGCAAAGCGTTCGAGCGCGGGGCCGATCGGTCCGGCATGGTCAGGATCACCGGCCAGGAAGCACTTCTCGAGCGTCCCGTGCCGGGCCAAGATCTCGCGTGCCGCCGCGCAGAAGGCCACGATGTCACGCGGCCGATTGAATCGGTAGATGAAGCGGTCGAAGCGCCGAGCATCGCGGTCGACGTCGAAATCGGCGATGAAGGCCGACGGCGAGGCGCCCATGGACGCGAGCACGCCCTCCAGCGCACCGCCAAACAGATCGACGCGGCCGTACGCGAGGCATGCGGTCAGCAGCGCCACGATCTCGCGATCCCGAGGATCGGCGTAGCGGATCGGGAAGCGGATCGCGTCGCGCTCGATCCGCGACGCGTAATCGAAGTCGCGATACAGGCGCTCGAGCGCGGGACGCAGCCGCTCGACCGCCTCGCGCGACATGGGTCGAGAACGTTGGGCGAGTCCCCGGGCCGTCACTCGTGCGTTCACCCTGAAAGCGCCACGGCCGATTATGCTACATCTTGGCGCTCGGGCTCAATGCTCCCACAAGATTCGGTGGTTTGGCGACAGTCGGTTTTTTGGGGGGGGAGTTGGGGTGGCCCGGTGGCTGGTGTAACCGACTAGGCCCCGGGGGGGGGCCCCCCG
>JBGPTW010000144.1:0-16330 GCA_041490825.1 Methylomirabilia bacterium | reverse complement strand
GAACGAACGACGCGCGCGCCGGCCGGTGATCCGGCGGGAGACGGGCAGCCGGGGTCCTCTGACCACAGGCGCCTTCGCCCCGATCATCGGCGAGGCGTTCCCAATCGCAAGGCTGTGTCGTCGCCTCGCGAGGCAGGAATGGGTCACCCGGACCCCGGCTGCCCATCTCCCGCCGGGTCACCGGCCGACCCTGGTACAGACGTTCATGAACCATGCGCGCGGACCATCGACGAACGACCGAGGCCGGGGACAGCGTGTCGCCCGCGGGCCGGCCGGGTCGGTGGGGGGCCGGTTGACCCGTTCCCGTAGCGTGCGATCGAGGGCAACCGGGCCAAGAGTGGGAACGGCTCGCGGGTCATCGGTCAACAGAGCCTCGTGGTCAGAGGCCCCTCACCGCCCGATGCCGAGGGCTGCCTCCCAGGCTTGCTGGGTGGCGATCTCCTGCGTCCACGGGCGCATGAGCGCCGCGGCCCGGGCATCGCGCGCGTAGCGCTCGAGCGGATAGCGCTTGAGCATCGCTCGCCCACCGCAGACGCGGATCGCCTCCTGGGTCACCGTGACCGCGGAGCGATGCACGGTGACAACCGCAGCGCGGGCGCGCTGGACGGCGTCGACCGGCGCGTTCACGCGGGCCTCGGAGATCGCGCGGTAGTAGAGGGCGCGGGCGGCCTCGATCGCGAAGAGCATGTCCGCCACCGCATGTCCCTTGACGGGCGCCTCGGTGTGGAGACCGGGCGACCCGGACATCTCGCCGGTCAGGTACGCGATCGCGCCATCGTAGGCGGCCTGCATCAACCCGAGGAAGGTCGCGCAGAACGCCAGCGGTGAAAGCTGGGGGAAGGCGTTGTACATGGCGCCGAACAATCCTGGCGGCAGGACCTCGCCGTCGCCCGGGACGAACACGTCCTGAAGCAGCATGTCGAGGCTCACCGTGCCGCGCATGCCCATCGGGTCCCACTCGCCCGGAAAGGTGACGCCTGGGGCGTCCTTCGGTACTTGCAGGTAAAGCGTGCGCTCGATCCACGGCTCGTTGCCGACGCGGATGGCCGGCGTGGCGAAGTACGGCGCGGCGCCCGCGAGCGAGACGAAGAACTTCCGCCCGTTGAGCACGTAGCCGCCGTCCACCTTGCGCGCGGTGGTGCCGAATCGCCGCCCGCCCATCGAGAGCGCCGTGTCCGTCTGGCCTTGCTCCACCGGCTCGCTGTGCGGCTGCCCATAGAAGACGCCGCGCTCGAGCACCTCGCGGAATTTGGCGGCGCGGAGCTTTTCGTGCCGCTCGCGCACCGGAGCCGGCATCGGCATCGCGTCCGCGATCTCGCCCATCATCAGCATGGTGAGGCAGTGCATGTTGAAGGTCAGCGAGGTTGACGCGTTACCCTGCGCGAGCTGCTCGGCGACCAGGCCGTAGGTCTCGTAGTCGGCGCCGAGGCCGCCATATCGTTCCGGGACGCAGAGGCCGAGAAACCCGTCCACGCGCAGGTCCGCAAAGTCGTCGAACGGAAACGACGCCTCGCGATCGTGCGTGGCCGCGCGCGGCGCGAAGCGCTCGAGCGCGAGCCGGCGGGCGCCCGCGATGAGCTCCTGCTGGCGGGTAGAGGGTTGAAGATCCATGGTTCGAGGAGCGCCCCGGGTTTCCCGGGGCGCTACGAGCGTTGGGGGGTTTGGGGCGCCATCTCGGGGCCCCCCATGTAACGGGACCGCGGGAAGCTGAAGACGTTCGCCGGCTCGTGGTGAAGATCGTGATCGCGGCGGAGACGCTGCACCATCGCGAGCGCATACGGCGCGCCTTCGAGTAGCTGTGCCAGCAGCAGATCGTCGAGCTGTAGCCCTGCGCGCCTCGCGGCCTTCACGCACAGATCGCGAGTCTCGGCGTCGACTTGATCCGCGCCGCCCGACAGAATGGGCGGAGGCGTGACGTCCGGCGCCGCGGCCCCGCGCACGAGCTGCGGACGTCGCGTGTGCCACTCCGTGGCGCGCTCGTACGCGTGACCGACGCGCAGAATCGTGGTCTCGTCGAACGGCCGGCCGACGATCTGCATGCCGAGCGGGAGGCCATTCTTGCCAAAGCCATTCGGGAGCTGCAGCACCGGCTGGCCCGTGACGTTCCACGGCGTGAGCAAGCTCGGCTTTTGCCAGAACGAGACGCTGCGGTAGTCGGCGATCCGCGGCGCCTCGCCCATGCCGGCGGTGACGAACGCGTCGAATTGTTCGTAGAGCGGTTCCATTTCGATCATCATCCGGCGATGCTCGCGCGTGGCCTGAACGTAGTCGTGCGCGGTGAAGAGCACCGACGGAAACGCGCGTGAACGGAAGTCGGCGCCGAAGTCCTTGGGCCGCGCGACCAGATTCTTCTGGTGCACGCTGAAGATCTCGCTCTCGGCGATGATGATCTTGACGTCGAAGTAGCTGCCGAGCGAGCGCGGCACTCGACGTTCCTCGAGCTCGGCGCCGAGACGGCGCAGCACGTCGAGCGCGGCGTCCATCGCCTTGCGCACGTCCTCGGACGCCGGGATGTCTTCCTCCCAGTGGTACCGGAGAACGCCGATCTTCACGCCGCGAAGATCCTGGCCGAGCGCGCGACGATATTGCGGGATGGGCCGGCTCAAGCTGCCCGCGTCCTTCGGGTCGTAACCGGCGAGCGCCTGAAACACGAGCGCGCAGTCTTCGACGGTGCGCGCCAGCGGCCCGCAATGGTCGAACGTGTACGAGTTGGTGATGACGCCGGCGCGGCTCACCAGGCCGAACGTCGGCATGAGACCAACGACGCCACAGAGCGATGCCGGACCGCGGATCGATCCACCGGTATCCGAGCCGAGCGCCACCGGGACCATGCCGGCCGCGACGGCCGCACCGGATCCCGACGACGAGCCTCCCGTGAAGTGCGCCAGGTTCCAGGGATTGCGCGCAGGAGGCCAGGGGAGATCGAACGAGGGACCCGCGTGTGCCATCTCGTGCGTGGCGAGCTTCCCGAGCAGCACGGCGCCGGCATCGTAGAGTTTCGTCGTCGCCGTGGCGTCGTCGGTCGGAATGCGATCGATGAAGACGCGAGAGTGCCCCGACGTGAGAATGCCCTTCGTGTCGTAGATGTCCTTGAGCGCGAACGGGACTCCGTGCAACGCGCCGCGGTACTTGCCGGCCGCGATCTCGCCCTCGGCCGCCTTCGCCTGCTGGCGCGCCCGATCGAACGTCCGCGTGATGAACGCGCGCGTCTGCTCGTCGTACTGCTCGACACGCTGGATGAGCGTATCGACCAGCTCCACGGGCGACAGCTTGCGCCCCGAGATCAGGTTCGAGAGCTCGGCGATCGAGAGGTCGTGGAGGTCTGTTCTCATCACCTCGTCCTTCCTGCCGGCCGCATCGTAGCATCGCCGTGCCAGATCCTTCCGAATCGCGTCGGCACGGCGAGAGGAGTATAAGGATGAAACGTATGAAAGCCATCGTGTTCGCGCAGACCGGCGGTCCCGAGGTCCTGGCGCTGTCCGACGTGCCGAAGCCCGACGTGCGGACGGGCATGGTCCTGATCAAGGTCCACGCGATCGGCGTGAACTTCGCGGATACGCGGTTTCGGCAGGGCACGTACGTCGTGAAGCCGAAGCTGCCCGACACGCCGGGGATGGAGGCGGCGGGCGTCATCGAGGCCGTCGGCGACGGTGTGACGGACCTGCGGCCGGGCACGCGCGTGGCCGCCTTCACCGTGAAGTCGTACGCGGAGTACTGTCAGGCTCCGGCCCCGATGGTCATTCCGCTGCCCGACTTCGTGAACTTCGTCGACGGCGCCGCGTTTCCGATCCAGGTGATGACGGCCTATCACATGCTCCACACGGCGGACGCCACCGGACCGGACCGCACCGTCCTCGTGCACTCGGCCGCTGGCGGCGTCGGGCTCGCGGCGGTGCAGCTCGCCAAGGTCGCCGGCGCCCGCGTGTTCGGCACCGTGTCGAGCGACGCGAAGATCCCGCTCGTGAAGGATCACGGCGCCGACGTCGTCATCAACTACGCCACCCAGAAGTTCGCGGACGAGGTGTTGCGGTTGACCGACGGCCGCGGCGTCGACCTCATTCTCGACGCGGTGGGGAAGCCGACGTTCGAAGAGGGGCTACGCTGCCTCGCGCCCTTCGGGCATCTGATTCTCTACGGGCGCGCCGGCGGCCCGACCGATCCCCTCAACGTCGCAACGCTGTCCGCGAAGTCGCAGAAGGTCAGCGGCTTCATGGTGCCGACGGTCACCCGGAACTTTCCCGAGAAGACGCGCGAGAGCGCGCAACGCTGCTTCGCGCTGATGCGCGACGGCCGGCTCAAGCTACACATCGGCAAGACGTTCCCGCTCGCGCAGGCGGCGGAGGCGCATCGCTACCTGGAGTCGCGCCAGTCGACGGGGAAGCTGGTCCTGATCCCGTAGGTCAGATCGTGGCTGACGCCTTGGCGTGAGTCTGGACTTGCCGCTCGAATATCACGATAATCACGCCCTCGATCCAGGGTGCAAGAATCCAGGGTGAAAGCCGACGATTACCGACGCGAGGGTAGCGTGAAAAGGGGAGGCGTCATGACCGAGCTTGGACGCAGGCCGCGGATACGCACGCTCCGATCCCGACTCACGGGCGTTCTCGTGGTGGGAGTCCTCGTCGGCGTCATCGCCGTCGGGGCCCTCGCGCAGAGCGCCAGCAAGAGCACGCTCATCGGGAAGCTCGAAGGTCCCGAGGTCGTCACCGACCCCGCGAAGTTCCCGAAGACGTTCAAGGAAGCGCCGCAGCTGGCGGAGCTGGTCAAGGCGGGCAAGCTCCCGCCCGTGGCGGAGCGCGTCGGGCAAGACCCGCTGGTCATCAAACCGCTGCACGAGATCGGCAAGTACGGTGGCACGTGGCGCGCCGGCTTCACCGGCCCGGCCGATTTCTGGAACGGGTATCGATGCTGCTCGGGCCCGGATCACCTGCTGTTCTGGGACTACAAGGGCGACAAGGTCACGCCCAACATCGCCAAGGGCTACGAGATGCAGGACGGTGGACGGACGCTCGTCCTGCATCTGCGCCGCGGGATGAAATGGAGCGACGGCAAACCGTTCACCGCGGATGACGTCGTGTTCTGGTTCGAGGACATCTACCGGAACAAGGACCTCGTGCCCACGCCCTCGGCGGCCATGGCGATCAACGGCAAGCAGGGCGAGATCCAGAAGGTCGACGCCTACACGGTGAAGTTCAAGTTCCCCGACCCGTATTATTTCCTTCCCGACGTGCTGGCGGGCTCCACGGATCTCGGAGGCCAGGCGTGGCGGGGGCTGGTCGGGCTGGGCGCGTATGCGCCCGCGCACTACCTCAAGCAATTCCATCCGAAATACGTGGGCGCGGCGGAGCTGGACAAGAAGGTCAAGGACGCGAAGTTCGACAGCTGGGTCCGCATGTTCCTGTTCAGGAACGATTGGTCGATGAATCCAGAGCTGCCCGTCCTCTCGCCGTGGAAGACCGTCACGCCGATCAACACGCCCACGTGGACGCTGGAGCGGAATCCCTACAGCGTCTTCGTGGACACGGCGGGGAATCAGCTCCCGTACATCGACCGCGTGGTGCTCACGCTGGCCGAGAACCTCGAGGTCATCAACTTGCGCGCGATCGCGGGCGAGTACGACTTCCAGGCGCGACACCTCGACCTCGCCAAGGTGCCCGTGTTCATCGAGAACCAGCAGAAGGGCGGCTATAAGCTCTACCTCGATCCGGGCGACTACGGCGGCGACATGATCATCAAGTTCAATCTGAGCTACGAGGCCGACCCGGAGATCGCGAAGTGGATGAACACGACCGACTTCCGGCGCGCGCTGTCGCTCGGGATCGATCGCGATCAGATCAACGAGACCTTCTGGCTGGGGACCGGCACGCCGAGCTCCGTGGTGCCCGCGGACGGCAACAAGTACAACCCGGGGCCCGAGTACCGCAAGCTCTGGGCGACGCTCGACGTCAAGAAGGCCAACGAGATGCTCGACAAGATCGGCCTCGGGAAGAAGGACGCCGAGGGCTATCGGCTGCGCACGGACGGCAAGGGGCGCCTGCGCATCGAGATCATGACGCTCGGAGGCCAGTTCCTCCAGTTCACGCAGATCTCCGAGATGATCCGGGAGCAGTGGAAGAAGATCGGCATCGATCTGACCGTGCAGGAGGTGGAGCGGAGCCTCGCGCTGAAGCGGACCGCCGCCAACGAGCAGCAGCTCGGAGCCTGGAACAACGACGGCAGCGAGCATCTCTTCACGTTCCCGCTGCACGTGTTCCCCTTCGAGATCGCCGCCGTCGCGTCGTCGGGGCCGCTCTACGCGCGCTGGTTCCAGTCCGCGGGCACGCAGGGGAAGGAGCCTCCCGCGCGCATGAAGGAGCTGATGGAGAAGTTCAAGAAGGCGTACGGGGTGCCCGAGAAGGAGCGCATCCAGCTCGGCAAAGAGGTCTGGAAGATCGCCGCCGAGGAGGTCTACATCATCGGCGTGATCGGCATGGGACCGGCGTCCATGGGCGTGCGGGTCGTGAAGACGAACCTGGGTAACGTCCCGTCTCGCCAATACAATAGCCCGGACGGCAAGACACCGACGATCTCCCGGCCGGTGACGTTCTACTGGAAGAAATAGGCGCTCGAGGCGCCCGGGTCACCGCCGCAGCGTGGCGGTGACCCGGACTTTCCCATGCTCGGGTACATCGGCCGTCGCGTCCTGCTCGCGATCTTCACCGTCTGGGCGATCTCCGCCCTCGCCTTCGCCATCATCCAGTTGCCGCCCGGTGACTACGTCACGTCGTACATCGCCCAGATGGCGGCGATGGGCAGCGTCGTCACCGACGAGGAAGCGCAGAATCTGAGGATCCAGTACGGCCTCGGCCAGCCGATCTATGTCCAGTACGGGAAGTGGGTGAAGCTGATCGCGCAGGGCAACTTCGGCATGTCGATGGAGTGGAGGCGGCCCGTCACCGAGGTGATCGGTGAGCGCCTGTCGTTGACGGTGGTGGTCTCCGTGGCCGCGTTGTTTCTCACCTGGGTGCTCGCCCTTCCGATCGGGATCTATTCCGCCGTCCGGCAGTATTCCGCCGGCGACTACGCCGCGACGTTCGTGGGCTTCATCGGCCTCGCCGTCCCCAACTTCTTGCTCGCGCTGGTCCTCCTCTACCTGGGGTTCTCGCTGTTCAACGCCAATATCGGAGGACTGTTCTCCACGGAGTTCCAGGATGCGCCGTGGAGTGCGGCGAGAGGCTGGGACCTGCTCAAGCATCTTCCGGTCCCGGCGTTGATCCTCGGCCTCGCGGGGACCGCGCAGCAGATCCGGATCATGCGCGCCAATCTGCTCGACGAATTGCGCAAGCCGTACGTGGTGACGGCGCGCTCCAAGGGTCTGTCCGAGATGCGCGTGATCTTGAAGTATCCGGTCCGCGTGGCGCTCAACCCGTTCGCGAGCACGATCGGCTACACCCTGCCGTACATCGTGTCGGGGAGCATCATCGTGTCCATCGTCCTCGGATTGCCGACGGTCGGGCCCCTCCTGCTCAAGGCCCTCATCGCGCAAGACATGTTCCTGGCGGGAACGATCGTGCTCCTGCTGGGCGTGATGACCGTGATCGGCACGCTGATCTCGGACATTGTCCTCGTGTGGATCGACCCGCGCATTCGACTCGAGGACACCTGATGGCCGGGCCCGACGTCGCCGTCGATCCCGCGCGGGCTCCCGTTCGCGGGCCGAGCTTCGTCGCCGCCGCGGAGGAGCAGCGCGTCTTCGTGGCCTCGCAGTGGCAGCTCATGTGGTGGCGGTTCCGAAAACACAAGGTGGCCGTCGCGAGCGGCGGCGTCGTCATCGGCTTCTACCTGGCCGTGCTCGGCGCGGACTTCCTCGCGTATGCAGACCCCAACGCTTCCGAGGCGCAGCGCTCGCTGATGCCGCCGCAGCCCGTCCACTGGTTCGACGGCGGGAAATTCCGTCCCCACGTCTACGCCCTCAAAGGGGCGCGCGACCCCCAGACCTTCAAGCGCGTCTATCGCGCGGATCCCAGCCAGAAGATCCCGCTGCGGTTACTCGCCGAGGGCTTCGAGTATCGATTCCTCGGCGTGATTCCGATGACGCGTCACGTGATCGGCGTCGCCGCGGGCCTCGACGCCAGCAAGACGATCTTCTTGCTGGGCACGGACGTGCAAGGACGCGATCTGTGGTCGCGGCTGATGTACGGCACGCGCATTTCGCTCACGATCGGACTGTTCGGGGTGACGGCGAGCCTGGTTCTCGGCGTCGTGCTGGGCGGCCTCTCGGGCTTCTACGGCGGGATCACCGATACGCTGATCCAGCGGGTCATCGAGATTCTCCGTTCGATCCCGACGATCCCGTTGTGGATGGGGCTGGCCGCGGCCCTCCCGCGCGACTGGTCCATCTTGCAGGTCTACTTCGCCATCACGATCATCATCTCGCTGCTGGGGTGGACGGAGCTGGCGCGCGTCGTTCGGGGACGCTTCCTCGCCATGCGCGAGGAGGACTTCGTCGTCTCCGCCCGGCTGGTCGGGTGTAGCCAGATGCGCACCATCTTCGTCCACATGGTGCCGTCGTTCATGAGCCACATCATCGCGGCCACCACACTGGCGCTGCCCGCGATGATCATCAGCGAGACGTCTCTCAGCTTCCTGGGCCTCGGGTTGCGCCCACCCGCGATCAGCTGGGGGGTCCTGTTGCAGCAGGCGCAGAACGTCCAGACCGTGGCCATCTCTCCGTGGCTGATGCTGCCGGCGGTGCCCGTCATCATCGCCGTCATGGCCTTCAATTTCCTGGGCGATGGACTGCGCGACGCCGCCGACCCCTATGGACGATAACTCGGAGGGGGGCTTCGCCCCCCTTCCGACGGTCGACCGCCAGACACTTCTTTCCGTCCGCAATCTAAAAACCTACTTTGCTCAAGATGAGGGGACGGTGAAAGCGGTGGATGGTGTCAGCTTCGACGTCTCGCGCCGACGGACGCTCGGGATCGTCGGGGAAAGCGGCTGCGGCAAGAGCGTGACCGCCCGATCGATCCTGAGAATCGTCGATCGACCGGGGAGGATCATCGATGGCGAGATCCAGTTCCGGCGGCCGACCAACGGCGCCGGCGGCCGAGTGGTCGACTTGGCGAAGCTCGAGCCGAATGGAAGGGAGATGCGCGCGATTCGCGGCGCGGAGATCGCGCTCATCTTCCAGGAGCCGATGTCCTCGTTCAGTCCCGTCCACAGCGTCGGGAATCAGATCATCGAGGCGATCCGGCTCCATCAGCCGGTCGGGCGGCAGGACGCGCGGGCCAAGGCGATCGAAATGCTGCGGCGAGTCGGCGTGTCGTCGCCGGAAGCGCGCGTGGACCAGCTCGCGCATCAGTTGAGCGGGGGCCTGCGTCAGCGAGCGATGATCGCGATGGCGCTCTCCTGCAAGCCGACGCTGCTCATCGCGGACGAACCGACGACGGCCCTCGACGTGACGACCCAAACGCAGATCCTCGCGCTGATGCGCCAGCTCCAGCAGGAAGACGGGATGGCGATCATGCTCATCACGCACGATCTGGGCGTGATCGCCGAGATGGCGACCGACGTGGCCGTGATGTATCTGGGCCGCGTGGTCGAGCAAGCGCCCGTCGACGCGATCTTCCATGACCCGAAGCATCCCTATACCCGAGCCCTGCTGCGTTCCATCCCCCGCATCCGCGCTCGGACGCGAGAGCGATTGACCCCCATCGCCGGTGCGGTGCCTCATCCCTATGACCGACCGCGGGGATGCCCCTTTCACCCGCGTTGTCCGGAATTCATGGCGGGGAGATGCGATCAACAGGAGCCGAGCTTGCGGCCGGTGGCAGAGCAGCACACCGTGAGCTGCTTTCTCTACGAGTGATGGCCCTCGAGCCCTTGCTCCGCGTGGCTCATCTACAAAAGCTGTTTCCCATCCGGAAGGGCTTTCTGAAGCGGACGGTGGGCTACGTCCGCGCGGTGGACGGTGTCGACTTCCACATCGACGAAGGGGAAACGCTGGGCCTGGTCGGGGAGAGCGGCTGCGGCAAGACCACGACCGCGCGCTGCATCCTCAGAGCCATCGAGCCGACCTCCGGCGAGATCTTCATGCGGGTCGCGGCAGGTTCGGTGGTCGAGATGGGCCAGCTACGGCCCCGGGAGCTGCGGGCCCTGCGTCGAGAGATACAGATGATCTTCCAGGACCCGTTCACGTCACTCAATCCCCGCATGACGCTGCTCGACATCGTCGGAGAACCGCTGCTGGTCCACGGCATGAAGAGCCGGCGGGAGCGCGAAGAACGAGTGGCGGAGCTCCTGCGCCGCGTCGGACTGCGCGCCGAGTACATGCGGCGGTTCCCCCACGCGTTCAGCGGAGGCGAGAGACAGCGCATCGGCATCGCGCGCGCGCTCGCCCTGCATCCTCGCCTGGTGGTCGCGGATGAGCCGGTCTCGGCCCTGGACGTCTCGGTACAGGCGCAGATCCTGAATCTCCTGCTCGATCTCCAGGCTGACTTCCGGCTGACGTATCTGTTCGTCGCGCACGATCTCAGCGTCGTGCGACACATCACCAGTCGCGTGGCCGTGATGTACGTCGGGCGCATCGTGGAGTTGGCCGAGACCGAAGAGATCTTCAGCGCCCCCAGGCATCCCTACACGGCGGCGCTGCTGGCCGCTGTTCCCGAGCCCGATCCACGCGCACGAACGAAGCCCATCATGCTGCAAGGGGAAGTGGCGAACCCCGCCGCTCCTCCAGCCGGCTGCTATTTCCACCCTCGCTGTCCGTATGCCATCGACGTGTGCCGGACCCAGGCGCCGGCATGGCAAGAGATCTCGCGCGGTCACCTCGTCGCCTGTCACCGCGCCCATGAGCTCCAGCTCGCAGGCGTGGATTGATTATGCTGGGGGCCCCGAATGGCCCCCAGACCGATGGTCGGCGCGTCGCCCGCGACCGTGGTGCGTCGCATGTCGCGCGGCTGCGCGTCGTCGTAGCGGCGTACGCGGTGCATCATCTGCCGTTGTCCCACATGACGAAGTTCGACACGCGCCACGTGTGCACGTAGATGAACCTCGGCTCGGTCGCATGCTCGTTGAGGTCCCGTAACCGGAGGCGCGCTTCCGCCATCGGCATGCCGACGATGCCGCCGGCGTGGGACGCGAGATACAGCGATTTGCGGCCGGTCACCGGATGCGTACGGACGAGCCGCTGGCGCACCGGCCGGAACATCGCCCGCTCGTCGTCCGAGTAGTCGAGCATCCCGAGCGAGCCGCGCGAGTACATCAGCGAGTGCTCGCAGATCATGTCCTCGATCAGCGCTTTCGTGCCGGCGTCTAGCGCATCGTAGGCGGCGCGCATGTCGGCGAACTCGGTGTTGCCGCCCACCGAATTGACGACGCGCGCCGAGAGCAGCGAGTACTTGGCCGGGATCGGCCGGAACGAGCTGTCGGAATGCCAGAGCATGTTGCCGAGGTTGAACAGGCGCTGGCGGGAGTCGCGATCGAACGGCCGGCCATCCTTGCCGAGATTGGAGACGTCGTTCATGCCCGTCTGAAGTCGCTTGTCCTCGGGCTTCGTGATGTTGCCGCCACGCGCGTCTTCGAGCGGGCCGAAGTTGCGGCTGAACGCCATCTGCTGCTCGTCGGTGATCTTCTGGTCGTGGAACACGAGCACGGCGTAGCGATCCATCCCCGCCTCGATGGCCGCCACCTCCTCGCGCGACAGCGGTTGGCTGATGTCGATGCCGGAGACCTCGCCCACGAACACGGGATGGATCTGCCGAATGGCGATGGTCATCGGTCGACCATCACACATACTCCGCCTGGGCTCGCCGCGCCGTACTGGAGAGCCGGGATAAGCTTGCGCTGGACGGGATCGACCCCCAGCCCGAACCCTTCGAGGGTATAGGCGCCCAGCACGTCGAGATCGCCCGCGTCGCCGAAGAGGCAGACCGTGTGAAGGGTCCGCCCCTCAAGGGTGATGAGCACCTCCGCGGCATCACGCTCGACAACCTGGCCCTCGATCGTCACGACGCGCCGTCTTTCTGTGGGCGACACGGACAGGGCGCGAAGAGTCGCCGCGGCGACCCAGGTGTAGGTCGAGCCGCTGTCCACGAGTAGCTTGACCGGTTCCCGGCGTTCCGGTCTCTCTGGGGCAGCGAGCAGTGCCTCCACGCAGAACGTCCCCATTGCTCACACCTCCATCAGCGCAGCGTACGGCCACGGGCCCGAACGTCGCAAGAGTATCAATCTGCACAGAAGCCTACGCCTTCAACTTCGAGCGGCGCGCGGATACTGCGAATCATGAAGCGGATCTTCAGCGTCCGTGTAGAACGTGTCACTAGACTGCACGGTCGGGGTGAGGCACGATACCCAGCGCGGTACCGCTGCCCGCCGCTCTGAAGCCGGACGCGCCCGCGCTCGAGGAGGAACCATATGGCACGCACGCTACTCGACAAGGTGTGGGAGGCGCACACGGTCCGGACGCTGCCGTCCGGCCAGACGCAGCTCCTGATCGGCCTCCATCTGATCCACGAGGTGACGACGCCGCAGGCCTTCCAGATGCTCAAGGAGCTGAAGCTCAAGGTGCGCATGCCCGAGCGCACCTTCGCCACGCTCGACCACATCATCCCGACGACCGACCAGACCCGCCCCTACGCCGACCCGCTGGCGGAGGAGATGGCGGTGCACATGATCCGGAACGCCAAGGACTTCGGCGTGCCGCTCTTCGACATGTCGACGGGCAAGCAGGGCATCGTCCACGTGATCGGGCCCGAGCTGGGGCTCAGCCAGCCAGGCATGACCATCGCGTGCGGCGACAGCCACACGTCGACGCACGGCGCCGTCGGCGCCATCGCGTTCGGCATCGGCACGACGCAGGTGCGCGACGTGCTGGCGACGCAGTGTTTGTCGATGGCGAAGCCGAAGCTGCGGCAGGTGAGGGTGGACGGCGCGCTTGCCAAGGGCGTGTACGCGAAGGACGTGATCCTCGCGATCATCAACACGCTCGGCGTGAAGGGCGGCGTGGGCTACGCGTACGAATACGCCGGCGACGTCATCGATCGCATGACGATGGAGGAGCGTCTGACCGTCTGCAACATGTCGATCGAGGGCGGGGCGCGGTGCGGCTACGTCAATCCCGACGCGACGACGGTCGAATATCTCCGGGGCCGACCGTACGTGCCCGCGGGCGCGGCGTACGACCGCGCCGCCGTGTGGTGGAAGTCGATGGCGACCGAGCCGGGCGCCACGTTCGACGACGTCGCGCGCCTCGATGGCGCGGCGATCGAGCCGGTGGTGACGTGGGGTATCAACCCGGGCATGTCGGTCGGCGTGAGCCAGAAAATTCCGGCGCCCGACTCGGCGCCCGAGGCCGATCGGTCGACGTTCCGCGAGGCGCTCGCCCACATGGGCTTCCAGGCGGGCCAGCCGATCAAGGGTGCGAAGATCGATGTGGCGTTCGTGGGCTCGTGCACCAACGGGCGGCTGTCCGATCTGCGGATCGCGGCCGAGGTGGCGAAGAAGGGCAAGGTCGCGAAGGGCGTGCGCGCGTTGATCGTTCCGGGTTCGCAGCAAGTCGCGAAGGCCGCCGAGGCCGAGGGCTTGCACGAGATTTTCAAGGCCGCGGGATTCGAATGGCGGAAGGCCGGCTGCTCGATGTGCCTCGGCATGAACCCCGACCAGCTCGTGGGTCGCGAGATGAGCGCGTCGTCGAGCAACCGTAACTTCATCGGGCGGCAGGGCAGCCCCACGGGGCGCACTTTGCTGATGAGCCCGGCCATGGTCGCAGCGGCCGCCATCACCGGCGCCGTCGCCGACGTGAGGGAGATCCTGAAATGACCACCGACTTCAAGCGGACGCGGATCGCCGGGCGCGGCATCCCGGTCACCGGGAACGACATCGACACGGACCGCATCATCCCCGCGCGCTTTCTGAAGGAAGTGACGTTCGAGACGATGGGCGAGCACGCGTTCGAGGATGCGAAGAAGCAGAACCCGGAGCACCCGTTCAACTCGCCGGCGTACCAGGGGGCGTCGGTGCTGGTGGTCGGTCAGAACTTCGGCTGCGGCTCGTCGCGCGAGCACGCGCCGCAGGCGCTGATGCGCTGGGGCATCCGGGCGCTGGTGGGCGGCTCGTTCGGCGAGATCTTCTTCGGCAACTGCGTGATGCTGGGCATCCCGTGCCTGGTCGCCTCGCAGGCGGATATCGAGTGGCTGCAGCGGGAGATCGGCCGGGCGCCTCAGACGCCGGTGACGGTGGACGTGGAGAAGCAAGAGGTGCGGTTCGGCGACCGGGTGATTCGCGCCACCGTGCCGGCCGGCCCGCGCAACCAGCTCGTGGGCGGCACGTGGGATTCGACGGCGGTGCTGCTCGACGCGGGCGCGGCGATCGAAGCGACGGCGGGGAAGCTCGCGTACGTCGCGGGGTGGTGATTCCCGAAAGGTTGATGAGGCGCACAGCCGTCTCCGAGCTAATGCGCGCCGTCACGGTGTGTCGAGTCGCTGGATCTTGACCGAGCCGCGCCCAAGCCACTGGACATGCCTCTGATGCGCCTCTCCCGGCGCCTTCCGCGATCGTTGTCCGGTTGCCCGAACCTTCGCAGGATCCCTTGCCTGTGTCTGTCATCAATTGGAGACAGTCCTCACGAAACTTGACCCTGACCCAGCGCCACCCGTACTATCTTCGCGGCCATGAAACTCGCCCGCGTGGAACCGCGACGTTGTTCAGAGAACAAAAAAGGAATTCCTCAGACTTGCTGATCAGTTCGCGAAGTCGACTGGATCAGCGGGGGTAGGCGACGCCAATAGGATCGCGCGGAGCCTGACCGAAGGCGATCTCGTTTTTGTAGACCCACCATACTCCGCGGTGCAGTATAGCCGCTTCTACCATGTTCTCGAGACCGTCGCCTGTGGCGATCCCGGAAACGTATCCGGTGTCGAGCGATATCCTGCAGTAGACCATCGACCTCAATCGCGATACAGCCTGAAGCAATACGCTGCAGTTGCACTGGACGAACTGCTCAGCATTGCGGCGGCACGTCGCGCCCGCGTGATCCTCACCTTTCCAAATCACGCTGCTCCAACGGATTATCTGGCTCCGACGTCAGGAAGATTGCACGTAGGTATTTTGCAGTACGAAGCCGCTTAGTGAAGAGTCGGTTCAGTACTTTGGGGGGGACGGGGGAAAAAGGCAAGAATGAGGCGGCGCTTCCGGCGCGCCATGATACTGAGGAATTGATTCTCGTTCTCGAGCAAAAGTAGTCCTCTTCTGTAGGACGATCGAAGGCCGCCGCCGAGCGGAAGGAGCCTCGCCGGGCGTCGGATGCAAGATCTTCCTCTCAATGACGGGGTGCGACATCGGTTACGGGCATCCGCGTCACCGACCTGTTCCTTTACGGCGGGCTACAGTCTGTGCAATGTTCCGGTTTCCCGAGCGCTGCTCGGCAACGTCGTTAGCCACTCGTCGTACCGAACCGCACGGGGTAGCAGTAACGTATCAAAGCAGGCTACAAAATCGGCGGCGAGCGTCGCGTCGTCTTCGAAAACGCTGGCGCGCTGGATGGGAGCGGTGCCGCTTACCACAGTGAACGCAATGGTGACGCGCATGTTCGTCATGATCACGCGCCCGAACGTGGTGAGTCGCTCTATGAAGCGGGCGAGCTCCGGAAGCTCGGCGATGACATCGATGTGCGTGATCCAGTCCGGGATGAAGACGATGTCGTGCGGTCCCGCGCCCCGCACCTGATAGGCGAGATGGACGCTGCCGTTCCTTGCGTACCGCGTCTGCACGCTCATGGTGCCAGCTTAATCCAACGAGGATCGAGCCCCGCGCGTTTACCCCGCCGCAAGCGGATGCAACACATCGATCGCCCACCCGACGTCCAGCCGCTCGCCCAGCCAGCCGGGTATCGATGTCCGCGCGTGGACGTGAAGCCCCTGCGCGTCGTACTGCGCGCGGAGAACCTCGCCGGCGTCGGCGGGGACGATAGCCGGCGGCGGGACCGCGGGCAAGAGCTCGCCGTCCGGTCGCCGGAAGCTGAGCGTTCCGTCGGGCTGTCGATCAACCTGATACCCCTCCTCGTGAACCGCGCGGTGGTGGCGACGACAGAGCAACGCGAGATTCGACAGCGTCGTGGGCCCGCCGTTTGCCCAGTGCCGGATGTGATGCCCCTGACCGAACGGGAGCCCGCAGCCCGGGAAGCGGCAGCCGCGGTCGCGGTGGTGGAGGGCGCGTCGCAACGCCGGCGGGATGGTGCGCGTGCGCGCGCCGACCTCCACGACACGGCCGTGCGCGTCGTGTCGCATCACCACCCGGCTCGCGTCGCATGCCAGGCGTCGGGACGTTTCCGCGGAAACGTGTGTGCCGTCTT
>JBGPTW010000143.1:0-16385 GCA_041490825.1 Methylomirabilia bacterium | reverse complement strand
GACCTTCGTGAGTCGTTCCCTGGGTTTCGCCGCGCGGGCGACAGCTCGCGGAATTCCGGAGCGCCCCCCGGCCCCCCGCTCGCGGTCGTGTCGCCGACGCCGTGCGGCTCGGGCGCGACCGTTCATGCATAGTGCGGGCTAGCGCGGAAAGACGGCGCGCGTCGCTGCGAGCGCCTCGCGCGCGACGTCGGCGCCGGGCCGCTTCCACGCGGCGGGATTCGGCGCCTCGTAGCTCATGTAGCCGCGATAGCCCTTGCGCGCGATGAGATCGAAGATCTCCCTGAACGGCACCGAGCCCTGCCCCGGCGGGAGCCGGTCCAGCGCCTGCCCCGGCACGAGCCCCTTCCGCGGCACGTCGCTGTACTGCACGTAGGCGATCTCCTCGAGCCTCACGTCTTCGAGCGCGCGCATGTCGCATCCGCTGCGGCCGATGTGATAGGTGTCGAGCAACACGCCGCACGCCGGATGTCCCGCCTTGGTCACCACCTCGCGCATCGGCTCCAGGCGATTCCACTGCTCGGCCTGCGAGTTGAACTCGATCGCCACGCGCACGCCGTGCGCGGCCGCGATGTCGCCGACCTCGCGAATGCTGGCCGCCGCCCGCGCGACATCGCCGGTGCCCTTGTCGGCCGGGCTCATCACCGTCGCGCAGCCGAGGCGCTTGGCCCACGCGCAGCTCTCGGCAAACACGCGCAGGAGTCGTTTTCGCTCTTCGCCGTCGGCCCACATCCAGCCGAACTCCACGCCAACGCACGCGACGGCCAGTCCGCTGGCCGCGACCTCGTCCAGCACCAAGTTGGCCGAGCGCCCGGCCTGCGCGGCGCGGGCAAAGTCGACGCGGCGCAGCTCGATCGCGTCCCAGCCGGTCTCGCGCACGATCGACAAGATTTCGCCGAGCGGCGTGGTGTCGAGCGTCCAGGTGTGGAGCGCCAGCGGCATGACGGCGGAATGCTAACACGGAGCCGGCCGGGGCCGCTCATCCGCTACACTGGAGGAGTGAAGGCAATCCTGCTCGACCTCGACGACACCCTGCTCGACTACTCCGGCGGCGTGGAGGACTGCTGGTCCACCGCGTGCGTCGAGTGCTGCGCTTCGGCCGGCGTCGATGCCACCGCTCTGCTCGAAGCGCTCCGGCCCACGCGTCGCTGGTTCTGGGACGATCCCGAGCGCCACCGCCGCGAGCGAACGAACATGCTGCGCGCCTGGCAGAACATCGTGATGCACGCGATGGAGCGCATCGGGCCCGTGGATGAAGCGCTGGCCGCCGCCGTCGCCCGAGACTTCGCGGCCCGGCGACGACGCCGCGAGCAGCTCTTCCCGGAAGCACTGGACGTGCTCGACAGCTTCCGCAACGACGGAATCCCGCTGGGTCTCGTGACGAACGGGGATGCGAGCTTTCAGCGCGACAAGATCGAACGTCACCGGCTCGCCCGATATTTCGACGTGATCGTGATCGAAGGCGAGTTCGGCGCGGGCAAGCCGGACGAGGTGGTCTACCGCCACGCGCTGGAGAGGTTGAAGACGCTGGCGCGAGATGCCTGCATGATCGGCGACAATCTCGTCTTCGACGTGGACGGCGCTCAGCGGCTCGGAATCGCCGGCATCTGGATCGACCGCGACGGCGCCGGGCTTCCGGCCGACAGTCCGGTGCGACCCGATCGCGTCATCCGGTCGCTGAAGGACCTCCCCTCCGCCCTGTAAACCCCCCGGTCTCTCGCTGCGTCATAGGAAGGTGACGGCCAACGTATAGGCTGTTCGAACTCCGCAATTGTAAGGACGGGAGGACATCGATGAAGCTCACAAGTGTTCTCGGAAGCATCGCCGCGGTGCTCATCATGGCCCTGCCTGCTGCGGCGCAGGGTCCGATGGCTCCGCCGCCGGCCGAGCAGTCCGACCATGGGATGGGCGACGGCGTCGGTCCCACGCAGTGGTCCGGCCCTCGTGGCCCGGGCGGCATGCACGGGCCACAGGGCGGCATGGAGCAGCACCGCGGGGGCATGATGCACCGCGGCCGGATGGGACGGCCGCTCATCAGCATGATGCTGCATCACCGCGACGAGCTCGGACTGTCGGCGCCACAGGTCGAAAGCCTCGAGCGTCTGCGTGCCGACTTCATGCGCGACGCCATCCGCCGTCAGGCCGATCAGAAGATCGCGCGACTCGATTTGTTCGGGCTGCTTCGCCCGGACCCGGCCGACCCGGCCAGGGCGGTCGACATGACGAAGGTCGAAGGCAAGATCCGCGAGATCGAGAAGATGAGGGCAGACTTACAGGTGGCCCGCATCCGCACGATCGAGGCGGGCAAGGCCCAGCTCACTCCCGACCAGCGCACCAAGCTGGCGGCGTTGCTCGCCCAGCACCGCGGCCGGTGGCAGCGCGGTGGGCCCGAGCAGCCGGCGCCGCCGAGAAGCTGACCGGCACGCGTCGTTACGCCGCGGCTCGCTGCCGGCGAGCCGCGGCATGATTTCACGCTCGTAGAATCGCAGCGCGCCTTCCTGGTCCGCGCCCACCTGGTGAATGCACACGTGGGTGCACCCGAATCCGCGATCCTCCGCGATGCGGGCGTAGCGAACGAGGCCCGAACTCCTCGCTCGACAGCTTGTAGCCAAGCTCAATCATGGCGCGGCACTCCCACGGTTGTTCTCGTCCGCTGAGGCGGCAAGAGCTGCGCCAGCGACCGTGATAACGTGAGCGCATGACGTGGCGCGAAGCGGCGATCGGACTCGTGCGGCGATTGACGAGGGTCGCCGGCGCGGAGCGACCGTTGCGCGCGACGGAGCTGCGCGTCGCCGCCGACGTCGACGGCGCGTTGCTGTCGAGCGCCGCCGCGCTCCGGCGACTGGGCGCGACCATTACTCGGTACGAAGTCGAGGCCGGCCGGCTCGAGGCGCGGGCGCGCCGTGACGACGGCGGCGGCTCCATCCGGCTCTCGGTGACCGGCCAGGGCGACAGCGTGGTCCGCATGCGAATCGAGAGCGATGTGGTGGGCGCGCGGCGGCTGTTCCGCCGCTTCAAGCGCGAGCTGGGACGGAAGGGACAATGAACTGCATTCTCGTCACCGGCTTCGAACCATTCGGGCCGCACGCGGCGAATCCGTCCGAGCAGCTCGCCAAGGCTGTGGACGGTTGGCGAAGCGGCGATCTCGGCGCGCGCAGTCTCATCTTGCCGGTGGACTACCGTCAGGTCCGCGGAGAGCTCGATCCCGTGGTCCTGCAGCTCGATCCGGTCGCGGTGTTGCATCTGGGGCTGGCGAGCAGTCGCGCACGCATCGCGCTCGAACGAGTCGGACTCAACGTGATGGACGAGGCGATGCCTGACAACGCGGGCTATCAGGCCACCGGTGAGCCGTGCGTCCCGGGTGGACCGGCCGCGTACTTCTCGACGCTACCGATCAAGGACGTCGTCGCCGCGCTCACCGCCGAGGGCGTCCCGGCCTATATCTCGAACACCGCCGGCACCTATCTCTGCAACCACACGCTGTACTCGACGCTGCATCTCGTGCACGAGCGCGGCCTGCGAGCGCGCGTGGGCTTCATGCACCTGCCGCTGCTGCCGTCGATGGTGGCGCAGTCGGGCCTCGACCAGCCGAGCATGGATCTCGGACTCATGCTGCGCGCGGTCGAGGTGACGCTGACCGTGATCGCAAGCATCGTGGCTTGACGGCATCGCTTCGCCGCTAAGATTCGATCCGCCGGAACACCGCCAAGCCCACCGCCGTCGCCGCCATCACCGCCGCCGCGAAGACGATCGGCGCCGCCGGGCTGCCCGAGAGATCGCGCGCGAAGCCGGCGAGCGGCTGACCGACCGCCATGCTGACGTAGAAGACGGTGTAGTAGACGCCGAAGCCGCTCGCGAGATTCTCCTGACGCAACACCGATGGCAGTAGCGCCATGATCGCGCCCGCGGGCCCGCCGCACACGATCCCGATCAACGCGAATGCCACCGCGGTTCGCGCGGTGAGCGGGATCATCAGCGTGGTGAGCGCGGCGATCAGATCCGCCAGCGGTTGCTCATGGCGCGCGCCAGGATACAATGCCGGGATGATTCGCGACATCGAGAACGGCGCGCGCGCGCCGCGCATCGACGCCGACGCCTACATCGATCCGTCCGCGCAGGTCATCGGCGAGGTGACGATCGGTCCTGGCTCGAGCATCTGGCCGCTCACCGTCGTCCGCGGCGATCAGAGCTGGGTGCGCATCGGGCGCAACTCGAACGTGCAGGACGGCTCGGTCGTGCACGTCGCGCCGGGGATTCCGTGCGTCATCGGCGACAACGTCACGATCGGGCACCGCGCAGTGGTCCACGCGTGCACCGTGATGAACAACTCGCGCATCGGGATCGGCGCGATCGTGCTGGACGGCGCCGTCGTCGAGGAAGGCGCGCAAGTCGGCGCGGGTGCGCTGGTGCCGCCAGGCAAGGTCGTGCCCGCCGGCTGGCTCGTCATGGGCGTCCCGGCCAAGCCGGTGCGGCGGATGAATCAGGACGAGCTCGACGACATCATGCGCAACGCGCAGGAATACGTTGATCTGTGGCAAAGCAACTTCCACAGCCGGATCGAGGAGCGCCACGGCTCCGAGACGGGCTCGGGGGCCCCCCGGGCCCGTCGAGCGCGTGGGGTAAAGGGGCCTTTGAGGCCCCTTTCTGATCAGTCGGGCCATGTCGGGGCCCCCCATTCCAGAGAGTCACCGTGAGAACGGAGTGTCGAGGAGCGCCGCGGCTTTGCCGGGGCGGTCCGAGCGTCGGGGGGTATGGGGGGCCATGTCGGGGCCACCCATGTCAGTGACGTACCAGGACATCCGCTACGAGGTCAGCGACGGCGTCTGCACGGTGACGCTGCAGCGCCCCGACAAGCTCAACGCGGTCACGCGCCCGATGCTCGAGGAGCTCATCGCCGCCTTCGACCGCGCCGACGCCGACGATGCCGTGCGCGTCGTGATCGTCACCGGAAGCGGACGCGCGTTCTGCGCCGGCGCCGATCTGAGCGCGGGAGGCAAGACGTTCGACGGTCCGGCGCGCGGCCGAGCCGAGGCGCTCGACGAGCACCGGGACGGCGGCGGTCTCGTGACGCTACGGCTCTACGAGATGAAGAAGCCGGTGATCGCAGCGATCAACGGGCCGGCCGTCGGCTTCGGGATCACGATGACGCTGGCGATGGACGTCCGCATCGCGTCCAGCGCGGCGCGCATCGGCTTCGTCTTCGCGCGTCGCGGCGTCGTGCCCGAGGCGTGCAGCACGTGGTTCCTGCCGCGCATCGTCGGGATCAGCCAGGCCGCGGAATGGATCTACACCGGACGCGTCTTCGGCGCCGACGAGGCGCGCGACGCCGGACTGGTGAGCCGCGTCGTCGCGCCCGAAGCGTTGCTGCCGGCGGCGCGCGACCTGGCGCTGGAAATCGCGCAGAACACGTCGGCCATTTCCGTGGCGCTTTCGAAACAAATGCTATGGCGGCTGCTCGGCGCCGACCACCCGATGGACGGCCACCGGCTCGACTCGCGCGGCATGGCGTGGACCGGCCGTTCGGCCGACGCGTACGAAGGCGTGACCTCGTTTCTCCAGAAGCGCCCGCCGCGCTTCACGCTGCGTCCGAGCCAGGACATGCCGCCGTTCTATCCGTGGTGGGAGCCGCCGACGTTCAAGCCCTGAGCTGACCTCGCGGGCATCGGCCTTGCTGCCCAACCGGGCAGGAGGGCCGGCGATGCTACGCAGCGTGAACGATCTGACAGGCCTCACGATCGGCGCGACCGACGGCGACATCGGCAGCGTCAAGAACTTCTACTTCGACGACCAGCACTGGACGATTCGCTATCTCGTCGTCGACACGGGCGGCTGGCTCTCCGGCCGTCGGGTTCTGATCTCCCCGTTCGCGATCCGCGGGCTCGACGCGGCCCACGACCGCCTGCTCGTGAACCTCACCAAAACGCAGGTCGAGCGCAGTCCTGACATCGACACGCATCGCCCGATGTCACGGGAAGCGGAGATCGCCTTCTCGCGCTACTACGGCTATCCCTACTACTGGCCCGGCCCGTTCGCCTGGGGCGCTGACCCCTACCCCATCTTCGTGCCACCGCCGTCCGAAGTGCGCGCCGAGGTGCAGGACCATCTCGAACGACAGGAGGTCGAGGACCAGCACCTTCGCAGCACCGCCGAAGTCGGGCACTACGACATCCACGCGGTCGACGGTGACATCGGTCACGTCCACGACTTCTTGATCGACGACCGCTCGTGGACGATTCGCTATCCGGTCGTCGACACGCGCAACTGGTGGCCGGGCAAGAAGGTGCTGATCTCGCCGGCGTGGATCCAGGAGGTGAGCTGGGCGCGCTCGAGCGTCTTCGTCGGCCTGACCCGCGACACGATCCGCAATGCGCCCGAGTACAATCCCGACCGGCCGATCGATCGTGAATACGAAGATCAGCTCTACGGGTATTACGGTCGGCCGAGGTACTGGAGCGACCGGCCGGCGGCGTAGGATCCCACCGGCGGCGTAAACCGCAGGGGATAATCGAGGAGCGTCGCTGGCTCCCGCGTTACCCTGAGCGACGATGAGAGCACACGCCGCCGTGACCGCGTTGAGTCTCGGCGTCGCGCTCGCCGCCAGCGCAGCCGTCTTCGACAGCCACGCCCGAGACCTGGGCGGCGAGCTGCGCGAGCTCACCACCCGCCCGGGTGTTGTCCAGCGATTCATTCTCGTTCGCCCGGTTCATCGTCCCGTCGCGAGCGTGATCCTCTTTGCCGGCGGGAACGGGATCCTGGCGCTCTCGCCGACCGGCATTGGCTCTCTCGGCGGGAACTTCCTCGTTCGCAATCGGCAGCGCTTCGCCGATGAAGGCCTGCTCGTCGCGGTCGTGGACGCGCCCTCGGACTATGCCCGCGGTCCAGACTTCCGGACCACCGCAGGGCACGTCGAGGACATGAAAGCGGTGATCGCGGAGCTGCGGACGATCGCCGACGTGCCGGTCTGGCTGGTGGGAACCAGTCGCGGAACGATGTCGGCCGCCAACGTCGCGGCGCGACTGACCGCGGCCGGAGGCGCCGACGGGCTCGTCTTGACGTCGACGATTTTGACGGGTGGCCGCGAGTCGATCTATGACGTCAAGCTATCCGCGATTCGAGTGCCGACGCTGGTCGTGCACCACCGTTACGATTCGTGCAAGGCCACCCCGTGCGGCGCCGTGTCAGGCCTCATGGCGAAGCTCCCGAACGCGCCCAGGCGAGAGCTGCTCACGTTCGATGGCGGCGATTCTCCGCGCTCCGCGCCGTGCGAGGCGCTGTCTCGGCACGGCTATTTCGGCATTGACCGCGAAGTCGTGAAGGCGATCGCCGACTGGATCAAGTCGGCGAAGTGATCGCCGGACGCGGGGACGCCGGCCAGCTTGCGCTCCGCTGGCCGGCGTCGTCTACGAGAGTGCGCGAAGCAGCCGCTACTTGCCGATGTTGTCGGCGCAGGCTTTGGCGACCTGCCCATCCTGCGCGGCGAGCTCACCGCTCACGCCGACCGCGCCGGCGATCTTGCCGTCAAGCACGAGCGGGATACCGCCTTCGAGCGGCGTGGCCCCGTGGAGACCGAGGATCGCCTGCCGGCCACCGGCGAGAGCGTCCTCGAAGACCTTGCTCGGGCGCCGGAAATTGTTGGCGCTCCGGGCCTTGTCGATCGCGACGCGCACGCTGCCGAGCTGAGTGTTGTCCATCTTCTCGAACGCGAGCAGAGATCCGCCGGAGTCGACGACGACGATCGCCATGTTCCAGTTGTTCTTCTTCGATTCGGCTTCGGCCGCGGCGACGCACTTCTTCGCCATGTCGAGCGTGAGCGCGTTGCTGTAGGGTACGCGCATCTGCGCATGCGCAACTTCTGCGAATCCGAACAACGTGACGCCGACTGCAATCAACCCGAGCGTCTTCATGGCGCCTCCTCGTGGAATGTGGGGACGATCGATCGCCGCGTGGGCCGCATTAGCTGCTCGAGCGTGCCGCTCGATCAGCGCCTGGCGTTCCGCGCACGCACGCGCACGCGCACGCCTCCGAGGAGCCGCCCGAGCTCTTCACGGACAGCAGGGCGCGTGCCTCCGAGCACGGTCAGCACGGCGACGATGATAGTGCCAATCAGCAACCATTCAAGGGAGCCACTGCCGCCGTCGGGGTTGAGACCAATCCATCGCTCGATCCAGTCCATCGCGGGTCCTCCGTGTCAGTTGATACGCTTCGCCTGGCCCTTCCACTCCTTCTCACGCAGCACGAACTTCTGCACCTTGCCCGTCGAAGTCTTCGGAAGGTCGCCGAACTCGACCGCGGCCGGGGCCTTGAAGTGGGCAATCTGCTGGCGGCAGAACTCGATGATCTCGGCTTCCGTGGCCTTCGCGCCGGGCTTGAGCGTCACGAACGCCTTCGGGCGCTCGCCCCACTTCTCGTCGGGAACGGCGACGACCGCGCACTCCATCACGGCGGGGTGCCGGGCCACGCACTGCTCGACCTCGATCGTGGAGATGTTCTCGCCGCCCGAGATGATGATGTCCTTCTTCCGGTCGCGCAACTCGATGTAGCCGTCGGGGTGCCAGACACCGATGTCGCCCGAGTGGAACCAGCCGCCACGGAATGATTCCACGGTCGCGTCCGGCTGATCGAAGTAACCCTTCATCACGTTGTTGCCGCGCATGACGACCTCGCCCAGCGTCTCGGCGTCGCGCGGGACGTCCTTCATGTCGCCGTCGACGACGCGAACGAGATCGAACATCACGTAGCCCTGGCCTTGCCGGGCCGCGAGCCGCGCCTGTTCCTCGGTCGGCAGCGCATCCCACTCGGCATGCCAGCCGCACACCGTGTGCGGACCGTACGTCTCGGTGAGACCGTAGACGTGGACAGGGCGGAAGTTCAGCTCCTTCAGCTTGACGAGCAGCGTCGGCGACGGCGGCGCTCCGGCGACGGTGACCGTGACCTGCCGCGTGAGCTTGTGCGCCTTCGGATCGTTCACGACCCCGATCTGGACGGTGGGCGCACCGTTGTAGTGCGTCACGCCTTCGCCGTCGAGCAGCTCCCAGATGCGACCGGGCTCCACGCGGCGCAGGCAGATGTGCGTCCCGGCCACCGCGGTCACGCCCCACGTGAAGCACCAGCCGTTGCAGTGGAACATCGGCAGCGTCCAGAGGTAGCGCGTGTCGAACGACATCCCGGTTTCGATGATCTCGCCGACCGCGTTCATGTACGCGCCACGGTGGGTGTACATCACGCCTTTGGGCCGGCCGGTCGTGCCGGACGTGTAGTTGATCGCGAGCAGCTCCTCCTCGTCCTCGAGCCAGCTCTCGATCGCGGCCGGCGATCCGGTCGCCAGGAAGTCTTCGTACGGATCGCCGGGGGCGCCGGTGTCGTCCACGCGCACCACGTGCAGCCCCGAGAGATCGAGCGGCTTGATCAACGATTCGAACTCGGCGTCCACGAACACGAAGCGCGAGCCCGAGTGTTTGAGGATGTAGCCGATCTCGTCGGAGCTGAGCCGGATGTTAATGGCGACCAGCACGCCGCCCGCGGCGGGGACGCCGAAGTGCGCGTCGAGCATGGCCGGGGTGTTCGGGCAAAGAAACGCCACACGGTCCTGCTTCTGCATGCCGGCGCGCCGGAGCGCCGAGGCGAGCCGATTCGCGCGCTCCTCGAATTGGCGATAGGTGTACCGGCGCTCGCCGTGAACGACGGCGGGCTTGTCAGGGAAGACGTACGCGTTCCGCGCCAGAAAGCTGACCGGCGTGAGCTCGGTGCGGTACACCTGCGTCTGCTTCATTCAGCGCTCCTCCGAAGTGGGTTGCCCAAGTCTACTCGGGGACACCGGTGCTTGGCGAGTGGGGTGACGCGGTCAGGCGCTGGCACTACGCCGGCGCGCTGCGGCGACGACGTAGGTCGATAGATCCCGGTCGGCATCGACGAGCTCGGCCGGAAGCGGCGCGGCCATGCCCGCGATCGCGTCGACCTGTCCAGCGCGCCACCACCGGCGCCAACCGGCGATCAGCGCGTCGACGTCGGCCGCGGTCGCACCGGTCGTCGAGGCGGCCAGCTCATCGAATCGCCTCAGGCGCTTCTCCTCGAGCTCGGTCGGGAGATGCGGAAGCGCCAGGCAGAGGCTTCGCAGTGCAGCGACCTTCTTGATCGTGGCCGTCGCGTCACGCGGCGTCATGGCGTCTCAGGTCCGAGCGCTTCGAGATCCGCCCGATCGCGGGCGGATCCCCTCAACAGCTTCAGCGTCCGCAGCCCGCGGCGACCCACGACCGAGATCGGTCGGTCACCGAGATCCATCGTCGTTCGGTCGTCCAGCAGCGCGATCAAATCGCGCTCGACCGGAACGAGCAGATCCAGCGGCAGAAGGTCAGTACCCCGAAGTTCAGGATCATGACCTGACCGTTGCGATGCGGTCCGGCGCCGCTCGAAATCGTCGGGATCGCCGCCCGTCTCATCGCTGTGGCTCCTTTCATGTGCTGACCGCGCCGCCTTCGATGGATTCGAGCTCGAAGGCCGCGGCCATCAACGCCTTCGTGTACGCCTCGCGCGGGTGATCGAAGATCTCGGCGGTGGTGCCCTGCTCCACCACCCGTCCGTCGCGCATCACGAGGATCTCGTCGCTCAGCGCGCGCACGACCTTGAGATCGTGGCTGATGAACAGATAGGCGAGCGTGTGCCGGGCCTGGAGCTCACGGAGCAGGTCCACGATCTGCGCCTGCACGGACATGTCGAGCGCCGACGTTGGCTCGTCCAGCACGACGAACCGCGGCTTCAGCACCATCGCGCGCGCGATGGCAATGCGCTGCCGCTGGCCGCCGGAAAACTCGTGCGGATAGCGGTCGCGGCTTTCCGGGTCGAGGCCGACTTCGCGCAGCGCTTCGTCGATGAGCGCGCGGCGCTCGGCCGGGGTGCCGCCCATGCGATGGACCTGCAGCCCCTCCTCGACGATCTCCGCGATCGACAACCGCGGAGACAGCGAGCCGTACGGATCCTGGAAGACGATCTGCATCTCCCGGCGGAGCGGGCGCAATGCGTTCGACGAGAGCTCCTGGATCTCGCGACCCCGGAATTCGATGCGCCCTTCGCTACGGATGAGCCGAAGCAACGCGAGCCCGAGCGTGGTCTTGCCCGAGCCGCTCTCTCCCACCACGCCGACGGTCTGGCCTTCACGCACCGTGAGACTGACTCCGTCGACCGCGCGCACGTACCCGGTCGTCCGGCGCAACAATCCTGACTTGATCGGAAACCAGACTTTCACGGTGCGCGCCGCCAGCACGACGGGCGCGCCGGCCCGCGGCGCGCGGGGCATGCGCTTTGGCTCCGCGGCGAGCAGCCGGCGCGTGTACTCGTGCTGAGGGTTCTCGAAGATTTCCGTCGCCGGGCCCGATTCCACGATCTCGCCCTGGCTCATGACACAGACGCGATCCGCCATCTTGCGCACGATGCCGAGATCGTGCGTGATGAGCAAGAGCGCCATGCCGAACCGCTTCTGGAGATCGCTGAGCAGCTTCAAGATCTGGGCCTGGATCGTCACGTCGAGCGCGGTCGTCGGCTCGTCGGCGATGAGAAGGTCCGGCTCGTTCGCGAGCGCCATCGCGATCATCACGCGCTGCCGCTGGCCGCCGGAGAGCTGATGCGGATAGGCGCCGAGCCGTCGCTCGGCTTCCGGCAGCCCGACGACCCGGAGCAGCTCCAGCGTGCGAGCGCGAGCCTCCGAGCGCCGAAGTCCCTTGTGCACGTAGAGGACCTCGTTCACCTGCTTCTCGATGGTGTGCAGCGGGTTGAGCGACGTCATGGGCTCCTGGAAGACCATCGCGATGCGGTTGCCGCGCACGCTCCGCATCACCGGCTCCGCTGCGCCCACGAGCTCTTCGCCATGAAACCGGATCGAGCCGTTCGGATGGCGCGCGACGGGATACGGCAGGAGCTGCAGGATCGAGAGCGCCGTCACCGACTTGCCGGAGCCGCTCTCGCCGACGAGCGCAACGGTCTGGCCGCGCTTCACGTTGAACGACACGTGGCGGACGGCCTGGATCTCCACGAGCCCGCCGGCGCCAGACATCTGGCCGTCCGCGCTCTCGAGGCCGCCGGGGACGTCGAACGAGACCGACAGATCCTCGACGGCGAGCAGCCGCGACCCGGCGGTCACCGGACCGTCTTTCGCGGATCGAAGGCGTCGCGCACCGCCTCGCCGATGAAGATCAGCAGGCTCAGCATCACGGCCAGGACCATGAAGCCGGTGATCCCGAGCCATGGCGCCTGGAGGTTGGCCTTGCCCTGGGCGAGGATCTCGCCGAGCGACGGCGAGCCTGGCGGCAGCCCGAAGCCGAGAAAATCGAGTGACGTCAGCGTGGTGATCGAGCCGTTCAGGATGAACGGCAAGAACGTGAGCGTGGCGACCATCGCGTTCGGCAACACGTGCCGCACCATGATGATCACGTTCCGGACGCCGAGCGCGCGCGCGGCGCGCACGTAGTCGAAGTTTCGAGCGCGCAGGAACTCGGCGCGGACGACGCCGACGAGCGACATCCACGAGAAGAGCAGCATCAGGCCGAGGAGCCACCAGAAATTGGGCTCCACGATGGACGCCAGGATGATCAAGAGATAGAGCACCGGGAGCCCGGACCAGATCTCGATGAAGCGCTGGAAGAACAGATCGACCAGGCCGCCAAAGTAGCCCTGCACCGCGCCGGCGGCGACGCCAATCACCGAGCTCAGCAGCGTCAGCACGAGCCCGAACAGCACCGAGATCCGGAAGCCGTAGAGGAGACGCGCCACGAGATCGCGTCCCATGTCGTCGGTCCCGAGCCAGTGGGCGGCGGACGGCGGTGCCGGTGCGGTCCCCTGCAGCGCTCCGTCGATGGTGTCGTAACGATACGGCACCGGCGGCCACAGGATCGAGCCGTGCGCGGTGATCAGCTTCTCGACGACCGGATCACGGTACTCGGCTTCGGTCGGGAACGGCCCGCCGAACGTGGTCTCCGGGTACGAGCGCAACACCGGGACGTACACGTGGCCGTCGTAGCGGACGAGCAGGGGCCGATCATTGGCGACGAGCTCCGACGCCAGGCTCAGAACGAACAGGCCGAGGAAGATCCAGAGCGACCAGAAGCCGCGTCGATTGGCGCGAAAATTCCGTAGCCGCCGGCGCGTGAGCGGAGTGAGGCGCATCAACTCAGACCTCGCGAGTCCCGAAGTCGATGCGCGGGTCGATCGCGACGTAGGTCAGGTCCGAGATCAGGTTCAGCGCGAGCCCGACGAGCGTGTAGATGTAGAGCGCCCCGAACATGACGGGATAGTCGCGGTTGATCGCCGCCTCGAAGCCGAGCAGCCCCAGCCCGTCCAGCGAGAAGATCACCTCGATCAGCAGCGCGCCGGTGAACAGAATGCCGACGAACGCGGCCGGAAAGCCGGCCACCACGATCAGCATCGCGTTCCGGAACACGTGGCCATACAGGACGCGGCCCCTGGTCAGCCCCTTGGCGCGCGCGGTGGCGACGTACTGCTTGTTGATCTCCTCGAGGAACGAGTTCTTGGTCAGCATGACGAGCCCGGCGAAGCCGCTGATCACCAGCGCCATCACCGGCAGCGTGATGTGCCAGAAGTAATCCAGCACGCGATGGAGCCACCCGAAATCGCGCCAGCGGTCGGAGACGAGGCCGCGCAAGGGGAACCAGTCGAGAAAGCTTCCCCCGGCGAAGAGCACGACGAGCAGGATCGCGAAGAGAAAGC
Source organism: Methylomirabilia bacterium (assembly GCA_041490825.1). Taxonomy (GTDB): domain Bacteria; phylum Methylomirabilota; class Methylomirabilia; order Rokubacteriales; family CSP1-6; genus JBGPTW01. Next base: position 2,675 of record JBGPTW010000143.1, on the reverse strand, counting down.
CCGGAATCGCGTACCCCACGATCACGACCGCGCTCGACCACACGTCGAAGGCGGAGCCGTCGCGCACCGCTTTGGCGATGCCGAGCGGAATCGAGATCAGATAGACGAGCAGCGTGGTCCAGAGTCCGAGCGAGATCGAGACCGGCATCTTCTCGAGGATCAGGCCCAGCACCGGACGGTCGCGATAGAAGCTCGACCCGAAATTGAAGACGGCGTAGTTGCGGATCATCTTGAAGAACCGCGTGTACGCCGGCTGGTCGAAGCCAAACTGTTTCTCGAGCTGCTTGATCAGCTCGGGATCCATTCCCCGGGCGCCGCGATACTTGCTGGCGACGTCACCGCCCGCCGGGGCCGCCTGCTGCGACGTGCTCGGCCCGGCGGTCTCGCCGCCCGCACTGCCGCCCACCCGGGCGGTGGCGCCCACGTCATGCCCGCGGATGCGCGCGATCATCAGCTCCACGGGTCCGCCGGGCGCGGCCTGGACGATGATGAAGTTCGCCAGCATGATCCCGAACAGCGTCGGGATGATCAGGAGCAGGCGCCGCGCGATGTAGCCAAGCATCGCTATCGGCCCGTCATCGACAGCGCGGCCGCCTTTGTCGCGTCGATCCACCAGGTGTCGAATCCGAGCGAGTATTTCGGCGCGGTGGCGGGCCGGGCGAACTTGTTCCAGTAGACCAGGCGGAAGGCCTGGATGTGCCAGTGCGGGATGACGTAGTGTCCCCACAACAGCACGCGGTCGAGCGCGCGAACGCGGGCGATGAGATCGCGGCGCGCCGGCGCCGAGATCAGGAGGTCGACGAGCTTGTCGACCACGGGGTCACGGATGCCGGCCAGGTTGCGGCTGCCGGGAACGTTCGCGCGCTCCGAGGTCCAGTTGTCGAGCTGCTCGTTCCCCGGCGACAGCGATTGTCCCCACACGCTGACCGTCACGTCGAAGTCGAAATTGTCCGAGCGGTACTGGTACTGCGCGGTGTCCACGGTGCGCACTCGCGCGGTGATGCCGAGCCGTTCCAGGTTCTTCGTGAACGGAAGCACGATGCGCTCGAACGAGGGGTCGTTGAGCAGGATCTCGAACGTCATCGGCTGGCCGGTTCGGCTGTCGACGAGCTTCTCGTTTTGCACCACCCAGCCCGCCGCGCGGAGCAGCCGCAGCGCCTCCAGGAGGCTCTCGCGGATCGAGCGCGGCGGCGCGGTCGACGGCGCCCGGTACTCGGCGGTGAAGACTTCCTCGGGCACCTTGCCCGTGAACGGTTGCAGGATCTCGAGCTCGTCGGCGCTCGGCAGCCCGCGTGACGCCAGCTCGGAGTTCGAGAAGTAGCTCTCCGTACGCGTGTAGGCGCCGTAGAGCAGATGCGTGTTGGTCCAGTCGAAGTCGAACGCATACGCGAGCGCGTGGCGCACCCGCGGGTCCTGGAACATCGGGCGCCGGGTATTGAAGACGAACGCCTGCATGCCCGTCGGGATCTCGTTCTTGATGGCCTCTTTCTTGATCCGGCCGTCGGCGATCGCGGGGATGTTGTAGGCCTTCGCCCAGTTCTTCGAGACATTCTCCGGGCGGAAGTCGTACGCCCCGGCCTTGAACGCCTCGAGCGCGACCGCGGTGTCCCGATAGTAGTCGAACCGCATGCTGCCGAAGTTGAACCGTCCGATGTTGACGGGAAGCTCGGCGCCCCAGTAGTTCTTCACCCGTTCGTAGGTGATCGAGCGTCCCGGCTCCAGCGACTGGATGCGGTACGGACCGCTGCCGAGCGGCGCCTCGAGCGTGGTCTTGCCGAAGTCCCGCGTGCTCCAGTACTTCTTCGACATGACGGCCATCTGGCCCACGATCAGCGGCAGCTCGCGGTTCTCACCGCCACTGAACGTGAACTTCACCTGTCGCGGGCCGACCTGCTCGACCGATGTCACCTTGGAGTAGTAGCTGCGGTAGAACGGATGCCCCTTCGTCTTCAGCGTCTGGAACGTCCAGATGACGTCGTCGACCGTCATCGGACTGCCGTCGTGAAAGCGCGCTTCGGGTCGGAGCGTGAAGATCACCCACGCGCGATCCGCCGGCAGCTCGACGGACTCGGCGACCAGCCCGTACTCGGTGAACGCCTCGTCGGCCGACGGGACCATCAGCGTATCGAACGTGTCGGTCACGCCCACCGCGGCCACGCCCTTCAGGACGAATGGGTTCAGGGTGTCGAACGTGCCGATGGCCGCCAGCTTCACGGCGCCGCCCTTGGGGGCGCGCGGGTCGGCGTAGTCGAAGTGCTTGAAGCCCGGGCCGTACTTGGTGTCGCCGCCGTACATCGAGAGCGCGTGGGACACGGTCGGGCCCGCCGGCACGGCGCGCGCCGGCACCGCCGCCGCACGCGCGGCCGGGATCAACGGCCGAGCGGATGAGGCGATCAGGACGAGCGCGGCGAGCACGGCGCCGGGCCATCCCCATCGATGGTCAACGAATCGCATCAGAGGTGGATGATGGCGAAGCGAACAAGCCGGGTCAAGGCGAGGCCCTTTAGGGCGGATTATTCACGAACGCTCATCGGCAATCGAGCGCGTGGCGTCGCGGGCCGGCCGGGTCGGTGAGGGGCCTCTGACCACGAGGCCCTGTTGACCGATGACCCGCGAGCCGTTCCCACTCCCGGCCTGGTTGCCCTCGATCGTGCGCTACGGGAACGGGTCCGCCG
>JBGPTW010000142.1:0-16389 GCA_041490825.1 Methylomirabilia bacterium | reverse complement strand
CGGGATGCACTGGACCGTGGCTGGTGCCGACGCGATCATCGCCCTGCGTTGCTGCAAGCTGAGCGGCCGGTTCGAGGACTTCTGGGAGCGGCGGTCAGCCGGCACCCCGTGAGGTCATCTCACAATCCTGACGTGCACCCCGCGGCGTTCCAGCGCATTCGGCGTCTGCGGACCGCAAGCCACCGAGTGCGCTCCTGCGGTAGAGTCGCTCCGTCGCCATGATCGACACGCTACTCGTCTTGAACGCAGGCTCCTCGAGCATCAAGTTCTCGCTGTTCGCCGCCGATCCCGACGCGGCGTCGCTGCCCTTGCTCTATCACGGAGAAGTCGACGGGCTCGGCCACACCGTCCGTTTCGTCGCGCACGATGGCGCCGGACGCGCGCTGGCCGACGAAGCGCTCACAGGCAAGGATCACGACGCAGCGCTCGAAGCCGTGCTGCGGTGGATCGAGCGCCATTCGACCGACGTGAACCTCGTGGGCGTCGGGCATCGCGTCGTGCATGGTGGCATCGATTTCTCAGCGCCGGTGAAGATCGATCCCGCCGTGCTGACGCGCCTCGAGCGGCTGGTGCCGCTCGCGCCGCTTCATCAACCGCACAACCTGGCCCCGATCAGAGCGCTCGCCCGGATGAAGCCCGATCTCCCGCAAGTCGCGTGTTTCGACACTGCGTTTCATCGGACGCAGCCCTCGGTGGCCCGGACATTTGCACTGCCGCGCGAGCTTACCGAGGCCGGCATCGAGCGCTACGGCTTTCATGGGCTCTCGTACGAGCACATCGCCCACGTCTTGCCGACCTTCGCCGGCAACGCTGCCGGTGGTCGCGTCATCGTCGCGCACCTCGGCAACGGCGCGAGCATGTGCGCGATGCGCGAGCGCCAGAGCATCGCGACGACCATGGGGTTCACGGCGCTCGACGGGCTTCCGATGGGGACACGCTCGGGCGCGCTCGACCCGGGCGTGCTACTGCATCTGCTCATCGAGCGTGGGATGAATCCCGACACGCTCACCGACCTGCTCTACCATCGTTCTGGATTGCTTGGCGTGTCCGGCGTCAGTAGCGATATGCGCGCACTGCTCACGAGCGCCTCGCCGGCGGCGGCGTTCGCGATCGATCTCTTCGTCTACCGGATCGGGCGTGAGCTCGGCTCGCTGGCCGCCGCGCTCGGAGGTGTGGACGTTCTGGTCTTCACGGGCGGCATCGGCGAGCACGCCGTCCCGGTCCGCGCGCGGGTGTGTGAGGAGGCGCGCTGGCTCGGCGTCAGCCTCGACACCAGGGCCAACGCTGACGGCGGCCCGAGGATCAGCGCGGCTGACAGCCGCGTCTCTGTGTGGGTGATCGCAACCGACGAGGAGCAGGTCATCGCCCGGCACGCGCGCCGGTTGCTGCGCGCCTGACGGGTCAAACTTCCACCAGAACGTGTCGGATTATCGAGGCGGGCGCCGGGCTCCCCGGCGGCCCGACGAGCGTGTAGAGGTCCTCAGCTCACTACAGGCCGGCGGTCGCCTTCCGGATCACCGCGCGCGCGCGGAACTCTGCGTCACGCGCAAAGTCCAGTTCGCCATTGGCGTTCGGCATGTGCTTGAGGACGGCTCCGAGCGCGTCGTGGTTGAAGCGGAGGACCTCCAGGATCTCGAACGCGGTCGCATGCGTCGGGCAGTACCACAGCCGGTACTTGCCCGAGCCATCTTCACGAGCGATTTTGCAGCCGCACGGCAGCGGGCTATCCATCTTGAACGTCGGACCGGGAATCATTTTCGGCATGGCGTCCTCTCTGGGCTCGGGATGGCCCCCAGCCCCACTGGGCAATCGCCGTGCCACACGTCGCTGGTGTCTAACGCATTGATTCCACGAGTCTCACGTCGATCGCACGCATCCACGCTGCGGCAACAAGTTGACAGCGTGACGCTCTCCCGGCGACACAGCCCTTCGGACCGACACTCATCGCGCCGTCTTGTACCACTCGTAGATTTCCTCGCCGGTCGTGAACCAGACGCCTTTTTTCGCTCGCATGTAGTCGTAGACGGCTTCGAAATATTTGATCCGGTGCGGCACGCCGGAGATATACGGGTGCACGGCGAGCGCCATCACCCGGGGATTGCGCCCGCCCTCGGCGTAGAGACGGTCGAAGTGGTCGCGAGCCCGCCGAAGCCATTCACTCGAAGCGTGGTGCTGGATCACCATCATCGGGATGTCGTTCAGCTCGAGCGTGTACGGCACCGAGACGAGTGACGACGACGTCGTCCTGATCTCGTACGGCTGATCGTCGTTGACCCAGTCGGAGACGTACTCGATGCCTTCCTCCGCCAGGATGTCGAGCGTTTCCCATGTCTCGGTCAAGCCGGGTCCGAGCCAGCCCTTCGGTTTCTTGCCCGTGAAATCGCGGAGCATCTTGACCGTCGAGCGGATCGCGTCCCGTTGGTCGGGCAAGAGATGCATGGCGCCCTGGATCACGCCGTGCCCCATGAACTCCCAGTGCGCGTCGAGCATCGCCTGCGCCACGGGACGATACGATTCGCACACGTGCGCGTTGATCGCAGTGGTCGCTCGGATCTTCCGCTTCGCCAGCGCCTCGAGCAGCCGCCAGAATCCGACCCGCATCCCGTAGTCGTGCCACGCCCAGTTCGGCACGTCGGGGACGGTGGCGACGCCCTGCGGGGCGCTCAGATACTGGCGCGCCATCGGTTTCTCGATGTTCCATTCTTCGATGTTGACGATCGTCCACACGGCGATGCGCGCACCCCTGGGCAACTTCCACGGACGACGCGTGACGATCGGCGAGTAGTCGAAGCGCTCGTGCGGCAGTCTCACGCGAGACCTCCCCCGGGACAGCAGCCGGCCGGAGTCCGAACACCCATCGGCGGGGCTCGCGGACACCGCTCGCCGGCGGCTCTGTCGCTGGCCGGTAGTGTACAATCTCGGGCCATGACCGCCTCCGACTCGCGCATCCTCCGCGCCAACGCGCTGCGCTTTGTTCGGCTGGCGTGACCGCAGAGTTCTGGCTCACCCAGACCTTTAACGGCCTCTCCTACGGCGCGTTGCTCTTTCTCCTGGCCAGTGGTCTCTCGCTCATCTTCGGCGTCATGCGCATCGTCAATCTCGCGCATGGCTCGTACTTCATGCTGGGCGGATATCTCGGGCTCTCGGTGGTGTGGAAGACTGGCAGCTTCGTGCTCGCCGCATTCGCCGCGGCGCTCGCGATGGCGCTCGTGGGCATGGGCATGGAACGGTTCTTCCTGCGCCGCTTGTCCGAGCAGACCCTCGGCCAGGTGCTCATGACCGTTGGCTTCGCGGTCATTTTTCAAGATCTCGCGCTGCTGATCTGGGGCGGCGATCCGTATAGCATTCCGGTGCCTCATGGATTGACCGGGTCGATCAAGCTCGGACCGTCAGCCTTCCCCGTCTACCGGGTGTTCATCGTGGGTGTGGCCGTCGTCTCCGGCGCCGCGCTGTGGCTGGGACTCGATCGCACGCGGGCCGGGGCGATGATCCGGGCGGCCGTCGACGACGGCGAGATGGCGCAAGGCGTCGGGATCAACGTGCCACGCGTGTCGCTCGGCGTGTTCGCGCTCGGCGCGTTTCTCGCCGCACTCGGCGGCGTGATCGGCGGGGCGTTCCTCGGCGTGTACCCGGGCGCCGACATCGAAGTGCTGCCGTACGCCTTCGTCGTCGTCATCGTGGGCGGACTCGGGAGCCTGCCAGGCGCGATGGTCGGTAGCCTTCTCGTGGGGCTTCTCGACAACTTCGGCAAAGCGCTCTTTCCGGAGCTGTCGTACTTCACGCTGTTCGCTCCGATGGCGCTGATCCTCGCGCTTCGTCCGACGGGCCTCTTCGGGCGCGCCTAGGATGGCTCCTGTCAGAGTATCGAGGATCGCCACGGCTTCGCTGGGGCGCTCCGAGCGTTGGGGGGTGTCGAGGAGTGCCACGGCTTCGCCGGGGCGCCCCGAGCGTTGGGGGGTGTGGGGGCCATGTCGTGGCCCCCACATTTATTATTAAATGGATCGCCGATCGGTCGGAGTGGCGGCGGTGCTGGGCCTGACCGCCCTCGTCGCCCCGCTGCTTCCGCCCTACCCGCTGACGCTGCTCACCCAGGCACTCATCTTCGCGATGCTGGCGATGAGCCTCGATCTGCTGCTCGGGTACACGGGACTCCCGTCCCTCGGTCACGCCGCCTACTTCGGCGTGGCGGCCTATGCGGTCGCGTTGCTGGCCACCGAGCGGCAAGCCGGTTTCGTGGTCTGTTTCGTCGTGGGCGTGGCGCTCGCGACCGCCGCCGCCGCCGTGTGCGGTCTCGTCGCCATTCGTGCCACCGGCACCTATTTCTTGATGATCACGCTCGCCCTCGGCATGGTCGTGTGGGGTCTCGCCTTCCGGTGGGTGTCGCTGACGAAGGGAGACAACGGAGTCTCGGGCGTGCCGCGCCCCGAGCTCGGATTACCGTGGAGCCTCTGGAACCCGCTGCCGTTCCTCTACTTCACGCTCGCGGCGACGGCCGTGGCGTGGCTGCTGCTCGGGATCCTCGTGCGCTCACCGTTCGGCATGACGCTGAAGGGCATCAGGGAGAGCGAGTCGCGGATGCGGGCGCTCGGCTACAACGTCTGGCTGCACAAGTACCTGGCCTTCATCATCGCCGGCGCGTTTGCGGGCTTCGCCGGCACGTTGTGGGCGTACTACAACGGCTTCGTCAGCCCGACCGACGTCCAGCTCGTCACGTCCGTCGAGACGTTGTTGATGGTGGCGCTCGGCGGCCCCGGAACGCTCGCCGGTCCAGCCGTCGGCGCTGCCGCCATCGTGTTTCTGAAGAACTTCGTCAGCGTGTACACCAAGCGATGGCTCCTCATCCTCGGCGCCGTCTACATCGGCGTCATCCTGTTCGCCCCGCGTGGCATCGTCGGCGCCATCCGGGGCGATCGTGGTTGAACGGGAGGGTTCCCATGCGACACCTTCGCGCACTCGTGCTCGCGAGCCTGGCGGTCCTTCTCACCGGCGTGGTCTTGCCCTCGGCGGCGCTGGCGCAGGGTCCGATCAAGATCGGACTCCTCGTCCCGCTCACGGGCGCGGCCTCGGCGCTCGGCAAGGACATGCTCAACGGCACCGAGCTCTATCTGGACGAGATCGGCCGGCAAGTCGGCGGCCGCAAGATCGAGCTCATCGTCGAAGACACCGAAGGCGTTACCGCCACGGCGCTGACGAAGGCCCGCAAGCTCGTGGACCAGGACAAGGTCCACATCCTGACCGGCGGGCTGCTAGCCTCGACGGGCTACGCCCTCCACCCGTTCGTCGACGCGCAGAAGATCCCGACCACCTACCCGGTGATGTCATCCGACGATCTGACGCAACGCAAGCCCGCGAAGTGGGTCGTGCGGACGGGGTGGAACTCGAGCCAGTCCACGCACGCCCTGGGGGAGTGGATCGCGAAGAACACCAGGTACCGCAAGATCGCCGCGATCGGCCTCGACTACGCGTTCGGCTGGGAGTCCGTCGGCGGGTTCCAGCGCACCTTCGAGGAGAACGGGGGCCAGATCATTCAGAAGGTCTGGGCGCCGATCAACACCAGCGATTTCTCGCCGTTCATCGCCCAGGTGAAGCGCGACGCCGATGCGGTGTTCAGCGTCGTGTTCGGGCGCGCCGCGCTCCAGTTCGTCAAGCAGTACGAGGAAAGCGGGATGAAAGCGCGGATCCCGCTGATCGGCAACGGCACCACCACCGACGAGTCGGTGCTCCCGCAGATGGGTGACGAGGCCCTCGGGATCATCACCACCCTCCACTATTCCGCCGCGCTCGACAATCCCCAGAACGTGAAGTTCGCGAAGGCGTTCGAGGCCAAGGCGGGCAAGGTGCCCTCCTACTATGCCGAGACGTGCTACACGAACGCGCGCTGGATCGCGGAGGCGATCAAGGCGGTCGGGGGCAAGGTCGAGGACCGCGATCAGCTCATCGCCGCGCTCCGCAAGGTCGAGCTGAAAGACTTCCCGCGGGGACCGGTCAAAATCGACGCGTTGGGGAATCCCGTCCAGAACGTCTACATCCGCAAGGTCGAGCGCGTCGGCGGAAAGCTGCAGAACACGGTGATCGCGACGTACCCCGCGGTCAGCCAGTTCTGGAAGTACAACCCGGAGGAGTTTCTGAAGCTGCCCCTCTACACGCGCGACTATCCCCCGTGCAAACACTGCTGATGGTCCGACGGAGCTCCGCGACGCGGTGAACGACGGCCTGGCGCTGAGCCTCACAGGGGTCTCGAAGTTCTTCGGCGGCCTTCGGGCCGTCGACAGCGTGGCGCTCGCGGTGCGCCCGGGCGAGCGCCGGGCGCTCATCGGTCCCAACGGCGCCGGGAAGACCACGCTCTTCAATCTGATCTCGGGAGAGCTGCCGGTCACCGCGGGCACGATCACGCTCTTCGGGCGGGACGTGACGCGGACGGCGCCGCACCGGCGGGCCGCGCTCGGACTCGCCCGAACGTTTCAGATCACGAATCTCTTCCGCGGCCTGAGCGTCCTCGAGAACTGTCTGCTTGCCGTGCAGGCTCTCAGGCCCGTCAAGCTCGCCATGTACCGCCCGCTCGCCGGCTATCACGATCTCGCGGCACAGGCGCGCGCCACGCTCGACGCCGTCGGTCTGACCGACCGTGCAGGCGCCATCGTCAAAAATCTTTCTCACGGCGAGCAACGGCAGCTCGAGATCGCGCTCGCGCTGGCGAGCAAGCCACGTGTGCTCTTGCTCGACGAGCCGACGGCAGGATTGTCACCCGCCGAGTCGCAGATGATGGCGGAGCTTCTGCGACGGCTCGATCCCGCGATGACCGTGCTGATGATCGAGCACGACATGGACATCGCGCTCGAGATCGCGCAGCACGTGACCGTGCTGCACTACGGCCGGGTCATCGCTGACGGCCCTCGCGACGCGGTACGCGCGGATCCGATGGTGCAGGAGATCTACCTCGGTGCTTGAGATCACCGACATCCACACGTACTACGGTGAGAGTCACGTGCTGCAAGGCGTCTCGCTCGGGCTCGCCGCGGGCGAGGTCGTCGCCATTCTCGGCCGGAACGGCATGGGCAAGACCACGCTCGTTCGCTCGGTGATCGGCTTCACGCCGCCGCGCCGCGGCCGCGTCCGCTTCAAGAACGAGGACATCACGGGCTTGCCGCCGTTCCGCGCCGTGGAGCGTGGAATGGGGTTGGTTCCGCAAGGCCGTCGGGTGTTCCCCTCGCTCACCGTCCACGAGAACCTCGTCGTCGCGACGCGCACCGGCAGCGGAAGATGGAACCTCGACCGCGTGCTGGCGCTGTTCCCGCGATTGCGCGAGCGCGGCCAGAACCGCGCGAACAAGCTCTCGGGCGGCGAGCAGCAGATGCTCGCGATCGGCCGCGCGCTGATGACCAACCCGGACCTGCTGCTCATGGACGAGCCGACGGAGGGCCTGGCGCCGCTGCTCGTGCGAGAAGTCGGCCGCTCGATCGGCGAGCTGCGCCGCGAGGGCCTGTCGATTCTTCTCGTCGAGCAGAACTTGCCGCTGGCGCTCTCGGTCGCGGACCACCTGCACATCCTGAGCCGAGGACGCATCGTGTACTCGGGAAAGCCCGATGAGCTGATGGCCAACGAAGACGTCAAATCCCGCTACCTTGGAGTCTGACATGCTGAGATGGACCGTCGCCCGACTCGCCATCGTGGCCGCCCTCTGTGCTTCACTGCCGGCGGCTGCGACCTCGGCCGGCGCGGCCGAGCCGATCCGCGTCGGCTATCTCGGGCCACAGACCGGGATCTTCGCCCAGGCCGGCAAGGACATGGTCGAGGGTCTGAAGCTCGCGTTCGAACAGGCCGGGTACCAGACGGCGGGCCGGAAGATCGAGCTGATCGAAGAGGACACCGAAGGCAACCCGGCGACGGCCCAGGCCAAGTACCGGAAGCTGGTAACCCAGGACAAGGTCCATGTGCTCGCCGGGGTTCTGCTGTCGAACATCGGCTACGCGCTCGTGCCGCCGATCGAGCGCGACAAGCTTCCTTCGATCTTTCTCACGACGCCCGACGACCTCACCAAGCGGAAGTTGACGCACTGGCTGCTGCGCTCGAACTTCAGCGCGAGCCAGCCGATGCATGCGCTCGGCGATTACGCGACGAAGACGCTCAAGTACAGGAAGGTCGCGGCGATCGCGATGGACAACAACTTCGGCCACGAGTGCATCGGAGGCTTTCAGAAAGTCTTCGAGGACGCTGGTGGCAAGGTCGTGCAGAAGATCTGGGTGCCGCTGAACGCGATGGACTTCGCGCCCTACTTGACCCAGGTCCAGCGCGACGTCGACGCCGTCGTCCAGGTCTTCGTCGCCGGACAGGCCGTGCGCTTCGTGAAGCAGTACGACGAACAGGGCCTGAAGCAGCGCCTCCCGCTCATCGGCATCGGCGTCGCGACTGACGAGTCAGCCCTTCGCAGCATGGGCGACGAAGCGATCGGCATGGTGGGCGCGCTGATCTGGGCGCCTACGCTGCAGACCCCGGCCAATCGCACGTTCATGCAGCTCGCGGAAGCGAAGCTCAAGCGGACGCCCGCGTACTTCACCGCGGTGATGTACAGCGCGGGACGCTGGATCGTCGAGGCGGCGCGCGCCGTCGGAGGACAGGTGGAGGATCGCGAGAAATTCCTGGCCGCGATCCGAAGGGCCAGCGAGACGACCGAGGACCCGCGCGGGCCGATCAAGCTCGACGACTATGGCAATCCCACGCAGAACGTCTACATCCTCAAGGTCGAGCGCGTCGGCGGGAAACTGCAGAACACCGTCATTCACACCTATCCGATGGTGTCGCAGTTCTGGACCTACAAGCCGGACGAGTTCCTCAAGAGCCCGGCGTACGACCGGAGCTATCCCCCCGTGAAGCCGTAGGGACTCCGAGTGGGGGGCCATTTCGGGGCCCCCCCACCTTCAACAATGCTTGCAGAGCGGGAAGTCCCGTGAGTACACGGGATTCTTCAGAAATTCGTCCGCCTTGTAGGTCCAGAACTGCGAGATGTTCGGGAACGTGTGGATGACGGTGTTCTGGAGCCTGCCCCCGACACGCTCGACCTTGCGGACGTAGATGTTCTCGATCGGGTTGCCGAAGTCGTCGAAGCGGATCGGCCCGCGCGGCGACGCGCTCAGGTCCACCTTGCGGAGGGCGGCGATCAGCTTCTCGCCACTTTCGGCGTCGCCTCCGATGGCCTCCAGGGCAGACTTCAGCGCCAGCATGCTCACGTACGGGCCCTCGGAGTAGTACGACGGCACCTGCTTGTACTTCGCCTCGTACGCCGCGGCGAACTTCTTGTTGGCTGGATTGTCGAGCGCGGCCGAGTAGTGCAGCGCGGAGACTACGCCGAGCACCTCGTCGCCCATCGTGCGCAGCACGTGCTCGTCGGTGAAGACCCCGGCGCCGATCAGCGGCAGCTTCCCCCGAAGGCCGGAGTCGGCATATTGCTTCGCGAAGCGGAGGGCATCGCCCCCGGAGAAGACCGCGTACACGGCGTCGACGTCGCGGCGGAGCTGGGTGATGAACGGCGCATAATCGGGATTGAACAGCGGCGGCCACAGCTTCTGCACCACCTGCCCGCCGGCTTCCTCGAAGGTGCGCTGGAAGCCCGCCGCCACTTCCCAGCCGAACGCGAAGTCGTAGCCGATCGTCGCGATCTTCTTGTAGCCGAGCGTTTCATAGACGTACTTGCCGAAGGGATGCGACGGCTGCGCGCTCGACCAGCCCGTGCGAATGATCCAGGGGCTGCGCTTGCGCTGCGTGAGATCCTCGCCGGCCACGATGGCGTAGAGCGACGGGATTTTCTTGCCGTCGAGATACGGCGCCATGGCGTAGCCCACAGCCGCGCTCACGGGCCCGAAGAACACGTGCACACCTTGACCGTCGACGAGCGAGCGCGCCTTCGCGATTCCGGTGGCGGGCTTCCCTTCATCGTCCTCGATGATCGGCGTCACCTGCCGGCCGGCGAGCTTGCCGCCCTGCTCGTCGAGAAAGAGCTGGAGCCCGTTCACCATGTCCTTGCCGTTGGGCGCGAGGCCGCCGGTGAGCGAGGTCACCATCCCGATTTTGATCGGGCCCTTCTGGGCCCAGGTGGGTGTGCTGCCGGGCATGAGGAGCCCCAGCAGGCTGACAGCGCAGATCACCGCGGTGATGCACTTTCGCATGGCGGCCTCCTGAAAGGGTGATGGCTCAGGCGCCGAGCGCCGAGACGATCTCCGCGGTGCTCATGGGCCAGCCGATCGCCGCCGCCATGAGCCGTACCGAGAACTCGTGCATCGCTTCGCCGTCCATCGAGTCGACGGCGTCCCTCGCGATCACGACCCGAAAGTCCCGATTGGTCGCCTCGAACCCCGCGCACAGGACGCAGGTCGAGGTGTTGATCCCCGCGCGGATCAGCGTCTCCGCGCCGAGCCGGCGTCGCAGCACGAACTCCAGATCGGTGCCCTGAAACGAGTTGTATCGTTTCTTGCCGCGGACGACCACGTCGCGTGCATCGAGCAATTCCGGAATGACCTGCGTGCCGGGACTCCCGATCAGGTTGTGGCGCAGGATCCCGCGCCGCGCCTTGCTCGGATCGACGGGCCCGGCGACGAGGGCGGTGGACTTCGGATCGAGCTCTCGCATCGCGCGACAGATAGCACAGCGCGGCGAGCCTGGCAACGTGCGATCGTCCCTGCTAGCCTACGTCGGTCGGAGACACGCGCATCGGATTATCGTTCCGGGCGCGCGGTCCTCGCTATAGAAGGAGACAGAGCATGAGCCGCTACATCGATCTGTCGGTCACCGTCGACGATGCGACGCTCAGCCCGCCGTCGACCAACCTGAAGCTCGAGATCACGCCGCACCGCCGCGGCCCTGGCTTCTGGCAGGTTTCCAGCGTCCATCAGAGCCTCCACACCGGCGCCCACATCGACTCGCCGCTCCATGTCTACAAGGACGGCATCACGACGGCGGAGATCTCGCTGGACCAGGTCATGGGCGAGGCCTACGTCGTCGACCTCTCGTTCGCCGGCGCGAATCACGCGATCACGATCGATGACTTGAAGCGTGGCGGCGCCGATGCCGTGAAGCCGGGCGACATCGTGCTGCTCCGCACGGACTGGACCGACAGGATGTACGGGAAGTGGCCCGACTACTTCACGCAGTCGCCGTACTTTCCGCCCGAGTCGGCCGAATGGCTCGTCGCCAAGGCACCGAAGAACATCGGCTTCGACTTCTTCGAGGAGTACTGCGCCAGACTGCCCGACTTCAGCTCGGAGGACTTTCCGATGCACCGCGTGATCCTCGGCGCCGGCGTCGTGATCATGGAAGGGTTGACCAACCTCGCCGCGCTGCCCCGCCGGCGCGTCGACTTCGCTGCGCCGTTCTACAAGATCGCGGGAACCGAGGGCGCGCCGGCGCGGTTCTTCGCTACCGTGTAGCTGTCGCGGTCGTCGTCAACTCTCGGTGGGGACGGCGGTGAGGGCGCTCTCCCCAGAGCCGCTATCCACAGTCGTCAGTCGGCTCTCATTGGGGCCACGCATATGTGACGCTTGCTCCGGTCGAGCCGCAGGAGATACGGCTCTGGGGAGAGCACCCCCACCGCCGTCCCCACCGGGCATTACCGCTTCAGCTTCGCGCGAGCCGGGCTCAGCGTGCCCGTGCCTCTTGCGGTTTGAATCGCGCGGAATACCCGCTCCGACGTCACTGGCTGCTCGGTCACCATCGCTCCGAACGGCGCCAGCGCATCGTTGATCGCGTTCAGGATTGCCGCTGGCGCGCCGGTCGTTCCCGCTTCGCCGGCGCCCTTGAAACCGCCCGCGATGGCCGGTGCCGGCGTCTCGAGATGGTGCGTCTCGATCGCGGGGATCATCGCCGGCGTCGGCAGCGCGTAGTCCATCAGCGTCGTCGCGAGCGGCTGTCCCGCTTCGTCGTAGGGGCAGTGCTCCCACAACGCGCCGCCGATGCCCTGCGCGACGCCATCCTGAATCTGTCCCTCCACGAGCGCCGGATTGACCATGCGCCCACAGTCGTCGACGGCGACGTACGCATGCCTCCTCCGCGTCATGTCCGCGGACTCTAGCACGATTGACACGCCCCGACCCGGCTCCTATCATTCCGACCACTTGCAGGGGGACCCCGCTACAAAGGAGATTGTCATGAACCGACGCTCGTTCCTGACCACGACGACCGCTGGCGCCGCCGCCGTCATCGCATTTCCGGCGGTCCTGAAAGCTCAGAGCAAGGACCCGATCCGCATCGGCTTCCCGTCGCCGCTGACCGGTCCCTTCGCCGCGCTCGCGGACGACCAGAAGCGCGGCGCCGAGCTCGCGGTCGACGAGCTGAACGCCAAGGGCGGGATCCTCGGGCGCAAGGTCGAAGTCCTGATCCGCGACGATCAGCTCAAGCCGGCGGTCGGCGCGCAACGGACGCAGGAGCTGATCGAGAAAGACCGGTGCCAGTTCATCGTCGGCGGTCTGGCCGCTCACGTCCAGATGGCGATCAACGAGCAGACCAAGAAGTCGAAGGTCCTCTTCATCTCGGTGAGCCAGTCGGACGAGATCAGCGCCAAGCCGGACACGAGCCCGCTCACCTTCCACGAAGCGCTGAACCCGACCATCACGTCGCGCGCCGTCGGGACCTGGGTGGCGCAGAACCTCGGCAAGAAGTGGTGGATCATCTACGCCGATTACGCGTGGGGCAAGCAGAACAACGCCGTGCTCCAGGACACGCTCAAGAAGCTCGGCGGCACCGTCCTCGGGGCCACGCCCTACCCGCTCGGCAATCCGGAGTTCTCGGCGCACCTGCCGAAGATCCAGGCCGCCAAGCCCGAGGTGCTGATGCACATGACGCCGGGCGCCGACGACATCGCCTTCCTCAAGCAAGCGATCAGCTTCGGGATGAAGAAGGACATGAAGTTCGCCAAGCCGCTCCACTGGATCCCGCAGGCCAAGGAAGGCGGCCCCGAGCTCTACAGCGACGTCTACGGCGCGATCAACTTCTACTGGGAGCTTCAAGATTCGAATCCGTCCGCCAAGCGCTACGTCGAGGCCTACCGAAAGAAGTTCAACACGCCGCCCGGCGACTATGGCGCCTACGCGTACAGCGCGATCCTCGAGGTCGCCCGGGGTGTGGAGCTGGCCAAGTCCACCGAGTCCATGGCGGTCGCCGACGCGCTGCGCGCCAATCCGGTGTACGACCACTACAAGGGCAAGCAGTGGTGGCGGAAGTGCGACAACAAATCGTTCCAGGACCTGTGGATGATGAAAGGCCGTGACAAGCTGAAGGGCGGCGAGTGGGGTCTCCTGGAGGTCGTCGCGAAGGTCCCGGCCAACGAAGAGCTCGACCGCACCTGCGCCGAGAAGGGTCTGGCCTAGCCCGGTTCTCGTGTTCGACGTCTCGCTCGCCGCGCTGGCGGCGCAGGTCTTCACCGGCCTCGTGCTCGGGATGATCTTCGTCTTGCTCGCGATCGGCCTCAGCCTGATCTTCGGGCTGATGACGGTCGTGAACTTCGCCCACGGCTCGTTCTACATGCTCGGCGCCTACTTCGGGTTCTTTCTGCTCGGGCGGACCGGTAACTTCTGGGTCTCGCTCGTGGTCGCTCCGCTGATGGTGGGCACGTTCGGTCTCTTGATCGAGCGCTTTCTCGTCCGCCGGCTTTACGGCCGTGGCCCCGACGATCCGCTCCTGCTCACGTTCGGGCTGTCGCTGGTGATGGTGGAAGGCGCGCGGATGATCTGGGGGAAGATCGGCCTGACCTTCGATCCGCCGCGCGCGCTCGCCAGCGCGGTCGACCTCGGCTTCACGAGATTTCCCGCCTACCGGCTGTTCGTGATCGCCATCACCGCTGCCGTGCTCGTCGCGCTCTGGGCCTTTCTCACGCGGACCGACGTCGGCCTCGTCATTCGCGCAGGCTCGCGCGACCCACTCATGGTCCGCGCGCTCGGCATCGATCTCGGACGAATCTGGCTCATCGTGTTCGGCATCGGCTCGGCCCTCGCCGGCCTCGCCGGCATCCTGGCGGGGCCGATGCGTGGCGTCTACGCCGAGATGGGCGTCACGATGGTGATCGAGTCGTTCGTGGTGGTCGTCGTCGGTGGGATGGGCAGCTTGCTCGGCGCTGTCGTGGCCGGCCTGCTCATCGGCGAAGTCGTGAGCTTGACCACGTTTTTCGCGCCGAAGCTCTCGGAGATCATGGTGTTCGTGGTGATGGCGCTGGTGCTGCTGATCCGCCCGAGCGGGCTCTTCGGCGAACCCGGTCTTCTGGAATGAGGCGGCGATTGTTCGGCGTCATCGCGGCCCACCCCGTCGTCGCCTTCGTCGTGGTCTTCGCCGTGTTCCCGTTCCTCGTGCCGTACCGCGCGCTCGCGACGCAGGTGCTGATCTACGGCCTGTTCGCCCTCGGGTTCAATCTGCTCTACGGCTACACCGGCCTGCTCTCGTTCGGCCACGCGGCCTATTACGGACTCGGCGCGTATGGCGCGGGCATCGCGCTGGCCAAGCTCGGTGTCGGCTCGCTGTGGCTCGCGCTCGCGATCGGACTCGGACTTGCCGGAGCCGGCGGCCTCGTCATCGGTTTCCTCTGCTTGCGGCGGCGAGGCATTTACTTTGCGATGCTCACGCTGGCCTTCGCGCAGCTCCTCTACTTCATCGGATTCCACGCTGCGACCTGGACCGGCGGTGACGACGGCCTTCGCGGCATCCCGCTGCATCCGCTCGGGATCGGGCCGTTCACGGTGTCCCTGGACACATCGATCGCCTTCTATTACTTCGCCTTCGCCATCGTCTGCGTCGCGGTCGCGGGGCTCAAACGCATCCTCGACTCGCCGTTCGGCGCTGTCCTGCAAGCGATCCGCGAGAACAGCGACCGCGCCATGGCCTGCGGCTACAACATCACGAGGATCAAGCTCCTCTCGTTCGTGTTCTCGGCGCTGTTCGCGGGAACGGCCGGCGCGCTCGAGGCGCTCCGCCTCAACGTGGTTCCGATCGAGTCGCTCTACTGGTCGACGTCCGGCCAGGTGGTGATGATGACGCTCCTCGGCGGCGCCGGAACGTTCTTCGGCCCCTTCGTCGGCGCGGCCACGTTCCTGGTCCTCGAGGATCGCGCAAGCGTCTTCACCGAATCGTGGCCGCTGGTGATCGGGCTGATCTTCATGGCGTTCGTGCTCTTTTTGCCCCGCGGGATCTGGGGGACACTGCTCTACTGGATCGCCCCGCGCCGGACGCCGGCGTGAAACCGGTTGGCCTCGTGACCCGGCTGCGAGGCTGACACAACGGAAAGAGGAATCCATCCATGGCCGACATCGTTCGCGAGACCGGAGCAAAGTATCGGAACTGGGGCAAGTGGGGACCGAACGACGAGATCGGCACGCTGAACTACATCACACCGGAGCTGATCGTGAAGGCCGCAGGCATGGTCAGGCGGGGCGCGGTGTTCTCACTCGCGATCCCGTTCGACAACACCGGACCACAGATCAATCAGCCGCGCCGCTTCAACCCGATCCACCGCATGATCCTGACCGGCCCTGATTTCACGAGCGGCGCGGTCAAGCGGCCGGGCGGCGTCGGATTCGCGGACGACATGGTCATCATGCCACTTCAGTGCGGGACGCAGTGGGACGCGCTGTCGCACTGCTTCCTGGATGACAAGCTCTACAACGGCTACGACGCAAATCTCGTCGCCAGCGAAGGTGCCAAGAAGAACGGCATGGAGAAGATGGCGCGCGGCGTGGTCGCCCGCGGCGTGCTGCTCGATCTTCCACGCGTGAAGGGCCTGGAGTGGCTCGAGCCCGGCTACGGAATCACGGCGGACGATCTCGAGACCGCCGTGAAGGCGCACAACGTGACGGTCGGCGCCGGTGACGCGCTCCTCGTTCGTACGGGGCAGATGGCGATGTGCCGCAAGCGGGGTGGCTGGGGCGACTACGCGGGCGGCGACGCACCGGGCCTTTCGTTCAAGAGCGCCGGATGGGTACACGATCGCCAGCTCGCGGCGCTCGCCACCGACACGTGGGGCATGGAGGTGCGTCCGAACGAGATCCCGAACACGTACCAGCCACTCCACCAGGTGTTCATCCCGAACATGGGACTGCTCGTCGGCGAGATCTTCGACCTCGACGAGCTGGCGACTGATTGCGCCAAGGATCGCATCTACGAGTTCCTGTTCGTGGCGCCGCCGCTGCCGATCACGGGCGCGGTCGGCTCGCCGGTGAATCCGCTGGCAATCAAGTGATCGAGAGCAGGGAACGGCCTCCCGCCGTACCCGCCCAGCGCGTCGTTAGCGCGGATAATTCATGAACGCTCACCGGCAATCGAGCGCGTGGCGTCGCGGGCCCGCCGGGGGGGGGGGGGGCCGCAGTCCACCAGGCCCATTTTACCTAGAACCGCGCTGCGGTACCCAAACAGAACCCGGTG
>JBGPTW010000141.1:0-16420 GCA_041490825.1 Methylomirabilia bacterium | reverse complement strand
GCCTTTTCCGCGGGTCCCTGGGGGTGTCTGGGTGGGCGCGCTGGGTCGGGGTGGTCCGGGCGCGGGGGCCCCGGGCCCCGGGGGCTCTTGTTCCCGCCCCCCCCCCCCCCCGGCCCGGCCCGCGACGCTACGCGCTCGATTGCCGGTGAGCGTTCAGAAATAATCCGGGTTAGAGTCGCCGCCCCTTGGCCTTGAGGGCCGCCTCGACGTTACCGCGGTGCCTCGCTTCCCACTGGTCCAGCGTCAGCTTCGCGTCAGCCTCGACCCTGGCCTGTGCTTTCGCCTGGATCTCCTCGGCTCGAGCTCGCGGCACGACCACGATCCCTTCGGTGTCCGCCACGACGACGTCGCCCGGATTCACGACGACACCGCCGCACCGGATGGTCGCGTTGATGTCGCCGGCGCCGTCGCGCTTGGCGGGAATCGGAGAGATGCCTCGTGCGTAGAGCGGGAATCCGTTCTCGCGCGACTCGCCGATGTCGCGGATGACGCCGTCGACGACGAATCCGACGACGCCGCGGCGCTTGGCGATCGCGCACACGTTGCCGCCGGCGACGGCCATGTGGTCGTCGGCCGATTCCACGACGATCACGTCGCCGGGCTCGGCCAGATAGATCGCCGCGTGCAGCATCACGTTGTCGTACCGGCCGGTGCGCACGGTGAACGCCGGTCCCGCGATGTGCCGCATGTCGGGCCACAGCGGGTGAATCGCATAGCTCATCACGCAGGAGAGATCGACGACGTCGCCGAGCGCTGTCGTGGCCAGCTCGCCGTACGCCTTGATGAGCTGAGGCGCCGGGCGGTCGATCGTGGTGTTGAAAGGACGAAGCTCGTCAGCCATTGGGATGTCTCCGATCACGTGAAAATGAAATCACCGCCCGGTGCCCGGCCGATGTCAGCCGCGCAGCGCGGGCAGGACTTCTTTCGTGAACTGTTCAAGCTGCGCGAGCTGACCGCCGCCGACGAATCTGATGCAGAGGTCGGTGACGCCGACCGCGGCGTACTGCTGCAGCGCCGTGATGACGGCGCCGGCGGGCCCGAGCCCCATCAGCCCGCGCATGTGGACGCCGCCGCCGTAGTACGTCGCGAGGAAGTCTTTCGTCTCCCGCGCGGCCTTCTGGGCGTCGTCGTCCATGCGCACGGTCGTGTAGACGCAGAGCGGAAAGTGCCGCAGCGCGCGAGCATGCTGCGCCAGCGCTTCTTCGGCTCGTTCGCGCACCAAACGGCATTCCCGAGCGTCGAGATACGTCGTGATGATCCCGTCACCGAGGCGCGCGAACCGATCGAACTGCGCGGGAATGAGCTCGCCGCGGTTCCCGGCTGTGATCAGCACGGGCGGCCCGGCGTCGGTCCACGGCAATGGTCCAATCGTGTGGTCGGTCAGCTCGAAATTGTGGCCGTGATACGTCACCGGCTCGCCGCGCCACAACATCCGCCAGACCTCGATGTGCTCTTCGAGCCGGCGCGCGCGACGCTTGTGATCCATGCCGCACGCCGCCCACTCGCGCTCGGCCGACGGCAGGCTCCAGCCAACGCCGAGCCCCAGCACGACACGACCGCGCGAGATCTGGTCGACGTTCGCGATCTGATGCGCCAGCACCACCGGCTGCCGGAGCGCCGGCAGCAACACCGCAGTGCCCAGCCGGACGTTCGTCGTCATGGCGGCGAGATAGGCGAGCGTGGTCAGTGGCTCGAGCCTCGGCTTGGCGACGACGCTGTCGCCGACCCAGACCGCGTCGTAGCCGGCCTCGTCGGCGTGACGGGCCATCGCCCAGCATTCATCCGCAGGCGGGCGCCGAGCGGACTCCATGACGATGCCGCGAGTGGGAATGAGCACGCCGATGCGCATGGCGGGGGCAGTGTACCGTAAGATTGGGAACCGAGGCGCGTCGCGGGGCCCCCGCGGCGCGACGAGCGTGTGGTCGAGGCGGCCGGCGGCTTTGCCGACGGCCGACGAGCGTATGGGGGTGTGGGGGCCATTTCGGGGCCCCCACTAAGAAAGACCAAGGAGACGCCGTGCAAATAGATCCGCAAGCGTTGCCGCCGACGGCGGTGTACAAGCTCCTGATCAGCTCCGTGGTGCCGCGACCAATCGCCTGGGTGTCGAGCGTCGACGCCGCCGGCGTGCGGAACCTGGCGCCGTTCAGTTACTTCATGGCCATCACCGCAGAGCCGCCGACGATCGCCTTCTCGTCGTCGACCCGCGCGGCAACGGCCTCCGCGGGCCCCGCGAAGAAGGACACGCTCCGCAACGTCGAGGCCACCGGCGAATTCGTGGTCAACATCGTCGACGATGACCGCGCGGAGCAGATGAATCTCAGCTCGGGCGACTACGCGCCCGAGGTGGACGAGTTCGAGTTGACGAGATTGACGCCGGCCCCGAGCGCGCTCGTGAAAGCGCCGCGGGTAGCCGAGGCGCCGATCAACATGGAATGCAAGGTCGTGCGCATCTTGCCTGTCGGCAAAGCACATCTGGTCATCGGCGAGATCGTCCAGTTCCACATCCGCGACGACATCTACGATCCCGCCACCGGACGCCTGGACATGCACCGGCTGCGGCCGGTCGGCCGACTCACCGGCAATCTCTATGCTCACATCCACGACATCTTCGAGATGAAGCGCCCCGCCGCCGACTACCGCGGCTGAGTCCATACAGGAGACGCGCCGTGCACGACCTCGTGATCGACAACGCCGTCGTCATCGACGGTCTCGGTGGCCGGCGCGACCCGGCGGCGTGGCCGTCAAGGACGGGCGAATCGTCGCGGTAGGCCGGGATCTCGGGGCTGCGCGCCAGCGGGTCGGCGCTACTCGTCGTAGCGCTCTTCCTGCGGCTGTTGAAACCGGGCGGCCGCGCAGCGGTGATCGTCCCCGACGGCGTGCTGTTCGGCTCCAGCAAGGCGCACAAGGAACTGCGCCGCCGCTGGTGTCTCGACCGCGATCCTCCTCTTCACCAAGACGAACTCCGGCGGTACCGACACCGTGTGGTTCTACGACGTGGAAGCCGACGGCTGGAGCCTCGACGACAAGCGCACGCCCGGGAGTCGCGCTTGCGGCTTAGGAGCACGGCAAGAACAACCTGCCCGATGTGCTGGCGCGCTGGCCCGAGCGCGAGCGCAGCGAACGCGAGCGCCCCCGCACGGCGACACATACCGCGCTGCACTCAGCGAATTGGATGGGCTCTTCGCATCCCTCCAGCACCGCGCCTTCCAAGGAGATCTGTAGTTACCCGCTCTCGTGTGCGTGGTGATCGACGCTCCCGCCTTCAACCGCCAACGGATGCAGAACATCGATGGCCCAGCCGACGTCGAAGCGCTCTCCCGTCCAGCTTTGACAGAGCGTACGCGCATGGAGCCGCAGCCCACGCGTGGCATGCGCTTCGCGTAACGCGTCAGCAGGATCACAAGGCACCGCCGGCGGCGACGGAACCCCCGGCAGCGCACTGCCATCCGGCCGGCGGAACTCGAGCGCGCCGTCCGGTTGGCAAACGACCTGATAGCCCTCTTCGTGAACTGCCCGGTGATGCCGGCGACAGAGCATGGCGAGGTTCGAGAGCGTCGTCGGCCCTCCGTTCGCCCAGTGGCGGACGTGATGCCCGTCGCCGAACGGCACTCCGCACCCCGGAAAGCGACAACCGCGGTCGCGGTGCTGCAGCGCTCGCCGCAACGCCGGAGGAATCGTGCGCGTGCGGGCGCCGATTTCGATGAGCCGCCCGTCCTCGTCGTGGCGCATCACTACCCTGCTCGCGTCGCACGCCAACCGCTGCGACGTTCCCGCGGAAACGCGCACGCCGTCTTCGAGGACCGACTGACCGGCTTCGTCCTGGTTCTGTAACACGGGGGCGTCCACATGCACGACGACCTGATACCGCTCTCCCGGCGTACCGGGGTTAAGACCGTGATGGAGCGCCGTCTCCGCCAGGAGCGCGAGCGCGTCCGCCTGCTGCTGCGCGAACGTCGACGTTTCCTCAGGGACAGACGTTCCCGCGGAAACGTTTTCTGCCACGCTGTCACCGACACCCGAATTCAAGTGGGGCCGCGGATAGAGCGTCTCGCGCGCGGCGTCCAGCGCCTTCATGACCAGCACTCCCACTTCCGGCGCGAGCCGGCCACGAAGGACGACCATGCCGTCGTCGTCCTGATACGCGCGCAGCGCCCGGCTCGCATGGCGCCGAACTGTTTCCCGGGCCTCGGCGATTCGATCAACTCGTCGCCATCCCCGCACGACCCGCTCCACGTGTTCCGCGGTGCCGGCCCGTGCCACCGCCAGCAGCCGCTCCTCGGTTTCCGGAGTTGCGACACGCGTGAGGGCCCGGGCCTTCGCGTACGAGATCTCCGCGCCGGCAAGAGCGCGAGCGATCTGGGGCAGCGCGCCCAGCGCACGCGCGACTCGGACACGCTCGCGGGCCGCGCCCATGTCCAGGCCGACCCGCCAGCTCAACCAGTGCGCGCACGACCGGAATCCGGCGTTCCATCCTTCTCGCGCGTCGAATTCTCGGATCAGGTCGAGCAGTCGAGCGGTGGCGGCGTCGAGATGGGCCGAAAGCTCGGCGATCTCATCGCCCAGTCGGTCCAGTTCGGTGCGATCGAGCGTGGTGAGCGAGTCCGACGTGTGGCTCTGCATGGCGGCTCTCCTTCTCCCGGGGTGACTCTACATCCTGTTTTCGGAGCCGCCTGGGACGGCCAAGGAGAGGCGATTTCCGACGACGCTCTATTTTTTCGGGTGCGGCTCATTACTCACGAACAGCGCGCCCCTGCGGCCCTCAGGGCCGGGATTCATAGAGGGTCGCCGACCCGCTCACATTCGCGCGGCGCAAGGCTGTCAAGCGAAAATGCGGTCGGCGGTTGACGTGAGCGATAGGGCGATCTCCACGACAGGGCCACTAACGGCGCCAGGCCCCGAGTGGACTGTGACGTGAGCCATTTCGCCTTTCTCCAGCGCGAATGGCCGCCGGTCCACGAGGCGGCGGCCAACGCCGAAGCGGCCGCGCACTCCGACCCGCGCACCGCCTGCTTCTACGCGCGGCGCGCGCTCGAGCTCGCCATCGCGTGGGTCTACAAGCACGACGCCGCCCTGACGCTGCCGTATCAGGACAATCTCTCGGCGCTCATCCACGAGCCGAGCTTCAAGCAAGCAGCGGGCGAAGCGGTGTTCAGGCAAGGCGCGACTCTACGAATCGCCGTTCACGGACCTCACTCCCCAGGGCCCCGAGGCGTTGTTCACGAGTGCCGAGGTCGATGGACTGATCGCGCTGCTCGATTCGGTCAGGGCGACGGCGGGCGCGGCCTGAGTCTCCGGCGGAGGAGAAGCGCTTTACGCGGCGTCTACCGCCGGCCTGATCGTCCCTGCCACGAGGTCGAGAATCTCGAGCATGCGTTTGAGATCTTCACGCCTGAACTCGACGAGCACGTGGCTGAATCCGAGTCGCTTGTACTCGCCGAGCCGATCGATCAGCATCTGAGGTCCTTGCGCGAGCATCTCGTCGGTGACCGTGAAGCGCAGCGACAATGTGATCGATGTCCAGTCGCGCTTGGCCGTGTCCGCCGCGGCGCGGAGCTGCGGCAGGAGCTCGTCCCTCAATTCGGTCGGCGTGTGGGTGGTCGCGTGCCAGCCATCGCCGAGCGTGACGACACGGCGAAACGCGGCAGCGCTCCGTCCACCGACCCAGATCGGCGGATGCGGCTTCTGCACGGGCTTCGGCGCGAAGCCGATGTCGCGAAACTTGAAGAACTGCCCTTCGAACGAAGGGCGCTCGTCGGTCCACAGCGTCTTGAACGATCGGATGATCTCGTCGGCCTGACGACCACGCTTGGCGTACGGAACCCCGAGCGTCTCGAGCTCTTCCTTCCACCAGCCGACGCCGACGCCACAGATCACCCGGCCGCCCGACAGCGCGTCGATCGTCGCGAGCATCTTCGCCATCACGACGGGATGACGATGGCCCAGGATGAACACCGACGATCCGAGACGCACGCGGGACGTGCACATCGCCGCCGCGGTCAGCATCACCACGGGCTCGAGGTATGGACGTTCCGGCGGATGTGGGAAGCGGCCGCCCGTCCGGCCGTACCCGGTCGACACGTGCGGGATCACGACGTGATCGCTCACCCACAGCGAGGCGAAGTCGCGCTTCTCAGCCTCGCGCGCGAACGTGACGAGTGCGTCCCGCGCGGCGTTCGGTTGCTGCGTGGTCGGTAGGTGAACCCCGAGATCCATCGTGCGTTCCTCCCTGAAAAGCTCTCGTCGAGAAAACTATCGTATAGTAACGGGCCATGACACTACTATCCGGCCCGCGCTTCGTCACGTTGCCCGAAATCCGCCGCGCTGCCAGGACGTGCTTGCCCCGCGACCACTGGAACTTCGGCGCGGGCGGCGCCGAGACCGAGACCACGCGCCGCCGCAATCGACGTCACCTCGACCGTCTGGCGATCCAGCAGAACGTGCTCGTGGACGTGCGCGAGATCGACATCCGCACGAGCCTGCTCGGGGTGCCGTTGTCGTCGCCGGTGGCGGTCGCGCCGATGGGCGGCCTGATCCTGTTCCACCGTGAAGGCGACGTCGAAATGGCGCGCGGCGCGGGACAGGCCGATACGCTCCAGTGGCTGTCCGGCGCCACCGGGTGGCCGGTCGAAGACGTCGCGAAAGCCGGCAAGGCGCCACAGATGTTCCAGCTCTACCACCACGGCGACCGTGGCTGGGTCAGCGAACTCCTCAAGCGCGTGGAAACGTCCGGCTACCAGGCCGTCGCGCTCACCGTCGACACGCAGCTCTACAGTCGCCGCGAACGTGACATCTTCAATCGCTTCAGTCCTCGCAAGGCCATGGAGATCGCGCCGAACCCGCGCGGCCCCGACTCCACGTACCAGGCGCGGCTCACGTGGGCCGACGTCGAGTGGCTGATGAAGACGACGAAGCTTCCGGTTGGTCTCAAGGGCATCATGACCGTCGGCGACGCTCGCCGCGCCGTGGAGATGGGCGTGCGGCTGATCTGGGTGTCCAATCACGGCGGCCGGCAGCTCGACCAGACGCAATCCAGCATCGAGGCGCTGCCGCCGATCGCCGACGCCGTCGCCGGCGCCGCCGAGATCATCGTGGACGGCGGCTTCTATCGCGGGACCGACGTGGTCAAGGCACTGGCGCGCGGCGCGAAGGTCGTCGCGCTGGGCCGCACAGCCCTGTGGGGTCTCGCGGCCGACGGCGCCGCGGGCGTCGCGCGAACGTTCGAGATCATGCGCGACGAGATTCGCACGACGATGGGACTCTGCGGCCGCACGAAGCTCAGCGAGCTGACGCCGGATCTGATCATCAGGGTGGATTAGCCGATTAGCCAACTGGGGGCGTAGAACGCCCCCAGACCCCCAGACGCTCCTCGGGCGCCGGGAAACCCGGCGCCCGCGTCGACCCCCACACGCTCCTCGGGCGCCGGACCAGAACGGCACTCTCCTCCATGCGATCGGATAGAGTGTGGCAGAAGGCCATCGTCCAGATCGGCCCGGGAGGGAGCACCGGTGTCATGATGGCGAGCCGCGCCCGGATCAACGTCCCGCGCGAACAGATCGCGGATTTTTGCCGGCGGCATCACATTCGCCGTCTCGCGTTCTTCGGCTCGGTCCTGCGTGACGACTTCACATCCGAGAGCGACGTGGACGTGCTCGTCGAATTCGAAGCTGGCAAGACTCCCGGCTTCGCGTTCTTCAGGATGCAAGACGAGCTCTCGCAAATCCTGGCGCGCCGCGTCGATCTGAAAACGCCGAACGAGCTCAGCAAATATTTTCGCGACGAGGTTCTGGCCGAGGCCGAGGAGCTGTATGTCCAGGCGGGATGATACCGTTCCCATGCGCCACATGCTGGACCACGCGCGTGAGGCCGTCGCCTTGGTCCGAGGTCGAGTGCGGAGCGACGTAGATACCGATCGCCTGTTGCAGCTAGCCCTCACCCGCATCCTTGAAATCATCGGTGAAGCCGCGAACCGAGTGTCGAAGGAAGGCCATGCGCGGTACCCGGAGATCCCATGGCTCGACGTCATTACCACACGCAACCGCATCGTCCACGGCTACGATACGGTGGACTACGACATTGTCTGGCAGATCCTCGTCGACGAGCTGCCCACATTGATCACCGCGTTGGAGCGTGCCCTTCCGGGGCACAGCGGCTGATGGCCTAGGAACATCAGGCGGGCAAGCTGGCAATCACGCGGAGCAATCCCGCGCCGTAGCGCTCGATCTTGTTCGGCCCGATCCCGTGAGCGAGCGCCAGCTCGTCGAGCGTGCGCGGGCGCAGGCGCGCGATGTCACGTAGCGTACGGTCGCTCGCGATGATGAACGGCGCGATGCCGGCTTCCCGCGCCAGCCCCAGCCGATGGCGTCGCAACGCCTCGAACAAGAGCTGACCGGCCGCATCGAGATCCTTCGCTTCCTCCACGAGCGAGCGATCAGCAGGGCCGCGCACTTTCGCGGTCTCCGGCACTCCGGTCTTCGGTTCTCGAGCCGGACGATCACCGGGCGCCCGACGCTGAAGCGGCGGCAAGAGGATGCGGGGCGGCCGGGTGCCTTTCATCACCGCGCGTCCGTCGTCGGTGAGAAGCACCACCGGTCGATCGCCACCGCTGAAGCTGACCCACCCGGCGCCCACGCAGCGACGCAGCAGCCGAAGCAGCCACTCCTCGGAATGCTCACGCAGGTTGCCGAACGTCGGCACGTGCGTGAGCCCGGCCGCTTCGAGTCGCGGATCGTCCACACCGCGCACGAGCTTCACGACCATGCCGAGCCCGAAGCGCTCGTGCACGCGCGCGACGCCCGAGAGCGCCTTGCGCACGAGCAGCGTCGTCGCGTCCGGATCCTGCGCGCCGTCACCCTGCGTGAGCGTCTGGCAGACGTCGCAGCGGCCGCAGCCGGCGAGCGTCTCGGCTTCATCGCCGAAGTAGCGAAGGATCGCGTCGTGGCGGCAGCTGCCACCGTCCGCCCAGCGGACGAGCTCGAGGAACAGTCCCCACTTGTGCTCGATGACGGCGGGCTCGGGCGGCACGCCATCGTCGCCGCTGCGCTCGAGCAGCGCGCGCCGTAGCGCCAGATCACTTGGGCTCATGAGGAGGAGTCCGATCGCGTCGTTGCCGTCGCGTCCCGCGCGACCGACTTCCTGATAGTAGGCTTCGAGTGATGCGGGCGGGCTCAAGTGCACGACGGCGCGAACGTCGGGGCGGTCGATTCCCATCCCGAACGCGTTGGTGCCGACGACGATCTCGAGCCCGCCGTCGGAGAACTCGCGCTGGACGCGGTCGCGCGTGGGTCCACCGAGCCCGGCATGATAGGCGCCGGCTCGCCAGCCCTGCCCGGTGAGTCGGACAGCCTCGGCCTCGGCGCCTTTCCGCGTAGCCGCGTACACGATCGCCCGTCCGCGCCCCGCGCCTGGCTTCTGGAGCGCCTCGGCGAGGGCTGCATCGACGTGGCGATTGCGCTCACGCGCGCTGCTGACCTCGGCGGCGCGCAAGGCCAGATTCGGTCTGGCGAAGCCGCGGATCATCTGCGGTGTGTCGGCAGGCAACCCGAGCCGCGCGATGATCTCGTCGCGGACCACCGGCGTCGCCGTTGCCGTGCAGGCGAGGACACGAGGTCCGTGCAGCGTGGCGAGCAGCGTGCCGATCTCGAGATACTCCGGACGGAAGTCGTGGCCCCACTCGCTGATGCAATGCGCTTCGTCGATGGCGACCAGCGGGCACTCGATCGCGGCGAGCGTGTCGCGAAATCCCGGGATGGCCAGCCGCTCGGGCGCGACGTACACGAGCTTGAACGCGCGACGCGTCAGCCCGCCAAGCCGGCGGCGCAGCTCCGCCGAGTCGAGCGTCGACGCGAGAAACGTGGCCGCCACGCCTCGCGCCGTCAACGCTTCGACCTGATCGTTCATGAGCGACACGAGCGGTGAGATCACCACCGTCGTGCCGGACAGCAGGGTGGCCGGAAGCTGATACGTGAGGCTCTTTCCACCGCCGGTGGGCGCGACGAGCAGCAATCGCCCACGCTCGAGGAGCGTGTCGATCGACTCGCGCTGGCCGGGCCGGAACGCTTCGTAGCCGAGCCGACGAAGGCCGTCGTCCAGCTCCGCGGGCGACGGCTGGAAATCTGCCACTGGATGGACGACCTAGCGAGCTGGGGGCCCCGAAATGGCCCCCAGACCCCCACCGCTCGGAGCGTCCCGGGGAACCCGTGGCGCTCCTCGATTCTCCGACATGCTCCTAGGGCGCGGCCCGAAGTACCATCGCGCGACCTCCCGGCACTACGTTCCCCGCTCCGGGCCCGACACGGTGGCGCCACCGTCGACGACGAGCGTGTGTCCGGTGATGTATCGCGCGTGATCCGAGAGCAGGAAACGCACGGCGTGACCGATGTCCCAGCCGGTGCCTTCGATTTTCAGGACGGACGCATTGCGCCGTCGCTCCCGCGCCTCGCCGCTCATTCCGCGCTGGTAGACCATGGGCGTGTAGACGGGACCGGGCGCGACGCAGTTTACTCGGATACCGTCGCGGCCGTGATCAACGGCCATGGCCCGGGTCAGCGCGATGACCGCGCCTTTGGATGCGGAGTAGACGGTGAGACCCCGTGGACGCAAGGCTGAGATCGACGACACGTTGACGATCGCGCCGCCGCCCGCCTTGATCATGGCGGGGATGGCGTGCTTGGCGGCCAGGAACATGGTCTCGACGTTCACCTGCATGACGCGGCGCCAGTTCTCAGTGGTCTCTTCCACAACGGACCCGCGGCTGCCGATGCCGACGTTGTTGTCGAGGAAGTCGACCCGACCGAAGCGATCGAGGGCTGCTTTCACCATCGCGGCGCAATCGGCAGCCTCGGTGACATCGGCCTTGAACGCAATGGCCTCGCCACCCAGATCCTTGATCATGGCCACCGTTTGTTCTGCAAGCTCCGCGACATGATCGACGACGACGACACGCGTTCCCGCTTTCGACAATAAGATGGCGGCAGCGCGGCCATTGCCGATGCCCGCGCCGGCCGCTCCACCGCCCGTCACGATGGCAACTTTGCCCTCGAGCCCCCAGTGGTCCGGCACGTCAAGCGCCGACGGCACTTCGCACCTCCTCTTCAAGCCTCCTGGGCGCCAGGCCAGCTCCGGAAGTCGCATCCAGTCCTGTGTGGAGCAGGAACGTTTTCATCGCTGCCTCACGATCGAGTCGTGGAAATCGCTGGGATGCTAGCACACGATCCGTCGGCGCGGGAGGCCTGGCTGGCGGACACCGCGAAGTGGCGAGAGCAATGGCAGGACTTCGTCCGCCCCCACTGGACCAGCGACGCGGAGCCGATCCACCCGCAGCGGGTCGTCCAGGCGCTGCGGGCGGTCCTGCCTGACGCCGGAATCATCCTTCCGGACGTCGGCGTTCATCACAACCGGGTCGTTCAGTTCTGGCAGGCGCGGCGGCCTCAGACGCTCCTGAACAGCTGGGGCTTCGGCGCGATGGGGTTCGGCGTGTGCGGCGTGCTCGGCGCCAAGCGGGCCGCGCCGGACCGGCCCTGCGTCGCCGTGTGCGGCGACGGCGGCTTCATGATGCGGCCCGACGTGCTCTCCACGGCGGTCGAGTACGACATCCCCGCGGTCTGGGTCATCTGGAACAACTTCGCGTGGCGTCCCCCGCGAGGTCCTCGGAGAATACCGCGCGGCCCAGGTGTACTGAATGGCAAACAACGGGATCCGTCGATGACCTGAATCGGCACCGCGAGACGCGCAATCGGATAAAGTGTGGCTTACGGGAGAACGGTTCAGGCCGACCCGGGAGGTGCCATGGCGCGGTCGCGCAAGACAACGGATAAGCTACCGACAAGCGGCAAGCGCCCCATCGAGCAGTACGACCACAAGAGGAAGCAACGGAAGAACAACCCGCCCGTCGGGCTCGTCACCGAAGCCACCGACCGCGATGCCCCCCAGAAGCGGTGCGCTTACGATCCGCACGTCAACCCAACACTGACCTGGGCTGGCAAAGCAGAGCACCATTCGTTCGAGGTTCCGACTGTCTCGCTTCACGTCCACGAGCGCATCGATCCCACGACCATCATCGAAGCCGTCCGCCGACGCAACGGTAGCCCGGCGCCCCTCCAGGGTTCTCTCTTCGAAGCTCCCGACGAGAACCCGCCGCTGCGCGAGGCGATCGACTTCTACCAGCACGCCAAGGACATCGACGAGCTGACCCGCGAGAAGACGGGGATGACCTTCCTGAAGGTCCAGATAAATCCTGACCTGCTCACGGCAGACCTGAAGAAGAAGCGCGCCAGCATTGAATCGTTATGGCTGATGGGCCAACCCGATGTCGAGATTCACACTGTCGCCAAGGGCGATATCGCGCTGTGGATGCTCGATCCGGACTACGACGGCCGGAGCCGCGGCATCGAGAGCTTGAAGATCGTCCCGGTGCCATGACGCAAAGCCGCGTCCGCATCGACGTCCCTCGCGAGCAAATCGCCGACTTCTGCTGCCGCCACCACATCCGATGGCTGGCCCTGTTCGGTTCCGTGCTCCGCGACGACTTCCGGCCTGACAGCGACGTCGACGTGCTCGTCGAGTTCGAACCCGACCGGCGATACACGTACTTCACGCTGGCGCAGATCGAGGATGACCTCTCGAGCCTCCTTGGCCGGAAGGTGGACCTGCACGTGCGGAAGACACTTCATCCGTTCCTGCGCGACAAGGTACTGGGCCAGGCCGAGGCGCTGTATGTCGGAGCATGACGATCGGCTCCCGATGCACCAGATGCTCGAGCACGCACGCGAGGCGGTGGAAATGATCCGTGGGCGGGCCCGGACGGAGCTGCCAACGAACCGGATGCTCCAGCTCGCGCTGGTTCAGTTGGTGCAAGTCGTCGGGGAGGCAGCCAGCCGAGTGTCCCGCGCGGGCCAGGCCAGGCATCCGGAGATCCCGTGGGGTAAGGCCATCACGACGAGACACCGCATGGTCCACGGCTACGACCGGATCGATCACGACGTCGTCTGGGACACGATCGCAGAGGACTTCCCTCCCCTCGTCAGCGCTCTGGAGCGCGCTCTCTCGGGCGAGCGAAGCTGATGGCCGGCAACATCGATCAGCTCATCGTCAACGCGCCGTACGACGAGCCCACCAGCCACTGGCGCTACGACCGTGAGAGTCGCACGTTCAGCCTTGCGCCTGGGCGGCGACCGGCCGGCTACGTCGTCGCAACCCCAGGGTCCAAGGCATTCGACGACCCAGGCATCTTCGTGCCGTTGCCTCTGGTGAACCGTATTCGGCCGCGGGTCAAAGCGTGGCGCGAGGCGGGCTATCCAGGCGCAACTGGGACAACACTGCGACTACTGCAGCACTGGCGCGATCCCGAGACTTTCGAGGAGCGCCGGTTCTTCTTCTACCAACTTGAAGCAATCGAGACGTTGATCTGGCTGACCGAAGCACCGCCGGGAGAGCGCCAGGGCATCGAAGTGGACAGCGACGAGCGCGGCGCGGGCGACATAACCCATGCCGGCCTGGCAGATCGGGTACGCGATACCGAAAAGATCGCAGAGCGGCGTGCGGAGCGCCAGGTGGGTCGCGCTAACCATGGCCTTCCTCCGTCTGGTTGGAGTAGTTTAAGCCCGCCGAGGGGTGACTGATGAGCGCCGTGGATCTGAGCCTCGAATCGCTGAAGACGCACATCGGCCGGCGTGTGGTCGCGACCGACGTCGTGACTCCCGGCCCGGCCAATCTGCTCCGGGCGAGCTTCGGCCGCCCCGAGCCGGAGTTCCGGGTCGGCGACGCGCTGCCGCCGGGCTGGCAGATCCTCTATTTCCTCCCGCGCTTCCGACCGGATGAGCTACGCGCCGATGGCAGCCCCGCCGACACGGGCGTCATTCCTCCGATGCCGCTGCCCCGGCGCATGTTCGCGGGGGAGCGCTTGCGCTTCCACCGCCCGATCCGGATCGGCGACACGCTGCGGCGCGAGACCGAGCTGGCGGACATCTCGTCGAAGACCGGCGGCACCGGCACGCTGGTCTTCGTCACCGTGGTCCAGCGCATGATCACGCCCGATGGAATCGCGCTCGAGGAGGAGCGCCGCACCGTCTTCCGCGAAGAGGTGAAGGCCGGCGAACGTAACCAGGCGCCGCGGCGCGAGGAAGCGCCGAACGACGTGCCGTGGCGACGGCGGATCACGCCCGATGCCGTGCTGCTCTTTCGGTTTTCCGCGCTGACGTTCAACACGCACCGCATCCATTACGACCGCGCGTGGGCCATGGACGTCGAGGGCTATCCCGGTCTGGTCGTGCACGGGCCGCTGACCTCGACGCTGCTGATCGACTTCGCGCGCGATCACACCGCGGGGCGCACCTTCGTCAGCTACACGACGCAGGCCCGAGCGCCGCTCTTCGACACGGCGCCGTTCGAGCTGCGCGGCCGCCCGACGCCGGACGGTCGCGGTTGCGAGCTGTGGGCGGTGACCCCGCAAGGCACCGTCGCGATGAGCGCGCAAGTCGAGCTCGCCTGACACTTCTGGCGATGGATCGGCCAGGATCTGCCGCCGCTGCTCATCGGGGACGCCGACTCGGTCACGCGCATGATCGAGAAGGCGCTCGAGCACGTGCCGTTCCGCGAGATGTTCCTGCTCTTCGGCCAGGGTATCCTCGAGCGCGACCGGTGCCTGAAGACGCTGGAGCTGTTTGCCGAGAAAGTCATTCCGCGCTTCAAGTGAGGAGGCATCATGGACCTGAATTATTCGCCCGAGGAAACGGCCTTTCGCGACGAAGTCCACGGCTGGCTCGACGAGAACTTGCCTCACGATCTTCGCGACAAGGTGCTCGACTACGAGGAGCTGTCGAAGGACGACCTGCGCCAGTGGCATCAGATTCTCGCCCGGAAGGGCTGGGTGGCGCCCGACTGGCCAGTGGACTGGGGCGGCACTGACTGGACCGTGGTGCAGCGTTACATCTTCGAGGAGGAGTGCGGAAGTGCCGGCACGCCGCCGCTCATCCCGTTCGGTCTCCGCATGTGCGCGCCGGTGCTCTTCCGTTTCGGGACCGACGCGCAGAAGAAGCGCTACCTGCCCAAGATCTACAGCGGTGAGGACTTCTGGTGCCAGGGCTATTCCGAGCCCGGCGCCGGCTCGGATCTCGCCGCGTTGAAGACGCGCGCTATCCGGCAGAACGGCCATTACGTCGTCAGCGGACAGAAGATCTGGACGACGCTCGCGCACTATGCCGACTGGATCTTCTGTCTCGTGCGGACGGACCCGACCCGCGAGAAGCGCCAGGAAGGCATCTCGTTCCTGCTGATCGACATGAAGACGCCGGGCATCACCGTGCGGCCGATCGTGCTCCTGGACGGCAGCCAGGAGGTGAACGAGGTCTTCTTCGACGACGTGAAGGTGCCCGCCGAGAACCTCGTCCACGAAGAAGGCAAGGGCTGGACGGTAGCGAAGTACCTGCTCGGCTACGAACGGATGGGCACCGGCCGCGTCGGCGTGTCGAAGCGCGAGCTGGCCCGCCTGAAAGAGGTGGCGGCGCAGAGCATGAAGAACGGCCGCCCCCTGCTCGATGACCCACGCTTCCGCGATCGGCTCACACGCGTGGAGGTCGAGCTCATGGCCCTCGAGGTCACGAATCTTCGGTTCCTCGATCAGCTTCGCGGCGGGCGGCCTCCCGGGGCCGACGTGTCGCTCCTCAAGATCAAGGGCACGGAGATCCAGCAGGCGATCACCGAGCTGATGATGCAGGCGGCCGGGCCCTTCGCCCAGACGTTCCGCGCCGTCGATGCGGATGCGGACTTCGACGCCTTCACGGCGGCCCTCGCGCCGCGCTACTGCAACGTGCGCAAGGCCACGATCTACGCGGGGTCGA
This sequence comes from Methylomirabilia bacterium, assembly GCA_041490825.1. Classification (GTDB taxonomy): domain Bacteria; phylum Methylomirabilota; class Methylomirabilia; order Rokubacteriales; family CSP1-6; genus JBGPTW01. The sequence continues at coordinate 587 of JBGPTW010000141.1, read as the reverse complement.
ACGAGATCCAGCGGAACATCATCGCCAAGATGACGCTCGGGCTGTGATCGAGGAGACCACGCGATGAACTTCGATCTGAGCCAGGAACAGCAGATGCTCGCGGACACGCTGAAGCGGTTCGTGGCGACGCATTACAACTTCGACGCGCGGGCCAAGATCCTCGCCTCGCCGGCCGGCTACAGCGAAGACGTCTGGGCCGCGCTCGCGGAGATGGGTCTCCTGGGCGTCCCGTTTGCCGAAGAGCACGGCGGCTTCGGCGGCAACGCCGTCGACGTGATGATCGTCATGGAGGCGATCGGCGAGGGGCTCCTCGTCGAGCCGTATCTCGCCACCGTCGGCCTGGGCGGTCAGTTCGTCGCCCGCGCCGGGACCAACGCTCAGCAAGCGCGCATCTTGCCCGCATTGATCCAGGGCAAGCAGAAGCTCGCGTTCGCGCAGACCGAGCACGGCGCTCGCTACGATCTCCGCCACGTCACGGCGCGAGCTCGGCACGCAGGAAATGGCTGGACGCTCGACGGCGAGAAGAACCTCGTGCTGCACGGCGGCTGTGCCGACACGCTCGTGGTGTCCGCACGGACGGCCGGAAG
>JBGPTW010000140.1:0-16469 GCA_041490825.1 Methylomirabilia bacterium | reverse complement strand
ATATATCTGTTTCTATCAGGATCTCCAAGAAAAATGAGCGGGCCGAGGAACGCGAAATTCCCCGGCCCGCCGGCGCTGCCCAGATCGCTCGATTGCGGAGCGATTTACATCGGCTTCCTCATCTCAAATGCGGAACCGCTGCAGAGGCTGACGGCGAACCGCGCGAGCGACGGGTTGCGGAACTTGAGGAGCCCCGTGACGGCGCGGCCCGGCGTGAATCCGCAACGGCAAGACCAGATCGGCTACACACTCGACCCTCGACACGGTAAAGGGCGATCCCGTGGTGAAAACCTCCGCGTTCAGCTGGCTCGCACGGCAGTCCATGAAGTGGACAGGACGGACGGCCGCGATCGCGAGACGGGCCAGAGACGCGTGAGGGCCATCCAGACGCGCGTGACGAGCATCCCGAAGGCAATTTCAAGCGCGCCCGGGTGGCTCCCCCGGGCGTCGGCATGACCGGATCCTCCTTTTGGACAGGCGTGATCGCGTCTGCCTCGGCCGCTGGCCGCGCAACTCACACGCCAGACCCATCACCCCGAGTCATGCGGGGGAATAGGGGAGACAGCCCAGCGCGCCTGGGGCGGTGTCGCCCCGTCGTATGAATCACCGAGCTGCTGACGCAATCGGCGCAAGCGGCGGTGAATCCAGCCTTTTCATGTTGGGTTCGGTCTGGCATCGAAGTCGCATCAACTCTTCGCACTTTGGGGTGAGCTGGGGCGTATCTTCCAGCCGTTCTTCACGACCAAGCCGTAGGGCACCGGCCTCGGGCTGGCCATCGCGGCCCGGGTCATCTCCTCGAGCTGGCGCACGGTGGAACGATTTTCCTGGACGAGATCGGCGATATGACGCCGGTCCTCCAGGCGAAACTCCTGCGCGTTCTCGAAGAGCGACGATTCCGGCGGGTCGGCGGCACTCGCGACGGTCGCGCCCGACAATGCCGAGCTGTTCGCCGAGATCCGGGAAGCGCACGAGCGGTTGTCGGCGATCCTCAGCGGCATCGCCGACCGCATGCTGATCGTCGATCGAGACATGCGGATCGTCTGGATGAACGCGGCAGCCTCCGAAACGGGTGAAGAAGCTCTCGGGGAACCGTGCTTCTCTGCGCTCGGAATGGAGGCTGGTGACTACGGGGATTGCCCTGCGATGCGGACCTTCAACTCCGGGACGGTCGAGCGTGGGGTACGTATGGCGCGCTCACCAGATGGCCAAGCGCGGTACATGGACCTCGTGACCGCGCCCTTGCGTGACGCTTCCGGAGAAATCTATCAGGTTCTGGAAGTCGCCCGGGATATCACCGATCTCGTGCGGATGGAAGAGCGGCTGAAGGAGACGAACCAGGCGCTTCTCGAGGCGCAGGCACGACTCGTCGAGAACGAGCGACTGGCCGCCATCGGTCAGGTCGTCGTCACGCTCCACCACGCGATCCTGAATCCACTCACCGGCATCCTGGGCGCGCTCCAGATTCTGAAGGCTGACGGAATTTCCAAAGAGGCTCGGCAGCAAGCCCTGGCGGGCGTGGAAACTGAAGTTCGGAGAATCGAGCGGGTCGTTCGGAACCTCCCGGAGTTACCGCGGGCCGAAGGTATTCCGTACGTCGGCCAAACGACGATGCTCGACATCGGAGAACCGGGTCCGTGAGGATTGCCGCGATAGGACGACCAGCCAGACCGACTGTGGAGGAGATCCCTGTCCCCCGCTCACGCTCTTTGACGCGAGGGATTGCCAGGAGCGGCCGACTGAGGTGAGAATTGCGACCATCTCCAGGAGAACGAGATGAGCGACAGACGGTTGTCGGCGGAGCAGATCGGCGTCGAGGATTTCTTCGAGGCCGTCGAGCTCTATTACGAGCGCGGATGGAGCGATGGGCTGCCCGTGATCCCGCCCACGGAGAAGCGCGTGCGCACGCTCCTCGACACGGTCGGACTCGCGCCCGACCATGTGCTCGGCGAAATCCCGGAGCGCGACCGCGTGATCACGGCGGAGCACCTCGCGATCAATGCCGCAATGGCGGGGTGTCTCCCGACCTACATGTCCGTGCTCGTGGCGGCGGTCGAAGCAATCACCGATCCTGCGTACAAGTTCAATCACATGGCGAGCCTTGGAAGCCCCTGGCCCATGTTCGTCGTGAATGGTCCGCTGTCGCGGACCCTCGGTTTCAACAGTGGGCTCTACCTCTTCGGCCCGGCGACGCGCGCCAACGCCACGTGCGCGCGCGCGATCAGTCTCCTCCTGTGGAACTGCGCCGAGGCGCGCCCGGACGGAATTCAGCGGGGCCAGTGGGGCAATCCGTTCCGCGCGGTCGGCTTCATCGCGGAGGACGAGTCGACGGCCTGGGATCCCCTTCACGTCGTGCTGGGGTTCCCGAGGGACACGACGACGGTGACGGCGATCTCGCTCTACCCCGGGCTGCATCAACTGCACTGTCCGCGCTCCACACCCGAAGGATTACTCGATACGGTGGTGGACGACCTCTCAACGAGCGAGTTCTTCCGTGGGACGTACACGCTCTTGGTCTCACCGCAACACGCCGCCGTCTTCATCGAGCACGGCTGGACGAAGCGCCACGTGCGCGACTACCTGTGGGTGCGGTGCCGTCGCTCCGTCGCCGATCTCAAGCGCCGCGGGACGTGGGGCGTCATGGCGGACAAGCCGGACGCCTTCGCTGACTTCACGCGGGATGTGTTGCCTGGCGACGAGCAGCGGTTCGTCTCGCTCTTCGAGCCGAACGAGTACGACCGGTTCATGCAGTCGCCGGGCGCTCTGGAACGCCGGGCGGACATCTATGTCGTGGTGGGCGGCGGCAACGCCGGTATCCGAATGGCGTACGTGGTGCCGTATGGGGTGTCGACCGATCCCGTAACGAAACCGGTGCGAACGATCGCGGCATGATCGGGAGGAACCAGCGATGCTGAAGGTGCTCAATCCCACCGCAGGGTCGGCGCGCGGCCGGAGCGGCGTCGCTCCGCGCCTCGCGACGCTCGACGACAAGACCATCGGCGTCATCTGGAACGGCCGCGCGTTCGGTGACCGCATCCTGTCGGGGGCGCTCGCTCTGTTGAAGCAGCGCTATCGGATCCGCGAAGTGGTGTTTCTCGAGAAGCCGTTCCTCGGCAACATCGCGCCCGAGCCGATCCTCGCTCAGATCGCGGCTCGTGCCGACGGCGCCATCACCGGGGTCGGTGACTGAGGATCCTGCACGTCGGGCAGTGTGCTCGACGCCATCACGCTGGAGCGACGTGGGATCCCATCCGCCGCGGTCGGAGTGAAGAAGCTCGTCGAGACGACCGGACGAGGAATGTGTCGCGCGCAGGGCATCCCCGACTATCCGATCGCGATCGTGGACCATCCGACCGGGTCACTGGCGTCCGTGAACGATGAGTCGACGCTGAGCCGTTTCGCGGCCCTCATTGCGGATCAGGTCGAGCGCATTCTGTTGCGAGGCCGCCTGGGAGAGTAACCCGTTGCTCCGCGGAAGTGAGCAGGCCAAAGAGCGCCCGCTCCGACCGTAGGCGATTGCTGCAATCTCTTGTGGCGGCCTCTATTGTTCGCTCGTGAATGAGCCGATCGCAGTTCGCGAAGCACAGACTGATGGCGCTCGAGCAGCAAGCACTCTTCTCGAGATGCCATGCTGCTGAGCGGCAAAGGCGTGCATGCTCAGTCGATGACGGTCGGCGTCACGCCCTCGTGGTCGCGCTCGATCGCCGCGCTCGGCGACGGCGCCCACCGGTCGGGCGCCCGGTCGACGAGGCGAACGAGCACGGGAAGGACGACGAGCGACGCGATGAGACTCGTCACGCTGCCGAGCGTCAGCAGGAGTCCGAGGCTCCACATCCCGCGGTGGTGCGCCACCATGAGCGTGCCGAACCCGGTGATCGTGCTGAGACCATTGAACGCGACCGCCATGATCGTGCTCCGCGCGAACCGCGGACCGCCGTGGGCGCGCGCCTCCATGGCGCGCGTGATCACGTTGAGGCCGTACTCGGCCGACGCGCCGATGATCAGCGGCACCCCCCAGACGTTTGCGAGGTTCAGCCTGAGACCGAACACCGGCATGAGACCGATCGCCCAGAGCGTACCGAGGGCCAGCGGCGTGAGCGCGAGCGCGGTCTCGCGCAGCCGCCGGATCATCAGCGCGGTGATCAGCCCGACGACGATGAACGCGTACACCGCGCCCTGGCGGTACGCTGCCTCCATCCGGCGGATCGATTCGTAGCTGATCACCGGCGTGCCGGTCACCTCCGCGTCGACCGAGCGAACGTCGCTCACGAACTGGGTGGCGCCCGCGCGATCCCAGATGTCGACCTTCGGATGGATCTGCAGGAGGAACTGCCCGGTGTCGCTGATGAACTTCCGGCGGATCGCCGGCGGCACGTCGGCGAACGTCACCGGCCGCGGGTTCACGTTGCGCTGCAGGAAGTGCAGCGTGTCGCTGAAGTCGCGGACCAGGCTCGCCTGGTAGGGCGCGAGCGCGGAGGCCACGCGCCCGGCATCAGCGCTCGCCAGCACCCGGAGGAGGTCCGCGAGCCCGGTGCGGAGCGCGCGAAGGTCCCTAGGAGCGTCGGCGCCCGCCTCGGTCACCGCGATCTCGACGCGCCGGCGGAGCGTCTCGAGCGCACCCGTGATGCGGTCGACGTCGATCGGCGCCGGTGCGCTCATGCGGAGCGGCGCGATCAGCGGCGCGACGTCACGAACGATCTTGGCCTTCGTGGTTTGGTCGTTGGGGATGAAGAGCAGCGCGGTGTCCACGCTCGCCACCGACGGAAGCCGCTCGAATGCCTCCCGCTTCGCCTTCAGCTCCACGAGCGACGTCGCCGTCGCCAGCGCCGAGTAGCTCGAACGGCCGTGCGTCTCGATGATCGTCCGTTCCCACACCACGGATTCCGTCCCGCGCGCCTGGAGGTTCAGCACGTTGTAGTCGAACGCCACCATGCGGGCCGACCAGAGCGAGAACGCGGTGAGGATGCCGGCGCCGGCCAGGACCAGCGCGGGGTGGCGGATCAGCGCCTCGACGAACGGGACGGTGGCGGGCACGCGCGAGCCGGTCGTGTTGGCGGTGACGCGCGCCACGACGCGCCGTCGATGGATCAACGCGAGCGCTGCCGGAAACACGGTGACCATGGCGACGAACGACGACAGCAGCGCCGTGCCCGCGATGACGCCGAGCTCCTGCACGCCGTGGAAATCGGTGACGAGTAGCACGTAGAACGTCCCGGCGGCGGTGAGGGCGCCCAGCACGATCCCCGGGCCGGCGCGCGCCGCGGTCACGTCGAGCGCCTCGGTGAGCTCCGCGCCGCCGCGCCGCTCTTCCTCGTACCGGAACAGCACATAGATCCCGTAGTCGATGCCGAGCCCGATCACGATCGAGATGAACATCACGGAGAAGACCGTGAGATGTCCGACCATGATCGTGGCGAGGCCGAGCGACCACATCAGGCTGAGCGCGAGGACCGCGAGCATGACGATGGGCTCACGGAGCCGGCGGAACGCCAGGAGCAGCAGCCCGAGCGTGAGCACGAGCGCCAGCGCGGTCGCGAGCCGGCTGTCCTCGAACGCGGCGCGCATCCCGTCGGTGGCGAGCGCCGGGCCGCCGGTCACACCGGCCTGGAGCCCGGGGAATTCCGTCGCGAGCGTCGCGATCTGCCGGCGGATCTCCTCGATGGCGGCGAGATCGTTCGTGAAGCCGCCGCTCCCACCGGCGGGATCCGCGACGATGTAGAGGAGAGTCTTGTCGTCGGACAGGAAGTAGCCCGCGTCCTCGTCCATGTCGGTGGCGACGAACATCGACGCCCATGGCGATCGATACGGCGTCGGGCGGCCGATCATCTCCCGCAGTTGCAGCACGAGCGTGCCGAGGAACCGGACGTCGCCGGCCGTCGCGCCGTCTTGCAGCCCGAGGTCCAGGAAGTGCGCGGCGAACGCCGTGGCGAACTGCCGGTTCACGCCGTCGAGCAACGTGACGAGGCCCGGAGAGGCAACGAACGATTCGATGAGCTCCTGATGATCGTAGACCTGGTCGCGCAGCTGCTCGAGGGCGGGCCGGGGGAGGTACAGGAGCTCCCGCCCGTCGAAGTCGGCGAGCGCGACGCGGTAGGCGAGGTGATTGAACGCGATCGGCCCGGCGCGCAGCGCGCCGACCAGACGGGCGGCGAACGCCTGCGACTGCCGGACGTTGCGGCCACGGACGACGATCACCAGCTCGTCCAGCTCGCCGAACGCTTTCGAGTACTCGCGATAGCGGGTGACGTACGCCTGACCGGGGGGCAACAGATGAAGCTCGGACGTCTCGAAGCTCAATCCGGTCATCGTGACGACGACCGAGACTGCGGCGAGACCGATCGCGGTCAGGACGACGGCGATCGGATGCCGCCCGCACACGGACACCACGCGGCGCAGCGCCCGACCGACGGGCGCGGCCATCGTCAGAGCGCCGTCGGTCTGCCGGTGCCGCCGAGCGCCGCGCGCCGGAAGAAGATGCCGTCGCGGCCGACCGCCGCGTAACAGAGGAGGACGCCGAGGACGGCCCACGCCAGCTCGCGGACGTGACGGACGATGCCGAACGCGAAGCCGAGCGCGACCGGTAGTCCAAGCGCCGCGAAGACGGCGACCTTGCCCCCTTCCTGCGTGCCGATCTTCGCGGGGACCATGAAGAGGATGCCGTCGACCGTGATCGACAGCACCTCGACGGCGACGGCGGTGACGATCGGCACCGGCAGACCGAGGAAGCGACAGATCCAGTACGCCTCGAAGACGCCCCACGTGTAGCCGAGCGCGAACATCACCGTGGACAGCACCACCCGGTCCGGGTGGCGCCGGACGAACTCGATCACGCGCGCCCCGAACGCGCGCTGCCACACCCATGAGGCGGCGCCCCGCCACCGGGACCGGACGCCGTACAGGCCCAGTGCACCGAGCGACATGAGGGCCACGATCGTCCACGGCAGCGCGGATCGGAAGGCCGCGAGCGACAACCATTCCGACGCGACCAGGACGAGCCCCGCGGTGATGAAGAACGCCTGGGCGAGCGTCTGGGTGGACTTCGCGATGATGACCGACACCGCGCGCACGCCAATGTCGCGCGCGTCGCGCAGCATTGCGGTGCGCGCCAGCTCGCCGCCGAGCGTGGCGGTCGGCGTGAGGTAATTGACCGCGTCACCGGCGACGCGGAGACGCACCAGCTCGCCGAGCGAGAACGACCGGGCGTCGCCCGGCGCGAACGCGAAGCGCCACGCCAGCGCGTTGAAGAGATGGGCGACGATCTCCTGGCCGACGATGAGCGCCATGCCCCATCCCACCTGCAAGAGCGCGGTTCGCACGACGCCGACGTCGATCCGCCAAGCGAGAAGCCCGAGGCTCGCCGTGCCGAGGGCGAGCAACAGCTTGTGACTGATCGTCATCGAGCCCGCTCGGCGCGGGCGCCGAGCCACAAGCTCATCCAGAAGAGGTTCGCCCCGATGACCGCGGCCCAGACGAACCATTCGAGTCGCTCGAACGCCGTGAGGATCATCACCATGTAAATATAGTCACGGCTGGCGATGCGCTCATAGATCCGTTTGAATCCCAGCCGGCGCTCGGCGGGATAGCGGTTGATGAGCCACGACACCGACACCATGCTCACGACGACGCCGGCGAGCAGCACGACAGCCGGGCCGGCGACGCTCCATCCGGGGTGGAGCCGCTGCAGGTGCGTGACGATCGCGAGGAACGTGGCGAGATGGAGGACGTGATCGGTTGCGATGTCGAACCGGGCGCCCCAGGGCGCCGTCCGCATCTTGAGACGCGCGACCTCGCCGTCGCAGCCGTCGAGGATACAGCTGACCCAGAGGAGCGCGGCGCCGAGGAGCGCCGTGCTCCAGCTCGCGCGGGCGAGGAGCGCGGCGCCGCCGAGCCCGACGACCAGGCTCAGCGCGGTGATCGCGTTCGGCGTGATCGGCGTCCGGATCAACAGTCGAGACAGCGCGATCGAGACGCGCCGGTCGAGACGCGCCAGGTACCCGTCACCCGGCTGGTGGAGTGACTCTACCAGGCGACGCTCGACGTCACGCGCGTCAGCCGGGTCGCTGGCGTCGCTCCACGCGTGCGCTGGCGCCTGGAGGCGGGCGGCGTGTGGATCGGACAGGGCCCCGCCGATGACGTCGCCTCGTCCGTGCGAGCCGTTCGTCTCCGAGGCTTGCTCGCTCAGCGTTCGCGCCTCGGGATAGTACGTCGCGGCGGGCCGGCTTCGCGAGATCCACGTGGCCGGCTGTCGCGCAGTGGCGCGGCGCGACAGCAGCTCACGGACCTGGCGCGGCTCGGGAATCGTGTCGGGCGCGAGCACGAGGACGGGCGCCTTCGGATCGAGCGCGTCGGCGAGCGCCGTGCTCGTCGCGGGTGACGCGACGTGCGTCCACGGCGCGCGGATCGTGTCGAGCGAACGGCGCCACGATTGGGGCAAGGCGGGCGCGTCGGTCGCCACGATGATCCGCGCGACGCCGTCCATCGCCGCGGCGGCACTCGCGGCACGGACCGCCGCGGGGACCGCGGCAACGATCGCCGGCTGCGGCGGAGCCGGGACGATCACCTGGAGATTCGCGATGGGCGCCGCCGCCGTCCCGTTGGCCGAGGCGCCATTCGTTCGCGCCGCCATGAATTGTAAGAATTCGCGGCCCTCGCGGAGCCGGCGGCGCATGACCTGACGATCGGCGACCATTTCCTTCACGATCGAGAAAATCTTCCGCGGGCGGAAGTAGAACCGGCGATAGAACTCTTCGGTGCTGCGCGAGATCTCGCTGCTCAGCAGGTGCGGATACGACAGCGCGCTGACCTGCGCGCCGCGCTCGTCCACGAGCGCCTCGCTCGAGAGCCAGCCCTGATCGACCGCTTGGCGGAACAGCTCGGTGCCGGGATACGGCGCGGCGATCGACACCTGGATCGTGTCCGGGTCGATGTCGCAGGCGAAGCGCATCGTCTCCTGGATCGTGTCCGACGTCTCGCCGGGCAACCCGACGATGAACGTCCCGTGGATCTTGATGCCGAGCTCCTTCGCGTGCTTCGTGAACCGCCGGGCGGTGTCGAGGCGGATGCCCTTCTTCACGTTGTTGAGGATCGCCTGGTTGCCGGACTCGTAGCCCACCAGCAGGAGCCGCAGCCCGTTGTCCTTCATGACCTTCAACGTCTCGTACGGCACGTTGGCCTTCGCGTTGCACGACCACGTCACGCCGAGCTTCCCGAGCCGCCGGGCGAGCGCCTCGACGCGCGGCAGATCGTCCGTCAGCGTGTCGTCGTCGAAGAAGTACTCGCGGACCTGCGGAAAGTACCGGGTCGCGAGCGCGATCTCGTCGGCGACGTGCTCCACGCTGCGCGTCCGGTAGCGGTGGCCGCCGACGGTCTGCGGCCAGAGACAGAACGTGCATTTCGACCGGCAACCGCGTCCCGTGTAGAGCGACACGTACGGATGCAACAGGTACCCGATTGCGTAGTGCTCGACGACCAGGTCGCGCTTGTAGACGTCGACCACGAACGGCAGCGCGTCCATGTTCTCCAGCACGGGACGATCCGGCGTGTGGCGGATGGCGCCGTCGGACTGGAAGCTGAGTCCCATCACGCGGTCGAGCGATCGGCCTTCGGCAACTTCCTTGATCGTGAAGTCGAACTCGTTGCGCGCGACGAAGTCGATGGCCGTGGATGCCGAGAGCGCCCGCTCGGGATTGACGGCCACGTGCGCGCCGACGAACCCGATGCGAAGTGCGGGGTTCTCCGCCTTCAGCGCCTCTGCCACCCGCGCGTCCGAGGCGAAGGACGGCGTGCTCGTGTGCAGGACGGCGAGGTCATAGCTGGACGCCAACGGAAGAATGTCGTCGACCGTGAGGTCTTCGGGCGGCGCGTCGATCAGCCGCGACCCTGGCACGAGCGCCGCGGGCTGCGCGAGCCACGTCGGGTACCAGAACGAGCGAATCTCACGCTTGGCCTGATAGCGCGCGCCAGCGCCGCCGTCGAAGCCCTCGTACGACGGGGGATGCAGGAACAGCGTCCGAAGGTGGTCGCTCACGCGGATTCCTCCCACTTCCATCCGTCCGACGCGCGCGCCGGCGCGTTCGCGTGCGGCCTGGGCTCGAAACGGCCATCAGGATGGACGTGGAGCTCGGTATCGTTCCACCGCACGGTCCGCCCGAGGAAACTCGCGAGCCCGACGACGAACGACAGCACGTCACGCACGGGCACCAGCCACGCGTCGCGCCAGCGCACTTCGCGGCCAACCGCTCGCGAGAGCACCATGCGCCCCAGACAGCGAAGGCCGACGTGCGCGACGACCGCGACGCCGGCCAGCGGGTTGCCCAGACTCACCGCGAACCACGCGAGCGAGACGGGGATCCCGAAGGTGAAGAGCGAGCAGAAGTACGGGAGCGGACGCAGCGTGCGGAATGTCCGTGCCCAGCGAAGCTCGTGAATGGCGAGCCGCCACACGGTCGTCGTCGCGATCACGTTGTCCACGAGGTACGGAACCAGCGCGACGCGGAGCCCGAGCCGCTGGACGAGCTGGCCGAGCATGTAATCATCCGCGAGGTGATCCGCGATCGCCTCGAAGCCGCCGATCGCCTGCAGCGTGTCGCGCCGGCACGCGATCGTGGCGCCGAAGGCGTGGCGCAGCTTCTCGACGCACGTCCCGACCAGCGCGGCCGGAAAGAACCATTCGTTGATGAACATGGCGCCGAGCTTCGACGAGAGGCCCGAGCCCGCCACGCCGCGGTACAGGCACGTGACCATGCCGGTGCCACGATCCTCGAGCGCGCCCGCCACCGCGCCGATGTAATCGGCCCCGACCCGCATATCGGCGTCCGCGATGATGAGGGTCTCGTGCGTCGCGTGGCACACCAGGTTCGCCAGGTTGCTGACCTTGAGGTTCGTCCCGATCGTGCGATCGTCGACCACCAGTTTCAGCTCGACGCCGGGGAAGTCGTGGAGGAGTCGGTCCACCACCGCGACGGCCGGATCGTCCTGGTCGCGCACGCCGAAGAGGATCTCGAACGTCAGGTAGTCTTGACGGCAGAACGTGGCGAGATTCTCGTAGAGGTGCCCGTCATCGCCGCACAGCGGTTTGAGGACGGTCACGGGCGGCAAGAGCCGCGACGGCGTGGGACGGCGGCGCGCGTACCGGGCGACGCACGCCAACGCCCCCACCCAGTAGAGCGCCGCGAATACGACGGCTGCGAAGAAGACGAGATCGATGACCGACATCTCAGCGTCCATATGGACTCATGCCTCCTCGGGACACCACAGGCGGCTCATCGAGAAACGCGAGCCGCATGGCAGCGAGACGCTTCCTGGCTGAGCTGACCGTGCTGGCGGCCAGCGGTTCCTTGTCGAGCGTCTTGCGCGGGCGGGTCAGGCGAGCGGAGGTGCGCGTGGCGAGGCGGCGGCCCGAGACGTTACTCGGGCGCCGCATGGCTGGGAGATGTCGATGCCGGTCAGTTCACCCCAGTGCGGCGCGGCATCGGGCGCCGGCGACCCGGCGACGGCGCAGGCGCTGACGAGGAAGAGCACGGCGCTGTCGAAATCGCCGTCGTCCCAGTACCCGGCGATCCACGTGGGATCCGGCGGCGTCGCATAGGCCGCGGGCACCAGGGCCGTGAGGAGTACCGCAACGACGAGCAGCAGCAGACAGCGACTGTAAGTCACGCGGTATGATTGCCTTGCTTCGTGTCCCGGTCAAGCACTGTCTCGCAGCCAGCATCGAACCGATGTGTTATCCCTGGAGGCCGGAACTGCCGTAGCGGATCGAATCGCGCTAAGAGGTTGGTCGGCTCATCCGGCGGCCAGTAAATTCCGCAAGTCACCGAATAAACGAGCAATATCCGGGGGTGGAGCTAGGCACAAAGTTCGATATGTATCAACTTCAGTAGTTGCGGATCGTCCACTCCCACGAAACGCCGATTTGGTTCTCCACTCTTGGTTCCAACTTGGAACCAAATCGGTCCAGCAGTATCACCCACCGCTGCCCCTGGCCGCGCGCGCCGGATTCGGCCCGGCTCACATCGCGTCAGCGAGACGTGCTGCGAATAGCGGAAGGGCGAGGCATGGTCCGTCGACGGGACCTTGTCGCCCGATTTGGAATCTCGCGCGAGGCGGCTCGCGATGACCTCGGGCTATTAGTCATGGCGGGGTTACTGCGACGGTCAGGGACGGGACGAGGCTCACGATACGTGCCAGTACGATGACTGCCGCCGAGGGATCGACGATCTGGCCGCGGCGGCGTTACCGCGCGAACGATGCCGACTGGTGGTCGCCGGCTCAAGCGCTCGACGTCTCGCTCGGTGGTCCCGACAGGCCAAGCACCTTCTCGTCCCGTGAGTAGCCGGTCTAGCGAAGTGCCGAACTCGAGCCGCATCCGGATGAGGGTCTCGACTTTCGGGAGGGCCCGCCCTCGCTCGTATCGGCTAATCTGCATCCAGGCTACGCCGCCCAGTCGTCGGCCGAACTCGGCCTGTGTGAGGCCAGCCTTCTCCCGCACGGCTCTGATCCTGCTGCCTATTGTGGTTTTCGCGGGTAGGTCCACAAAATATCGATTGACAGAGCTAGCCTTTTTAAGGCTAGCTCTAGAAATCCTAGCTTTGAAGAAGCTAGCCTTCAGTGGACATGTCTCATACCAGAGACAGCCGAAGGGCGCTTCTCTCGGCGTCGGCGGAGCCCACATGGTTCTCGCAGTTCTGGCGAATCCCGGCCCATTGAACACGCGCAAGGCAGGGGTTACCCTTACCTTCCGTGTCACGGCGGCTCGCAGTGAGAGGCGCCATGAGGAGCGGTTGAGCTACTGGTGGTCCCCGTCGGCAGCAACCTCGGCGATTCCTTCGGCTGGCGTTCCCGACGTTGCCGGACCATCGGGCCGTAGACGCCTGAGCGGCCACCCCAGCGACCGACCGTGAAGAGACGGGGAGAATCATGGTGAAACCGGCAGTCATCGGGAAAGACGGTCGTACAAGTGCCCTCATCGCTGCTTTCCGCAAGAGCCCGCGCGTGAAAGGCGACATTCCGCGCCTTTCAACAGGGAAGCGGTTGGGCGGCGATCTCATCGAGGAAGTCCTGCAGGCGGCGCACGTCGAGAAGCCCGATTTCGTCTTCGTTGGTCCCGAGGAGCCGCTGGCGATTGGGGTCGTCGACGCTCTTCAGACCAAGCTCGGCATCCCGTGCATCGGCCCGACACGGGTACTGGCTCAGCTCGAGTCGAGCAAGGCGTTTACGCGGGAACTCCTTCGCCGCCACAACATCCTGGGCAACCCTGAATATCGTGTGTTCCACAGCCCGACGGGCATCGAAGAGTACTGCAAAGAGCTCGGTGAGTTCGTCGTAAAGCCTGATGGACTCACCGGTGGCAAGGGCGTCAAAGTCTCCGGAACGCATTTAGAGTCCGCTCGTGAGGCGGCCGCCTATGCGGATGAACTCTTCCGGGCCAAGCACCCAGCCGTTGTGATCGAAGAGCGGCTCGACGGAGAAGAATTCAGTCTCCAGTCATTCTGCGACGGGGTGTCCGTACAGGACATGATCGTGGTCCAAGATCACAAACGCCGCTACGACGGCGACCTCGGACCGAACACCGGAGGCATGGGCTCGTACTCGTGCCAGGATCATCGATTGCCGTTTCTGAGCGAGGAGCATTTACGGGCTGCGAGCGTGATCAATGCCGGGGTCGCAGAGGCGATCCGGCATGACACGAAGCAACTCTACAAAGGGATCCTGTACGGCGGCTTCATGCTGACCCGGCATGGTGTCCGTCTACTCGAGTACAACGCCCGCTTCGGCGATCCCGAGGCCCTGAACGTCCTATCGGTGCTGAAGACCGACCTGGTCGATATCTGCGAGGCGATCATCAGAGGTACGCTCGATCAACTCTCGATCGAGTTCGAGTCGCGCGCGACCGTGTGCAAGTATGTCGTGCCGCAAGGTTACCCCGACCACCCGGTGAAGGATGAACGCATCAGCCTCGCTCGTGTTCCTAAACAGTCTGAGCGGCTCAAGTACTACGAGGCGGCAGTGGAATGGAGGGGTCACGACCTCTATCTCACAGGATCGCGTGCGGTCGGGTTCGTCGGCATCGGAGCCGGTCTCGATGAAGCAGAACGCATGGCAGAGGAGGCCGCCAGCTCGGTCGACGGGCCCGTGGAGCATCGAAAGGATATCGGGACTCGCGCGCTCATTCAGCAGCGCTGCGATCACGTCCGCCGGATCTTCGGTCAGTAGCTCGGCTCGGTTCGGATCGTGCCATCGCCCGTCCCATGGACCCGCCCGACGTTCGGGAGAGACGAGCCATCGAACGCATGGTTCACGGGGCGCGCCGAGCGACAGGAGAAGGGGCCGTTGCGGTTCGAGGTGTTACAACGGCGGCTGGCAACGGCACTCAGCCGTCATCCTGACGACCCGTTGGTGATTCGCGCGGTGGCTGAAGTGGCGATCGGCAGCCGCATGAAGTAGTCCATCGCGAGTACCTTGAACGCCCCGCTTCCGATGCCGAGCAGGCCCGAAAGCACGCCCCTCACTGGCGATTGACATGACGCCGCGCCGCGGTATAGGTAGAGGGAGATGACGGCCGTGACCTTGCGACGCGTGAGTCTCTGCGGGCTGATTCTCGTGCTCGTGATCACCCCGGTCCTGGGGTTCGCGGCCGGCGCCGAGGCACTGCACATCTGGAACAAGTGCCCCCGTCACGCGTCCCATCATCATGCCGACGTGGCGCACTTCGTCTGGAAAACCACACCAAGCGTGAGTGCGCCGCAGGCACCGATGATGACCGCGTCGTCACCCGAACGCATTTTCACGGACACGCCCGCCCGGGCGGCCTCCGCGATCGCGTCTCCGCCGTTCGTTCCTCCTCGCGCCTAGCTTCCTCGCTCGTTTCTCGCTGACGACAACTCGCGCAATCAGCAAGGTTCGCGGCCGACCGCGCTCGGCACGGACTCGGCGGCCAGAGAAGGAGGAAGGGCCATGGTATTCGGACTCCGCAAGGTCACTTGCTCGTGCTGCGCGGCGCGCGTTCGTCGGCGTCATGCGCGGAAGGGCCAGGATGCGAAAGGCGCATACGTGTGTGCCAGCTGCTACACGCGATGGGACCAGGCAGGTCGGAAGTGCATGGCGTGCGACACTCCGGTCCGCGGGCAACAAGACGTCGGATTGTTCGTGGACCGCAAGGGTCTCGGCCACGCCGACTGCGGTGGCGTCCGAGTGCTGTGGGGCTGATCGTGCTGGCGAAGAACGCCGCGAGCCAGATCCTCGTTCTGACGGTCGTCGCGTTCTGGTTCTGGCTCGGCTTGCTGTGGATGCTGAGGAAACTGAACGGACGCGGCAGTGTGGCCGTGGTCGTCGCCGCGATCTTGAGCTGGGTCGGGGCGACCGCGTCCCTCGCCTGGGTCGTCGCGGTGCTACGGAGGGCGGGGTTGTGGCCATTGGTGTAGTCGCGGCCGTCCGGACGGCCGCCGTCAGCACGATGTCGCTGAAGGTCTCCTCGAAACCGGAATGGTTGTCTCTGCCAGGGCGATACGGCGTCGCGATCGCGGCCGTGCTCCTGGCCACGCTCATCAGCCTGCTGGTTCGGCCGCTCACACACGCGTCCGCCTCCCCGCTCTTCGTCGGAGCGGTGATCCTCAGCGCGTGGCTCGGGGGCATGGCCCCGGGCCTCCTGGCGACCGTGCTCGCGCTCGTCGGGCTCGACTTCGTGATGTCGCCGACGCACCATTCGTTCGCCGTCAACGAGGACGTCCTGGCGCGCCTGAGCGTCTTCCTCCTGGTCGCACTCTTCATTAGTGCGCTGGACACGGTGCGGCGCCGTGCCGAGGCCGAGCGGCCGACGGTGCTCGAGCGAGAGCGTATCGCGCGTGCCGAAGCCGATGCGGCAAACCAGGCGAAGGACGAGTTCGTGACGATGGTTGCTCACGAGCTGCGCACACCGCTCACCGCGGTTTCATCCTGGACGGCCGCGCTCCGTGCGGGCAAGCTCGCTGCCGATCAACGCATGGAGATCAAGGATTAGCCGGTTCCCGGAACTCCGCTGAGCAGAACGTCTTCGCGGGTTGGGGCGCCGCGCGAATCCTGGAGCTGTCCGATCGTTGGCTTCAGCCAGAACCAGGCGAGCGTCGCGGCGCGCGCCAAGAGACCGCCGACGGCCGTGCCTGAGTTCAGCAAGACCGCCGCCGCATGAACGCCGAGCCCTAACCCGGATTATTCCTGAACGCTCACTGTCATCGAGCGCGTGGCGTCGCGGGCCAGCCGGGTCGGTGAGGGGCCTCTGACCACGAGGCCCTTTGACCGATGACCCGCGAGCCGTTCCCACTCCTGGCCTGGGTGCCCTCGATCGCACGCGACGGGAACTCAGCCAGGTGGCGAACGCTTCCAGCGCGAGCGCCTCCTGTTGGACGCGTCGATCGTGAAGCACGCGTCGATCCGCGTCGAGCACGACCACGCGATGTTCCTGCGTACCCCAATCCACGCCCACGTAGATCTGATAGGTT
>JBGPTW010000139.1:0-16547 GCA_041490825.1 Methylomirabilia bacterium | reverse complement strand
GTGACGAGAAGAGGTCCGTGCGAGTGGGGTATTCGAGCAACGGACCTCTGCTCGTCACGCCGGCTCCGACACGTTCCGAGCAGGGGCCGCGCGGCCCCAACTACCGATGGTGAGCTGTATTGAGATGCGCAGCGTCGAGACAAGCTACGTCCCCACCGCGCGGGCAATTTTTCCGAGCGCGCCCGCGACCGAGGCGAGCGCCGCCGCCGTCCCGCGGCGCAATGTCAACGCCTGGCCGACCGCCCGCGGCCGTGAAAGCATTACGCGGACAGCGCGTCCGGTACTGACGTGACCGTCCGGCTCGACGAGACCGGCAAGGTCCGCCGGCACGCCGTGCTGTGCCGTGTCGGACACGCCCCGCACCACCGCGGCGCGCGCGCCGACTGTTCGAGCCCACGTGACGACAACCGCAGACTCCATGTCGACGGCCAGCGCGCCGGTCTCCGTCCAGAGCCGCGCCTTTGCTGCGGCGGTGTCGGCGATATCGCGCGTGCTCAGAAGCACTCCAGACTGCGACAGTCCTGGCAACGGATCGGTCGCCAACCGCTCGCCGGTCGGCGTCAACACCGCTTCCGGCACCACGACCGCGCCTTCGCGGAGGTCGGGCGCCAGCGCGCCGCACGCGCCGGCGGAGATCACGATCGTCGGTGGACGCCACGCCGATGACCGCTCATGAAGCCTGGCGCCCCTGACGCCAATACAGGCGATCTCGAGCACCCCACGCCGGAAATGTGGCCAGCCGGATCCGGCGACCGCCGCGAGCCCGAGCTGGCGTGCGAGCGACTTCGCTTCCAGGTCGATGGCGGTGAGAACGAGGACGCGGGTCACGCGTCCCGGGCGGAGCTCTTGGCGGCGGCCTTGCGCTCGAGCCAGGCCACGTACGAGTTGCCCGCGGCTGTGTCCCGGCCGGTGAACCGGACCGCTCGGACGCTCGCGTACGGAATCATGATCGGCGGGCCTCCGGCGCTGTCGAACATTTCCAGGTAAGGATCTGGCACGTCGCGATTGCGGTTGAACACGTAGCCGACTCGCTCCGTGCTGTCGTCGAGGACGATGGTCACGTCGCCGCGGTAATCGAAGGCGTGATCGATCACTTCGGCGCGGTGCTCCGGATCCCTCGTGTCCGCACTCCAGCCTTCGAGCGTTTCGTCCATCTCGCTCAGAGCTTTCCGGTCACGGTGGCGATGACGGCATCGCGAAACCCGCGAGCGCTGCTGAAGGTGTGGTCCACGGCCGTCGCCTCGTAGCCGCAGTGCACCATGCAGTCGCGGCACTTCTCGTTGCCGCTGCGGCGGCCGTAGCGATCCCAGGCCGTCATGTCCATCAGCTCCTGGAACGTCTCGGCGTAACCCTCCTGCAGCAGGTAGCACGGCTTCTGCCAGCCGAAGATGTTGTAGGTCGGGTTCCCCCACGGTGTGCACTCGAAGTCCTGCTTGCCCATGAGGAACTGGAGAAACAACGGCGACTGGTTGAACTTCCAGCGCGTCTTCGGCTTGTTCAGCATGTTCGAGAACAGCTGGTGGGTCCGCTGCCGGCGCAGGAAATGCTCCTGGTCCGGCGCCTTGGAATAGCTGTAGCCCGGAGACAGCATCATGCCCTCGACGCCGAGGTCCATCATCTCGTCGAAGAAGTTCCGCATCCGGAAGGCATCGGCGCCCTCGAACAGCGTCGTGTTGGTCGTGACGCGAAAGCCGCGGCGCACCGCCGCGCGGATCGCCGCCACGGCCTGATCGTAGACGCCGTCCCGGCAGACCGCCTCGTCATGATCCTCGCGCAAGCCGTCCATGTGCACGCTGAAGGTCAGGTACTTCGACGGCTCGAACAGTCCTTCGTCGAGCTTTTGCTCGAGGAGGATCGCGTTGGTGCAGAGGTACACGTATTTCTTCCGGGCCACGAGCGCCTTCACGAGCCGACCGATGTCCGGATACATCAGCGGCTCGCCACCTGGAATGCTCACCATCGGCGTGCCACACTCGTCGACCGCCCGCAGGCACTGCTCGACGCTGAGGTGCTTGCGCAAGATGTGTCCCGGATACTGGATCTTTCCGCAACCCGCGCAGGCCAGATTGCAGCGGAAGAGCGGTTCCAGCATCAGCACCAGCGGATAGCGCTTGCGGCCGCGCAATTTCTGCTTCGCGACGTACGAGATCACGGTCCACATCTGGGATACGGGAACGCTCATGCTCGTTGGATTCCTCGCCCTCCCAAGTCCAGCAGGGCCTCGGCTCGTTGCTGCGACAGGTATGCCAACTGAGTGGCGAGCACGGTGTGGATGATCAGCCCCACCGCCGCGAGCCGCCACTCCCCGATCCACGTCGTCACCGCCACGTTGAAGCCGACCACCGCGTAGTATAGCGCGACACCCCCGGTCGGGCGGCGACCGCTCGCGTCACCGATCAGCACGAGGTACCCGCCGACCCCGATCGCGCCCACGATCACCCACCCCAGAAAGTTCGACAGCGGCACGCCGAAGTACATGCCGCCCTCCGGATAGTAGAAGATGCGACCGAGGAACCATTGATCGCCGCGCACCGCGAGCGGATCGATGACGACGTCGAGCGCCATCATCAGCATGCCCGCCACGACGGCGAGACGCAGTCGCGAAGCTGACCGGCGCGGCAGCGCGACGCGGGCCAGGCAAAACCCCGCGTAGGCCAGGAACGTGAAGGACAGAGAATCGAAGAAGGGCGCGTCGAAAAAGTACAGCTCGCGCCCGCGCGTCACGCCGGTGTAGTGATACAGGCCGAACGGGAGGCCGAACCGCGTCGACGTGAATTCTGCGAGCCAGGCAGCCGGCCACACGCAGGAGCAGAAGGCGACCGTGCGCCGCCAGCCAAGATCCAGCATTCCGAGGGCAAGGAAGCTGCCCAGAAAGAGGAACACGTACGGACGGAGCACGAGCGACCCGACGAGGAGATCCATGGAGTTTTCGGCGCCGAATGAGCATGTTACCATCCTCAGACGTGACCGGCCTCGATTCGGCCATCTCCCGCGCTCAGGCCTGTCTGCTCGACCTCCAGGCGCCTGAAGGCCATTGGGTCGGTGAACTAGAGCCTCCGCCGAGCATCACCGCGGAGTACGTGCTGCTTTGCCACTTCATCGACCGAGTCAACCGCGACCAGGAGCGCAGGGCCGTCCACTATCTGCGCCGGCGTCAGCTTCCCGACGGCGGCTGGAATCTCTTCGAGGCCGGGCCCCCGGATCTGGGCGAGACCATCAAGGCCTACTTCGCCATGAAGATGGCCGGCGTGAGTCCTGACGACCCCGCACTGGTGCAGGCGCGCGAGCGGATCCACGCGATGGGCGGACCGACGAAGGCGAACGTCTTCACCAAGATCCTCATGGCGCTGTTCGGCGAGTACGACTGGAACGGCGTGCCCACGATGCCGGTCGAGATCATGCTGCTGCCGCCCCCGTTCTTTCTCTTCAACATCTACGAGATCTCGTACTGGTCGAGGACCGTGGTCGTCCCGCTCCTGATCATCATGGACCGCAAGCCGGTCAAGTGGCTGCCACCGGAACTGTCGCTCGACGAGCTGTGGCCGGAGCGGCGCGAGAGGGCGAGCCTTCGGTTCCCGCGCTTTCCGGAGCCGTTCACCTGGCGAGGCCTCTTCTGGAAGAGCTTCTTCATTGCCATGGACGACGGGCTGAAGATCTGGGAGCGCTTCTCTCCCCGCCCCGGCCGCAAGCTGGCCATCGAGGCGGCGCGACGCTGGCTCGAGGAGCGGCTCGCCGTACCGGGCGGTCTCGGCGGAATTTATCCGGCGATGGCGAACTCGATCATCGCGATGCGCCTGCTCGGCTACGCCGACGATCATCCTCTCGTCATGGGACAGATCAAGGAGATCGAAGCGCTCGCGGTGGAGACCGGGGACGAGATCCACTACCAGCCGTGCCCGTCGCCGATCTGGGACACCGCGCTGGCGATGAACGCGCTCGTCGAGAGCGGGCTTCCGGCTGACCATGAAGCGCTCCGGCGGAGCGCCGAGTGGCTGCTCGAGAAGCAGATCCTCGTGGGCGGCGACTGGCAGGTGAAGCGGCCGCACGTGCAGCCGGGCGGCTGGGCCTTTCAATTCGACAACGACTTCTATCCCGACCTCGACGACACCGCCATGGTGCTGATGGCGCTCGAAAAGATCCGTGGACTCGAGGCGAACCGGGTGCGCTTGGCGAAGGAGCGAGGCCTCGGCTGGTTCCTCGGCATGCAGTGTGAGGGTGGTGGCTGGGGGTCGTTCGACGCCGACAACAACCGCATCTACCTGAACCACATCCCGTTCGCGGACCACGGCGCGCTGCTCGACCCTCCGACCGAGGATCTGACGGGCCGAGGGCTCGAGCTGCTCGGGACGTGCGGCTACGGCGCCGACTTCGACCCGGCCATGCGCGCACTCGACTTCATCCGTCACTCGCAGCGTCACGACGGCCCGTGGTACGGCCGATGGGGTGTCAACTACATCTACGGCACCTGGTCGGTGTTGCGCGGTCTGGGAGCCCTCGGTGTCGACCCACGCCACGAGTTCGTGCAGCGGGCCATTCGCTGGCTCGAGCGGCGGCAAAATCCCGACGGCGGCTGGGGTGAAACCTGCGAGAGCTATGACAAGCCCGAGCTCGCTGGCAAGGGCGAATCGATGCCGAGCCAGACCGCCTGGGCGCTGCTCGGACTCTTCGCCGTGGCCCAGACCACCGGGCCCGTGGTCGAGCGTGGCGTGGAGTACCTGCTGAAGACACAGAAGCCCGACGGCGGCTGGGATGATCCGCTCTGGAACGGCACCGGGTTCCCGCGCGTCTTCATGCTCAAGTACCACCTGTATGCCAAGTACTTTCCCCTCTGGGCGCTGGGGGTCTACCGCCGCGCGCGTGCATGACTGAGCCGCTCCCCGCGGTCCTTCGGCCGGTCGACTCGCTCGGTCGCGCAACGATGGGGATCGTCGAGGCTCTCGGACGCTTCGGAGCGTTCCTGGGTCACGCGATCCTGATCATGCTGTCTCCGCCATTCAAGTTCTGGGCGCTGATCGACCGGATCAACTACATCGGCTTCCGCTCGCTCCTCATCATCCTGTTGACCGGCACGTTCACGGGCATGGTGCTCGCGCTCCAGATCTTCACGACACTGACGCGAGTCGGTTCGGAAGCCTTCACCGGCCCGGCGGTCGCCATCTCGTTGATCCGTGAGCTCGGTCCGGTCCTGGCCGCGCTGATGGTCACGGGACGAGCCGGCTCGGCGCTGACGGCCGAGCTCGGCATCATGCGGATCACCGAGCAGATCGACGCGCTCACCGTGATGGCGCTCAGCCCGGTCCGCTATCTCGTGGTGCCGTCGCTGGTCGCCGGACTGATCACCATGCCGCTGATGACGGCGATCTTCGACGTGGTCGGCATCTTCGGCGGATATCTCGTGTCGGTGAAGCTGCTCGGGCTGTCGGCCGGGACATACTTCGGCGAGATGCAGACGTTCGTGCGCATCGACGACATCAGCACGGGCTTCTGGAAATCGCTGACGTTCGGGGTGATCGTGACGTGGGTCTGCACCTACAAGGGCTTCCACGTCGGCCATGGCGCCGAAGGCGTCGCGCGCGCGACGACGCAGGCCGTCGTGCTGGCCTCGGTGCTGATTCTCGTGTGGGACTACTTCATGGGCTCGGTCCTGCCCTGATGCGAATGACCCGGATGGTCGAGCCGCGCCCCGGGGGACCCGGGGCGCGGGCGAGCGCTGGGGGGCATGGGGGGCGCCCGGAGCCCCCCATGAACAGACGGTCATGATCAAGGTCGAGGGTCTCACCAAGGCGTTTCGGGGCCAGCGCGTGTTGAACGGGCTCAACCTCGAAGTGCCCACGGGATCGGTCACGATCATCATCGGCAGGAGCGGTGGCGGCAAGTCGGTGTTGCTGAAACACCTGATCGGGCTGCTGGGGCCGGATTCCGGTCGGATCCTCGTGGACGGCGTCGACGTCACGGCGCTGCGCGGCCGCGCCCTCGACGAGGTTCGCCAGCGCTACGGCGTCGTGTTCCAGGGCGGCGCGCTCTTCGATTCGCTGACGTGCGCCCAGAACGTGGCGTTCCCGCTGCGCGAGAAGACTCGCCTGTCGGCGTCGGAAGTCGATCGGCGGGTGGAGCTCGCTCTCGCGCAGGTGGGCCTCGAGGGCATGGGCGCGAAATACCCGGCAGAGGTCTCCGGGGGCATGCGGAAGCGCGTGGCCATCGCGCGCGCGCTCATCACCGAGCCGGAGATCGTCTTCTTCGACGAGCCCACGACCGGGCTCGATCCCGTGCTGGTCAACACGATTCACCGGCTCATCGTCGAGCTTCACCAGCGGCGGCGCTTCACCGCACTGATCGTGAGCCACGAAATTCCGGAGATCTTCGAGATCGCGGACTCGGTGGCCATGCTCTACGAGGGCCGCATCGTGGAGGTCGGCTCGCCTGCCGACATTCAGGCGTCGGCGAACCCGATCGTGCGCCAGTTCATCCGTGGCGAGCCGGAGGCCGCGGGGCGTTGAGGGTCGCCGTGGCCGGTTCAGGAGCTGGGGGATTCCCGCGCCGTCGTCCGAGACGAGTCTAAGGGAGGAATCACATGGAGCGGACGAAGCTCAACGTCGCCGTCGGCATGTTCATGCTGCTCGGCATCTTGGCATTGGGCTACCTTTCCATCAAACTCGGCCGCGTTTCGCTCTTCGGAGGCGGTGGCTACCAGGTGACAGCCGATTTCCCGTCGGTCGGTGGGCTGAAGGCGGGCTCGAGTGTCGAGATCGCCGGTGTCGAGATCGGCACGGTCGAAGGGATCGGGCTCGCGGATTATCAGGCGCGAGTGGTGATGCGCATCCACTTCGACGTGAAGCTCCAGGACGACTCGATCGCGTCGATCAAGACGAAGGGACTGATCGGAGAGAAATACATCCGCATCAATCCCGGAGGGTCCGACAAGCTCATCCCGCCGAACGGCAAGATCCGCGAGGTGGAAGCGCCCGTCGACTTCGAGGAGCTGCTGTCGAAATACATCTTCGGAAAGGTGTAGGAGGGTGCCCATGCGGCTGGCACGGCAGCGCGGTCCCGCGCTGTGGCTCGGTCTCGCTCTGACGCTCGGGCTGCTGGCAGGACCCCCGGCTCATGCCGGGGCGCCCACGGACCAGCTCCACTCGCAAATCGACCGTGTCTTGAAGGTGCTCGAAGATCCTCTTCTCAAGAAAGAGGGCAGGGCCCGCGAGCGGCGGGTCGCCGTGCGGAAGATCGCCGAGGACATCTTCGATTTTCAGGAGACGGCCAAGCGGTCCCTCGGACGCCACTGGGCACCGCGCTCGCAACCGGAAAAGAACGAGTTCGTGGGGCTCTTCGCCGACCTTCTCGAACGCTCGTACCTGTCGAAGATCGAGGTCTATGGCGGCGAGAAAATTTCCTACCTCGGCGACGCCATCGACGCCGACCAGGCCAGTGTGCGCACGAAGATCGTCACCAGGCAGGGCAGCGAGATCCCGATCGAGTATCGAATGTTGAAGAAGGCCGATCGCTGGCTGGTGTACGACGTGATCATCGAGGGCGTCAGCCTCATCAGCAATTACCGCACCCAGTTCAACAAGATCATCCAGACCACCTCCTATCAGGAGCTCGTGAAGAAGATGAAAACGAAGCAGGAGGAGTTCCTCAACGAGGAGAAGCAGAGGCGCGCCTCCTGAACGGTACAGCGTCAGGATCGCCGGCGCTTGCTCGATCAGCGTGTAAGGCATCATACATGGGTATGCTAAACTGTCGTTACTGACCATACCTCGTTGATCATGCCGGGTTTGCCACACCGGTCTGATCGTCGCGATCAGGAGGCACCGTTGGGATCCGTGAGAGTCGCGATCATCGGTGTTGGCAACTGCGCATCGGCGCTCGTGCAAGGCGTGCACTACTACCGCAACGCGCCGGACCACGGGTTCATTCCGGGTCTCATGCATCCACGGCTCGGTGGCTACCACGTCGGCGACATCGACTTCTCCGCCGCGTTCGACATCGATGAGCGCAAGGTTGGCCGCGACCTCTCGGAGGCGATCTTCCAGCCCCCGAACAACACGGTCCGCTTCTCGGAGGTGCCGGCGCTCGGTGTGCCGGTCCACCGCGGGATGACGCACGACGGTCTCGGCGTGTACCTCTCGAAGATGATCACGAAGGCGCCCGGCTCGACCGCAGACATCACCGGCATCTTGCGGGACACCGCGACGAACGTCGTGGTGAACTTCCTGCCGGTCGGCAGCGAGATGGCCACCAAGTGGTACGTCGAGCAGGTGCTCGACGCCGGCTGCGCGTTCGTGAACTGTATCCCCGTCTTCATCGCGCGCGAAGCGTACTGGCGCCGCCGCTTCGAAGAGCGCGGACTCCCCGTGGTCGGCGACGACGTGAAGTCTCAGGTCGGCGCGACGATCATTCACCGGATCCTGACCCGGCTGTTCATGGAGCGCGGGGTCCGCCTCGAGCGCACGAGCCAGCTCAACTTCGGCGGGAACACGGACTTCTACAACATGCTGGAGCGTGACCGGCTGGTCTCGAAGAAGATCTCCAAGACCGACTCCGTCCGCTCGCAGCTCCAGCACGAGTTACCCGCCGACGCGATCCATATCGGGCCCAGCGACTACGTGCCGTGGCTCGAAGATCGCAAGTGGGCGCACATCCGCCTGGAGGGCAAGAGCTTCGGCGACCAGCCGATCAACGTGGAGCTGAAGCTCGAGGTCTGGGACTCGCCGAACTCCGCCGGCGTCGTCATCGACGCGATTCGCTCGTGCAAGCTCGCGCTCGATCGCGGGCTGAAGGGGGCGCTGCTCGCGCCGTCGGCCTATCTCATGAAATCCCCGCCGGAGCAGTGGCCCGACGAGACAGCCCGGCTGCGGCTCGAGCGGTTCATCGCCGGCGAAGAGTAGGTGCCGGTAGTCTCCCGAACGGGGCGCTCGCTCCGGAGGCTCGTCCGCTTCTCCTCTGCACGACCGTGGATCACTCTGCTCGTGGCCGTACTCTGCGCGGCGCTCTCGATCGTCTATGCCTTCGCCGCCCTGACGTTCAAGGCCTCGACCCGCGATCTCCTCCCGGCCCATCGGTCGTACGTCGAGCGCTACGCCGAGTACGATCGTGAGTTCGGGTCGCTGGACGATCTGGTGATCATCGTCCAAGCGCCATCGACGTCGGAGGCCACCGTGTACGCCTCGCGCCTGGTGCGCGAGCTCCGGACCCAGCGGGTCCCGCTCCGCCGCGTCGCGTACCGGATCGATCCGAAGTACTTCGAGGCGTACGCGCTCCTCTACCTGTCGAAGGAGCGGCTGGCCGAGATCCGCGACAAGGTCTTCGATTATCAGGAATTCCTGGAATCGTTCGCCGGGCGCCCCACGCTCGACCAGCTCGTCGACGGCATCGCTACCCAGTTCGCGTCGGGCTTCGTCACCGGCTTCTTCGACCTCGGGATCTCCGAGAACCGCCGCGGCATCACCGACTTGCGTTTCATCCGCGACCTCGTCTCCCAGACGTCACAACGCCTGGATCATCCGACGGCGCCGTACCGGTCACCGTGGGGCTCGCTCTTCGCGACGGCCGGAACCGAAGAGGCCACGGCCGGGTACTTCCTGTCCGAGGACCGGCGGCTGCTCTTCATCACCGCGGAGACCGACACCGCACCCGGCAGCTTCACGGGCGAGCGCGACGCCATCGACGGCACACGTGCGGTCATCGCGTCGCTCCGGAACGAGTTTTCCGACGTGCAGGTCGGCGTCACGGGCAAGCCGGCGCTGGCGAACGACGAGATGACCGCGGCGTTCCGTGACAGCGAGCGCGCGACGATCGTGGCGTTCGTGCTCACGCTGGGGCTCCTCCTCGTCGCGTTCGTCCGTCTGGGCAAGCCGGTGATCATGCTCGCGGTGCTGGCGCTGAGTCTCTGCTGGTCCATCGGGGTCACCACGCTCGTGATCGGCCACCTCCAGCTGTTCTCGGTGATGTTCATCTCCATCGTGATCGGGATCGGGATCGACTACGGCATCTACTATCTCTTCCGCTACGAAGAGGAGATCTTCCTCGGCCGGAGCCTCCGCGAGGCGATCGAGATCACGGCCACGCGGACCGGTCCGGGAATGCTGCTCGGCGCGATCACCGCCGCCGGCACGTTCTACGTCCTGATGCTGACCGACTTCCGTGGCGTGCAGGAGCTCGGGTTCATCGCGGGCACGGCGATTCTCCTGTCGTGGATCGCGATGATGACGGTCTTTCCCGCCACGCTGGTGCTGCTCGATCGCCGCCACGCCCGTCGACCGGCACGCATGATCCCCCGCGCGCTCGCGCTCGAGCGGATTCGCATGCCACTCGTGGAACGTCTCGCCGGCCACACGAAGACGGTGCTGGCGCTCACCGTCGTGCTCACGGTCGTGTCGATCTGGGGGCTGCGGCAGGTCCGCTTCGACTACAACCTGCTCAATCTGCAGGCTCGCGGCACCGAGTCCGTGGTGTGGGAAAAGCGCATCATCGCGACCGCCGGCCGCTCGGGGTTCGTGGCGCTGGCCAGCGCGGACTCGCTGGACGAGCTGCGACGGAAGCAGGAGGCATTTTCCCGGCTGCCAAGCGTGTCCGAGGTCGACTCCGCGCTACTCGTCATCCCGAAAGACCAGGACGAGAAGCGGAAGATCATCGGGGACTTCGCATCGGTGGTCGCTCCGATCCGTGTAGGCCGTCCCATGCCGGTCGATCTCGACCGGCTCACCACGGCCTGGCAGACGCTCAAGCGGCGGCTCGACATCGCCGCGAACGAGGCACCCGACGGAGACGTGAAGCGTGACCTCAAGCGCCTGGCGCTCGACGTCGATCGGCTCATCGAGAAGCTCACGCAGATGGGACGTGACACGAGCGAGCCGGCGCTCACGCATTTCCAGCTTCTCGTCTACCGTGACTTCGTCAGGAACTTCCAGCGGCTCCAGGCCAATCTGAATCCGGGCAAGATCGGCCTCGATCAGCTCCCGCCCGAGATCCGGACGAAGTTCGTCAGCAACCGGGGACGCTTCCTGATGCAGATCCAGCCGGCCGTCAACATCTGGGACCGCGAGGGAGCCTCGCAGTTCGTGAAGGACCTCCGCAGCGTCGATCCCGACGTCACGGGCACGCCGATCATCACGTACGAGGCGATCCGTCTCATGGAGCGTGCCTACGTCCAGGGCACCGTCTACGCGATCATCCTGGTAGTCGTCGTCACGGCCGTGCTGCTTCGCGGCGTCACCGAGACCGTGCTCGCGCTGCTGCCGCTCGGGCTCGGCATGATCTGGACGATGGGATTGATGTACTTCCTGGATCTGAAGTTCACGCTCGGAAACGTGTTCGGCCTTCCGCTGGTCCTGGGCGCGGCGGCCGAGTACGGCCTCAACATCATGCTGCGCTTCATGGAGGGCCGCGACCACGGCGGGCCGCTCATCGCGCGGAGCACGATCATGGCGGTCCTCGTGAACGGGCTGACGAACATCGTCGGATTCGGCAGCTTGATGCTGGCCGATCACCGCGGCATCTTCGGACTCGGGCTGCTCCTGACGCTCGGCACGGCCGTGAGCCTGATCGCCTCGCTGATGGTCCTGCCGGTGCTGCTGCGGATGACGCGCACCACGATCTCCCCACCGCCCGCTCCGCCCGCGCTGGCGCCCGAGACAGCGGCTCCGCTCGGACGCTGAGGAATCACGTATCATGGCGCGGATGAGCGAGGCAGGACCCGACAGGCGCGCGGCGGTCCCGGTGCCGGACACGGGCCTCACCATCCGCCAGTACTACATCATGGTGGGCCTCGGCGCGTTCGTGACCACGATCGCGCAGCCGGCCGTGATCGGGCGGCTTCCTCTTCAGCTCCTCCTGAAGAACGACCTCCACTTCACCGCGCAGACGCTGGCGGCATTCATGCTGTTCGCGACGTTCGCGTGGAACGTCAAGCCGATCGCCGGCATTCTCTCGGACTCGTTCCCGCTGTTCCGGACACGCCGGCGCCACTACATGCTGCTCGGCGCCGGCATGGCAGCGTTGTGCTGGTTCCTCATGGGCATCGTGCCGCGAACGTACGGCCTGCTTCTGCTGGCCGCCTTCGGCGCCAACACATTCATGGTCATCGCCAGCACCGTCATGGGCGGCCTGATGGTGGAGGCGGGAAAGAAGTACGGCATCTCCGGACGCGTGACATCGATCCGCCAGGCGCTCCAGAGCATCGTGTCGCTGAGCAATGGCATCCTGGGCGGCTACCTGGCCGCGGTGGCGTTCGGATGGACGGTCGGCATCGCCACCGGGCTGCTGATCGTGCTGACCGTCGCGACCTTCTTCGTGCTGACCGAGCGGCCGGCGGCCTCGCGCAACACCGAGGTGCTCAGAACCGCGGGGCGTCAGCTCGTGACGCTCGGAAAGTCCAGAACGCTCTGGGCCGCGGGCGGTTTTCTGGCCCTCGTCTACATCTCGCCCGGTTTCACGACTCCGCTGCTCTACATGCAGACGGACAAGCTGCACTTCAGCCCGCCGTACATCGGTCTAATGGAGACGATCGAAGGCGGAGCCGGACTCATCGGCGCGGCCATCTATGGCGTCATCTGCCGCAAGTTCACGCTCCGCCATCTCCTCACGACGGCGATCGCCGTGAACGCGCTCGCCACGCTCCTCTACCTGACGTATGGGCAGGGCAGCGCCCCGTTCATTCACGCGCTCAGCGGCTTCGCGGTCGCCTACTCGGAGCTCGCGTTGATGGACATGGCGGTGCGCTCGACGCCGCGGGGATGCGAGAGCCTCGGGTTCTCGCTGATGATGAGCGCCCGGAACTTTGCCCTCGCCGGCTCGGACGTGATCGGGTCGTGGCTGATCGACAGCCACGGCTGGGCATTTCACCAGCTCGTGTGGCTGAACTCCGGGACGACGGCGCTGGTCCTCGTCTTCATTCCGTTACTGCCCCGGCTGATCCTGGACCGCAAGGACGGTGAAGTCTTGCCGGGCCCGACGAGCACGACGCCGGCCTCCGCGCCTGCTGTGGCGCCGGCGCTCTAGGATTTCGAGTCGACACGATGTCGCAGGCGCGACGCTAGACCGGATTCGTCATGAACGCTCACCGGCAATCGAGCGCGGGGCGTCGCGGGCCGGCCGGATCGGTGAGGGGCCTCTGACCACGGGGCCCTTTGACCGATGACCCGCGAGCCGTTCCCACTCACGACCGGGTTGCCCTCGATCGCACGCTGCGGGAACGGGTCCGCCGGCCCCCCACCGACCCGGCCGGCCCGCGGCAATACGCTGTCCCCGGCCTCGGTCGTTCGTCGAATAGTCCCGCGCGCGTGATTCATGAACGCCTATAACCAGGGTCGGCCGGTGACCCGGCGGGAGATGGGCAGCCGGGGTCCGGGGGAGCCGCCGCCGCCGAGAAGATCCCGCGCGTCATGAGCGCGGCTGAAGCCTTCGCTCGAGCCTCGTAGACCGCCGCGCGCGCCACATGCGCCTCGCGACTGCCCGGATCGGCAGCCACCGCCCGAGATCAACGAGATGACTCGCCAGCGGAAGGTCACCGGCGGCGAGCAGCGCACGCGCCCGAGCAACGATCACGTCGAGGCCGCCGGCCAGCGCGACGATCTCGCGACCGATCTCGCAATCGCGCGGCGGGCTTGAGGCGCGACGGAGTGCCGTCGTATTAGCCGCCGTAGAGCCGCCAGATAACCCGCACGACGTACTCGGGCTCGTCGTACACGGCGTGCAGATACGGCCGGCCCGCGAGATCGTTCGGCGGCTTCACCTCGTGCAGGATCGCGTCGAGCGACACGCCCGCGTTCATGCGCGCCACCGTCTCACGCACGAAAATCCTCCCGGCATCCGTTCGCAACACCGACATGTTAGCGAAGGTGTGCAGGAGACGAGCCCGGGCGCGATCTCCTCCGCGCCGCCTGTCGGTTTCCACAGCTGTCGCGGATCGACCTCGCCTCTCCAGGCCCGCTCGGCGAAGTCGATGATGTCGCCCACCGGTCACCTCGTCACGATCGGCGCGTCACGCATCCGGCTCCTCTGCCGCAGGCTGCGGTTGCGCCGCGGTCCACGCGCGCCGGAGCCAGCGCAAAGCCGGCGCAAGATCTTCGGGCTCCTCGATGTCGAGCTCGATCCACCCACGAGACGCGAACCGCCGGTGCGGCCGAACCCGCTGATCCGCGAGCGCTCGCCGCTGGTCGACGCGCGAGAGCCGGATCCACAGATCGCGATCCTTCTCTCGCAACGGGAAGCAGGCGAAGAGCTGATCGCCGATGAAGTAGCCCCAGCGCCCGAACATTGGCCTGATGCGCACGCCCGTCCAGCCGCCGAGGGTCTCGTTCAGTCGGCGTGCAGGTCCTGTCCCACCGCGCTCCAGCGAGCGTCGGGTCTTTCGCCCGCGGCCCATGCCGCGAAATCGTCGGGGCACATCGGCCGGCATAACGAACTCCTCTCGCTCGGGATGCGTCATCAGAGCGCGCGCCTCGCGCGGTCCGACGCCCGAGGCCATTCTGCCATTGACAGCTTCTCACCAGCCATGCGAAAAGATCGCGGAGGCGAATCCATGTCTGCCAGCGCATCGCGCGTCCGTTTCGCGTCTGTCGAAGGCGCCGCCGAGCTGTTCACCCCGGCCTTCAACGAGTACCTCACCGCGTTGCACGATCGGCTCGCACCGCGCGTGCAGCAGCTCCGCGAGCACCGTCTGCAGATGCTGAAGCGCGCGTTCGAGGGCAAGCCGCCCGGGCCTCGGCCGACGAGTGACGCCACGACGGGAAGCTGGAAGGTTCCTCCAGTCCCTGCCGACCTCTTGAAGCCTGGCATCGAGATCTCCGGGCCCTGCTCGATCACGAGCATGTTCATCAACGCGCTCAACCCCGGGCCCGAGGGCGAGCGGGCGGAAGGCGACCTCGACGACGACGAGGACTCGGGCGGACACCGGCTGGTCGACACCGTACGCGCTGCGCACAATCGCGTCGCCGCCGTGCATCGGGAGCTCGCGTTCACCGACCGCGACCGCGGCAGGGACTATCGCATCGCCGAGGGCGAGCTGCCGTTCTTCATGCATCGGGAGCGTGGCCTGCACCTCGACGAGCATGACCTGACGATCGGCGGCGTGCCCGTGTGCGCGGCCATCCTCGGCACCGCGCTCACGCTGTTCTATGCCGGCCGCGCGCAGGCGGAGCGGAGTCAGGGCATCTACTTCTATCTCCCTAAGCTCGAGACCTCTGACGAGGCGCGCTGGTACCGCGATCTCTTCGATCTCTCCCGCGAGCGCCTGCCTCATCTGAAGAACGCGGTCATCCGCGCGATCGTGCTCGTCGAGTCACTGCCCTGCGTGTACGAGATGGAAGAGATGCTGTACGAGCTCGGCCCGTACGCCGCGGGACTGAACGCCGCGCGCTGGGATCTGAAGGCGAGCGTCTTCGAGTACATCATGACGGATCCGAAGTCGGTCTGGCCGGACCGCTTCGGCGTCGACATCAAGACCACGCCGTTCCTCGCGAACATCTTCCGGCGTCTCGTCGCGATCTGTCTGAAGCGTGGCGCGGTCCCCGTCGGTGGGATGGCGACGGCGCTGCCGAACCCCGATCCGGAAGTGAATCGCGTTGCCGGTGAGGCCATTCGCGCGGACAAGGAGTGGGAGGCCCGGCAAGGCTTCATTCGCGGATGGGTCGCGCACATCTTCCACATGAAGACCGCGGCCGATCCGTTCAAGAAGCTTCTGGCCACGGGCTGGAAGCCCACGCCCGAGATGGCGAACCCTGACAACTATCCGATCAAGATCGAGGCTCCGGCGGGACCGATCACCGTCGAGGGCACCCGCCGCAACGCACGCATGGTCGTGGAGTACGTCGAAGGCTGGCTGAACGGTCGTGGCGCGAAGGGGATCGACAGCCTCGCGGGCAAGCCGGGCGTCCATCCGGCGCTCATGGAAGACCTCGCCACGGGGCGCATGTCCGTCGCGCAGATCGCGCAGCGCATCCGGCACCGCGCGAGCACGACCACTGGTCCCGCCGCCGCGCACGACTTCGCCCTGGTCAAGCGGCTGCTACACGAGGAGACCGAAGACATTTTGCGGTTGCTCAAGCAGACCGTGAAAACGGGCGACGCGAAAGCCCAGGCCGCGTATGCCGAAGCGGAAACGCGCTACCGCAAGTCCGTGAAGATCGCGATGCGATGGATCAAGAACTACACCGATCTCGACTTCCGGAGCCTGGGGACCTACACGCACGCCGATCTGGAGCGCATCGCCGGCGAGCCCGACGCGTTCTGAACGCCGTCGTGGTCAGGGGCTCTCGAGGTCTGCCGGGAAGAGCCGAAGGAAATCCACGAGGCGGATGATCGGGATGTCTTCGAACTTCCGTAGCTTCAACAGATGACGGTCACCCGTAACGATCACTCTCAGCCCCACCCGTCGTGAGCGAGTGACGCGCGTGCCGGCCGGTGACCCGGCGGGAGATGGGCAGCCGGGGTCCTCTGACCACAGGCGCCTTCGCCCCGATCCTCGCCGAGTCGTTCCCACTCGTCACGGCTGCGTCGTCGCCTCGCGAGGCGGGAATGGCTCCCCCGGACCCCGGCTGCCCATCTCC